>DASZQK010000022.1:0-123919 GCA_035549695.1 Caulobacterales bacterium | reverse complement strand
CGCATTTTCATGGACAGAATCGAGAAGATGTAACGCGCCCGTTCCTCGCAAGGGGAAGGAAGCGCTAGCTCGAATTGAACGCCGCGCGGGCGGCGGCGCCGAGCTTTTCGAAATCCTCGCGGCCGATGAGATCGGGGAGGTGGGCGATGTCGCCGGCTTTGCGTTCGCGCTCAGGCGGCAGGCGCAGCAGTGCGCCCGCGCGGCGCGGGCTCGCGTGCAGTTGGCGCGCGAGGCGTTTGGCGTAAGGCAGCGGTTCGTTGAACACGCGCAGCATCGCCTCGACGCGCTCGGCCAGCGGCCACGCATCATGGAAGCGCTTGGGCTCTTTGCGGCGCGCTGCGCCGAAAGCGCCATAGCCATCGGCGCGGGCGCTCGCGAACGTGCGGAACGAGACGCGCCATTCCTCCGGCTTATCCGGCGTCAGCATGAAGATGCGGCGCTTGCGGACGCGCACGCGCTTGGCGCGCGGCGGCGGCGTGTTGGCTTTGGGCAACCCCGCCGCTTCGATGAGGAGGAGCCGGCGCAGCAAAGCCTCGCCCGCGCGCAGCCAGGGCAGCATCAAGGCGCGCTGGCGCGTCGTGTGCGTGTGCTGGAAGGCGATGTCCTTCGGCTCGCCGAACAGATTGAAGAAGACGCGCAAGAACGCCTCCGCGACGCGCCAAAGCGCAAGCGGCGCGGCGCGAGTAGGGACGGAGGACGGGGCGTTGGACATCGAGGGCGCAGTGTACGCCCGGGGTGAAGTCGGTCGGATTGGGGGGTGTCGATTCGCCTCCCCAGGGAACATTTGCTAGAACAGCGCGTGCGGCCATCGGGGGTCGAAATGCAAAAGGTCTTTTTCGCGTTCGCGTACGATTACGACAAAGCGCATCCATGGTATCGAATCTGTTTGAAGAATACCGTCAAAGATGCGGGCTTCGAGCCCATCTTTGCAGACGAAGTGACAAGCGGCGGGCACATCCTCGACCACGTGTCGGAATGCATCGATCAGTGCGAAATCGGTTTCTACGACGTGACCGGCCTCAACCCGAATGTTCTCATCGAATTTGGAATCGGTCATGCGTCGGAGAAGCCGTGCTTCCTTCTGATCAATCGCGATCTGCACTTGAGTGAGAGCCAGAGCATTTGGGGCAAGCGCACAACGCCGCTGCCGATCCCGGCCGACTTGAATGGCATTTTGTGCTACGACTATAACTCGTCTCAGACGTTAGGTACCGTCGTTCGACGGGTCGTGGATCAAAACCTGAAAGAGAAGATCAAAGCGGGCCAGAAGATGGCGGCGCAGATCATCGAACGATTGAAGCGGCGTGGCCCGGCGAACATGTCGTCCATCGCGCGCGACATCAATCAACCGATTGACGAAGTTCGCCCAATCTTGCGGTCGCTCGTGGCGACCGATGTGGTGCTGAAAGAAGGCCGGGCAAAGGGCACGACATACAAGGTCGTCTGAACGATTACGCGCCGTGAAGTGACAGATGCTTTGCTGCGGCCAGAAGATATTCCCGGATAGGATTTGCGTGCAGCACTGCGCCAAGTCCGACATGTTGGCCAGCGTGTCCCGATGTGTTCAGCGATTGCGTAATCATTCCGACAAGATGGAAACGAATGCCGACGCTGAGTCCCTCCGGCGTTGAGTAAGCGCCCTCGTTCAGGATGAACACCGGGCTTCCCGAGGAACCAGGGAAGACCTCCGCGTCGATCAAGAATTTTGGCTCTTGTTCGAAATACGACCAGATTGGCGAAGCCGTTGAGCCGACTCGAAGCAACGGAAGCGCATTCTTCGAGTCGTATAGTCCGAGCGGGTAGCCAACAAAAACCACCGACTCAAGGGCTGTGAGCTTCTCGCGCTCCTCCTCGCTCACGAAATTTGAAGCGATGAGCTGCCTGTGAAATATCGGCTTTCCTGCGGCGTGCGCCTGATTGGCGATGGGGCCGAATGGAATCGCCACCACATCAAGCGACGCATGCGGCGCAACAAGCTGAAGCAAGGACTTGTCGAGCGTCCAAGTTTGCACGTTGCCAAGATCGGGTGTCCCGTCTTTGTTGGCGGAAACGCACGTCAAGGAAACGCTGATGGCACCGCTCAGGCAATGCGAACAGGTGACGATAAGCGGAATCGTCGATTCGCCATCGCCGATCGCGACGATGAAGCCAGTTCCGAAGTTTTCGTGGCCGTTCGGTTGATGCGCTACTAGCCGCACTGTGTTGAAGACAAGCTGATTTGATATGCTGTCCATTCGGATCATTACGGCACCAGTTCATCCGGAATGCATTCGAGTACGTCCGCAGCGATTTGCGCCACGCTCTTGGCGCGGAATTTATGTGTCGCCCACGAGAGGACGGCTCCGCTGGTCATCAGGCAGGCGCCGCCGATGTAGATGATCCCGCCCTTGAGGCTATCCAACGCGAGCGAGGCGAGCCAGCCGCTGACGAGCGTCCCGGCCCCGAAAGCTACGGCGGCGATGGCGACGTTCTGCCAATCGAAGTCCATCTTCTTAAGCGCGCCGAGCAGGGCGCGGGCCTTATCGATCTTTGACTTTCTGTAGCGGACGTAGCTGTCGTTCACTTCTTCCGCCGGCACGAGCAGCGGAAGCGCCGGCCCAACCACGTGTGAGGCGTCGCCATAGACGACGCCAGCGGGTTTGGTGACGGAGCCGGCACTATCGTTCGGTGTATCGCTCATCAACAGGCTCAAGTTCGGGCCCAAGAGCTTGCCACGAGTCGGGTGGGGATCGAATTGGCCGGCCGCAAAGACGCCGATGCGTAGTCTTAATCCTCCATCCCCGCCGGAGCCCCAATAAGGATCTCGCGCTTACCGGCGGCATTCGCGGTGGAGATGATGCCTTCTTTTTCCATCTGCTCGATCAGCGTGGCGGCGCGGTTGTAGCCGATCTGGAGGCGGCGCTGCAGGTATGACGTGCTCGCCTTGCGGTCGCGGCGCACGATCTCCACGGCGCGGTCGAACATCTCGTCGCCCGAGCCGCCGCCTTCGCCGTCGAACAATTCCGGTTCTTCGAACTCGGGGTCCTTCGGCTCTTCGGTGACGTCCTGACGATATTGCGGCGTGCCTTGCGCCTTCAGCATGTCGACCACGCGCTCGACCTCGGCGTCGCTGACGAATGGTCCGTGCAGACGACGGATGCGCCCGCCGCCGGCCATGAACAGCAAGTCGCCCATGCCGAGGAGCTGTTCGGCGCCGCTCTCGCCGAGGATGGTGCGCGAGTCGATCTTCGAGGTGACCTGGTAGGAGATGCGCGTCGGGAAGTTGGCCTTGATGGTGCCGGTGATGACGTCGACCGACGGGCGCTGCGTCGCCATGATGAGATGGATGCCGGCCGCGCGCGCCATTTGCGCGAGACGCTGCACCGCCGCTTCGATCTCCTTGCCGGCGACGATCATCAGATCGGCCATTTCGTCGATGACGACGACGATGAACGGCATCGGCTCTAAAGGAAGCTCACGTGTTTCGTAGATGGGCTCGCCGCTGGTGGGGTCGAAGCCGGCGTGCACGGTGCGCTCGAGACGCTCGCCCTTCTCGATCGCTTCCCGGACGCGCTCGTTATAGCCGCCGATATTGCGCACGCCGAGCTTGGACATGCGGCGATAGCGGTCTTCCATCTCGCGCACGGTCCATTTGAGCGCGACGACGGCTTTCTTCGGATCGGTCACGACCGGCGAGAGCAGGTGCGGGATGCCCTCATAGACGCTGAGCTCCAGCATCTTCGGGTCGATCATGATGAAACGGCACTCTTCCGGCGGGTGGCGGTAGAGCAGCGACAGGATCATGGCGTTGATGCCGACGGACTTGCCCGAGCCGGTGGTGCCGGCGATCAGCAAGTGCGGCATCTTCGAAAGATCGGCGGCGAAGGGATCGCCTTCGATGGTCTCGCCCAGCGCCAGCGGCAGATCTCCCTGCGTGCCGGCGAAGGCGGTGGAGTTCAAGAGCGTGCGCAGATAGACCGTCTCGCGCTTCGGGTTCGGCAGTTCGATGCCGATGGCGTTGCGGCCGGGGATCACGGCGACGCGCGCGGCGGTGGCGCTCATCGAGCGGGCGATGTCGTCGGCGAGGCCGATGACGCGCGAGGATTTCACACCGGCGGCGGGTTCAAGCTCGAACAAGGTGACGACGGGGCCGGGGCGCGCCGAAACGATCTCGCCCTGCACGCCGAAATCCGCCAGCACGCCCTCGAGCTGGCGCGACATGGCGTGCAGCGTCTGTGCGTCGGCGTGGGAGACGCGCTGCTTGGGCGTGGCGAGCAGGCCGGCGTCGGGCAGCTCGAACGGGCGGCCGAAGCGGAATTGCTGTTGCGGCTGCTGCTTCTGAGCCGGCGCGCGTGAGGCGGGGGCCCGCCGTGGCGCGGGCGCCTCGGGCGCCGGCGTGAACGCGCGTTCGCGCCGGGCGGGCTGGGGTTCCTCGCGGCGGACGATTTGCGGGCGCGGCGCCTGCGCGCGTTGTTCGAGGCGGTGGCTCGGATCGATGAACTCGTCGTCGCGCTTGGCCTTCTCGGAAACGTAGGTCAGCGCGCGCTGAGCCGCGCCGTGGGCGTTGGTTGCCGCACGGGCGGCGACGCCGGCGGCGGTGCGCACGTCCCGCGTCTTGACCTGGAAGGCCCAGCCGCTCGCCAGCACGCCGACGGACGCACACAGCGCGCCGGTCAGCACGTGCGGGAATGGCAGGCCCGGCGCGCTCATCATGCCGGTGAGCATGTGCGCCAGCCCATCGCCGATTACGCCGCCGAAGCCGCTGGCCAGCGGCCATCCCTCCGGCGTCGGCACGACGGAGGCGGCCGCGGACAGCAGGGTCACGCCGGCCGCGCCGCTCAACAGCCGTCGGCGCTCGATGCGCGCGACGAGACGCTTGCGGGCGACGCGCAAGGCCCCCGCGGCGAACAGCGCGCCCATGGCGAGCGGAGCGCCCGCGCCCAGCGACTGAACCGCAATGTCGGCGAGCAGCGCGCCGGGGCCGCCGAACAGGTTGTGCGTCGCCCCATTGGTGGCGACATTGAAGCTCGGATCCTCCGGCGAGTAAGTGAGCACGGCGCCCAGGCCGTATCCGCCGAGCAGCACGGCGCCGACCGAGATCGAGGCGCGGCGCAAGGCGATGCGGCCGGCTGCCGACGTGGCGGCGGAGGGCGTGCGTCCCTCGGGGGAGTAAGCGTCGTCTGTCATCGAGAAAGCGGCTCGCTCCGAGGGGTCCGCAACTAAGGGGCGGACTTTTGTCCTTATCGGTAAACGAGCGATGAAGATTCGCTGTCGAATCGAGAAAGAGATGCGCGTGCAGCGCGTTTGTTTCACAGCGTTTTTCAAGCTTGCCGGGCGTTAATCACAACGTCGTTTCCGCGCGTTCACAAGCGCCTGTTGCGGCGCGCCGACGCATCGCCCGCAAAACAAAAGGCGCAGCTCTTGAGCTGCGCCTTGAAGGAGGGAGGAGGACCCCGCTTTGCGGGCCTGTGAGCGGCCCGACGCGTTGCTCCGCGCCGGGCCGCAAGCTTTGTTATTGGATGGCCTCTCCGTGCAGGACGATGTCGAGACCTTCCGATTCCTGCTCCTTGGTGACCTTAAGGCCGATCGTGATCCGCAGGACGATCAGCAACACGAGGCTGACGACCGCCGTGTAGACGATGGTCACGCCGACGCCGACCGCCTGGGTGACGATCGAGTGACCCTCGCCGACGGAATTGATCGCGGGGTCGGCGAACACGCCGGTCAAGAGCGCGCCGATGATGCCGCAAATGCCGTGGACGCCGAAGGCGTCGAGGCTGTCGTCGTACTTCAGGATGCCCTTGAGGATGACAGCGCCGAAATAGCCGCCCGCGCCGCCGGCCGCCCCGACAATGAGCGCGCCCTGCGGATTGACGAAACCGCACGCCGGGGTGATCGCGACGAGACCCGCGACCGCGCCGGAGCAAAGGCCGAGAAGGGTCGGCTTGCGGCGGTGGATGATCTCGATGAACATCCAGGCCAGAGCGGCCGCCGCGGTGGCCACTTGGGTGTTGAGCATGGCGGCGCCGGCGAGCCCATCCGCGGCCACTTCAGAACCCGCGTTGAAGCCGAACCAGCCGACCCACAGCAGCGAAGCGCCGATCATCGTCAGCACCAGATTGTGCGGCGCCATGTTTTCGTGGCCCATGCCCGAGCGTTTGCCCATCATCAGCGCGCACATCAGGCCGGCGACGCCCGCATTGATGTGAACGACCGTGCCGCCGGCGAAGTCGAGGACAGGCTTGCCGCCCGTGAACTCGCCCGCGGCGAGGAAGCCGCCGCCCCAGACCCAGTGAGCGATCGGGCAGTAAACCAGAAGCAGCCAGAGGCCCATGAAGATGAACATGGCCGAAAACTTCATGCGCTCTGCGAACGCGCCGCAGATCAGGGCCGGCGTGATGATCGCGAACGTCATTTGGAAGGTGAGAAACACAAATTCCGGGATCGTCAGCGAAAGCGATTCCGTCGTGATTCCCGCCATCATGAATTTCCCGAAACCGCCCAGGTACTTGTTGAGCATCGGGTCGTCATAAGTGCCGAACGCCAGCGAATAGCCGACAATCGCCCATAGCACCGTGACCAGACAGCAGATCGCGAAGGATTGCGTCACCGTGGCGATGACGTTCTTCTTTCGAACCATGCCGCCATAGAAGAGGCCGAGGCCTGGAATGGTCATCATGAGGACCAGCGCGGTCGACGTCAGCATCCAGGCGGTGTTGCCGGAATCCATGGTCGGCGCCGGCGCGGCTTCCTCCTCGGCCGGCGCGGCTTCCGCGGCGGGCGCTTCCGTTGCTGGCGCGGCGTCCATGGTGGCGGCGGCTGTCGTGGTCGCCGCGTCTTGCGCGTAGGCGCTATGCGGCGCGACCGCCGTCAGCGCCAAGCCGACGACGAGGGCGGCGCCCCCTAACCGGAGCGCGTTCAGTAACGCTCCCGGCCGCCGCCACAGATTCTCTATGAGTTTCATGCCCAGGCTCCCTCTTATCGGCGTGGACGCACGCCTCCGCGCGAGTCCCCACGCGCTCGCCGCGCAAATTGATCAGGGTGCGGAGGCCGCCACGGCAAGGCAGGTTACCGGCAGCTTTATGTTGCGCTGCGCCATAGCCCAACAAACGGGCGCCTCTGCCCAAAAGGCGCGCGCTTCGAGGCGCCGCATCGACCCGTTCCGGTTGCGGTCCTAAGCTTTCGCCATGAGCTCGGCAGGCGCTGGATTTGACGCGGAGGTATTGATCGGCGGCGGTGGCCTGGTCGGTCAGACTTTAGCGTTAGCGCTTGATTCAGCGGGTATTTCCGTTGCGGTCGTGGATGCAGCCAAGCCATCCGAGACGCTGGCGCCGCATTTCGACGGGCGGGCCTTCGCCATAGCGTTCGCATCTTACCGCATGTGGCGCGCGCTTGGGCTGGGCGATGCGCTCGATCCCGTGGCCCAACCCATCCGGCAGATCCTGGTCACCGACGGCCGTCCGGGCGGCGGGGCGCGCAAGGGCGGGCCCTCGCTGCTGCATTTGCATTTCGACGGCGCCGAACTCGATGCGACGGGCGACGAGCCGCTCGGGCTGATGCTGGAGAACCGTTACATTCGCCTCGCGCTCGATGAAGCGGTGCGCGCGCGGCCGTCGATCAAAGTGATCGCGCCGATGGCGCTGACCGATTTCGAACGCGATGGCGCTGGAGTGACCGTTACACTTGCTGATGGCCGTCGTTTGCGCGCGAACGTTTTGATCGGCGCCGATGGCCGGCGTTCGTTCGTGCGCGAACGCTGCGGCATCCGCACGATCGGCCGCGACTACAAGGTGACGGCGATCGTTGCGACGGTGGTGCATGAGCGTCCGCACGAGGGGGTCGCGCACGAATATTTTCTGCCGAACGGGCCGTTCGCGATTTTGCCGCTGATGGGCGATCGCGCGAACATCGTCTGGGCCGAACCGCACGCGGCGGCCGACGTCCTGCTCAAAATGCCGAAGCGGGATTTTCTCGCGGAGCTTGAGCGGCGCTTTGGCGCCTTCCTCGGCGCACTCGATCTCGAAGGGCCGCGCTTTGGCTATCCGCTGACGCTGCAAATCGCGGAGCGCATGATCGATCCGCGCGTAGCGCTCGCCGGCGATTCCGCGCATGGCATTCATCCGATCGCGGGGCAGGGTCTGAACCTCGGCCTGAAAGACGTAGCGGCGCTGGCGGAGTGCATCGCCGACGCGCAAGCGCTCGGTTTGGACGCGGGCGATGTATCGGCGTTGGAGCGCTATCAACGCTGGCGGCGCTTCGACAACATCACCATGGCGCTCGGCATGGAATTCTTCGACCGCCTGTTCTCGAACGACATCCGTCCGCTCCGCGCCGTGCGCGATCTGGGATTGGCGGCGGTGAACGCAGCAGGGCCAGCGCGGCGGTTCTTCATGCGCTATGCCGGCGGCGCGGCGGGGGATTTGCCGAAGCTGCTGCGCGGGGAAAAGTTGGCGGCCTAGAGCGGCCCTTCCTCAGTCATTCCAGGACGCGCGTTCCGCGCGTCTGGAATGACTGAGGTTAGTTCCGCCGCACCGAATAGAACTCAAGCGTGAGATTGCGGCCGTTGGAATAGTTGCGGCCGCTGACGCTGGTGATGCGCGCAGCGGTGAAGCCGTCGCTTTGCAGCGTAATGAGGAAGCGTTGCGTGTCTTCGCCGGCGACCATGGCGAGGCGGCATTGCGTATCTTGCTCGACCGCGCGCGCGGCGTTGTCGCCCGTGCCGGCGAGCACGGTGCCGGTGCCGACGAGGAACACCATGCTGGGCTCGGCGTAAGGCGCACTCACCAGCGTGGAATGGGGGCAGGGTTTGATGCGGTCGAAGGTGTGGTCGATGGTGCGGCTGAGCCAGACGGTTTGCAGCGACGGCAGCGTGCTTCCGAAGGCAACGGGCAGCAGCACAACGGCGCAGAGCGCGGCGATCACGGCGCTCATCTGATCGCGCCGTCCGCGCAACAAGCGCGCGCAGAGCCAGAGCCACAACACGCCTGCGATTGCGCCTGCGATCACCGCGGCGATGCGCGCGCCGTCATACTGGAACGCGAGCGCGGGAACGCCCGCGCAGAGCACGAGGCCGATCAGCGCGACGAATGCGGCGATAAGTCCGGCGATCCATTTGCTTGCGCCTTTAAGTGCGGCGTCGGCGCCGGCGGCAAGCGCGGCGGCGGTCAGCACGGCGATCGCGGGATAGGCCGGCAGTGTGTAGTGCGGCAGCTTGGTGGCGACGAGTTCGAAGAAAATCCAGGTCGGGATGATCCAGGAGATGAGGAAGCGCATTTGC
The DNA here is from genome assembly GCA_035549695.1 of Caulobacterales bacterium. GTDB lineage: Bacteria > Pseudomonadota > Alphaproteobacteria > Caulobacterales > Aquidulcibacteraceae > Vitreimonas. The sequence continues at coordinate 114,663 of DASZQK010000022.1, read as the reverse complement.
GGCATGTTGCGCTTCTTCCACACCCACGGCGCGGCGAGCACGGCGAACACCGCGCCGGGCCAGAACATCAGCGGGAACATCAACAAGTGATAGCCGGGCGGGAAGGAATGGCCCTGTTGCGCGTGGCCTACTTTGTCGAGCATCGAGTGCCCGAGCGCGGTCTGAAAAAACGCGCCATGGGTCTGCACGGAAATGGCGATCAGCCAGGGCGCGCAGACGGCGATGGCGGCGATGATCCAATAAGGCTTGAGCCCGCCAAGCCACGCGGCCTTGCGATCCCACACGCTCACCATCAGAGCCGTGAGGCCGACGATGACGAAAATGATCGGGCCCTTGAGCATGACGCCGGCGCCGAGCGCGGCCCAAAACAGGATTGCCTGCCAGTGTTTGAGCGGGACGCGCCTGAGATAGGTGTGGAGCATTAGCCCCTGCGCCGTCAGCGTGACGGCGAGCAAGGTCGCGTCGATCTTCGCCATGCGCGCTTCGACGTTGAGTAAGAGGCATGTCGTCATGCCGAGCGCGGCGATCACGCCGGCGGCGCGGCCGAACGTCATCGCGCCAATCCAGGCCGTCAGCAGCACGGCGATGATGGCGCTTATGAGCGAAGGCAGGCGGTTGGCCCAGATCTCGCGCGCTTCGGCGTTGCTGAAGGCCGACACCGCGCCGGCCTGCAGCCAATAGATGCCGGCGGGCTGCAGCCACCTCGCTTCGTCCTGGAAGCGGATGTCGACGAAATCGCCGCTCTCCAGCATTTGTGCGGTGGCTTGTGCGTAGCGGGATTCGTCGCGGTCGAACGGCGGCAGCGTGTGCTGGCCCGGCGCGAACATGAGGAACGCGACCAGCGCTAGCAGCGCATACGTCCAGAACGAGAGGCCGGTTTTCGCCAGCGTCGGCGGCGGTTGGATTTGCGGGCGCGTGCGCGAAATCAGCCAGGCGACGCCGAGCAGATCGAACACGCCGACGGCCGCGCGGCCAAGGTTAGTGTATTTCGAGCTGCCGTGCATGCGCTCGCGATGCTCGACCGGCACGTTGATGATGGCGCGCCCGTGCGCCTTGGCGAGCGCGGGCAAGAAGCGGTGCAATCCCTCGAAGTTGGGGAATTGCAGGAAGAGCTCGCGCTCAAAGGCTTTGAGGCCGCAGCCGGTATCCGGGCAATCGTCGTTGAGCAGAGAGCGGCGCAAGCCATTGGCGAGGCGCGTGGCGATGAGACGCGAGACGCCGTCGAGGCGCCGCTGGCGCACGCCGGCGGCGAGCGCAGGCGCCGGCGCACTGCGGACGGCTTGCGCGAGCTTCAGCGCATCGCGCGGATCGTCCTGGCCGTCGGCGTCCATGGTGAGCATGAAGCGCCCGCGTCCCACCTCGGCGCCGGTGTGCAACGCCGCGGATTTACCGCGCCGGTAAGCGTGCTGCACGAGGCGAACATTGGGCCGCTTGGATGCGCGGTCGCGCACGACCTCGGCGGTCGCGTCGGTGCTGCCGTCATCGACCACGACGATTTCGTAGCCGATGTGGCCGTCGAATACGCCGGGAATTTCGTCGATCACCGCGCCGATATTCTCGGCCTCATTCAGCGCGGCGATGACCACGCTGAATTCCGGGGCGTCGCTCGGCGTTGGCGTGTCCATGTCGGGAAAGGGTCTCGCGCGGCCCGGCCGCTTTTTGTTGGCGCGTAGCTAGGTCGGCGCCTGCCTGCCGGTCAAGCGGACCTTACGCCTCGTCGCGGAGCGTTCGCACCGCCAGGGTTTCGCGATAGGCCCGCATGCGCTCGTCCTTGTGAGCGCCCAAGTCGTGCAGCAGATCCCAGGAATAGAGGCCGGTGTCGTGCCCATCGTCGAACTTGATGCGCACGGCGTAGCGCCCGACCGGCTCGGCGCCGAGCACGCCCACATTGGCCTTGCCCTTCACCACCGGCATCGGCTCGCTCCCATGGCCCTTGTTTTCCGCGGACGGGCTTTCGACGCGCAGTAGCTCGAACGGGATGTCGTAGCGTTCCCCGCTGTCGAACGTGATGTGCAGCGCGTGCGCGGCGCGATCAAACACGAGGTCCGTGGGCCAAGGCCGCTCATTGGGCCGCGGGGTCGGGCTTTCGCTCATTCGTTGGCTTCCAGTTCGCGCGCTTCGTCCACCAAGAGGATCGCCACCCCGTCCCGCACTGGATAGGCCAAGCGGGCGGCGTCGCTGATCAATTCTTGCTTGGCCTTGTCATAACGCAAGGGGGTGCGCGTTTGAGGGCAGGCCAGCACTTCGAGCAGGCGCGGATCGATCTCGGCTGGCTTGGGCGCCTCTTCGCTCATTGCAGCGGCCGGTCCGCTTCGCCGTCCGCGCCCCATTCGAGCAAAGCGATCAGAGTGGCGCAGCGCTCGCGGAGCGAGAGCGCTTCGAGCAGCGCCTGCTTAGCGGCGGCGTCGAACGGGCAGAGCGCAGCGACGGCGTTGACCAGCGCCTCGGGCGGAGCGTCGTCCACCGCGGACCAATCCGCCTTGAAGCCATGCACGTTGACATAGGATTGCAGCGCGCGGCGAAGGCTTTCGCGATCGATCGGCTCGACCTCGTGCTTCAGGTCAGTGGCGAAATCCTCGTAGGCGGCCTCGGCCTGCCGATAGGGCCGCGCCATCGGCGCTTCGCGCACGATGGAAAAGCGGCACACGCCAGTCAATGTGATGAGGTAGCGCCCGTCTTCGGTTTCCGCGAAACTGGTGATGCGCCCGACGCAGCCCACTTGGGCGAGCGCGCCGTCGCCGCTCTGCTGGCCGCTCATGGGCTGGATCATGCCGATCAGGCGGTCGCCGCCTAGAGCATCGTCGACCATGTTGAGATAGCGCGGCTCAAAGATGTTGAGGGGCAGCGCGGCGCGCGGGAACAACAGCGCGCCCGCGAGCGGAAACAGGGGGATCGTGCGCGGCAGATCGGCCGGCTTGCGATAGCCGAACGCGCTCACGAGAACAGCAGCGCCGACAGCCGCCGCCGCCCCTGCCTGGCGACCTCCGACATCGGCCCGGCGGCGTCGAAAATCTTGATAAGCTGCTTGCGCGCCGCGTCCTCGTTCCATTCGCGATTGGCTTCGACGATCGCCAGGAGATGCTCGACCGCGCTGTCGAGCTCTCCCCTTGCGGCCAATGCGTTGGCGAGTTCGTAGCGGGCGTCGAAATCGCCGGGATTCGCCCGGACTTTCTGCGTCAGCGCGCCGACATCGCCGCCGGCGTCGCCGCCCGCCAGCTCGAGCGCGGCGCGCACGCCCGCAATGTCCGCGTCATCGGCCTTGTCCGGCGGCGCCATGTCGAGAATCTGGCGCGCCTGTTCGGCGTCGCCGCTCGCGAGCGTGACGCGCGCGAGGCCGGCGATGGCCTTGGTGTTGGCCGGATCGATCTGCAGCGCCGCGGCGTAGGATTGCGCCGCGCCGCCGACATCGCCGAGCGCCATGCTTTCGGCCGCGGCCGCGAGCAGCTCGTCGATGCTTTCCTCATCGCCGCCGCCGGAGAGGCGGTCGACGAAGAGTTTCACTTGGCTCTCGGGGACATTGCCCATGAAGCCGTCGACGGGGCGGCCGCGGTCGAACGCGTAGACGGCCGGGATAGAGCGGACGCCAAGCTGGCCGGCAACGCCCGGATGCTCGTCAATGTTGATCTTGACAAGGCGCACCTTGCCGCCCGCGGCGCGCACGGTTTTCTCCAGCACGGGGCCAAGCTGTTTGCACGGCCCGCACCAGGGCGCCCAGAAATCAACGATCACCGGGGCTTGGCGGGAGGCTTCGATCACGTCGGCCATGAAGCCTTGATCGCTGCCGTCCTTGATCAAATCCGGTTCGGCCGGCGTGCGGCCGTCAATAAAGGTCATGGGGATATTCGCCTCGTGGGGATGTGTGGCTTCACCCCTAAATGGGTCAGGCGCCGGGCTCAATCAATCAAGGTCGGGGCGCCGTCCGAATCGAAGGCCAGAAGCACGGGGTCCCGCCCCAGCGAGCGCAGGAAGGCGAGGAGCCCGTCCGGGCTGACCGCCGTGGAGGCGTCGTTGGTCAAGGGATGGAAATGAACGGGATCATACTCGAGCAACGCCCGGTCGAGCAGCAGCCGCACCTTGTGGTCCGTGTCGTTGAGCAGGGCGAAGATCGTCACGGAACCGGGCGTGACGCCCAGCGTCTGCTGCAGCAGCTCGGCCGAGCCGAAGCTGAAGCGGCCCGCCCCGACCAGTTTGGACACGGCATTGAGGTCAATCTTGGTTTCGCCGAGGGCGCACAGCAGAAACAGCGCGCCCCGCTTGTCCTTGAGGAAGAGATTCTTGGAGTGCCCGCCGGGCATCGAGGCCTTGAGGTCGCGCCCTTCGTCCACGGTAAAGACGGGTCGATGCGGGATGGTGCGGTGGGCGACCCCGATCCGATCCAGATAGGCGAACAATTCTTCGGGCCGCGCCGTGCTCATATCGCCCCCTTGGCGCAGCGCCGGGCCGGCGTCTATGGGTAAGATATGAAAATCATGTGCTACCCGGTCACGGCGTCCACGCCGCCGATTGAGCCCGGCGCCGCTGAGCGTGACTGGATGGACGCGTTCATGAGCAAGCACCCTTACAGGTGCCTGCCGCTCGTCATCGCCAACACCAGCGGCTGGCAATTGATCCTGCCGATCTCTTTTCGCGCGACGTGGAATGGCGGTCCCGCGCAGCACGACATCGTTTTCGAACCGCCGTTCGGGAAATCGGTTCGCATGTTGGAGCAATTCGTCTCGTCACATTTTGGCGGCGGCGTGCTTACGTTCCACACGCATTACCTTTTTCGCACGCCGAAGGATTGGGATTTGTGGGTCGGCGGGCCTCCGAACAGCGTGAAACACGGCATACAGGCGCTGACGGGCATCATTGAAACCAGCTGGCTCCCCATGACATTCACGATGAACTGGCGCTTCACGGCGCCCGGTTCGGTCGCGTTCAACGCGGGCGAGCCGTTCTGTTTCATGATGCCGACGCCGCACCGGGCGATCGATGACTTCGAAATGGTGATTGGCGATCTTGCCGCGAATCCAGAGCTCAAGGCTGACACCGAAGCATGGCAAGAAAGCCGTCGCGTGTTCATCGCCGAGGGCCACGCGTCCGGTGCGAGCGGCGAGGGACCCGGCTGGCAGCGCCACTATTTTCAGGGGCTCAATATCGACGGCAGCAAGGGGCCGAGCGATCACATCCATAAGCGGCGCCTCAAAGCCCCGCGCACGGCCGGCGAGGGCGAAGACGCGTGAAACTCATCTGCTACCAAGTCGATCCGCAACCAGCCGAGATGGTCCCGGGCAGTCCGGACCGCGAATGGATGGACGCGTTCGCCGACCGCCATCCCTATCGCTGCTTGCCGCTGGTGGTCGCCAACACGACGGGCTGGGCGCTGCTTTCGCCGGTCTCGTTCACGGCGATCTGGAATGGCGGGCCGCGCAAGGAAGACATCCGTCTTGATCCCGACGGCGATACGACGCGCGAGCTGTTGGATCGCTGGGCGGTGTCGCACTTCTCCGGCGGCGTGCTGACGTTTCACACCGGCTACCTCTTCCGCACCGACGAAGGCTGGGACCTGTGGGCCGGCGGGCCGCCCAATCATTTGAAGGACGGCATCCAGCCGCTGGCGGGTGTGATCGAGACGTATTGGCTGCCCTTTCCCTTCACGATGAACTGGCGCTTCACGCGCCCCGGCATGATCTCGTTCAAGAAGGGGGAGCCGTTCTGCTTCATCATGCCGATCCAGCACACGCAGATCGACGAGGTTCAGCCGGTCATCAAGCAGATCGCCGACGAACCCGAACTCAACCGCCAGTATCTGGCCTGGGGCGAGAGCCGCACCAAATTCCTCGACCGCCTGACCGATCGCGAAAGCGACGCCGCCAAGCACGGCTGGCAACGCGACTATTTCCGCGGCCGCACGCCGGAAGGGCACCTCGCGCCCGATAGCCACATGAACCGCCGCAGACTGAAAGCGCCGCGCAAGGCGGAGCCGGGGGAGTAAGTGCGCCGGAATTGTGGTAGGCAGTTCCCAGCGCCCGGTGTGCGCGCGCGGAGCCAAAGCAATGACGGCGCTTGCGGATGCTCAAGGCGGGACGGTGAAGCCGGCGACGCTCGCGGCTTTTGTCGATCGCTGGATTTACGTGTTCACGGCGGTCTTGTTTCTGGCGGTGGTGCTAGCCGGCTTCATCCCGGATTCTCTGACGAAGATCGAAGCGGTTCAGACCGGGCGCAGGCCGCCTTTCCCGCCCATACTGCACGCGCACGCGGTGCTGATGGGCGCGTGGATCATGCTGCTCTTGGCGCAGACGACCTTGATGGCGACCGATCGCCCGGCGCTGCACAAGAAGCTCGGCCTTCTGGCTTTCGTGCTGGGGCCGGCGCTGGTGATTGTCGGCTTCATCCTGGTGCCGACCATGCGCCTCCAGGGCCTGGAGGCGATCCTGCACGCTTCGCCCGACGCGGCGGCAAACCTCAAGGCTGGCTTCTATCGCACGCTCAACATCATGCTGATCCAAATCCGGATCGGGCTTCTATTCGCGTTGCTCATCGGCGTGGGGCTTTGGGCGCGGCGGCATGATAGCTCGCTGCACAAGCGGCTGATGATCCTCGGCACCGCCGCGCCGCTGCCGGCCGCGCTCGACCGCATCGCCTGGCTGCCGACTAGCCTGCCGCATGGTCCGCTGACGACCGAGCTTTATCCGCTGGCGGTGCTGGCGCCGATGTTCGCCTGGGACCTTTACCGGCTGGGCCGGGTGCACGGCGCTTACCTCGTCTATCTGGGCGTCAGCCTGTTGCTGGCGATTCCCACGCATCTGCTGTGGAACACGCCCTGGTGGCGCGGCGTCGCCCTGCGGATTCTGGGGATCAGCGGGATTTAGGGCCTGGGCGCCAGGTTCGCGCGGGAGGCTTGCTTCCGCCACGCCGCTCTGCGATACCCACGCCCCTCAGGCGCGCCCCTCGGGCCGCGCCACCCAGGATGCGGGCGTAGCTCAGGGGTAGAGCACAACCTTGCCAAGGTTGGGGTCGTGAGTTCGAATCTCATCGCCCGCTCCATGATTTTAGCAAAAACAAGGGGTTGCTACGCTTAGTTTGAACCCTGCCGGCCAACCCGGTTGGAGTCGCCACCTAGTCGCCGCCTGAATCAAGCTTGGAAGTTCCAATCGCTTTAACAGCAAGCGAATCGAGATCGCGCCGGCCAAGGAAAATATCAGCCAGCACGTCCGCATATATCGCCAGCGAATCCATGACCAAGCGTTGGGTTGAGTCCTGCGGATCACGATGCTTCGCGACCCGCCACTTGGCTTTCGTCGCAATAAGCGACAGCTCGGTTAGGGCAATGACGACGTTTTCCTGCCGCAGATCGTTACGCTGAAGCAGAGCATTTAGCTTCTGCGAGCACTTGTTCAGATCGGCACCTTCCTTGACTTCGAAAGCGAGCGCTTCAATCTCGGCTAGCGCTACTTCGGTTAATTTGTGAATGCGGAACTCTGGGTTGCGGAACAGGCGCGCGTACCCACTGAATTCCGGTCGGTGGATGTAGCCAATGCCAAGAAGGACAAGCTGACGAATGCCCTCCGCGTACAAGTGGCCTTCAAGCGTTTCCGCGATCGACATATATCGAACGTTGTGACCGCTCGCGATCTCGCGAATTTCTGGAGAGAAGTGCGGGGTAGTATTGCAGGCGATGGCGAGAACGTTTCTCTGTCCGTCATGCTGAACGGCTAAGTCAGCGCACAACCCTTCAATTTCGGGACCAATTGCGTCCCATATTTGATCCCTTCGTAGATGAAGATCCATGGTCATTCCCATCGCAGGAATAGACCGCAGGTAGACCCGTGGCATATAGATGTCGCCGACCAGCTCTCCCGAAAGCTGCCTAACTCTGCGGTTTAGAAGCTCCCACAGAAGTGCCCCGCTTTCAGGCGAATTGCCGGTCAAAATACCAAATGCCGGGCGCGAAAGTACGCTGCGCTGATCCAGCACGACTTCTGCGCGGCACCGCCTTGAGGGTGGCAGAGCAGCGAAGAGGTGTTCTACGCGAAACTCAATCGACCACGTGCGGTCACCGGCGTTCGTCAAAACGGTGGGCGGAACCAATGAGCCCCTAAACAACGCCTCATCAAACACTTGCAGCGGAGGGTTCGTTGGGTCGAGCTCAAGGAGAAAGGGGTTCACCAGACCGTATAGGTCGCTCTCCGACTTCGCGCCTGCATCGACGCGGACGATAGATGCCGTCGCGCCGATTGCTCTAGCAGACCGGTCCAAGTCCAGCCGATCACTTCCTCGGCAATGAATTGCGACGCGCCTCGTGCTACCATCTGCGGTTTGAAACTCACCAAGAAATGATTTCAGCTCCCGTTCGATTGGTATTCCAAACCCGCCAAGCGATTGTCGCTTGTTTGCGGCATCAGCGCATGATGTGGCCTCGGGGTTTCGCGCAAGAAGATACCAAAGACCATTCTTCGCGGCGAAAGCCTCAACGGCAGCAACCGCTTTCGGCACGGCTTCCGAAAAATGCTCGCCTAGCTGCGTCGCCTGGTTGGTGATCCTGCGATCCGCCGACGGAATCCGAATTTGGAACTTCGACACCTCTTGCCCCGAGATCGTATGTTGGCCCCACCTTCAATTCGTCTTCGCCGTCCTCACGTTGATCTCACCCAGATAGTTGGTGAGAAACTCCTTGTGAATTTCGGAATATGACAAGCCGTTCGAAAGAAGATAGCGGAGTTTGACCACCATCGTCTCGATACTCATATCGTGGGCGGGTATAATTCCGTACGCTTCTTCAGCGCCATCCGACACGAGATTGTGCTTTAGGCTGCTGACGCCTTGTGGCTCTTGAGTCGTAACAACGACGGGAATTTCGAGCCGCTTGGCATGCGGAAAAACGACTTCTCTTACAGCATCAGACACGTCTCCATCGCCCACGGCGCGAATGATCATGGCGCCTCGGTCCGTCTTCTTCTCTTTGCGCCGGCGTGCCAGGGAATCGAGCACAGACACGTAGGTCATTGGATCGTCCCCAGGGTGAAACGTGTGCGAGCTAATAATGCCGTTGAAGTCACGATGCGCGTGAGCGGCGAGTTCACCACTATCCGCCGCTTCGCCACACTTCTCAGATATCGGAGACTTTATCTCTTTGGGCCTGTATTTCCGATACTGATCAAAATCAATAGTGACTTCGTCCTTCGAAATGCTGCCGACATCTTGCGCATTGAAAGTGGTGAACGCCTTCAGATCTACGCCGCTAGATTTCTTCGTTCGAACTCCAGGCATCATGCGATTGGCGAATACTGTGAAGACGCCGTGAAGGTTGTCTACAAGCATCTTCTGCAAGACAAACACAGCGTTAGCTGCGTTCATAGGACCGTCTGAGTACGGTTGACCGATGGGGACGTTGGACCCGGTCATAACAACGGGCTTCGCCAAGTTGGGCAACGCAAACGAAAGCGCGCTCGCAGTGTATGCCAGGGAATTCGTTCCATGCGGCAATAAGAAGCCATGATATTTGTCGTACGCGTCGATGATTTTGTCGACGATGACTCGCCACTCCTGGGGCCCAACATTCGTGCTGTCCTTATCGGTCACGTAGTCAGGAAATAGTTCCATTTCCGGTGACCAGCGCGATCGATGCGTCGAGTCAAAACGATCGAAGCGTCGTTTCAGAGCATTTCGAAAATGGTCGTCACCCGACGGAAACAGCATTTCGATTAGCCACTGAGCCGCGTCACCGCGAGCCTTCGTGTTTGCTTTGCCGGTTGCATCGTCGGGGGAGACAATGGTGCCGCCGCACGACAGGACCAATATCCTCATTTCTTCTCCTTCCGAAGATACGTTGTAAGTCGATCGCTGATTTCGTCAGTGCATTCTGCCGGCGTCCTATCCGCACGACCGGTCATGAGCTCCTCCACCGCCGCAACAACCCGCGCTGCTGCTCCCCAAGACAGCGTCACGCCCGCTCCCCCGAAACCAAAGCAGTCAATGACAGGGGGGCCGTCAGGCACTTGACGAGGCGCGATCGTCACCTTGCCCTTTCCGGTCTGCGGATCGACATCCATGTGGCGCAAGCCGATCAGGACCTTCGTTGGTGGCCCAAGTTCGACACCGGTCAGTTGCCGCACGAGTTCGCGGTTCAAGTCGATGATGGGTTTGGGGACAGATACGCCGAAGACGCTTGTGAGTTCTCCTTGAAGCGGCTGGTCAGGAATAAATTGCCCGGTATCGTGCGCCACGGTGCCGCGCTGTCGCGTGCCCCCGAGGATGCACTGCCCCTCTCGTGGATAGAAATAGACATCGGCAGGTTCGCCATCCGACCCCGGATAGACCGAATAGTCTGGGGTATAATTGTACGACTGAGGCGGTGCATTCGGTGCATCGTAATCGCAGAGGAGAAGAATGCCGCGAACCGATATGCCGGGGCTCAACTCCGCAAACACGCTAGAGGCGCCTGCGCCGAGACAGTTGACGATGACTTCGGCTTTTATCCGTCGCAGCGTCGAAACGGTTAAATGTCTTCGTTCGACCGCAACCTCAAGACCTCCGCGCAATTTGTCGAGCCAAGGGCCATAGCGGGGCATATTGCAGAAGAAGCAATTGAAAGACACGCCATGAACAGAGGTCGCGCCAGATCGCCGAATGGGAACGGTGTCGCTTCCACTCTCGTGAATCTGAAAGCCGCGCAGGAGACGCGCATACTCGGGAACGGGTGATGCATTTTCGGACAGTTCGAAGTGACGCTGGAGGCGAACGCCCGTGCTCTGCATGTCCGCAAGAACTTCGAAAATCTTATCCGATCCACTGACAAGCTGCTTTAGGTCCTCCGTATCCACTGTGTGAGGAATTATGGAAGCAGCGGGAAATGCGCTGGCAAATTTGGGATCACGCTGGGCCGCTGCATCGCTCATTTCCTGTTCAGAAATGATTTGAACCTCGTGCCCCAACAACCGCAGACTGTTGGCAACAGTCAAGCCAAGCACGCCCGCGCCTAGGACTAATACTCTAGCCATGTCGAGATTCTAGCGACTCGCTCACTTGGGGCCCGCGACAGTTGTCACGAGCTTTTGCTTTCCGCTTGCCGTGGCCACGTCAAAGGGCGACCAGACCTGCCCCATGATCCCCGGCAAGATCATCTTGTCTGTGCCGAGCTGAGCCTGAAAAAGCCTTTTGCTATTCACCCACGCCGCGCCCACTTCGGCCCGCACCCACTCACTGTTATCGACAACTGCCGAGGACACGATGGCGATGAGCGCGTCGCAGTTTGCGAGCTCCTCACGGACAGGCTCGTTCCACGTTTGCCCGGCCTTAAGGTCGCTTTGGAACAGGTAGGCTTCGATTTGGACCTGTCCGAACATATCCTTCAGTTCTTCGGCCACGCCGCGGTCTTTGCTTATGTAGCTTATAAACACCCTCTTCGGATCTCTGTTTGCGCTTTGCGTCGCACTGCGATCGACAAGAGGACCTGCCAACGGGGTCGCGGTGTCCCATATCTCGTAATATTCCGAGAGCATGGTGTCATAGAGGTCGTTTGGATAAGGCGTGTCGGTAATTTGTGACCAAGGATAAAATGCCGCCGTGCGGCCCGCCCAGAAACGGCCCGCTAGAAGAAGGTCGCTGAAAAAATAATAGGGCCCACTAGGGCTTCTGTCGTAGAGGCGAACCTCGATCGGAAGCTCTCCGATTGTTTGGAGCAGAATTTCTGCGATCTTGTCCCAGTCCTTGTCGGGGTCACACTCGCGAATTTGACTCTCCTTCACAGCGACACCGCGACCCGCGTTCACTCGTTCGGCATTGCACGCGCGCGCCAATCTTTTCAGGCCCTCCGCCGAGCGGGAGACAGCGTCCTGACCAATGGCGTCGGCTCGCGCGATCCCAAAGGGCCCCCTAGGATGTGCAAGAAGGAATTCGACGTGCACGCCTTTGAGTGCACGTCTTACGATGTGCGGACGGATGTCTTCCGGTTCTGTCAGTGTGTCGCTAAAAAACGAGTCGAGGATGCGAATGCAGCGAAAATCTTTGCCATCCTTCGTCTTGAGCTTATGAATGTGAGGGCGAGCTTGAGCTTCTTCGACCCAGAAATGCTCAAGACCTTTGCGAGGCTCGTCGCCCCAAATGAGACACTCCATCGCCTTCTCGTGCAGATCGTCAGCCGTCACGTTGGGATCGACGACGCCCTGCCTGTTCTGCTGGAGCTGGATTGAGTCACGCGGCTCGATGTTCACGAAATGTCCCTCGCCCACTCCTTATTGGCACAAAAATGCCCCGGGAACCTTAGGCTAGGATCACTTTCGGTTGCAACGTAGTCCAAAAGAAGAGATCGAGAGTTCATTCTTGAAAGCCCTTAGAAGGGGCCGTCGGATCTCGGTCAGTTATGTTTGCCAAAGTAGAGGTGACGCCCACCTTGCCGGCGGACGAGTTGGCGGCCGCTAGCCGAGCCGGCCAATGCCGGACCAGCCCCCATTTCGCCGTCTGTCCACCAGATGCCCAAGAACCCCGGGGGTGATCGTGTCAGCGAGTGGAATAGCAACAACCGCACCACGCTCGATGGCTCCGCTCAATCGGTTAGACGATTGGACCAACGACGATCTGCTCCTCACGCAAGCTGCGCGCAACCAGTTAGAGGCACAGTACAAGGGATCCCTTCTTGTGTTCGACTGGCCGGATTTGCGCAATGCGTTCCTCGCTATCGACAATAGGGCGACCCAGAGCCGTAAGCGTCGGCAGCGCAATGGTATCATCGCCGTATCCATCGCGAGCCTTGGCGCCGCCACGGGCGCGTGGCTGCCGCTTGTGGAAGTGTTGGGTTTCAGCGTTGAACGGTGGTGGTTTGCCCTTGCTGTATTGTTTTCGCTGATCGGCTTCGTGGCGACGCTTTGGATAACTCTCGTCGACCGGCACCGCTCTGAGTGGCTGCACAATCGCTTACGCACCGAACGGTTTCGGCAGCTGTATTTTCAGTTCATGGCGCATGATCCCGCACTTGGCGCGTTGGCCCTTAAGGGTGATCCCAAGGCGCTGGCAGAGTGGTCTGCAAGGCGCGACAATGCATTTGCATTGGTCGCTCCTTCATTATTGGGCCCGGTGCGGAAATCTCTGACCGCGCTCATTGATGACGTGAACCATCGTCATGTCTGGCTTTATCCGCCGGCCAATCGCGTCGCGGCAGCACCAGTGCGCACTGGCGAAGTAGACGAGTTTTTCGAGATATTGCATCGTCAACGCATCGACGTGCAGAACGATTATATCCGGGAAAAGCTGGCTGATGGCGTCAGCTCGCCCCGCACTTGGCATACCTTTGTTCAGACCACATCCTACGTTATGGCGCTGGCGGCTTTAGGGCTTTCTCTTTTGGCGTCCTATCTCCTATTCAGCAGCGATACGTTCCAGAGTGTGCACATCAGAGTCCTCACGAGCCTCATCGCCATCGTGGGCGTTGTGGCCATCTACATAAAGTTGATTGGCGACGGACTACAGGTCCGCGCGGATATGGCGCGTTACCTCTGGTACCGTGACGCCCTAACTGAAATTGAGCGCCAGTTTGCAGATCCAGACCCCGGCTCTCGTGTTCGCGTACTACGCGACATGGAACACATCTCCTACAGAGAGCTGCGGGAGTTTCTGAAAACACACTACGAGGCTCGCTTTAGTTTTGGCTGACGCTGAGCCAAGGGATGAAGTCCGTAGCTTCCTTGAACCAGGCCTGCCGAGGTTCCCGTCGCTTGAGATGCGCGAGAGGGGTGGGCGCTTTGGTCATCCAGCTATGGTTCGCCGAAACTGACCGCTGCCACCGAGACTTCTTTGACCTGTTTGCTTCCAAGAATGGGAACCACGTGGTGGCGCAGCCGGACGAGCATGTAGCGCTTAGTTCGCTTGTCCATGGGCTTGCCACTGCGGCGTCCCCGGGGATTGGCCTCCTCGAATTTGTCGATCAGATCTTTGACCCGCATGTCGCGTCGGTTGCCCGGCGTCGGTGACGAGAAGCGGGACCTTCGATTGAGTGCATCGCGCATGTGCGTTGATAGAAAGAAAGTCTTACCCAAGAAACGGTGCGGCAAGAGCGTGATGAGCGCGACGACCCTCATGTGCCGCATGTTCCACTATCACATCCTACCACTCGCTCGTAACAAGCCACCACGCAGGAGCCGCATGAGGATCGGCGCGAGTAGGGCGGAGCATCGCGGTTATTTGCCTGTATCCGTATTTCGGATTGGCGCCGCACGAATCGCCTCCTGAGGTGGGAGATCGCCTATCATGCTAACGCCGAAGCCGCTCCATCGCGCGCTTCGCTGCAAAGCCGAGCGCTGAACTTTCCAGATAGGGCGCAATTATCCATGTACTCTTTTTGGTTTCCACTTCATCGAAGGCTTTGACGGCGGCCGAACGAAATCGTCCTGTATTTGAGGCTAAGCCTGCCGCGATGATGTCTTCTGTCAGCCCGTCAGAGATTCTGCGTGCACCCTTTGTAAGCGCTTGGACGCGCGCAATGTCGGCAAGTCGCATCAGCATTGGAATTTCGTCGTCCCTTCTCAAGAACCAAAGTCGAAAATCCCGCGGCGTTGCGGCGAACGATTCAAAGACTGCGAGCAACTTCTCGGCGTCTTGTTCGCGATGAGAATATGGTACGACGAAACGACCAGTGCGACTAATTACCATTGCGCTCAATCGTGCGCGCGCGAGGTGACATTGTTCATCCATATAGCCTGCCGCATGGCCCGCTGACGACCGAGCTTATCCGCTGGCGGTGCTGGCGCCGCTGGAGGGATTGGCTTCGTTGCCGCCGGCGCCAAGTCGAGACGATGGTTTGACGCGCGTTCGCGTCGCGATCGAAGCGCAGCATCGTTTTCGCGTGGCTTGCCAATCGCTAGCTTCTGGCAGGCTCGCGAGATGAACTGAGTCTTGGGCGGGCCGCCCGACCGGCGTGCACTTCCTCGCGCGACAAGTTCCGAGGAGTGGTCCGATGCTTCGTTACATCGCCGTCTTCGCCGTGTTGTTGTTGGCGAGCCCGGGCTTTGCCGAGCCCAAGCGCGCGGCCCCGCCGCGCGATCCGTTTGTGATTTCCGTGGATGCGTGCGGCGCGAGCCGGTGCGCGCACCTGGTGGGGCGTTCCTATAAGCTGGAGCAGGCTTCGCTGCCAGCGCATGCGGTCATTCACGGCGGGGCCGACGCGGGCGCCGTGCCGGTCGCGGGCGCCGCGCGGCAATCGGCGGGCGCGCGGATGCTCGAATACCGGCCGCAGCGCCTGGATATCGTTGTCGACGGTGCTTGGCGGATTGTGTCAGTGGGCTGCCACTGACGTTCGGGCCCGGGCGGCCCCTCCCACTGACATCCCTCGCCCCGCCTCCAGCCCCCCGCGCTTGTCCCGGGCTGTCCCGCATGCTGTGATCTTATAGCGGGACGGGGAGTAGGTGCGGCGTGGCGACGGCGGGGCGGGCCAAGCATTGGACGGAACTGGAGGAGCGCGGCGCCGATTGGGGGCCGTCGCTCATGGCGTTCATCTACCGGACGCTGGGGCGGACCATGTGCCGGGTGGTCATGGCCCCGGTTATCCTCTTCTTTTACGTCATGGGCACCCGGCAGCGCCGGGCCTCGCTCGACTACCTGCGCCGGGCATGGGCGGCCCAGGGCCGGACGGACCGGCCGGGCCACTGGCATGCGCTCCGGCACTTTTTCGCGTTCGGCGACTGCCTCATCGACAAATATGCCGCTTGGCTCGGGCACATCGTCCGCGCCGACGTGGACGGCACCGATAGCGCGGGCTTCGAGGAGCTGCGGCGCGATCCGCGCGGCATCGCGGTGATCACCGCGCATTTCGGGGCGATCGAGATCGTGCGCGCGATTGCGACGCGCGATCACCGCCGGCGCGTCACCATCGTGATCCATACCAAGCACGCGCGCCGCTACAACGATTTGCTCAAGCGCTTTGCGCCGGAGAGCCAGGTGTCGCTGGTGGAGGCGACGGATTTCGGCGTCGGCGCGGCGGTGGAGTTGGCGGCGGCGGTGGAGCGCGGCGAATGGGTCGTCATCATGGGCGACCGCATGCCGGCGAGCCGCAATGGGCGCACGCTGACGGCGGAGTTTCTGGGCGCGCCGGCGGCGTTTCCTCAGGGGCCGTTCATCCTGGCGTCTGCATTACGTGCGCCGACTTACATGCTGTTCTGCTACAAGGCGGGCGCGAAATACCGTGTGCATCTTTCGCCGCTGTCGCGGCTCGAAGGCTCGCGGCGCAATCGCATGGCGGAGCTGGGTGGGCTGATCGAGCGCTATGCGCGCACGCTGGAGGAGCTGGTGAAGGTGGCTCCCTACCAGTGGTTCAATTTCTACGAGTTTTGGGCGGGCGCTGCGAGCGTGCGCGAGGAAGAGCGACGTGGCGGCGATTGAATTCGGAAAAGGCGAGCTAAGCATTGCCGACGTGTGGCGCATCGCCAACCGCGATGCGGAGCTGACACTCAGCAAAGAAGCGTTGAAGCGCGTGCAGCGCTCGGCGGAGCACGTCGAGAACGCGCTCAAGAACAAGGTGATGATCTATGGCGTGACCACGGGTTACGGCGATAGCGTCACCAGCAGCGTCAATGGCGGTCTGGTGGAAGAGCTGCCGCTGCACCTGACGCGCTTTCACGGCTGCGGCCTCGGGCGATTTTTGACGCCGGTGGAGACGCGCGCGGTGATGGCCGTGCGGCTCTGCGCGCTGCTGCGCGGATGGTCGGGCGTTTCGGTTGATCTGGCGACTTTGCTGTTCGACATGCTGCGGCTCGATATTTTGCCGCTGGTGCCGTCGGAAGGCTCGGTGGGCGCGAGCGGCGATCTGACGCCGCTCAGCTATCTCGCCGGCGCGCTCGCGGGCGAGCGCGACGTGATGCTGAACGGGCGGCGCATGTCGTCGGCCGCGGCGTTCGCGGAAACGGGGCTTAAGCCGATCAAGCTTAGGCCCAAGGAAGCTTTGGCGATGATGAACGGCACGGCGGTCATGACCGGCCTTGCCGTGCTGGCTTATGTGCGCGCCGAAGGTTTGGCGCGGCTGTCTTCGCGGCTGACGGCGATGGCGGCCGTCGCGCTGCTAGGCAATCCGGTGCATTTCGATCCGCGTCTGTCGCAGGCGAAACCGCACCCGGGGCAGGGGCGGGTCGCGGCGCGCATCGCCGCCGACCTCGCCGCGTTTCATGCCGGGCACACGGCGATGCGCCTACAGGATCGCTACTCGATCCGCTGCGCGCCGCATGTCGTCGGCGTGCTGGAAGATATGCTGCCGACGTTCCGCGCGCAGATCGAAACCGAGATCAACAGCGCCAATGACAATCCGCTGTTCGATCCCGAAACCGGCGACGTGCTGAGCGGGGGTCACTTCTATGGCGGGCACATCGCCTTCGTGATGGACAGTCTCAAGAACCTCGCCGCCAATCTCGCCGATCTCATGGATCGCCAGTTCGCGCTCTTGGTCGATGCGCGGTTCAACAACGGCTTGCCGGTGAATCTCTCCGGCGCGACGGGCGCGCGCGCGCCTATCAATCACGGGCTGAAAGCCGTGCAGATCGCGGTGTCGGCGTGGACGGCCGAGGCGCTGAAGCTCACCATGCCGGCAAGCGTATTCTCGCGTTCGACCGAGTGCCACAATCAGGACAAGGTCTCGATGGGCACGATCGCGGCGCGCGATGCGATCCGCGTGCTGGAGCTGACGGAGCAGGTCGCGGCGGCGCACGTGATCGCGTGCGGCCAGGCGCTCAAGCTGCGCCTGCGCGCGGGCGAGGTGAAGCAGAACGTGCTGGGGCCGGGGATCGCGGCGTTGATGGAGGCCGCGCCGTTCATCGATGAGGACGCGCCGCTCGACAAGCATCTGGCCGAGCTGACGGGGCGGATCGCGGCGCGCGAGTGGCGCTTCGATTGGCCGGGAGACGCGGAGTCGTGAAGTCGATCGTCTCCGCGTCCGCCGAAGCTTCGCCCCAGTTCTATGATCTCGATCCGCTGAACATGGTCTGGCACGGGAATTACCCGCGCTTTCTGGAACTGGGCCGCGACGCGGTCATGGAAAAGATCGGTTACGGCTACAAGGAGATGGCCGCGTCCGGCTATGCGTGGCCGATCATTGATTTGCGGATGCGCTACGCGCACCCGATGCGCCTCGGTAAGGCGGTGAAGATCACGGCGGGGATTGTCGAGTGGGAAAATACGCTGAGGATTGTCTATCAGATCGAGGAGATCGGCACCGGCGAACGCGTGATGCGCGCGCGCTCGACGCAGGTCGCGGTCGAG
Source organism: Caulobacterales bacterium (assembly GCA_035549695.1). Taxonomy (GTDB): domain Bacteria; phylum Pseudomonadota; class Alphaproteobacteria; order Caulobacterales; family Aquidulcibacteraceae; genus Vitreimonas. Next base: position 96,450 of record DASZQK010000022.1, on the reverse strand, counting down.
ATGGCCACGGAGAACATGCTATGGGTCACGCCGCCCGTGTTGCGGGAAAAGCTGGCGCCCTACTTGTCGCGTTGATCGCGCTCGGCCTCGCAAGCGCGGGCCATGCGGCCTGCGTCGATCCGCTGGCCATGCCGGTGCAATATGGCTCGGCCGAGTTCACGCAGACGCGGCATCTGAGCGGCGTGCGCGCGCCTCTGGTGTCACGCGGGCGCGCGACCATCGCGGCGCAGCGCGTGGAATGGCGCGTCACCGATCCGCTCGACATCGTCACCACGATCACGCCGGCGGGCATTACGCAAGCAGTGGAGAACGGCCCGCCGCAGCGTGTCGGCCCGCAGGGCGGGGGCGACGCGTTTCTTTCGAGCGCGGGGCTGCTTGATTTGCTCTCCGGCAACGTCGCGGCGCTGAGCACGCACTACGACGTGGCGCGCGAACCCGCCGGCGCGAACGGAGCATGGCGCGTGCGGCTGACGCCGAAGGATGCAGCGCTGGCGCAATACTTGGCGCGGCTTGAGATCGGCGGCTGCTCGCGCGTCGAGCATGTCGAAGTGCGCCAAGCCAACGGCGATTGGATGGAGATCGCGCTGGGGCCGCTCGGGAGCTAGGCGTGCGGCACTGGGGGGCGATTCTTTGTGCGGTGTGGTGCGTTTTGGCGTGCGTCGTCGTTGGCGTGCGCACGCAGCGCGGCGACGCCTTCGACACGGACATCCAGACGCTGCTGCCGCAGAACGCGCTTGAGCCTGTCATACGCGCGGCGATTGCCGATGCAGGCGGCGCGGCCTCGCGGCGCGTCGTGGTTCTTGTCTCGCCCGGCGCGGCGCCCCGTTCAGCCGATCCCCTGCGCGCGCAGCAGGCCGCCGCCGACCTGGAGCACTCGCTGGAGGCGACGGGCCTGTTCACGCCGGATCGCGCCGACGGCGCGGAGATCGGGCGCTGGCTGTTCGCCAACCGCAATTCGCTCATGTGCGAGACTGATCCGGCGAAGTTCGACGCCGCCGCCGTCGTGCGCGGTTCGCGCGCCTTGCTCTATGCGCCGATCGCCCCGGTTTCGGGGGAAATGCTGAGGCGAGATCCGTTCCTGCTGACGCTGCAATTGGCGCAATGCCTCTCGCCCACCGCCGGGGCGCAGCTGGGCGATGCAACGCTGGTCTCCGGCGCGCTCAACGTCTCCGCGTTTCGTATCGATGCACAGGACGCGGTGACCGGCGCATACGCCGCGTGGCGCGCGCGCTGGCCCGATGTCGACGCGGCGCGGACCGGCGCGGTGTTCTATGCCGCGGATGGCGCGGCGCAGGCGCGCAATGAGATTTCTCTGATCGCGGGCGCCTCGACGGTCGCGATCCTCGTTCTCCTCATGGTGTGTTTCCGGCGACCGTCCTCGATTGTCGGCACGTTGATCGCCACGGCGGTCTCCGGCGTGGGTTCGTTGGCGGCGACGATGCTGTTGTTTCCCAGCGTGCACGTCTTGGTGTTCGTGTTCGGGTCGGCGCTGATCGGCGTCACCTCCGACTACGCGCTACACTATCTGGCGACAGGGCCGCAAAGCGGCTGGGGGCCGGTGACGGAGCGCGTGAAACGCGTGGCGCGTCCTCTCGCCGTGTGCGCGCTGTCAACATCGATCGGGTTCGCGAGCCTTGGCTTCTTCGGCGTGGCCTTCTTCAATCAGGTCGCCGTGTTTTCGGTGGCGGGCGTGGTCACGGCCTGGTGGTTCACGCTGACGCTTTTGCCATTGTTCGACCTGAGGGCGCGCGATCCGGGCAAGCTTACGCGCTGGTGGGATAAGCTCGAAACGCCGTTCCGCGCGTTTAGATGGACGCGCACGCATAGCATGGTCGGAGCGATCGTCTTGGCGGTCGTCTCTCTCGTCGGCGCTGGGCGGTTCGCGGTGCTGGATGACGTGCGCCAGTTTCAGCCGCGCTCGGCCGCGCTCGCGTCGGAGGAAGCGCGAGTGCGCGAGGCTTTGGGCTTCGACATGTCGCCTTCCTTCCTGCTGTCGTACGGCGAAAGCGCCGAGGCGGCGCGCGAGCAGGAAGAGGCGGCGTTGCAGCGGATGCCGCCCAGCGCCGCGCGATATACCCTCGCCGCGAGCCGGTTCGATCCCTCCGCACGTCGGCGCGCGGAAAACGAGCGCGTGTTGCGTGAGCGCCTCTACGACCCTCACCTCGCCGCCCGCGTGGCGGAGCTTGGTCTCGCCGATCCGGCGCCTTTCGCGTCGAGCGACCCCGCGCCGCCGCGTCCGCGCCTGATCGGCTCGCTCGAAGGCGCGACCGGGGAGTGGCGCTTTCTCGTCGCCCCGCTCGGCGCAAGGGCGGCTCTCGAGGCGCGGGGCCACACAGGCGACGCCATTCTGGTCGATCCCGCGGCGCGATATTCCGCGGTGTTCGAGCATTTTCGCGCGCTGGCGACCTGGGCCGTCGCCATCGCGTTCGCCTTCTGCGCCGTGGTTGTCGTGCTGCTCTACCGCACGCTGCGCGCCCTTAAGGTGCTCGCCGCCCCCGCCGTCGGTGCGGCGATGGCGATCGCCGTGCCGGCCGCGCTTGGCGAGCCGATCTCGTTCTTCACCATCTCGGCCCTGTTCGTGGTGATTGGCACCGGCATAGATCACTCGGTCTTCCTGTTCGAAGCGGGAGAGACGGACGGCCAATCCAAAGAGCTGGTCGTATTCCTTGCGGTGTTCACGACAATCCTGTCCATGGGCCTGATGGCGTTTTCGAGCTCCTATCCCGTGCGGAGTTTCGGCATTGCGGTGGCGGCGGGCGTCACGGCGGCGTATTTGTTCTCGTTCGTTCCGGTGAACTTCCGGGGGAGTAAGGCTCAGTGAGCACCAGCAGCACCGACGTTCTGATCATCGGCGCGGGGCCGGCGGGTTCGGTTGCTGGCGCGATGCTGGCGAACGCGGGCTACAAGGTCGAAATCGTCGAGCGCGCGCATTTCCCGCGCTTTTCCATCGGCGAGAGCTTGCTTCCCCAAAGCATGGAATTCCTGGAGCGGGCCGGACTCGCGGAGGCGGTCAAGGCGCACGGCTTCCAGTACAAGGACGGCGCGGCCTTTTACATGAACGGCGTCTACACCGACATTTTCTTTCCCGACAAAAGCGCAAGCGGACCCTCGACGATCTACCAGGTCATGCGCAGCGAATTCGACGACATCCTCGCCAGGGGCGCCGTGGAGAAAGGCTGCGCCGTCACGTTCGGCCAAGAGGTGATCGCGTTCGAGAGCAATGCCGAGCGCGCGCTGGCGACGATCCGCGATGAGGCCGGTGCGACGCGTCAGATCGAAGCGCGATACGCGCTCGATGCGAGCGGCTTCGGCCGCACTCTCAGCAAACTCTGCAAGCTGGAAACGCCGTCGAACTTTCCCATACGCCGCGCCGTGTTCGGGCAATTCCGCGACAACATCACCGAGCCGAGTTTCGATCGCAACAAGATCCTCGTGTCGATCCATCCGACCAACTCGGAGATCTGGTTCTGGCTCATTCCGCTGGCCAACGGCATCTCGTCTGTCGGCGTGGTGGGACCCGACGCGGATCTTCTCGGCGCCGGCGCTACGGAGCACGATCGGCTTTGGAGCCTGATCCGCGACGTGCCGTACAAAGCCAAGGTGCTCGCAAACGCCGAAGTGTATCGCCCGGCGGCGACGATCGGGGGCTATGCATGCAATGTCACGAGCCTCATCGGCCCGCGCTACGCCTTGCTGGGCAACGCGGCGGAATTCCTCGACCCGGTGTTTTCCTCCGGCGTCACCATCGCCATGAAATCCGCGACGCTCGCCGCCGACCTCATCGACCGTGAGTTCAGGGGCGAGCAGGTTGATTGGCAAAGAGAGTATGTCGAAGAGCTGTATGTCGGCATCGATTCCTTCCGAACGTTCGTGACGGCCTGGTACACGGGCGCGCTGCAGAGGATCATCTTCAATCGGCCGCGCGCCATGACCGACATTACTCGCATGCTGACTTCAGTGCTGGCGGGCTATGCGTGGGACCGGAGCAATCGCTTCGTCAGCGAGCCGCAGCGCTTCATGCGCATCGTGGAGGAATTGTGCGCCGGCTGATCTTGGCGACTGCGGCGCTGGCCAGCGCGTGCGCGACGAAACCGGCGACGGCGCCGGTGACGACGGCCCACATCGCGCCCGATGTCGCGCTCACGCTGCCGACGCCGCCGGGCTATCCGCAGGCGCGCACGCTGCACCAGATCGTGCGCGGCAGGTTCGCCGAGCGCAGCGGCGTGGTGGAAGCGTTGCTTTCGCTTTCGCCGGAGCGCGTGGACATCGTGCTGACCGCGGTCTCCGGCCCGCGGCTGGCGACCCTAACATGGGACGAACGCGGCGTGAGGGAGGATCGCACGCTGCTTGGCGGCGATCAGATCCCCGCGCAGAACATTCTGTCCGACATCTTCGTCAGTCTCTGGCCGGAAGCCGCGGTGCGCGCGTCGCTTCCGGCCGACGCGGCGTTGGAAGCTGACGGGCCTTCGCGCGCTATTACTCACGGCGGCGCGGTCGTGCTCGAAATGGCGCCCGATCCCGAGCATGCTGATCGATTGATCGTGCGCAATCACGCCTTGGGCTACGAGCTCACGATCATCACGCAGGCCGTGCAATGATGGGCCGCGCGAGCCACATCCTCGCCTTCTCCGTCGCGTGCGCGCTTGGCGACGACAATGCCGCCGTCGCGGCAAATCTGTTTGCCGCCAAGCCGGGTGCGATCGCCGACGAAGCCGAGTTGAGCGACCGGCGGCGCGTGCCGGTGGGGCGCGTGCGCGCGCGGCTTGAAAAGCCGCACGGCGAGACACGGACAAACCGGATGGTGGCGCATTGTTTCGAGCCGCTCGCCCGCGACATCGCCGCGGCGCGGGCGCGTTTTGGCGCCGCGCGGCTCGGCGTCGTCCTTGGCACCTGCACGTCCGGCATCGGGGAGGGCGGCGACGCCGTCGCGACCAAACTCGAGACCGGCGCCTGGCCCGAGGGCTTCTCGCTGCAGCAGCAGCAGCTCGGTGACGCGGCCCGCTTCGCCGCACACATGGCGGGAGCGGAAGGACCGGCATACGCAGTATCGACCGCCTGTACGTCCGGCGCGCGCGCTCTGGCTGCGGGGGCGCGGCTGATCGAGACCGACGTCTGCGACGCCGTGCTTTGCGGCGCCGCGGATTCGCTGTGCGCGCTCACGCTCAACGGATTCGCTTCGCTGGACTCTCTGTCGGATGCGCCGTGCAACCCGATGAGCCTCAACCGCAAGGGACTCAATATTGGCGAGGGCGCGGCGCTGTTCTTGTTGACGCGCGGGGAGGGTCCGTTCCGTTTGCTCGGTTGGGGCGAGAGCGCGGACGGCCATCATATCTCCGCGCCCGATCCGACCGGCGCGGGCGCCGAGCGCGCCATCCGCAAGGCGCTGACCATGTCGGAAAGGGACGCCCGCGCGATCGACTTCGTGCATCTGCATGGCACGGCGACAAAACTGAACGATCAGATGGAGGCCGCCGTCGTGCATCGCGTCTTCGGCGAAGACACGCCGTGTGCATCCACCAAGCCGCTGACCGGGCACACGCTGGGCGCGGCCGGCGCCGTACAGGCGGCGCTGTGCCTGATGGCGCTGGAGCGAGACCAGCTGCCGCCGCACCTATGGGACGGCGTGCGCGATCCGGAGCTGCCGGCGATCCGCCTCGCGGCGCCGGGCGAACGTGCGCCGCTCACCGCCATCCTGAGTGCGAGCTATGCGTTTGGCGGCAACAACGCCGCCTTGGTGCTGGCGAAAACATGAGCGCATTTCCACCCGTCGAGGAACTGGTGCCGCATGCGGGCGGCATGCTGCTGATCGACCGCATTATCGCGCAAGAGGGCGAGACGGTGCGCGGAGAGGTGGAGATTTCGCCGCAAAGCCTGTTCTTCGAGGCAGGCCGCGGCGTGCCCGGCTACGTGGGCTTCGAACTGATGGCGCAGACGATCAGCGCGTACGACGGGCTCAAACGCCGCCGCAACGGCAAGCCGCCGAAGATCGGATTTTTGGTCGGCTGCCGCTCCTACCGTTGCGTGAAGCCGTTTTTTGCCGCGGGTGAGAAGCTGGTGATCGAGGTCACGTCGCTGCTCGGCGAAGAGGGCATGGCTTCCTTCGACTGCAAGATCTCTTCGCCGGACGGCGCGGAAATGGCGAAGGCGGTGATAAACGTCTATCGTCCGCCGGACGACGAGGCGTTCGTGAGCGGGGCATGAGCGGGAAGGCGGAGGCGGGACGGCCGGTGCTGGTGACCGGCGCGAGCAAGGGCATCGGACGCGCGATCGCGAGTCGGCTGGCGCGCCAGGGCTTCCCGGTCACGGCGCATTACGGGCGCGACCGCGCGGGCGCCGAGGCGACGCGTGATGCGATCGTGGCCGAGGGCGGCGTCTGCGACCTGATCAGCTTCGACGTGCGGGACCGAACGGAGATCCGCGCCGCTTTCCAAGCGCGCCGCGATGCGCCCGCATTCTGGGGCGTTGTGCTGAGCGCGGGCATCACGCGTGACAATGCGTTTCCGGCGATCGACGAAGCCGGCTGGGACGACGTGCTGCGCACCAATCTCGATGGGTTCTACAATGTCGTTCACCCGCTGACGCTGCCGATGATCCGCCGCCGCGATGGCGGCCGCATCGTCGCCATCGCCTCGGTGTCGGGCGTGATCGGCAACCGCGGACAGGTGAACTACAGCGCGTCCAAGGCGGGGCTTATCGGCGCGGCCAAGGCGTTGGCGGTGGAATTGGCCAAGCGCGAGATCACGGTGAACTGCATCGCGCCGGGGCTGATTGAAACGGCGATGAGCGAGGACATGCCAGAGCAAGTCCTCGATGCGATTCCGATGCGGCGCATGGGCAAGGTGGAGGAGGTCGCCGGCATCGCCGCGTTTTTGTTCTCCGACGATGCGGCTTACATCACGCGCCAGGTCATCGGCGTGAACGGAGGCTTGATCTGATGCGGCGCGTCGTCGTCACCGGCATGGGCGGCGTCTGCGCGCTGGGCGGGGAGTATGGGGAAATCGAGCGCCGCATGCGCGCGGGTGAAACCGGCACGCGCTACATCAAGGAGTGGGACCGGCTGACGGATCTGAGCTGCAAGGTCGGCGCTCCCGCCGACTGGTTCAAGCACGAAGGGTTTTATCCGCGGCAAAAGCAGCGCGCCATGGGCCGCGTGGCCGTGCTTGCGGTGCACTCCGCTGAGAAGGCGCTGGCGCAGGCGGGGCTGGCCGACGATCCGGTGCTGAAGGCCGGGCGCGCGGGCGTTGCGTGCGGATCCTCGTTCGGGTCGACGGCGCCGATCCGCGATTTCGTCGCGTTTCTGGATACCGGCAAGGCCGGCGCGCTCAATGCCACCAGCTACATCCGCATGATGGCGCACACGGCGGCGGTGAACATCAGCGTGACGTTCGGGCTGACGGGACGCGTCATCACCACGTCGTCCGCCTGCACCTCCGGCTCGCAGGGCGTCGGCTACGCGTTCGAGACGATCCGCGACAACCGCGCCGACATCATGATCACCGGCGGTGCGGAGGAATTCTGCCCCAGCATGGCCATGGTGTTCGACCGCCTTTACGCCACCAGCGCCAGCGCCAATGAAGATCCGCAGCATGCCTGCAAGCCGTTCGACGCGCTGCGTGATGGCATGGTGATTGGCGAGGGCGCGGGATTTCTTGTCCTTGAAGAACTGGAGCATGCGCGCGCGCGGGGCGCGAGGCCTTTGGCGGAGGTGGCGGGCTTCGCCACCAATGCCGACGGCGCCCACATCTCGCATCCCGAACAAGCGACGCAGGCGCGCGTGATGAAAGAAGCGCTGGATCAGGTGGGCCTCGCGCGCAGCGACATCGCCTTCATCAGCGGTCACGGCACGGCGACGGTGGCCGGCGATATCGCCGAGAGCCACGCTTCGCGCGAAGTGTACGGCGATCAGGTGCCGTTCCATACGCTCAAGGGCCACTTTGGCCACGCGCTGGGCGCCTGCGGCGGCATCGAGGCGTGGCTCGGCGTCGAAATGCTCCGCAACAATTGGATTTGCCCGATCGCCAATTTCCGCGAGCGCGATCCGCGCTGCGCGGAGCTGGATTATGTCGGCGCCGGCGGGCGGGACATCGATAAGGACTTCTTCGTCAGCAACAATTTCGCCTTCGGCGGCATCAATACGTCGCTGGTGTTCAAGCGCGTCTAGCTGGCGCCAATCTCGCCGCGCGAGACTTCTTCCTCGCCTAAATGGAAACTGAACGTTACGCGGCCGGTGTCGGGCTTGCGGCTGAGTTTTACCACCACGAAATCGCTGGGCAGGAGCGTCCGGCGGAATTTCACGCGCGCGAGATTGGACTCGCTCGGCCACACGCCCCAAAGCTTTTGCGCCAGCAAAGCGGCAATATGAACCTGCGCGACTCCGGGCAAGATCGGTTGTCCCGGAAAATGTCCGTCGAAGAACACGAGCTCGGGCGCCAGCGCGAAGGCGATCTCGGCCTGCGTCTCCGTCCGGCTGCGCACGTCGAGCGTGAGCGTGCGCAAAGGATCGCTGTTCGGGGACTCGGGTTGCTCAAACAGGGCCTGCAGCTCCGAAAGCACGTGCTTGCCTTGGCTGTCTGTAGGGATCGCCTCGACAAAGCGCCAGTGCTTCGGGCGCTCGGCGGGCTCCAGCTGCGCACTTGCCGCGCGACGAAGCTGACGGGTAAGGCGAAAGGCGCCGTTCGCGACCAATGCGGCGCGCCCATATGGCGTCAGCGTCACGATGGCGCCGAGCGCGTCGCGCCGCTTCGGAAGGGCCAGCGCCGTGGCGGCGGCGATTTCCGGCAGGGCTCGCAACCCGTTCTCAACGCGCGTCAGCGAGACCCGCTTGCCTTCGATTTTTGCGACGCGGTCGCCGCGCGGTTTGAGGCGGAAGCGCCCGTCCGCGAGGCGCTCAAGCGTGTCCCCGGTGGCCAGCGGCGCATCGGTTTGCAGATAAGGCGATACGACTATGACCTCGTTTTCGTCGTTTTCGACCAGCCTGATCGCGGGAAACGGCGTCCACGGCGTTTGCGCGCTTTCCTGCTGGCGCCAGGCGATGCCGCCGGTCTCGGTGGACCCCAGCACTTCGATCACTCGCGCGCCGAAGGCTCGCGCGCAGTGCGCGGCGGCGTCGGCGGGCAGCAATTGCCCGGAGGAGAAAGCGAGCGCCGGGCGCTCAGCGAAGAAGTCTTCGCGCGGCGGCAGGCGGGTCAAGTGCGCGGGGCTGGAGATGAGCGTCGCGCCTCCGGTGCGATGCTCCAGATCTTCCCAATAGAGCGCAGCTTCGTCGTCCGCCGTGCGGCCCGACAGGATCGGCCACGCCACGCGATAGAGCAGGCCGTAAATGTGCTGGTGCGAAACCGTTGCGATGACATGCGTGGCCTGCCTCCCCCACAGCGCGTCGAGCGCGTGCGTCTCGATTTCGAGGCGCGAGAGGTTCTTTTCCACCGGCTTCGGCGTCGCCGTTGAACCGGAGGTAAAGAACACCATCAGCGGATCGCGTCGCGCAACGCTCAGGTCGATGCGGGCGTCGGTCGCTCCGGCGATGCGGGCGTCGTCGAACAGGAGCCCGGCGCGGCAGCCGATTTCGTCGAGATAAACGCTCTGTGCGTGCGCCGGCATGACGATGTGCTTGCCGCGCGCGGCGGCCGCGAGCAGGCCGGCGACAAAATACGATGCGCGCGACGTGTGAAGAAAGACGCGCTCATCAGCCTCGTTCATAATGGCGGCGGCGCGCGCGGCGAGCGCGCGGATATCGCCCGCCGTCACCCAGGCTCCGCGGTGCAGGAAGATGCGCCGGTCGGCCGGGGCGGCCAGCAGGGTTGCCACCAAGCCGTCCATCACGCGTTTTTCGCCGCCCGCCGCGCAAACGGCCGCACGACCCACTCGCCCGCGAACAGGACCCCCATGGCGATGTATGCGATGAGGCCGTTGTACAGCGTCCATGTCGACCAGTCGGCGTAGATCGCCGTCCATATCGCGATCGCGCCATTGATGGCGAAGAAGGCGACCCAAATCCAAGTGACGATGCGGGTGTAGCGGACGCCGCTCTCGGGGAGGTTGGGCTCCATCAAGCGCGCGAAGCGCTCGATCATGCTGGGCCCGCGCCAAAGCGTCTGGGCGAAGGCGGCGAGCATCGCGGCGTTCATCAAGGCGGGGTAAAGGCGCACCGAAAGGGCGCGGTCGAAGATCGCGACCAGCGCGATGCCCGCGGCGACGGCGATCAGTCCGTAGGTCAAAGCCAGGGGGATCTGCCGTTTCAGTCCGAGTGCGCCGCGCGCCAGCAGCAGCACGCAGAGGGCGGCGACGACCCACAGCGGGCCGAACGCGCGCACGGCGAACGCGGCGCCGAGCGGATAGAGGATCGAGACGACGACGAAGACGGCGGTGAGCGCGTCAGCCTTTCGCATTTGCGCCCTGCGCAAGGATCAAGACGTCATTGATCGTGCGCACGGATTTGAACTCTTCAGGCTCGACCTTACGGCCGGTGATTTCCTGCAGGCGCACCATCAGATCGATGGCGTCGATCGAATCGAGATTGAGCTTCTCCACCAGATCGGCGTCCGGCGTGATCAGCTCACGGGGCACTTCAAACGCGGTGGCCAGATAGTCCGCGATTTCAGCGTAGAGGGCGTCCTTGTTCATGACTCGACTCAGGCCTTCTGGCTGCGCTGCGCGACGAACGCGGCCAGGCTGCGGATATTGCGGAAATGCTCGGCGAGATTCTTTTCCTCGGGATCGATCTTGAGGCCGTAGCGCTTCTGCAGGCCGACGCCGATTTCGAGCGCATCGATCGAATCGAGCGCCAGACCCGAATTGCCGAACAGGTCCTCGTCGGAGGAAATCTCTTCCGGCGTGACGTCCTCCAGATTGAGCACATCGATGATCAGGGCTTTGAGTTCGGCTTCGGACGGGGTCATGCGGCCAGGGATTCCTCGATGCGGGCCTCGACCTGCGCGCAAAGGCGCCGGACGGCCAAGGGTTGGTTCACGGGATCGCTGCTCCCGTCAAGCGCCTCGATGCGTTCATGCACACGGATGACCCAGTGCGGGCGCTTTGGGGGGATGCGATACCAGGGTTCGCCTTTCAACAGCGTCGGCGGCGTGCAGGTGAGGGTGACGAGCCGAATCGGCGCCCCGGAGCGCAGCGCGACGTAGGCGAAGCCGCGTTGGTATTTGCGCTTTTGCCCGGGCGGCGTCCGTGAGCCCTCCGGGAAAATGACGAGATTGGCGCCGCTTTTCAGGGCGGCGACGCAATCGTCGAGCAGCCGCTCGGGATCGCCCAGGTTGGGGATGTAATTGGCCGCGGTGACCGCGCCGCGCATGAAAGGATTGCGCCAGACGCCGGCTTTGATCACGCACTGGGTGCGGTGCATCAGCGACATGATGAAGACGATGTCGATCAGCGAGGGGTGGTTGGCCACCACCAGGGTGCCGCGGTCTTCCTTGAGCAGCTCCGCCCCATGCACTTCGTAAGTCAGGACGCCCAGCGTCTTCATCAGCCAAATGAAGGCGCGCCACACGGCATGGACCGTCGCTTGCGCCATGGCCGCGCGCCGCTCGCGGTCGCGAACCAGCAGATTGAACAAGGGGAAGACGACAAGCGCCAAGACCAAGCCGCCGAGACCGAAGACGGCGAACGAAACGCCAGTGGCGAAGAGGCGCCAGCCCCGGTCGATCAACCCGGTCATGCGGCCGTCCGCACGGTCGGCAAGCCGAAGCGCAGGCGGCGCGCGCCGGCCTCCAGCGCCTTGACCAGGGCGAGCGCGCCGTCGCGCGTCGGGGCGACGACGGCCGTCGGCGCGGCGCTCCCACTGCCCAGGCGCAGCTTCAACGCCGCGAACACGCCCGGCGCTTCCTCTTCGGCGAAGTCAGCGTAAAGCCCGCTTGGGCGCTCGTCGGCATAGACGAGAACGACCGACTTGGCTTCGTCTAGCACAAGGCGCGCGCGCGCCTCGATCATGCCGGCCGGGAGCGTGCCCGCGCCACCGGCGATCGCAGTATGATCGCCGGGGCCGGATACGCAGAGGCTCAAAACCCCTGCCGGGGCATTGTGCACGGATAGCGAAAAAACCGTGGGCGAAAGCAATTCGCGGCGGGCGATGTCGCTCAACAGCGCGCCGGCGCTGGCAAGGTCGCCGTGCGGCGAGCAGAACACGACCGGGGCGGCGGGATCGTCCTGCAGCAGCGGCAGCGCGCAACTCAACGCATCGCGGGCGAAGCCCGGCAGGCGGCGCCGATAGCGTTCGGGAATAAGGTCCGCCGCCGCCGCAGCGCCGAGGCGCTCGACCGTCTGGCCGCGCAACAACGCAGCCCACTCCGCGACGTCCAAGGACAACGCCGGCGTCACATCCACTCCCCCTCACCAGGTTGTGACGCTAGCATGGAATTCGGTCGACCCCAAAACTATGCGCACACGCTCCGCCGCCGCTTTCCCGCTCTACGCGGTCGCGTTTCAGCCCGCGCCGCAGCCGGGCGCGCGCCTGCCCCGCGCCGTGCAGAGCGGCGCCGCCGAGAAGCTGCTTCAGGATTTACGCCGGGCCAGCGGCGTCGAAGCCGGCGCTTGGTCAAAGTCGCACGCGCGGACCTGTGCGGCGGCGGCGCTCGCGCCGCGGGGAGGGGTGGGGATCGACGTCGAATTCCGCGCGCCGGGCCGACGCATCGTCGAGATCGCGCAAGTGCTTGCCGGCGCGCCGGTCGCGAACGACGCGGCGGGCTATCGCCTGTTCACCTTCCGCGAAGCCTATTTCAAGGCGTTCGGCAGGTTTCCCGCGCCGCCGCTGCTGCGCGACGTGGCGGGGAGGCGCGAGCGCATATTCCAAACCGGGGCGTTCGACGTGCTGCACGAGGCGATCGCCCCGGATTTCATGCTGACCCTGGTGTGGACGGGCGGCGGCGATCCGCGCCGGCTTCGCTGAACGGCGCGCGAAGGAGCTTCCAAAGCACGCGGAAAGGGGCCTGGAGAGCGAGCTGTGTGTGCATCAGCGAAATGCGGAGATTGTCCTCGAGCATCTGAAAATTGGAGACGTTGCCTTCCGGATAGATCACGCGCGTCGGCAGGTTGACGACGGGCACGCCCATCCAGTGCAGCCGGACGGCGATCTCGGTGTCGAAGTTCATGCGCGCGCCGACCTCCGCGCCCGCGATCAGCTTGGCCACCGGCGCCAGCGGATAGAGGCGGAAGCCGCACATTGAATCGGCGATGTCGAAGGAAAAGGTCTCCACCCAGACCCAGAAATGGGTGATGTAGCGGCCGAATTTGCGCGCCCGCGGCACGCTGTCGTCATAGAGCGCCTGGCCGCAAATCAGCGCGCGCGGCGCCTCCCGCGCGGCGGCGATGAACTTCGGCAAGTCCGCGACGTCGTGCTGACCGTCGGCGTCGAGCTGCAGTGCGTGGGTGAAGCCGGAGGCGATGGCGGCGCGAAAGCCCAGCGCGACGGCCCTTCCTTTCCCCTGGTTGGTCTCATGCCGCAGCACGTTCACGCCCGGACCCGCCGCCGCCGCGATGGCGCCGCGGATCGGCTCCTCATTGCCATCGTCGACGATGAAGACCGTTTCGCACGCCGGACGCAGCGCCTCGACAAGCTTCGGCAGGGCTGACGCATGCCGATAGCTCGGGATGATCGCGCAAAGACGCATGGCGTTGGCGGCGAGGCGCCGGCGCTAACGCAGGCGGACGACGTCGCCCTTGAGCGCTACACCGGCCATCAGAAAGCCGGCGCTGCACTGATATTCCGTGGTGCTGGACGTCGTGTTGTTGCGCCAATTGGAGCGGACGTTGACGACGGCGTTGCCGCCCACCGCCAAGGCGTGATCGCGCAGCTGGATCAGCGCCGAGAGCATCACCCATTGGCATGCCTCTTCGTTCGAGCGGCCGAATTTGCGCGTCCGCAGCGAGGTGGTCGCGTCACGCTCGATCACCCGCGAAACGGCGGGATGTCCTTGGTCGCCGAAATAGAAAGAGACGCCCTGCAGCTGGCTCGCATAGTCGGCCCGCTCCGTCACCGCGGAGATGGCGTGCGGCCCGACCGCGTCCTCTGCAAAGGCCGGCGCGGCGATTGCCAGGACGGCGGACGCGAGCGCGGCGGCGAGAATTCGCTTCATGAAACACCCCCTGTTTCGGGCGCCGCGCAGGTCCGGCGCCCCATTCCAGCGGATTTGACACAATCGCCGATGGACCTCAACCCAAGCGGAACCGGTGCTTTGCCCGGCGGGGAATCTTCGTTAGCGTGCGCCCCGCGGGGACGTGCGGCTCGCGCGTCGCAATTGGGCAGCGAGGGTCCGTGCGCCATTCCATCAATGGACTGTTTACGGCGGCCGCGTTTGGCGCGGCGCTTTGCGGCGCCGGCCAAGCGCGGGCGGAAGGCCCTGTCGACGAAGTCCGGTTCGCCGTGCTTGACCATGACACCGGCCTCGTCGGCAATTCCAAGGAAGGCGGGTTCGACATCGGCGTCGAAGTCCTGTCGCATCCGTTGTCGGGGCTCGACATCGTTCGCAATCCGCGCCTCGCCATAGGCGGCGTGTTCAACAGTGAACATTACACCAATCAGCTCTATGTCGGCTTGGTGCAGCAATGGGATTTCGCCCCACGCGTGTTCAATGATCATGACGCGTTCTTTTTAGAAGGCGCCGTGGGGGTTGCGTATCACGACGGCAAGCGCGACGTGCGCGGCACGCCGGAAGAGAACAATTGGAAATCGCACGGCAGCGCGTGGGCGTTCCGCACGGGCTGGGGCGTCGGCTATCGATTCGACGAGCGCTGGTCGCTCCAATTCAGCTTCCACCACATGTCCAACGCCGATTTGGCGCCGCCGAACGAGGGCACGAACGACGTGGGCCTGCGATTGGGAGTGCGGCTCTGAGCCGACGGAATTGACGCCGCCTGTATTCGTCCCTCGCGGTTCATATTAACCTTCGCGCCGCTCCGCGCACCTCCTACAGGGGTACGCGCTTGAACGGCTCGCCTCCTCCTATGACGGTTCCCAGCGCATGACGCGCGCGCTCAAGACGCTGCGCGATGGGGGAGCCGCATGGCCGATTTCTTTGCAACGACCGGCATCGACAACATTCTCGGCAGCGGAGACATCGATTTCATCTACGTCGCGCCGGATCAATTGCAAGCCGGCGACCACTTCGGCGGCGACTATGATTTCGACACCATCGTCCTCGCGGCGCCCGCCGCCGGATCCTATTCGTGGGATTTTAGCGTCGCCACGTTCAGCGAGATCGAAGCCGTGCAGTTCAGCGCGGTCGGCGCGGGCACGCTTTCCGTCTACATTACCGCCGATCAGGTGGATGACGGCAACGACGCGCTTCCCGTCACGTTGATCGGCTCCAGCGCGACTGATGTCGCCTATGTGGTGCTGACCGCGCCGCGCATCTTTTTCGCCTCTCCCGTGCAATTCTCCAACTGGAGCAGCACCGACCTGGTCGTGCTGGTCGGCTCGAGCGGAGACGATCAGATCGGCGGCACCACGCAGTCGAACTGGCTGCAGGGCAATGACGGCGCCGACATCCTGTCCGGCGGCGGCGCGGCCGACACGGTGGACGGCGGCGCTGGCGCGGACACCATGTCGGGCGGCGGCGGCGACGACCTGTTCATCGTCGATGACGCTGGGGACGTCGTGTCCGAGAATCCCGGCGAGGGCACGGATCTTGTCCAGGCGTCGGTCAGCTTTACACTGGGCGCCAATCTGGAAAACCTGACGTTGACGGGCTCGTCGGCCATCAACGGCACGGGCAACACCGCCGCGAACATCATTACCGGCAACAGCGGCGCGAACGTGTTGGACGGCGGCGCGGGCGCCGACACGCTGATCGGCGGCGCCGGCGACGACACCTATTATGTCGACAATGCCGGCGACGTGATCACCGAAAATTCCGGCGAGGGGACCGATACGGTCCACGCAACAGTGAGCTTCACGCTCGCAGCCAACCTCGAAAATCTGATTCTCGACGGCTCGTCGGACATCGACGGCACTGGCAACAGCACGGCCAACAGCATCACCGGCAACAGCGGCGCCAACGTCCTCGATGGCGGCGCCGGCGCCGACACGCTGACCGGCGGCCTGGGCGACGACACCTACTACGTCGACAATATCGGCGACACGATCGTCGAAAATGCGAGCGAGGGCACGGACACCGTTCACTCGACGCTGACCTACGCGCTTGGCGCAAACCTCGAAAATCTCGTGCTGGACGGCGTCGCCGACATCAACGGCACGGGTAACACCGCCGCCAACAGCATCACCGGCAACAGCGGCGCGAACGTGCTGGACGGCGACGCGGGCGCCGACACGCTGATCGGCGGCGCCGGCGACGACACCTACTATGTCGACAATGCCGGCGATATTGTCACGGAAAACTCGGGCGAGGGGCTCGACACCGTTCACGCGTCCGTCGACTACACGCTGACCGCCAATGTCGAAAACCTCGTTCTCGACGGCGCGACGGCAAGTGGCACGGGCAATTCCGGCGCCAACGTCATCACCGGCAATGCGGCGAACAACACGCTCGATGGCGGCGCCGGCGCCGACACGCTGATCGGCGGTCTGGGCGACGACACCTATTATGTCGACGACGCGGGCGACGTCGTCACCGAGGCCCTCGGCGAGGGCGCGGACACGGTGCACGCGTCGCTCGACTATACACTTGGCGCCAACGTCGAGAATCTGGTGCTCGAAGGCGCCGCCGTCAGCGGCGCGGGCAATAGCGACGCCAATTCCATCACCGGCAACGCTCTCAACAACACGCTCGATGGCGGCGCCGGCGCGGATACGCTGATCGGCGGCCTGGGCGACGACGCCTATTATGTCGACGACGCGGGCGACGTCGTCACCGAAGGCGTCGGCGAGGGCGTCGACACGATTCGCGCGTCCATCGACTACACGCTGGTGGCGAACGTCGAGAATTTGGTCCTCGAAGGCTCGGCCGTGAGCGGCACGGGCAACGCCGACGCCAACGTCATCACCGGCAATGCGGCGAACAACACGCTCGACGGCGGCGCCGGCGCCGACACGCTGATCGGCGGCTTGGGCGACGACACGTACTACGTGGATGATTCCAACGACGTGGTCACAGAAAACGCCGGCGAGGGCGTGGACACGGTCCATGCGACGGCGACTTATACGCTCGGTGCGGAAATCGAGAATCTGATCCTCGACGGGGCCGCTGCGATCGACGGCGCCGGCAATGCTCTGAACAACACGATCACCGGAAACTCCGCGAACAATGTGCTGAACGGCGGCGACGGCGCCGACACTCTGATCGGCGGCGCCGGTGACGACAGCTACTATGTCAACAACAACAACGACACAGTGACCGAACTCGCGGGTGAGGGCACGGATACCGTCTATGCGCAAGGCCAGTTCACGCTGTCCGCCAACGTGGAAAACCTGGTGCTGCTCGGCGCCACGGTGCTGGGGATTGGCAACGAGCTCGACAATGTCATCACCGGCAACGCGGCGAACAACGCCCTTTATGGCATGGGCGGCGCGGACACGCTGATCGGCGGCGCCGGGAACGACGCGTACTATGTCGACAGCGCGCTCGACGTGGTCGTGGAAAACGCAGGCGAGGGCATCGACACTGTCTACGCGACCGTAAGCTTCACGCTCGCCGCCAATGTCGAACAACTGGCTTTGTTGGGCGTCGCGAATCTCGATGGCGTTGGCAACAGCGAAGACAATTTTATCAACGGAAACGGTGGCGCGAATACGCTGTATGGCCTGGACGGCGCGGACAATCTGCTCGGCCAAGGCGGCGACGACACGCTCTACGGCGATGTGGGCGTCGACACGCTGCAGGGCGGAGACGGCAACGACACGCTGGACGGCGGCGCGGGCGCGGACTTCATGTACGGCGGCGCCGGGGACGACACTTTCTATGTCGACGACGCCGGTGACCAAATCAACGACACGAGCGGCGTCGATACGGTCATCAGCAGCGTCGACTACGTGTTGGGCGCCGACATTGAACAACTCGTCCTGACAGGCGCCGCTGCAATAGGCTTCGGCAACACGCAGGACAACGTCATCACCGGCAACGCCAACAACAACATCCTGAGCGGCGACGCGGGCGCCGACACGATGATCGGCGGCGCCGGCGACGACGTGTATTACGTCGACAATGCCGGCGACGTGGTGACGGAGAACGCCGGCGAAGGCGTCGACACGGTGATCGCCACGGTAAGCACGACGCTCTCAGCGAATGTCGAACGACTGACGCTGTCGGGTTCTTCGGCGATCGACGGGACCGGCAATAGCGAAGACAATTTCGTCATTGGCAATGACGCCGCCAATTCCTTGAGCGGTCTGGACGGCGCCGATACGCTGCAGGGCGGCGCCGGCAACGACACGCTGGACGGCGGCGCCGGGGCCGACGTCATGTATGGCGGGCTGGGCGACGACACCTATTACGTCGACAATATCGGCGATGTGGTCAGCGAAGCCGGCGGCGACGGCGTCGATACGGTGATTTCGAGCGTGAACCGGACGCTGGGGGCAGGGTTTGAGAACCTGATCCTGACCGGGGCCGCGGCGAACGGCTTCGGCAACAGCCAGAACAACGTCATCACCGGCAACGCCAACAACAACATCCTGAGCGGCGAGGCCGGGGCCGACACCATGATCGGCGGCGCCGGCGACGACGTGTATTACGTCGACAATGCCGGCGACGTGGTGACGGAGAACGCCGGCGAAGGCGTCGACACGGTGATCGCCAGCGTCTCCTACACGCTGTCGGCCAATGTCGAGCGGCTGACGCTGTCAGGCTCTTCGGCGATCAACGGGACCGGCAACGCCGAGGCCAATCTCATCATCGGCAACAGCGCCGCCAACTTGCTTTCCGGCGGCGACGGCGGCGACACCCTGATCGCCAACGCCGGCAACGACACGCTGGACGGCGGGGCCGGGGCCGACGTCATGTATGGCGGGCTGGGCGACGACACCTATTACGTCGACAATACCGGCGATGTGGTCAGCGAAGCCGGCGGCGACGGCGTCGACACGATCATCAGCTCGGTCGGCCGCACGCTGGGCGCGGACATCGAAAACCTCACGCTGACCGGATCGGCCTCGGTGATCGGCTTTGGCAACGCCCTCGACAACGTCATCATTGGCAATAGCGGCGCCAACACGTTGAGCGGCGATGCAGGCGCGGACACGATCAATGGCGGGGCGGGCAATGACACGCTCTATGGCGGCGACGGCGCCGACGCCTTCGTGTTCACGAATTTCGGCGCGGCGGACGCGGATCGGATTCAGGACTTCGCCTCCGGCACGGACCACATCTGGCTCGATCACACTGTGTTCGATCAGCTTACGGTCGGGGCGCTCAGCGCGGATCAGTTCGTCGCCGGCTCGGCCGCGGTCGACGCCAATGATCACGTCATCTATGACGCGGCGGCCGGCGCGCTCTACTATGACGCGGACGGGGTGGGCGGCGCCGATCAGGTGCTCATCGCCACGTTCCCGCATGCGACGGCGCTGACCGCGAGCGACATCCTCATCATCTGACGCCGATCGACCCGGACCGCGTTCTGAACGCCGCGCGATCGGGCGCGGCGAGGGTCTGCTTGTTTCGTCGCCTCATCCGCGAAGCGGAGCCGGAACAGCTAGCCGGAATTGCTCGTTTTCAAATCAGGCCGTCTCCGGGCTGCAACGAGAGAGGCGCCTCGATGCAGTTTCACGGCAAGAAGTCGTGAAATCGGACGGCAAATCAATGTATGATGGGTTCCAGCTTGGGCCAATGCGCTGCGGACGGAGCCCAGATCACCTCTCTAGCGCCATGATTTAATGGCGGTTTGTTTTGGCGTCGGGCGCTGTGCGGCCTGAGGGCCGTCGGCCGGGGGGCGCGACGGAGGCACGATGTCTGAGGATCTCTTTCGCACCTATGCTCGCTCGTACGAGCAGCGGCGCGAAGCGGAAATGTCGCTGCAGGACTTCCTGCACGCCTGCCGCGACGACCCGATGATGTATGCGAGCGCGCACGAGCGCCTGCTCGCGGCCATCGGCGAACCGAACATGGTGGACACCGCCAAGGATGCGCGGCTCGGGCGCATCTTCATGAACCGAACCGTGCGGTTCTACCCGGCGTTCCAGGAATTCTACGGCATGGAGGAAACGATCGAGCGGATCGTCGCCTTCTTCCGGCACGCGGCGCAGGGCCTCGAAGAGCGCAAGCAGATTCTTTACCTGCTCGGACCGGTCGGCGGCGGCAAATCCTCACTGGCGGAGCGCCTGAAGGCGCTGATGGAGGAAAAGCCTATTTACGTGCTGAAGGCTGGCGATGAACTTTCGCCGGTATTCGAGCACCCGCTGGGTCTGTTCGATCCGGAAACGATGGGCCCGCGGCTGGAGGACGAATACGGCATTCCGCTGCGCCGTTTCAGCGGATTGATGAGCCCCTGGTGCGTGAAGCGGCTGGACGAGTTCGGCGGCGACATCACCCGATTCCGCGTGGCGAAGATTTCGCCGTCGCGGCTGCGCCAGGTCGGCATCGCCAAGACGGAGCCCGGCGACGACAACAACCAGGACGTTTCCTCGCTGGTGGGCAAGGTCGATATCCGCAAGCTGGAAATGCACGCCCAGAATGATCCGGACGCCTATTCGTATTCCGGCGGCCTCAACCGGGCGAACCAAGGCATGCTCGAGTTCGTCGAGATGTTCAAAGCGCCGATCAAGATGCTGCACCCGCTGCTGACGGCGACGCAGGAGCAGAATTACGTCGGCACGGAAAATATCGGCGCCATCCCGTACCAGGGCATCATCATGGCGCACTCGAACGAGGCCGAGTGGCAATCGTTCAAGAACAACAAGAACAACGAGGCCTTCATCGACCGGATCTTCGTGATCAAGGTGCCGTACTGCCTGCGCGTCGACGAGGAGAAGCGCATCTATGACAAGCTGATCCGCGGTTCGGAGCTGGCCGAGGCGCCCTGCGCGCCGGGGACGCTGGAAATGCTGGCGCGCTTCACCGTGCTGTCGCGCCTCAAGGAGCACGAAAACTCCAACTTGTTCGCGAAGATGCGCGTCTATAACGGCGAAAGCCTCAAGGAGGTCGATCCCAAGGCGCGCACGTTGCAGGAATACAAGGACGCGGCCGGCGTGGACGAGGGCATGGACGGTGTGTCGACCCGTTTCGCGTTCAAGGTGCTGGCGGCGACGTTCAACCACGACACCAACGAGGTGGCGGCCGATCCGGTCCATCTGATGTACGTGCTGGAAAACTCGATCCGCCGCGAACAATTCCCACAGGACACCGAGAACAAGCTGCTGGAGTTCATCAAGGCCGAACTCGGGCCGCGCTACGCGGAATTCATCGGCCACGAAATCCAGAAGGCGTATCTCGAATCCTATCATGACTACGGGCAGAATCTGTTCGATCGCTATGTCGACTACGCGGACGCCTGGATCGAGGACATCGACTTCAAGGACCCGGACACGGGTCAGCTTCTCAATCGCGAGCTGCTCAATCAGGAGCTGTCCAAAATTGAAAAGCCCGCCGGCATCGCCAACCCAAAGGACTTCCGCAACGAGGTGGTGAAGTTCACGCTGCGCGCCCGGGCCCAGCATGGCGGGCGCAACCCCTCCTGGACGTCGTATGAAAAAATCCGCGAAGTCATTGAAAGACGGATGTTCTCGCAGGTTGAAGACCTGCTGCCGGTCATCAGCTTCGGCTCGAAAAAGGACAGCGAGAGCGAGAAGAAGCACGAGGAATTCGTGCTCCGCATGGTTGAGCGCGGATACACCGAGCGACAAGTCCGCCGGCTTGTGGAATGGTATATGCGGGTGAAGCAGGCGGGCTAGCGAACGGACGTCCATGCACATCATCGATCGGCGGCTGAATCCGGGCGGGAAAAGTTTCGCCAATCGACAGCGTTTCATGCGCCGCGCGCGCGCGCTGGTGCGCCGCGCGGTGCGGGAGGCGTCCAGCCATCGCAGCATCAAGGACGCCGGCAAGGGCGGCGAGATTTCCATTCCCGCCGGCGGCGTGCATGAGCCGTCGCTGCGGCGCTCCTCGCAAGGCGGCAACCGCGACTATCTGCTGCCTGGCAACAAGAAATACATTGAAGGCGACACGATCCCGCGGCCCGATCCCTCGGGCGGTCAGGGTTCAAGGGCCAGCGACAGCGGCGAAGGCGAAGACGAGTTCCGCTTTGCCCTGTCGGACGAGGAATATCTCGATCTGTTCCTGGAGGACCTGGAGCTGCCGGATATGGCCAAGCGCCAGGTCGCGGGCGTGGAATCGGTCGAGTGGCGCCAAGCCGGCTATCAGACCACGGGTTCGCCCTCGCGCATCTCCGTCGGCCGCACCATGCGCAACTCGATGTCCCGCCGCATCGCACTGCGCCGGCCGAAACCCGAGGAGATCGCCGCTCAGCTCGCGAGGCTCGAAACCCTGGAACGCGAGCACGCCAGCGAAGACGAAATCAAGCGGGCGCGGGCCGAGCTTGAGCGGCTGGAGCGGCGCACCAAACTCATCCCTTACATTGATCCGCTCGATGTGCGTTATCGCCGGCTCGAATCCACGCCGAAGCCCATCGCGCGCGCGGCGATGTTCTGTCTGATGGACGTCTCCGGCTCAATGAACGAGCACATGAAGGATTTGGCGAAGCGCTTCTATTCGCTGCTCTATCTGTTCCTGAAGCGGCGCTACGAGCATGTCGAGGTCGTGTTCATCCGCCACACGCACGAAGCACAGGAAGTCGACGAACAGACCTTCTTCTACAGCCGCGAAACCGGCGGCACCGTCGTCTCCACCGCACTCGTCAAGATGACCGAAATCGTCAAAGACCGCTTTCCGGTGAGCGAGTGGAATCTATATGCAGCGCAGGCCTCCGACGGCGACAATACTTCGAGCGACAACGCCGTGGTGCTGTCCACGCTGCGTGATCAGATCCTGCCGATCTGCCAGTATTACGCCTATGTCGAAGTTGGCATGGACGACGAGGAAGACACGCCTCCGGGCGCGGCCGAGCCCAGCACCAATCTCTGGCGCGCCTATCGCCGCATCGCGGCGGACGCTCCCTTCGCGATGCGCAAGGTCCGCCACCGCCGCGATATCTATCCGGTGTTCCGCGAATTGTTTGCCCGCCGTCCCGAAGGCGTGAAGGCGGACGCCGAATGAGCCTCATCGCCCCCGATCCGCCGCTGCTGTTCAATGGCCCAGACTGGGATTTCGACACGGTCCGCCGCGTCGAGGAGGCGATCGCCAAGATCGCCCTGGGCGAGATGGGTCTCGACATCTATCCGAACCAGATCGAGGTGATCACGGCTGAGCAAATGCTCGACGCCTACGCTTCCACGGGCATGCCGCTGTTCTATCGGCACTGGAGCTTCGGCAAGCATTTCGCTCGTAACGAAGCCATGTACCGTAAGGGCTATCAGGGCCTCGCCTACGAGATCGTGATCAATTCCAATCCATGCATCGTCTACATCATGGAAGAGAACACGGCGACGATGCAGACCCTCGTGCTTGCGCACGCGGCGTACGGGCACAACCATTTCTTCAAGAACAACTACGTCTTCAAGCAATGGACCGACGCGGACGGCATATTGGACTACTTGGAGTTCGCGCGCGGCTACATCGCCAAGTGCGAGGATCGCTACGGGCAGGTCGAGGTCGAGCGCGTCCTGGACGCCGCGCATGCGCTGCAAAGCCATGGCGTGCACCGTTTCCCACGCAAGCGAATGCCGGACTTGCGCTCCGAACAGATTCGCGAGGAAGAGCGCCGCCGCCACGGCGAGCAGCTGTTCAACGATCTCTGGCGCACGGTGCCCACCAAGGGCAAACGCGCGGCAAACAAGGATGACGAGGAGCGCCGGCGGGCTCTGCTCGGCCTGCCCGAAGAGAATCTGCTCTATTTCATGGAGAAGACCGCGCCAAGGCTGCAGCCCTGGCATCGCGAAGTGCTGCGCATCGTGCGGCTGATCAACCAATATTTCTACCCGCAGCGGCAAACCAAGATGATGAACGAAGGCTGCGCCACGTTCTGCCATCACCGCATCATGACCCGCCTGCACGAAACCGGGCAGATCAGCGACGGCGCGTTCCTGGAGTTCCTGCATTCGCACTCAAGCGTGGTGATGCAGCCGGATTTCGACGATCGCCGTTTCTCCGGCATCAATCCGTACGCGCTCGGCTTCGCCATGATGAGCGATATCGAACGCGTCGTGACCAATCCCACCGAGGAAGACCGGCAGTGGTTGCCCGACATCGCCGGCAAAGGCGATGCGTACGGCGTGTTGCGGGAAGTATGGGCCAATTATCGCGACGAGAGTTTCGTCAGCCAGTTTCTGTCGCCGGCGTGCATCCGCAATTTCGGCTTCTTCCGCGTCGTCGATGATGAAGAGGCGGATGAACTGGAAGTCGACGCCATTCATGACGAGCGCGGCTACCGCAAAATCCGCCGTGCGCTCTCGAAGCATTATGACGTCGCTTACCGCGATCCGGACATCCAGATCGTCGACGTTGATCTCGCCGGCGACCGCCGCCTCATGCTGCAGCACCGCGTGCTGGATGGCGTGTTGCTGGAAGAAGACGACGCCGAAAGCGTGCTGCAGCACATCGCCGATTTGTGGGGATATGACGTGCGGCTGATCGAGATCGATGAGGCGGAAAACGAAGTGCTCGCCGAGCACGATGCGAGCCCGCGGCGGTTATTTGGGTAGTTAAGACCGCGTGATGTAGTTCAACCGGCAAGCCCCAGCCGGCTCAGCCCTTCCGCGATCGCCGGGTCAACGCGCACGTCCCGTTCGGTGAGCGGCCGAGCAAGGCGCAGGCCCTCCATGCTGCGCGCACGCGAGAGCGCGACATAAGTCTGCCCCGTCGCGAAGGCGCCGCGCCCGAGGTCGATTTCCACCGCATCCAGCGTCATGCCTTGCGCCTTGTGGATGGTCAGCGCCCACGCCGGCGCGAGCGGGAATTGCACGTACTTGAATTCCTCTTTGACTTCCATGCGGCGTTCTTTGTCGTTCCAGGTCCAGCGCGCTTGCGGCCATGTCGCGCGCTCGACGTCGGCGTCGTCGCCAGTGTCGAGGCGCACCTGGATGATGGTTTCGCCGAGCTTCGTCACCGTGCCGAGCGAGCCGTTCACCCAGCGCCCTTCGGGGTCATTCTGCGTGAAGATCACGCGCGCGCCCGGCTTCAGCACGAGGTCGATCGGCGCGGGGAAGCGGTCGCTCTGCGCTTTCGGCGCCTGGCCCTCAAAGCCGCCTTGATAGCGCGCAATATTGCCCGGAAGCGCGGCGAGGCCGCGGGAATTGTAGGCGTCCGCCACCGCATTGGTGGCGCAGAGCAGGACGGGCTTTTGCGGGAGCGAGCGCTCCAGACACGCCTCGTTCAATTGCGCCACCGCATCGCTGACCCCGCGCATTTCGCGAATGGCGGAAAGCAAGGCGATGAAATCCTGATCGGTCTGCCGAAACACCTCTCTCAATTCCACCGCGCTCACCACGGCATCGCGGAGCACGTGGGCGGAGAAGGCGTAGGGCGTCGCATAGCCGGCTTCTTCCAGCAGCCCGCTCTCATCGCCGCGCACCACGGGCGGCAGCTGATAGAAATCGCCCACCAGCAACATCTGCACGCCGCCAAACGGGCGCGGCGATTTGCGCGCCGCGCGCAGGTGCGCGTCCATGGCGTCGAGCACGTCGGCGCGCAGCATGGACACTTCATCGATGATGAGACGGCGCAGCTCGCGCGCGGCTTTGGTGAAAAACCAGTTGGGCTTTTCCGTGTGGCCGATCAGCGGACGCGGCGGAAAACCGAAGAACGAATGGACCGTCTGTCCGCCAATGTTCATCGCGGCGAGCCCCGTGGGCGCCAGCACGGCCTGCGGGATCGCCTCGTCATCCTTCACCAGCGCACGGATGAAGTGGCTTTTGCCTGTGCCCGCGCGACCGGTCACCATGACGATCGGCGTCCGTTCCGCCAGCGCGAGACGCGCCTCGCCAATTGCCGCGGCGGGTTCTGGCTGTGTTCCGCTCATTCGCCGTTTCTATACTGCGTCGCGGCGCTGCGCATGCGCTAAGCTCATGCTTTTGGCCCAGGAGATGCGGCGATGAGAAAGCTCTGGTTGCTGGTGGCGAGCCTGGCGCTGGCGGCGTGCGCGGAAACGCCGGCGCCGACGCCGCAGGAAGCGCTCATCAGCGATGGGCGCGATATCGCCGAAGCCGAATGCGCCGGCTGTCATTCCATCGGCGCTTATGGCGAGAGCCCAAATCCGCAAGCGCCGACGTTCCGCACCGTGCTTTCGCGCTATCACGCCGAGGTGTTGGAGGAGGAATTGATCGAGGGCGTCCGCGTCGCGCATCCGATGCCGGAATTTCAGTTCAATCCGCAGGGCGCGGACGCCTTGATCGCGTATCTGAAGTCGATCCAGGCGCCCGCCGAGGCCCCGCCAAGCTAGCTGCGCCGCCGCGTCGTCAGCCAATGATCGACTTGACGCGGAATTTCCGTGCGCAAGCGCAGCCCTTCGTTCAGCCGCAGATAGAAGGACTCGCCCGTGCGCCGCAACTCGGGCGGCAGCTGCGTATCGATGTAGTTGCGCAGGAGAGGCGCCACCGACGGATCCATGCTGCCCACGGCAAGCCCGGGCAGATAGCGCATCTTGGATAACGGATCGAGCCGTTCGCCGAGTTCGGTTGAGTGCGCCACCGAGAAATCCCAAGCCATGCGGGTATGGCCGTTGGCGACGACGCCGATCATCTCCGTGCCGAGCGCGGCAGCCACGTCGTCGTCGAACGCGAGTTCCAGGGCCCGTTGCGCCAAGGCCGGGTCGCGCGCATGCGCCAGCGCGTCGTAGTAATATTCCTTCTCAAGCGTGTCGGTGGTCGCGCGCGCCTTCGCCAGCAATGCGTTGAACGTTGCTTCGTTGGCCGCGCGGCCGACGGCGTTCAGCACTTCTTCGTGCAGTTCGCCTGGAATTTGGTCGGCGTTGAAGCGGCGCAGCGCCTCGGCTTCGAAGGTCGGATCGGCCAGGATCGACAGCGCCGAGACGAGCCGTTCGCGCAGCACGCTCACATTGGCGGCCTCGCCGGAGTGTTTGTCCCAGCCAACTTGCCGGAACACCGGATTGAGAATGCCGCGGGCGTAGATGCGGAAATTCTCCTGGTTCGGCGTATCGGAATAGAGCCGGTCGAGCAGGGTCAGTTCGCTCGCCACCCAGACCCAGACGATCGGATCGGCGTCGCGCGGCGTGCGTTCAGCCAAGCGCAGCACGTTGTCGTAGGGGGCCGTGCCGGCGACCGCGAGCGCGTGCGAGTCGTAGAGGAGACCCAACTGATCAGCCGAGCGCACCTCGCCGAAATGCGCGACGATCTGATCGAAATCCGCCGGCGCGTATTGCGTGCGGTAATAGCCGATCATGCTCGGATTGAGCACGAAGGCGCCGCAGCCGGGGAGGGTGAAGCTGGCCGTTCCGTTCTCCGTCACTGCGCCGCCAGCGCCGTCCGAGCCGATCAGCTGAGCGTGCACGGGCGTGCGCCAGCTTTGCGGCGCGCGCGACGCTTGGTCGAGGCCAAATCGGCCCTGGCGCACGGTGATCGTGCGCTGCGTGCGGTTCTGGCAGGGGCCCGCCTCGACCGTCATCAGCGGCACGCCCGTATGGGTCGTGAAGTCGGTCATGATATCGTGGATATTCTGGCCTGACGAAGCTTCGATCGCCGACCACAATTCGGCGGTTCGCGCATTGCCGAATTTGTGCGCCGCCATGTAGGCGCGCACGCCATCGCGGAAGCGATCTTCGCCGATATGCGCTTCGATCATCCGCAGCACGTTGCGGCTCTTTTCGTAGGTGATGCGGTCGAACGCGTTATTGGCTTCGTCGACCGTATTGATTTCCTGGACGATCGGATGGCTGGTGGCGCGCGCGTCGAGGTCCATCGCTTCTTGCTGGCGGCGCGCGCCCTGCATCCATGTGTTCCAATCGGGATGGAAATGCTCCGTCACCTTGCGCTCCATCCAGGAGGCGAAGCCTTCATTCAGCCAGATGTCGTCCCACCAGGCCATGGTGACGAGATCGCCGAACCATTGGTGCGCCATTTCGTGCGCGACGACGACATACACGGTCTGCCGATTGCGCTCGGAGGAGAGGTTGGGATCGACCAGCAGCGCGTTTTCGAAATAGAGGATGGCCCCCCAGTTCTCCATGGCGCTGAAGCCGCCGCCGCCGGGCACTGCGATCAGATCGAGCTTCGGAAGCGGATAGGGCGTGCCGAAATAGTCGTTGTAATAGTGCAGCAGCTCGACCGCGCTTTGCAGCGCGAAGCGGCCCTGCTCGGTGTCGCCGCGCTTGGTGACAACGCCAATCTCCACGCCGTCGACGCTGGCGGTGATGCGTTCGAAATCGCCCACTCCCATGAACAGGAGGTAAGACGACATTTTCGGCGTGGCGGCGAAGCGCACGCGCTTCTGGTTCTGCGCCAGCTGATCCGTGCCGGCGACCGGCATGTTGGAGATGACGACGCGGTCTTGCGGCACGACCGCCGAGACCTCCCAAGTCGCTTTCATGTCGGGCTGATCGAAACAGGGCAGGAAGCGGCGCGCGTCGGCGGCTTCAAACTGCGTGGTGAGTACGCGCTCCGCGCCATGATCGGACTGGTAGTCGTACGCGAACATGCCCTGGGCGGCGCGATAGATCTTGCCGTGATAGGCGATGCGCAGCGTGTGCTGGCCGGCGCTCACGGGCCGATCGAAGGTGAGGCGCGCCGTCTGCGCCTCAGCGTCGAAACTCACTTGCGGACGTGCGCGGTTGTCGAGCGTCACTGTGTCAAAGGTGAGCTCCAGCGCATTGAGGACGATGACGTTGGTCGGCGCTGCGACGCTGATATCGATGCTGACGTCGCCCGCCAGCGTCATTTCCGGGGCATTCGGCGTGACAGTGAGATGGTAAGCGAGCGGCGTGACGCCCGCGGGCAGAACCTGGCGCTGGCTCTGCTGCTCATCAGCCGACGCCGAAAGCGCCAACGCCCCGAACAGCGCCGCCGCCATAACCATGAACCTCATCTTTGCCCCCAATCGGAAACGTGCATTACGCTCCGTTTACGGGGAAAGGCTGGGAAAGGCCAAGCGTTTGCGACAGATGGCGCGATCACGCCGCTGCGATCACACGGCCTGGAGCGCCTGCTCCAGGTCGGCGATCAAATCGTCGGGGTCCTCCACGCCGATGGAAATGCGGATGAGGCCTGGCGTGATCGAAAAGCGCTTCAGCTCCTCCGCAGGCATCCCGGAATGCGTCATTGCCGCAGGGTGAGAGGCCAGCGTTTCGGTGCCGCCGAGGCTCACCGCGAGCTTGATCACCTGCAGCTTGTCCAGCAGCCGAAACGCGGCGGCCTCGCCGCCCTTCACCTCGAAGGAAAACGTCGAGCCCGCGCTTTTGTTTTGCCGCTCGTGCAAGGGCCGGTCGGGATGGCCAGGGGGCAAAAAGTCCAGATACCAGACATTGTCGATCTTGGGCTGCCCCTTCAGGAACTCGGCGACGCGGCGCGCCCCTTCCGCGCCCGCGCTCATGCGCAGCTTGAGCGTCTCCAGCGAACGCATGAGCAGCCAGGCCGTGTGAGGGTCGCACATAGTGCCGAGCGTCGAGCGCATGCGGCGCACCGGCGCCAACATCGGCTTCGCGCCCGACGCACCCCCGGCAATGAGATCGGAATGCCCGCCGACATATTTGGTGAGCGAAGTGACGACGATATCGGCGCCGTGCGCCAGCGGCGTTGAAAAGATCGGACCCAGCATGGTGTTGTCGACGATGACGGGCGGACGTTTGCCGTCCGTCGCCAGCGTTTCGGAAATGCGCCGCGCTTCACGGATGTCGACCAAAGCGTTGGTGGGATTGGCCGGCGTCTCAAGGAAGATCGCGCCGACGCGCCCGCGCCCGCGCGCGGTGTTCGCGGCCCGGCGCATGGCCTCGACGCCCTGTTCGGCTTCGAAGCCGACTTGAGCCACGCCGAATTCGGGCAGGATCGAGTGGATCAGCGTTTCCGTGCCGCCGTAGATCGGCTGGCTCTGCAGCACGATGTCCCCCGGGCGCAGGAACGCCCACAAGCACGTCGAGATCGCCGCCATGCCGGAAGCAAAAGCAAGGCTCGCTTCGGCGTCGTCCCAAAGCGCCAGACGGTCCTCGAGCACTTCAAGGCTTGGATTGTTGAAGCGTGAATAGACAAGGCCCGGCTCTTCGTCTGGGCCGAGCTTACGGCGCCCCTGCAGCGCGGCGAAGAAATTCTTCCCGTCTTCCGCCGAACGGAACACAAACGTCGAGGTCTGGAACTGCGGCGGCTTCAGCGAGCCTTCGGACAGCTGCGGATCATAACCGTAGCCCATCATCAAGGTTTCGGGCTTTAGCGGCCGATTGCCGAGTGTGCGCTTGCGCCATGATTTTTCCGCCATGTGACTCCTCACCTGCGGTCCGGATCTCAAGATTGGCGATGGTTGTCCGCCTCGCGGCGGCCAAATTCAATGGCCGATCACGGCAGCCAGCGGGCGTGGCGCGCGGCCGACGCGGGGATCGCTGCGTCAAGCGCGAGCGCCGCGTGTGACGCAGCCGAACTCAGCGCCGGAGGTTCGATCAACGCCCCGAACGCGGCGTCTTCCGGGCCGAGCGGACCGACCCGGCCGAGCTCGAAGGCGCGAAAACGCGTGAACGGCGCGCATGGGACAGGCGCGGGCTCGGCGTCGGCGATCGGCGCCAGCGGCGGCAACTCGCCAAATTCGCCGGCCTCGGCGATCTGCGGCACATAGCCGTTGAGCTTCAGACGGAGGTCGAGCTCATACTCCGAGCCCGACGCCTCGACCACTTTGAGCCGTACGACGTGAATGCTGTCGCGTTCCGTCTCCAGCACCTCGGCGGAGGCGACGCTGATAACGCCCATCTCGCGGTCCACCACGAAACGGCCGTTGGCGTCGTTCAGGAGAAAGAAGCCGGGCGCGCTGAGGCCATGGGCTTCGCTTTCCAGCGGGATCCGCAGCATGGGATCGTCGAGCGTGCGCGCCGCCAGCGCCGGGTCGGGCGTGATGGCGTCAAAATGCAGCGCGAAAGGATCCTCGGGCGCGATCATGCGCGCGAGAGTGGCTCCGCATGCCTAAGATGACGTGAAGGATTCGTTGCCGAGGCGTTTACGATCCGCGGCGGGCGCGTTCAGCCCTCTTCGTCGTCCTCTTCGTAGATTTCGATTTCTTCCCATTCCTCCGCCTCGTCGTCCCATTCGGACAACGTCATGTAGGCGAAGCGGCCTTCTTCGGCCAACGCTGCGGCGCGCTGCTGCAATTCTTCAAAGCTGTCGGAAAATTCGGTGACGGTCGGCGTTTCCTGGGATTCCGGATCTTCCCAGCAATCCAGAGCGAATTGACCGTCTTCCGTGTTGATCGCCATGCGCGCCTCCCAATAGCGGTGCGAGATATGCGCTGATTCCCGGCGGAGGGAAGGAGGTCAGGAGGGCCGCGGCGTCCAGCCGATCGCGGCTTTCACCTGGAGATATTCCTCCAAGCCGAACGGCCCGCCCTCACGGCCGTTGCCGGACTGCTTGTAGCCGCCGAACGGCACGCCCATCGCGCCTTGCGCGCCATTGATATGAACGTTTCCCGCGCGCAGGCGCCGGGCGACGGCGCGGGCATGCTCCTGTTCGCCCTGCACGTAGGCCGAGAGGCCGTAGGGCGTGTCGTTGGCGATGCGGATCGCCTCGTCCTCGCTGTCATAGGCGATGATCGACAGCACCGGCCCGAAGATTTCCTCGCGGGCGATGGTCATCTCGTTGCTGACGTCGGCGAATACGGTCGGCTTCACATAATAGCCGCGGTTGAAGCCGTCGGGCCGGCCGACGCCGCCGGCGACAAGGCGCGCGCCCTCGTCGACTCCCTTCTGGATGAGCGCCTGCACCTTCTGGAATTGGTTGGCGTTCGCAAGAGGTCCGATATCGCCCTTCTCCGCCTTGTCCGGCGCCGACACGCGGATCGCGTTCGCTGCTTCGGCGGCGATCGCGACGATCTCCTCATAGTGCTGGCGCGGTGCGAGCATGCGCGAGGGCGCGTTGCAGCTCTGGCCGGTATTGTTGGCCATGTGCAGCATGCCGCGCTTGGCGGCGCGGCGGATGTCGGCGTCGCCGAGGATGATGTCCGGGCTCTTGCCGCCGAGCTCCTGAGTGACGCGCTTGACCGTATCCGCCGCGGCCTTGGCGATGGCGATTCCGGCGCGCGTGGAGCCGGTAAAGCTCACCATGTCGACGCCGGGATGCGCGGAGAGCGCCGCGCCCACGCCGGGCCCGTCGCCATTCACCAGATTGAACACGCCGGCGGGAACGCCCGCTTCATGCAGGATTTCCGCGAAGATCATCGCGTTCAGCGGCGCGAGCTCCGAGGGCTTGAGGATCATCGTGCATCCGGCCGCGAGCGCGGGGCCGACCTTGGCGCAGACTTGATTCATCGGCCAATTCCACGGCGTGATCATCGCCACGACGCCGATCGGCTCTTTCAGAACGCGCGCGCCCTGGATGTCCTCTTCAAATTTGTAGGTGTCGAGCTGGCGGCGCGCGTCCATCAGGTAGCCCATGCCGGCGGGCGCCTGCGACGAGAGCGCGAGCGGCATCGGCGCGCCCATCTCCATGGAAATGGCCTCCGCCATCTCCGGCAGGCGGCGCTGATAGACGGCGATGATCCGCTCCAGCAGTTCCGCGCGTTCGGCGACGCTGGTTTGAGAAAAGCTCTCGAACGCACGCCGCGCCGCGGCGACGGCCTTGTCGACATCCGCCGCGCCGCCGAGCGAGATCCGCCCGCACGGTTCTTCGGTGGCGGGATTGATCACCTCGTGTGCGCGAGGGGCGGCGGGGGCGACCCATTGGCCATCGATGTAGAAATTGAGCTGTTCGCGCATGGGGGCTCCGCGTCTGTGGCGACTGTCAGCTATCAGATAAGGCGATGGCCGACGAGTTCACGTGGCGGTATCTGGAGCGCGTGACTGAATCCCGCCCCCTGCGTTCCTACGGCCGCATCAAGGCGCGCGCGCTCAAGCCGCGCCAGGCGGACTTGGTGGAGGCGCTGCTGCCGCACCTCGCATTGCCGGCCGACGAGAAGATCGATCTCGAGGCGCTGTTTGCCTCTCCGCCTCAGCACGGCGCGGAGGCCGGGCGGGTCGCGGAGGGGAACGCCGGGCTGCTGCCCGAACGCCCGCCCTCTCAGCCCGTTCCGGCGCCCGGGGACGGCTATGTGCTGGAGATCGGCTTCGGCGGCGGCGAGCATCTGGTGGGGCAGGCCGCGGCTCACCCGGAGCAGCGTTTTATCGGCGTCGAACCGTTCCTCAATGGCGTCGGCTCCTGTCTGCGGCACATCGAAGCTCGCGGGGTGCACAACGTGCGCCTGCACATGGGCGATGCGCGCGATGTGCTGGCGCGTCTGGCGAATGCGAGCCTTGACCGCGTCGTGATCCTCTTCCCGGATCCGTGGCCGAAGACGCGTCATTGGAAGCGCCGCCTCATCCAGCGCGCGTTCATTGCCGAGCTCGCGCGCGTCGCCAAGCCGGGCGCGCGCGTCCGCTTCGCCACGGATTGGCGCCACTATGCCGCCTGGACGCTGGAGCTTTTCCTCAAGGAGCCGCGCTTCGTCTGGAGCGCGGAACGGGCCGACGATTGGCGCTTGCCCTGGAGCGACCACATCACCACGCGCTATCAGGAGAAGCGTCTCGGCGATTGCGCGCCGATTTTTCTGGAGTTTGCCCGTGCGGGCTAGATTGGCCGCCTTGCTCCTCGCGCTGACGCTGAGCGCGTGCGGCTTCGGCATGAAGGACACGGATATTCCTGGCGTCTATCACGCGGCGCGCGGCGTCGCCTCGGAGACGCTGACGCTCTACTCGGACAATACTTACCTGCATGAGTGGAGCGTGAACGGCCAGGAGGGCCGCGCGACCGGCGGATGGCGCATTCACATGCTGGGCTACGGCTTTGCGCAGATCCGCGTGCTGAACTACCGCGATCGCATCGATCCCGACGCCAGAGAGCCGGGCGACTGGGATACCGACGTGCGCCGATCCAGTCCGTGGGACACGCCGCGCATTCAAATCAACGCCGCGATGGACTTGTACTACGTGAAAGATCGCGCCGCACGCTGATCGGAAATTGACCTCCGGTTGCATCCGGCCGCCAGCCTCCCGCGCGCGTCCGGCTGGAAGGCCATGAATCGGGCGGCGCGCACGTTGCGCCGGGCTGCTCCGGCGGCGGCGCCCGCGCCCGAACCGCTACGGCGCCAGAATCACGCTGATACGCCGAATCTGGGCTGACAAAGCGCGGAAAGTGTCCTATATGTCAGGACAACATCGCTGATTACTCCCGATGGGAGTGTCGGCGGCGGGGCCCGGCCCCGCCGCTTTTTTGTTGCTCAGGAAGGGCCCCAAGAGGGAAGGCGCATGTCCAAGGCCAAGGCAGGCGCGCTGCTGGCTTTCTTCGCGGAAGTCGAACGGCGCGAAAATCTGGAGAAGTCGGCGCAGGGCGGCCCCGCGCCGTGGGAACGCGCGGCGCGGCCGATCGAAGTCGATCTGCTCGCGCTCTACCGCACGAGCCGCAAGGCGCGCGCGTGAGGGCGTCCAGCCCCGTCGAGGAGCGCGTGATCGCGCTCATTGAACCGGCGGTGGAAGAGCTTGGCTATCGCCTGGTGCGGGTGCGCCTGCTGGGCAACCGCCGCAAGACGCTGCAAATCATGGCCGAACGCGAGGCGGACGGCATGTTGGACGCCGACGATTGCGGCGTCATCTCGCGCGCGGCCAACGATCTGCTGGCGCCGATCGACTACGAGACCTTGGAAGTCTCGTCTCCCGGCATAGATCGCCCGCTGATGCGCATCGAGGATTTTGCGCGCTTCGCCGGGCACGAAGCGAAGCTCGAGACGCTGGCGATGATCGACGGACGCAGGCGCTTCAAGGGGGTAATCGCCGGCGTTGAGGGCGATGAGGTGCGTCTGCGCACGCCGGAAGGCGACGACGTGCGGTTCAAGTTCGCCAGTCTGGCCGACGCCCGGCTCGTGCTGACGGATCGTTTGATCGAGGAAGATTTGCGGCGCGCCAAGGCCGCCGAGCAGGACAACGAGAAGAGGAAAATGCAATGAGCACCGGTATTTCCGCGAACAGGCTGGAAATCCTGCAGATCGCCGACGCGGTCGCGCGCGAGAAGTCCATCGAGAAGGAGATCGTTATCTCCGCAATGGAGCACGCGCTGCAGAAGGCCGCGCGCTCGCGCTACGGCGCCGAGCACGATATCCGCGCCGAGATCGACCCGAAGACCGGCGAAATGGCGCTGAAGCGGGTCATGACCGTGGTGGACGAGACGATGCTCGATCCCGAAACGCGCCCCTTCAATCCCGCCACCGACATCATGATCGACGTGGCGAAAAAGACCGATCCGGAAGCCTTCGTCGGCAAGACCTACGAAGAGGGTCTGCCGCCGATCGAATTCGGCCGCGTCGCCGCGCAGACGGCGAAGCAGGTGATCAATCACGAAGTCCGCGAAGCCGAGCGCGAACGCCAGTACGGCGAATACAAGGATCGCGTCGGCGAGATCGTCAACGGCGTGGTCAAACGCGTCGAGTTTTACAACGTCATCGTTGACCTCGGCCGCGCTGAAGGCGTGATCCGCCGCAGCGAAGCGATCCCGCGCGAAAACCTGCGCACGGGGGACCGCACGCGCGCCTACATCTACGATGTTCGCCGTGAAACAAAGGGCCCGCAGATCTTCCTCTCGCGCGCCAAGCCGGAATTCATGGCGCGGCTGTTCGCGCAGGAAGTGCCGGAAGTCTATGAAGGCGTGATCGAGATCAAGGCGGCCGCCCGCGATCCGGGTTCGCGCGCGAAGATCGCCGTGCTTTCGCACGACAGCTCGATCGATCCCGTCGGCGCTTGCGTCGGCATGCGCGGCGCGCGCGTGCAGGCGGTGGTCGGCGAGTTGCAAGGCGAGAAGATCGACATCATCCCGTGGTCGTCTGACCCCGCGACCTTCATCGTCAACGCGCTGCAGCCGGCGGAAGTGACAAAGGTGGTGCTGGATCCGGAAGAGCAGCGCGTCGAAGTCGTGGTGTCGGAAGCGCAGCTCTCACTGGCTATCGGACGGCGCGGCCAGAACGTGCGGCTGGCCTCCCAGCTGACCGGCTGGTCGATCGACATCCTCACCGAGTCGGAGGAGAGCGAGCGCCGCCAGAAGGAGTTCGCCGCCCGTTCGGCGCTGTTCATTCAGGCGCTGGAAGTCGACGAAATGTTCGCCCAATTGCTGGCTTCGGAAGGCTTCGTGTCGATCGAGGACATCGCCTATGTCGACGCGCACGAACTGGCGTCGATCGAGGGTCTCAACGAAGAAATCGCCGAAGAATTGCAGACACGCGCGGGGGAATATCTCGAAAAGCAGGCGGCTGAACTCGAAGCCAAGCGGATCGAACTCGGCGTCGAGGACGCTCTTACGCAAATCCCCGGCCTGACCGCGCAGATGCTCGTGGGCCTGGGCCAGAAGGGCGTGAAGACGCTCGACGATTTCGCCGGCCTCACCGCCGACGACATCCGCGGCTATTTTGAAACCAAGAATGGCGAGCGTGTGCGCGAGCCGGGCGTGCTGGAGGAGTTCCAGCTCACGCAAGAAGCGGCGGACGATCTCATCATGCAGGCGCGCGTCGCCGCAGGTTGGATCGACGCGCCGGACGCGCCGATCGACGAGGAACCCGAAAGCGCCCCGAGCTTCGAAGGCGGCGAGGAATAGCCGGGCTTAACCGGCGTCACGGAAGCGACAATGTCGGCCTCGCACCAAAAGCACATGCGCGAGCGGCGTTGCGTGGCGACGGGGCAGTCCCTACCTGAGCGTCACCTCATTCGCTTTGCCGTGGGCCCGGATGGCATGGTCGTCCCCGATGTCGCGGCGAAGCTGCCGGGCCGCGGCGTGTGGGTTTCGGCCAGCCGCCAGGGCCTTGAAACGGCGATCCGCAAGGGCGGGTTTGCCCGCTCTCTGAAAGCGCCGGTCGCGGTCCCTGCCGGACTTGCCGAGCAAACGGAAGCCTTGCTCGCCCGCCGCTGCCTCGACTTTCTGGGGCTTGCGCGCCGCGCCGGCGCGTTGGCGTTTGGCGCGACTCAGGTGGACGCGGCGATCCGCGCCAAGCCGGTCTTCGCGCTGGTGGAGGCGTCGGACGGCGCCGCGGACGGGCGCGAGAAATTACAGAGGCTCCATATTGGCTTATGGGGCCGACCCGCGCCCGGCGTGGGCTGTTTTTCCGCGGAGGAATTGGGCATGGCGCTGGGGCGGGATCGTGTGATACACGCATGCCTGCTTCAAGAGCGCATGGCGCTGGACTGGGCGGCGGAAATCGGCCGCCTTTCTGGATTCCGCGCCATCGTTCCAGGCTCTTGGCCCGATTCCTGGCGCGGATTGGGACTGGGCGACGCGGATGCGGGGCCGAGCCTCGCGGCCGCGCCGAGCAAGATGACTTCGGAAGACCAAAGCTGAGACGGAAAATCAGGACGCGTTTCGATACGATATGAGTGACGGCAACGAACAAAAAGAATCCGCTTCCGGCCGCAAGCCGCTGACGCTGACGCGCACGACCTCGACGGGCACGGTGCGTCAGAGCTTCAGCCATGGCCGCACCAAGCAGGTCGCCGTCGAGGTGCGTGAAAAACGCGCCGTCGGCCGTCCGCCGGCCGCGCCCGCGCCGAAAGCGGCGCCCGGCCCGGGCGTGCCGCCGCCGAGCCAGCGGCCGAAGCCGGCGCCGGCCGCGCCGGTCGCGGAAGCGCCAAAGCCGTCGCCCGGCGGCATCAGCGATGAAGAAGCGCGCCGCCGCCAGGAGGCGGTGCAGCGCGCGCTCGCCGATCGCAGCGAACGCGAAGCGCGCGCGCGCGAGGAAGAAGAACAACGCCGCGCGCTCGAAGAGGCGCAGCGCCGCAAAGCCGCCGAACTCGAAGCCATCGAGGCCGAAGCCGAAGCGCGGCGGCGCGAAGCCGCCGACGAGCAAGCGGAAGGCGAGCCGTCCGCCAGCCGCGCGCCTGCTTCCGCCTCGCCGCAGCGCCCCGCGCCCGCGTCCGCGCGCGAAGAACCCGCGGAAGACATTCTGAGCGACCTCGGCGGGCGGGTGAAGACCAAGCGTGGGCCGACGCCGGCGCCGGTGAAGCCGACCAAGAAGGGCGAGCCGAAGCGCCGCGAAGGGCGCCTCACGCTCGACATGGTGGAGCGCATCACCGAGGGCGATGACGACCGCGTCCGTTCGCTGGCCGCTTATCGCCGCGCGCAGCAGAAGGAAAAGGAACGCCGCGCCAAGATGCTGGGCGGCGGCGAGCGCGACCAGATCAAGCGGGAAGTTATCATTCCTGAAACCATCACGGTGCAGGAACTCTCCAACCGCATGGCGATCCGCGTCGCGGACATCATCAAGTTCATGATGCGCCAAGGGCAAATGCTGAAGCAGAGCGACGTGCTCGACGCCGACACGGCGGAGCTGATCGCCACCGAGCATGGCCATCCCGTGAAGCGTGTGGCGGAATCGGATGTCGAAGAGGGCCTCGCCGGCGAAGTCGACACCGACGAGAATGTCGAGCCGCGCCCGCCGGTAGTGACCGTCATGGGCCACGTCGACCACGGCAAGACGTCGCTGCTCGATGCGCTGCGCTCGACCGATGTCGCCGCGGGCGAAGCGGGCGGCATCACTCAACATATCGGCGCCTATCAAGTGCGGCTGCCGAGCGGTCAACGCGTCACGTTCCTCGATACGCCGGGTCACGCCGCGTTCTCGGCGATGCGCGCGCGCGGCGCGCAGGCGACGGATATCGTGGTGCTTGTGGTCGCCGCCGATGATGGCGTCATGCCGCAAACCGCGGAAGCGATCAGCCACGCGAAAGCGGCGGGCGTGCCCATTATCGTCGCGGTCAACAAGATCGATAAGCCGGACGCCAAGCCGGAACGCGTGCTGCAGGAACTGCTGCAACACGACCTCGTCACGGAAAATTTCGGCGGCGACGTGCTGCACGTCGAAGTCTCCGCCACCAAGAAGCTCGGCCTCGACAAGTTGGTCGAAGCCATCCTGTTGCAAGCGGAAGTCTTGGATCTCAAGGCCAACCCGAACCGCAGCGCTGAAGCGACGGTCATTGAATCCAAGCTGGACAAGGGCCGCGGCGTGGTAGCCACCGTGCTGGTGCAAAAGGGCACCTTGAAGCGCGGCGACATCGTCGTCGCCGGCTCGCAATGGGGCCGCGTGCGCGCGCTCGCCAACGAGCGCGGCCAGGCGATGCAGCAGGCCGGCCCGTCCGAGCCCGCCGAGATCATGGGCCTCGAGGGGGTGCCTGATCCGGGCGATGTGCTGCAGGTGGTCGAGAACGAAAATCGCGCCCGCGAAATCGTCGATTATCGCCAACGCAAACGCCGCGAACGCGCCGCTGTCGGCGCGGCGCGGGGCAATTCGCTCGAAGCCATGATGGCCAAGATCAAGGAGGGCGTGCGCGAGCTGACCCTGCTGATCAAGGCGGACGTGCAAGGCTCGGCGGAAGCGATTGTCGGCGCCATCGACAAGATCGGCACCGAGGAAGTGCGCGGACGCATCGTTCATGCGGGCGTCGGTGCAATCAACGAATCCGACGTGCAGCTGGCCAAGACGTCCGGCGCATCGATCGTCGGATTCAACGTCCGCGCGTCGAAGGAAGCGCGCGATCTGGCCGACCGCGAGGGCGTCGAGATCCGCTACTACGCGATCATCTACGACCTGCTGGACGACATCAAAGGCGTGCTCTCGGGCATGCTCGCACCGGTCAATCGCGAGACCTTCCTCGGCAATGCGCAAGTCCTCGAAGTCTTCCAGATTTCCAAGGTCGGCAAGGTTGCGGGCTGCCGCGTCACCGAGGGCGTGGTGCGCAAGGGCGCCAAGGTGCGAATCCTGCGCGACAACGTCGTGATCCAGGAAATGGGGACACTGACGACCTTGAAGCGCTTCAAGGACGAAGTGAACGAAGTCCAGTCCGGGCAGGAATGCGGCATGAGCTTCGGCCCGTTCCAGGACATCAAGCAAGGCGACGTGATCGAGTGCTTCAATGTCGAAGTGGTCCAGCGCACGCTCTAGGGGCGCGATCGCATTGCTGATGGCGTGTGCGGTCGCGGCGTGCAGCCGCGAGAACCAGAGCGATCACGCACCTGCTGTGCGCGGCAACACCATCGTCGAGCCGGAAACGCGCGTGGACGCCGTGCCGCAGGAAGAACCCGCGGTCGTGCGCCAGCAATGGCGCGCGGTCAGTCAGGCCGCGCGCGGCGCCGTCGGCAATTTGCGCGTCAGCATAGAGGGCGTGCGCGGCGGGCCGGTCGTGTTCGCTTTCGCGAACGGCGTCACCATCCGCGCGCAGCCGATCAACGTAGCGCCGTCCGACCAGCGGTCCGGCGTCGACGGGCAAAGTTTCGCGGCCGTGCTCGGCGGCGATCCGCGCGTCGACACGCATCTTTATCGCGTACTCGAGGAAAACATTTCCCGCAGCGCCGGGCAGGGCCTCTGCGGCGCCCAGCACACCCGCCACCTCGCCGTCAGCGAATTCGTCGACAGCGCGGGCCGCTGGGTGTTCAAGGTGGCGGCGTTCAAGGGCGAGCGCCCGCCCGGCGGCAGCGGCGAGGATCCGCAACTTTGCACGGCGTTCGCCTATACCGCCGCGCCCTGAAACGAGAACAATGAAACACAGAACGAAATCGCCTGGCGGCGGGGCGCCGTCGCAACGCCAATTGCGGGCGGCGGAACTCGTGCGTCATGCGCTGGTGGACATCCTCGCGCGCGAAGAGCTGCGCGATCCCGAATTGCAGGGCGTGTCGATCACGATCGGGGAGGTGCGCGCGTCACCCGATCTGAAGCATATGACGGCCTTCGTCTCTCCGCTCGGGCCGGGGGATTCGCGCCGCATCGCCAAGGCGCTGACGCACGCGGGCGGGTTTTTGCGCGGCAAGCTCGGCCGCGCGGTCGATCTGCGCTACACGCCCGAGCTGCACTTCCTGCCTGACGTTTCCTACGACGAGGCGCAGCACATTGACGATCTCCTGCACGATCCGCGCGTGGCGCGCGATTTGAAGCACGGGGATGAATCGTGAGCCGCCGCAAGAAGGGCGACGACGTCTCCGGCTGGATCGTGCTCGACAAGCCCGACGACATGACCTCGACGCAGGCCGTCTCCGCCGTGCGTCGCGTGTTCAACGCCAACAAGGCCGGCCATGCCGGCACGCTCGATCCGCTCGCTTCCGGCGTGCTGCCGATCGCATTGGGCGAAGCCACCAAGACGGTGCCGTGGCTGGTGGAGGCGGAGAAGACGTACGTCTTCACCATCAAATGGGGCGCTTCGACCGCCACGCAGGATCGCGAAGGCGCCGTGACCGCCCGGAGCGATGCGCGCCCCGCGCCTGACGCCATCCGCGCCGCGCTGCTTGCTTTCAACGGCGAGATCGAGCAGGTCCCGCCCCAGTTCAGCGCGGTGAAGATCGACGGCGAGCGCGCCTATGATCTCGCCCGGGCGGGCGAAGAAGTGGAATTGGAGGCGCGCGCCGTTATCGTGCACGAGACCGAGCTGGTGAGCGCGGAGCAAGATCTCGCCACCATTCGCGTTCGCTGCGGCAAAGGCTTCTACATCCGCGCCATGGTGCGAGACCTTGCGGCCGCGCTTGGCGCGGAAGGGCACGTCTGGCGGCTGCGGCGGACGGCGGTTGGGCCGTTTACCGAAGCGGGCAGCGTTCCCCTCGACGCGCTCCAGGATTTGGGCCATAAGGGCGCCGCGTCCGAACGCCTCCTGCCCGTAGAGACCGCGCTGGCCGACATCCCGGCGCTGGCCATAAACGGGGAGGATGCGTTCAAGCTCAGGCAAGGACGGCCGATTGTCCTCCTGCCTCACGTGGCGGAGGCGCTGAAGCCGAAATTCCGCGACCGCATCGTGGCAGGCCAAGACGCCTCGCGCGCTGCGGTGGCCTTGTTCCAAGGCAAAGCGGTGGCCCTGGGCGACGTGCGGGCCGGCAAGTTCAAGCCGACCCGCGTGTTCCATTTGGCAGACGAATAGAGGAGCCGATGTCGATTACCGCTGAGCGCAAGAGCGCGCTGATCAAAGAGAACGCCCAGGGCAAAGACGATACGGGCTCGCCCGAAGTGCAGGTTGCGATCCTCTCCGAGCGCATCGCCAGTCTCACGGAGCACTTCAAGACGCACAAGAAGGACAATCACTCGCGCCGCGGGCTCTTGAAGCTCGTGTCGCAGCGCCGGCGCCTTCTGGACTACCTGAAGAGTCGCGATGAGAAGCGCTATCAAGCAGTGCTGGAGCGATTCAATCTGCGCCGCTAGGCGCTAAGGCAAGGGGAGCGGTTGCGCTCCCCTTCGGCGTTTCTGGGACTGGCCCGAGGCCGCCGAAGGCACATAGCGCATCAGCACCCGCAAGTTCGAACCCGCACGCAATCCGGCGCGCGGGCAATTCGCGCGGCGAATCCGTCGTCGCGCACCGTACGTGGCGACCGGGCATGGGGCTCGCTCGCCAGGAGAGAGCACATGTTCGACATTAAATCCGTTTCCCTCGACTGGGCCGGCCGCAAGCTGACGCTCGAAACCGGCCACGTCGCGCGCCAAGCTGACGGCGCCGTGATGGCCACTTGGGGGGAAACCGCCGTCCTGGCGA
This sequence comes from Caulobacterales bacterium, assembly GCA_035549695.1. Classification (GTDB taxonomy): domain Bacteria; phylum Pseudomonadota; class Alphaproteobacteria; order Caulobacterales; family Aquidulcibacteraceae; genus Vitreimonas. Next base: position 53,865 of record DASZQK010000022.1, on the reverse strand, counting down.
CGGTCGTGTATGCAAAGGAGCCGAAGCCCGGTCAGGACTTCTTCCCGCTCACCGTGAATTATCAAGAAAAGTTCTTCGCCTCGGGCCGTATTCCCGGCGGCTATTTCAAGCGCGAAGGGCGCCCCTCCGAGCGCGAGACGCTGATTTCGCGCCTGATCGACCGCCCGATCCGTCCCTTGTTCGTCGACGGCTTCAAGAACGAAGTGCAAGTCATCATCACGGTGCTGAGCTGGGACAATGAAAACGAATCCGATCTCTTGGCGATGGTCGCCGCGAGCGCCGCGCTGACGATCTCCGGCGTGCCCTTCATGGGCCCAATTGCGGCGTCGCGGGTCGGCTGGATCGACGGCAAGCCCGTGCTCAATCCGACGATCGCCGACATGGCGAAGAGCGAACTCGATCTCGTCATCGCCGGCACGGCGAACGCGATCATGATGGTCGAATCCGAGGTGAAGGAATTGACCGAAGCGGAAATGCTGTCGGCGCTGCAGCTTGGTCACAAGGGCATGCAGCCGGTGATTGATGCGATCATCAATCTCGCGGAGAAAGCCAGCAAGGACCCGTTCGAGTTCGAACCGGAAGATCAGAGCGAACTCAAGAAGAAGATCGTCTCGCTGGTCGGCGGCAAGGTCGGCGACGCGTACCGCATCGTGAAGAAGGACGAACGTTACGCCGCCGTCGGCGCGGCGCGCGACGAGGCCAAGGCGGCGCTGGTGAAGAGCGACGCTAATCCGGACGGCGTCGACGCCAATGTGTTCAAGGAAGCCTTTAAGGCGGTGGAGAGCGACATCGTGCGCGCCCGCATTGTCAAGGACAAGGCGCGTATCGATGGACGCCCGGTCGACAAGGTGCGCCCGATCGAGGCGCAAGTCGGCTTCCTTCCGCGCACGCATGGATCGGCGCTGTTCACCCGCGGTGAAACGCAGGCCATCGTCGTCGCCACGTTGGGCACGGCCGAAGACGAGCAATATGTCGACAGCCTCGGCGGCACGACCAAGGAGCGCTTCATGCTCCACTACAATTTCCCGCCCTACAGCGTCGGCGAAACCGGCCGCATGGGGGGCGCGGGGCGCCGCGAGATCGGCCACGGCAAGCTGGCATGGCGGGCGATGAAGGCGGTGCTGCCGAGTTCGGAGCAATTTCCGTACACGCTGCGCCTCGTCTCCGAGATCACCGAGTCGAACGGCTCGTCCTCGATGGCGACAGTGTGCGGCTCCTCGCTGGCGCTGATGGATGCGGGCGTTCCGCTCTCCGCGCCGGTCGCGGGCGTCGCTATGGGCCTCGTGCTCGAGGACTACGGCTTCGAAGTGCTCACCGACATCCTCGGCGACGAAGACCATCTCGGCGACATGGATTTCAAAGTCGCCGGCACCGAAAAGGGCATCACCTCGCTGCAGATGGACATCAAGGTCGCGGGCATCACCGAGGAAATCATGCGCGTCGCGCTTGATCGCGCGCACGCGGGACGTCTCCATATCCTCGGCGAGATGAACAAGGCGCTCTCGGCGCCCCGGGGCGAACTCGGCGCCAACGCGCCGCGCATCGTCCAGATCAACATCCCGACCGACAAGATTCGCGATGTGATCGGCACTGGCGGCAAGGTGATCCGCGAAATCGTCGAGAAGACCGGCGCCAAGATCAATGTCGAGGACGACGGTACGGTGAAGGTCGCGTCCGCGAATCAGGAATCGATCGAAGCCGCCGTGAAATGGATCAAGTCGCTGACCTCCGAACCGGAGGTCGGCCAGATCTATGAAGGCAAGGTCGTGAAGGTGATGGAGTTCGGCGCCTTCGTGAACTTCTTCGGCGCCAAGGACGGCCTGGTGCACGTCTCGCAGCTCGCGCGCCAGCGCGTGGAGAAGCCCTCCGACGTCGTCAAGGAAGGCGACGTGGTGAAGGTGAAGCTCCTGGGCTTCGATGATCGCGGCAAGGTGCGCCTCTCGATGAAAGTCGTGGATCAAGCCACCGGCGCCGACCTTTCCGCCGAACTCGGCGAAGAAGGCGAAGACCATGGCGGCCCGCCGCGTCGTGAGCGCGGCGACCGCGGCCCACGCCGCGATCGCGGCGACCGCCCGCGCCGCGAAGCCTCCGGCGAATAACGCGGCCATTGCGTTGGATGGAGCCCGCCGCGTTCGCGGCGGGCTTTGTTCGTTTACGCACAGTGCGGATCTGTGAACGAGGCGTTAAACAACTCTGGATTGTAATAGCGTTCGGTGCTTATCTCCGCGTCGTTCAAGGGGGCGGGCGATGTCGGAGCGTGAGAGCGATCCGGAGATTATGCGGGCTATGGATCAGACGCTCTTTTCCAGCCTCGAAGACTTGCGCAAGCAGATTTCTGATTTGCGTGTGGCGGTGGCGGCGCTGCCCGCGCGAGCCGGCGTCTGGATCGCAAGCGGCAGCCTTGCATTGATCGTCGCTGTGGCCACGGCGGCCTACGTGCTGGGCGGCAGGATCGAGGGGCTCCAGACCTCGGATAGATTCTACGTTGATCAGGTCAGCCATTTGAATGCGCAGGCGGCGCAGCTGGAAACGCGCGCGCAGACGCTGGAAACCCAGGTTTCAGCGCAATCCGAGCGGCTCGACGCACTGGCGGTCGAGGTTCGGGTGGACGCGCCGGCGCAGGCGAACGATCAGCAATTCGCGCGCGCGCACTGACCCGGCGCGGTCGCCCACACCACTATCGCCGCGACGTGGCGCCGCAAGCTGTGGCGCGTCGCGTCGGTTTGGCTAACATCGGGGCGTGGACCTCGTTGTCGCCGCGCGTTTCATTCAGCGCTCCGAAGCGCTGATCGCCAACAGCCTGTTGGAGGCCGAGGGCGTCTATACGCTGATGCCGGACTTGAACGTGCTCTCGATCGAGCCGGGCTTCGCGTTCACGCAATCGGGATTCCGCATCATGGTGCGCGCCGATCAGGCCGAGCGCGCCCGCGCCATTCTGCGCGATGCGCAGATGCAAACCGCCGCCGCCGACGGCTGACAGCGTCTAGCTTTCCAGATTGTCGGGCAACCCAACGACGTGGAAGCCCGCGTCGACATGGATCACTTCCCCGGTGGTGGAGCGGCCGAGATCGGAAAGCAGCCACAGCGCGCAGCCGGCGATGCCTTCCATGCTGGTGTCTTCCTTCATCAGACTCCATTCGCGGCCCGTCGAGATCAGGCCGCGCCCGCCCTGGATGCCGGCGATGGCGAGCGTGCGCATCGGGCCGGCGCTGATGGCGTTGACGCGGATGCCTTTGGGGCCGAGGTCGCGCGCCATGTAGCGCGTGGAGGCTTCCAGCGCGGCCTTGGCCACGCCCATCACGTTATAGCTCGGCAGTACGCGTTCGGCGCCGAGATAAGTCAGCGTCACCATCGAGCCGCCAGGCTGCATCATCGGCGCGGCGCGCTTGGCGCAGGCGACGTAGGAGAACGCCGAGATGTCCATCGTGCGCAGGAAGTTTTCCCGCGTGGTGTTTTCCACGAACGAGCCGCGCAGCTCATTTTTGTCGGAAAAGGCGATGGCGTGGACGAGGAAATCGAGTCCGCCCCACTTTTCCTGCAGCGCCGCGAACACCGCATCGAGCTGCGCATCGTTCGTCACGTCGCACTCGAGCATGATCTTGGAGCCGACACTTTCCGCCAAGGGCTGAACGCGTTTCATCAGCGCCTCGCCCTGATAGGTGAAAGCGAGTTCAGCGCCTTGCTTGGCCAGTTGCTGAGCGATGCCCCAGGCGATCGATTTGTCGTTTGCCACGCCCATCACCAGCCCGCGCTTGCCGGCCATCAAGCTCCCCGCCGGCATCGTCCATTCGTCCGCCATTTCGATCCTCCAGGCGCGCAGGTGCCAACGTCCCGGCGCGGCGGTCAAGCAGTCCTCGCCCCGCGGCCTCTTGACAGCGAACAATCGCCGATATATCGAGCGATATATCGAAGTGCTATCGAGGTTGACCGTGCGAGAACATCATCATCACTGGCGGGACTGGGCCGAGCGTCACGCGCGCCGCGGCTGGGGGCATGAGCGCGACGGCCATCGCGGCTGGGGCGGGCGCCATGGTTTCGGCGGCGGCCGCTTTTTCGAACAGGGCGACCTTCGTTTCGTCATTCTCGCCCTGGTCGCGGAGAAGCCCAGGCATGGCTACGACCTCATCAAGGAGATCGAACAGCGGCTGGGCGGCGCCTACGCGCCGTCGCCGGGCGTCATCTATCCGCTGCTCACCATGCTCGAGGAAATGGGCCACGTGACGCTGGCTTCGAGCGAAGGCGGCAAGAAACTCTACGCCATCACGCCGAACGGCGAGGCGGAGCTCAAGGAGAACGACCGCACGGTCTCGGCCTTGTTCGAACGCATTGACGCCGTCCGCGATCGCTTCAGCGGAGGACGTTCGCCGCAAGTCGTGCGGGCGATGGAGAATCTGCGCTACGCGCTGCGCCTTCGCTTCGAGCACGGTCCGCTGACTGACGAACAAGCTCAAGCGATCGCGGCGGCGCTGGACGCCGCCGCTCAAGCCGTCGAGCGCGTGTAACGTACTGGATGGGGACACGGGCGTCGCCGCGTCGCGATCGGAACCCGGATTTCCGCGCGACGTTTTTCCTTTCAAAGGAGACGAGAGCGTCATGCCAGAGATTCGCGAGACCGAAGTGGCGCGCGACAGCGAGGGCCGGGTCGTTGGCTATCGGGAGCGCCTGCGGGCGCAAAGCGGCAACGGCGGCGGCTTCGCCTGGGGCCTCGTTCTCGGCGTCCTGTTGATTCTGATCGGCATCGGCGCGTTCGCCTACCAGCGCGGTTCGTTTCAGACTGCGGGCGCCGCCGCGGATCGGGTCACGGCTGAAGCGCAGGCGAAACTGTCGGAGCTGCCTGCCTCGGACGATCCCAACCAATCGGCGAGCACCTCGCAGACGTCGCAGCAATAGCCGCGGAACATGCGACCGCGGCGGAACTCACCGTAGTCCGCAGCAACCTCGTTCCCGCGCCTAGGCGGCAACGCGGGTAAACGCCAATGTCGCGTTCGTGCCGCCGAACCCGAACGAATTGCTGAGCACGCAATTCAGTTCGCGCTCCTCCCGCTTGCGGACGATCGGCAGGTCGGCGAAAGCCGGGTCCAGTTCGTCGATGTGCGCGCTTTCGCAGACGAAGCCGTTCTGCATCATCAGCAGCGAATAGATGGCTTCCTGCACGCCTGAGGCCCCGAGCGAGTGGCCGGTGAGCGATTTGGTGCCGGATATGAGCGGCACGCGCTCGCCGAACACTTTGCGAACGGCTTCCATTTCCTTCACGTCGCCGATCGGCGTCGAAGTGGCGTGCGGGTTGATGTAATCGACGGGGCGGTCGAGGTGCTCGATGGCGAGCCGCATGCAGCGCGTGGCGCCTTCGCCGGAAGGCTGCACCATGTCGAATCCGTCGCTCGTGGCGCCGTAGCCCGAAACTTCGGCATAGATCTTCGCGCCGCGCGCTTTGGCGTGCTGCATTTCCTCGAGCACGAGCACGCCTGCGCCGCCGGCGATGACGAAGCCGTCGCGGCTCGCGTCGAAGGCGCGCGAGGCTCGCTCCGGCGTGTCGTTGAATTTGCTCGACATCGCGCCCATGGCGTCGAACAGCACCGAGAGCGTCCAGTCCAGTTCCTCGGAGCCGCCGGCGAACATCACGTCCTGCTTGCCCCACTGGATCATCTCATAGGCGTTGCCGATGCAATGCGAGGAGGTGGCGCAGGCGGAGCTGATGGAATAGTTCACGCCTTTGATCTCGAACGGCGTGGCGAGCGTGGCGCTCGCGGTTGAACTCATGCTTTTGGGCACGGCGAACGGCCCGACGCGCTTGGGGCCCTTCTCGCGCGTGATGTCGGCGGCGGCCACGATTGCATGCGTCGAGGGCCCGCCCGAGCCCATGATGAGCCCGGTGCGCTCGTGGCTGACCTCGTTCTTTTCAAGGCCGGCGTCGTTGATCGCCTGGTCCATGGCGATGAAGTTCCAGCCCGAGCCTTCGCCCATGAAGCGCATCACGCGCTTGTCGACGATGTCTTCGGGCTGCAGCTGCGGCTCGCCGTGCACCTGGCAACGAAAGCCGCGCTCGACATATTCGGCCGCCCGGCGGATGCCGGACTTGGCGTCGCGCAGGCTCGCCAGCACCTCCTGCACATTGTTGCCGATCGAGGAGACGATCCCCATTCCCGTGACGACGACGCGGCGCATGGCGCTTCCCTGTTTTATTTCAATCCGGCGGCAAGCTGCTCGGCGCTGAACAAACCGACCTTCAGGTCCTTGGCGGTGTATATGGGGATGTCGTCGGCGAAGACGGCGCCGTCGCCGATTCCCAGCACCAGCTTGCGCAAGATCACTTTCTTCATGTCGATTTCATAGCGGACGACTTTTACGTCGGGTGTGATCTGGCCCCTGAATTCCACCTGGCCGACGCCAAGCGCACGGCCGCGGCCCGGCGCGCCGCGCCAGCCGAGATAGAAGCCAACCAGCTGCCACATGGCGTCGAGCCCCAGACAGCCGGGCATGACCGGATCACCCTGGAAGTGGCAGGCGAAAAACCATCGGTCCGGCCGGATCGCGAACTCGGCGACGACGTGGCCTTTGTTATGCGAGCCGCCATCGGCTGAGATCGAGGTGATCCGGTCGAACATCAGCATCGGCGGCAGCGGCAATTGCGCGTTGCCGGGTCCGAAAAGCCGGCCCTCGCCGCTTGCGATCAAGTCCTCGAATTCCATTTTCGAGGGGTAGTCCGCTTCGATTGTCATCAGGTCCTGCGTCCCAAAATCCAAGGCGGGCGGGGTAGCACGCGCCTGGGGCCGGGGAAAGGCGAACTGCCCGACGCGCCCTAGCGCCGCCGCCGCGGCGCCGGATCGGGAACCCGGGTTTCGCTCAGCAGGCGCCACTCGCCGTTGGCGTCCTTGCGCCATGTGGCGAGATAGCGGCCCTGGACTGCTTCGGAGCCGGCCACCACCTCGACGTAGCGGCCGCTGGTGACCCCCATGTCGCCCCCGCTGGAGACAAACACCTTGTCTGGCTGCCAGAACACCGGCCCGCCCTGGTTGAGGCTTTGATGTACGGCGTCGGCTCCGGACAACACCTCGCCGGGACGGAGGATGAAGCCGTCGGCGGGATCCAGTGCGCCGCCCAACGCCGCGCCCAGCCCCTGCTCTTGCGACTGCGCCGCCAGCCGGCGCTCAAGATCCAGCAATTGCTGCTCGGGCGTTGGTTCGTACGATACCGGCGTGGCGGCCGGGGCAGGGCGTGAAGTGGTCGCGCCGGTCAGGACCGGCGGCAAGGTCTCACAGGCCCCCAGCGCCGCGAGCGCGCAGCAAACGAGGATCGTACGCAGCATATTCAGTCCCCAGATCGCGTGTCGGTTAACCAGACGGCGTCACGGGAGCACTGATTTGTCGAGGCGTTTCCCCGTTTGGGGCGCGCGCTCAGCTCGCTGCGCAGGTTTGATCGGCGCCCCAGATCGCCTCCTTGGGGACCCACCCGACGCGCCCGCCGACCGCCAGGCGCCGCCAGGCGCCGTCGCAGCCGGTGAGCCCGCCGATCACGCCGGTCGCAAGATAGGCGACGATGCGCGAATTGGCGCTGGGCGCATCGCGCAGCGGCACGTCGCCGGCGCTCTTCACATAACCGGTGCGCCGCTCATCGAGATTGGCCGCGAACATCCACACATCCGCCCCATCGGGATCGCGCACGCGCCGCCAGCGTCCGCTCTCAGCCGTCACCATCAGGGGCAGGCCCGTGCGCTCATAGATCCAGTCCACCTTGTGCTCGAGCCCGGGGCCATGCCGGCCGTTCGCGCCCTCGGTCTTCAGACTGACGAAGCGGGGCACGGGCTGATGCGAATCGGGCCCGACGCGCGGCGTGGAATCGTCCGCCATGGCGCTGACGCACAGAGCAAAAAGGGAAATCGCCGCAAGCGGCGCGAGCCGACAACGCATGACAACCCACCAATTGGAGCCCCTCCACGCTTGGGAAGGTCCGAAAATCATGCAGCCGACAGGATGAAAACCGGTTTAACGCTGCGCGCCTTGGAGCAGGGCCCGCGCTGGGCTAGATCAGTGCCATGCCCGCCAAGAAGTTGAAGGTCGTCGTCACCCGGCGTTTGCCGGATCAGGTCGAAACCCGCATGCGGGAGTTGTTCGACGCCGAACTCAATCTTGAAGATAGAGCGATGACGGCGGAGGAGCTCGGCGCGGCGCTGAAGCGCGCCGACGTGGTCGTGCCGACCGTAACGGACCGCATCGATAGCCGCGTGCTGAGCCAGGCCGGCGACCAGCTTCGCCTCATCGCCCAGTTCGGCGCCGGCGTCGACAACATCGACGTGCAGAGCGCCGTCGAGCGCGGGATCACGGTCACCAACACGCCCGGCGTGCTGACGGAAGACACGGCGGACATGACGATGGCGCTCATTCTCGCCGTGCCGCGCCGGATCGTCGAAGGGGTGAAGGTGATCGAGGCGGATCAGTTCAAGGGCTGGTCGCCAACCTGGATGATGGGCCGGCGCATCACCGGCAAACGACTCGGCATCATCGGCATGGGCCGCATCGGCCAGGCGGTGGCGCGCCGCGCCAAGGCGTTCGGCCTGCAGATCCACTATCACAACCGGCGCAAGGTGAGCCCGCACATCGAGCAGGAGCTGGAAGCGACCTATTGGGAAAGCCTCGATCAGATGCTCGCGCGCATGGACATCGTCTCTGTCAATTGCCCGCACACGCCGGGCACGTATCATTTGCTTTCGGCGCGGCGGCTCGCGCTCCTGAAGCCGCATGCGTTCGTCGTGAACACCGCGCGCGGCGAAGTGATCGATGAGAGCGCGCTCGCGCGTATGCTGGAGAAGGGCGAGTTGGGCGGCGCCGGGCTCGACGTGTTCGAGAACGAGCCGGCGATCAATCCGAAGCTCAAGAAGCTGCCCAACGTCGTGCTCGTGCCGCACATGGGGTCGGCCACACTCGAAGGCCGCATCGACATGGGCGAGAAGGTCATCGTCAACATCAAAACCTTCGCCGATGGCCATAAGCCGCCGGATCGGGTGATCCCCTCGATGCTTTGAGAGGCGCAGGGGCGCCGCGCCAGCGGGCATGTTCTCCAAATTTGGGGGCCGTCGTCCGCGGGGGCTTATCTTCGCGCGCGCGATATAATATAACGCCCCGGATGCGGAAATCGGCCCACCGCCACCCTGTCCTCGGCGCGCCATTGGCGCGCCGTTGGACCGTGCTCGCCGCCCTGTTCGCGGTGCTGCTGCAGGCCTTTGTCGTCCAGACCCACGTCCATCGGGCCGAGACGCCCGCTCCCCTGGCCGTCAGCGTCGGCCTTGGCGTCGGCGCTGGCGATGCGCGTCGCGAGGCTGTCGCGGCGACGGTGTCCGCCGGCAAAGCCGATTGCATTCTGTGTCAGGCGCTCGCCGGCTCCGGCCGCGCGACCCTGGCCGTCGCGGCGGCGCTTCCGGAAATCCGCGCTCTGGCGCCGCTTGCGCCGCTCGTGCTCGTCGTGGCCGCGCCGAAACGCGCCACGCTGCCCTGGCGCAGCCGCGCGCCGCCCATCGCCCTCTAAGCCCAACTCGTCCCGCTCGACGTCGCGCATGCCCAGCGCGCGCGCGCCCCGCGTCGGCGGCGAAATCTCCACGCTTAGAGGATGTTTTCCCAATGCTGCTTGGTTCTCGTGCGCGCACGCGCGCGCCTTCGCTTTCCCTGGTCGCGCCGTTCGCCCTGTGCATCGGTTCGTTCGCCGCTCCCGCCTTGGCTCAGCCCGCGCCCACGCCGGCGCAAGCAACGGGGCAAGACGAAATCGTCGTCACCGCATCGCCCATCGCCGGAAATCCAGACCGCTTCGCCACCATCGTCTCGCGCATCGGCCGCGACGATATCGTCGATAGCGGCGGCGCCAATCTCGCGGACGCTCTGAAAGAAGTGCCGGGTGTCGCCAACACCGGATTCGCGGCAGGCGCCAGCCGCCCCGTGATCCGCGGCATGGATTCCAATCGCGTCGAAATTCTTGAAGACGGCGTCAAGTCCGGCGATGTTTCCGAGGTCGGGCCCGACCACGGCGTGCCGATCGATCCGCTGTCGGCGCAGAGCATTGAAGTCGTGCGCGGCGCGGCGACGCTGCGGTACGGCAGCCAGGCCATCGGCGGCGTCGTCAACGCCATCAACAACCGCGTGCCGCTGACGCTGCCTGATGCGCCCTTTCACGGCGAGCTCACCGCGGCGGGAAGCTCCAATGCGGGCGTCGGCGAAGGCTCGGCGCTGTTTGACGCGCGCGCCGGCCAGTTTGCGTTTCACGCCGACGGCTTCGCCCGGCGCGCCAGCGACTACGACACGCCGGATGGAACGCAGACGAACTCGTTCTTCCGTGGCGATGGCTATTCAGCGGGCGGCTCGTATTTCTTCGGCGCTGACAACGCCAGCCGCGTCGGCCTGGCGGCCACGCACTACGATGCGCGCTACGGGATTCCGAGCGATGAGACGTTCATCGACATGCAGCAAACCAAGTGGCTGACGAACAATTCGTTCGCACTGGGCGCCGGGCCGCTGCAAACGCTCAATGTCACAGGCGGCTACGCGGATTATTCTCACGACGAGAAGGATCCCGACGGCACGGTCGAAGCCACCTTCAAGAACACCGAATGGGATGCACGGGCGGAAGCTCTGCTCGGCGCGCTGGGGCCTTTAAGTTCGTCGGCAATCGGCGTGCAATGGGGTGACCGGGATTATTCCGCGCTGGGCGAGGCGGGGGATTTCATTTTCCCGTCCAACACGCGCACCGCGGCGCTGTTTGCGTTCACCGAAATCCCGATCGGGCGCTTGCATCTGCAAGGCGCGACGCGGGCGGAACGCGTCCGCGTCACCGGCACGCCAGCGTCGGATGTGTTCACACGCGTCGATTTTACGCCAGTGAGCGGTTCATTGGGCGCGCTCTATGAGTTGACGGAAACGCTGAAGCTGGGCGTCACCTTCACCAGCGCGGCGCGGGCGCCGAATCTGGTCGAGCTGTTCGCACGCGGACCGCATGATGGGCCGGGCACCTTCGAAACCGGCGATCCCGCGCTCAGGATTGAACGCGCCAATTCGCTGGAGCTTTCGCTCCGCTACAAGCGCGACGGCCTGCGCTTCGAGGGGTCGCTCTGGGACGCGCGGTTCGACAATTTCATCTACGGCCAGCTCACCGGCAATCTCTGCGACGACGACGGCGATTGCAGCAACGGTCCCGACGCCGAGCTGCGCCAGCTCTTCTACGCGCAGCGCGACGCCAATTTCTGGGGCGGCGAGGCCAAGGCAAGTGTGGCGCTGGTGCAAACGGAGTCAGGCTCGCTCGAAGCCGTTGGCCTTGCGGATTTCGTACGTGCGGACTTCGCCAGCAGCGGCGGTCCCGTGCCGCGCATCCAGCCTTATCGCGTCGGCGGTGGGCTCGATTGGGATAGCGGGCCGTTCAGCGCGGGCTTCCTGGCGCTTTACGTCGGCAAGCAAGACCGCGTGCCGGCGGGCGACACGCCGACGGATAGCTATTGGAATCTCGACGCCAACGTCTCGTGGCGGCCGTTCGGTCAAAATGACATGGAGGTCTCGCTGATCGGGCACAATCTCACTGACGATGTGCAGCGCGACGCCGTGGCGCTCAACCGCGACGTCATCGAGCAGCCGGGGCGCGACGTGCGGGTCGTAGTGCGGAAGGCGTTCTAGGTTCGCGGACCGAGCTGAAGCACGAGGGCGGAATAGCCGGGCAGATGCGCGTCCTGCGCGTCAAGCCCGGCGCCGCCGAGTGCGAGCAAAACGGCGCCCCCGCCCGCCAGCGAGATGCTGCGCTGTTCGGCCGCGAGGTTGAACAGACACAGCACGCGCTCGTCTTCCGCTGAGCGCGTGAACGCAGAGACGCCCTCGGGGGCTGGCTGCTCGTCGAACGCGCCCTCGCGCAGCGCGGCGCTCCGCTTGCGCAAAGCGATCAGCGCGCGCGTGAACGCGAGCACGGAGTTTGGATCGCGATCCTGCACATCAGCGGCAAGCGCGCGATGGCGCGGATCCAGCGGCAGCCACGCGTCCGCCGCTTCGGTGAATCCGGCCATCGGCGCGTCCTTCAGCCATGGCATTGGCGTGCGCGCGCCGTCGCGGCCGATGCCGCTGGGCCAGAACGCGATGGCTTCCGGATCGCGCAGGCGTTCGAACGGCACGTCGCCATGCGGCAGACCGAGTTCGTCGCCCTGGTAGAGAAACACCGTGCCGCGCAGCGCGAACAGCAGCGCGAGCATGAGCTTGGCGCGTTCCGGATCGTCGCCCGCAAGTCGCGTGGGGAAGCGGATCACGTCATGGTTCGACAAGCTCCACGACGGCCAGCCCGCCGCATCCGCCCAGCCCGACATCGCGTCGTGCACGACGGCGGGCGTCATCGCGCGCTGGCGCAGGAGATAGAACGAATACGCGGTGTGCAGGCGCTCCGGCCCATCGGTGTATTCGCGCTGCACCGCCAGCGGGTTTTCGTCCTCGATCTCGCCCACCGCAAACGCGTCGTGCGTGTCCAGCAGCGCGCGCATGCGCTTGATGAAGTTCAGCGTCTCGGGCTGCGTGCGGTCATGGAGGTGGCGCTGAAATTGGTGTGGGCGCGACGGCGCCTTGGCGAGGTGAAGGCTCGGATTGTCGCGCAGCAGCGCGTCGTGAACGTAGAAATTCGCCACATCGAGGCGGAAGCCGTCGACCCCGCGCGCCAGCCAGAAGCGCAGCACATCGAGCAGCGCGTCCTGCACCGCCGGATTGCGCACGTTGAGATCGGGCTGCTCGGGCAGGAAGTTGTGGAGGTAATATTGCCGCCGCCGCGCATCCCAGGTCCATGACGGGCCGCCAAACATGGCTTGCCAATTGTTGGGCGGGGCGCCGTCGTCCTTCGCGTCGGCCCATACGTACCAATCCGCCTTCGGATTATCCTGGCTGGCGCGGCTCTCGACGAACCAAGCGTGCCGTTCCGACGAATGCGAGAACACCTGGTCGATGATCACCTTGAGCCCAAGCGCATGCGCGCGCGCTAGCAGCGCATCGAAATCCGCGAGGGTCCCGAAAATCGGATCGACGTCGCGATAGTCGCTGACGTCGTAGCCATAATCCTTCATCGGCGAGCGAAAGAAGGGCGAGAGCCACACCGCGTCCGCGCCCAGGCGCGCCACGTGCTCCAGTTTTTCGTCGATGCCGCGCAGATCGCCCACGCCGTCGCCATCGGCGTCACGAAAGCTTCGTGGGTAGATTTGATAGACGACCTGGCCGCGGGCCCACTTGCTCATGAGGTTCCGCATGACGAAAGCCGCGCCGTAAATCAAGCGTCGCTTAGATCGGTTTTAATCTCTTTTACCTATGCTGGAAGGCGATTTTCTGCGTTGGGGGATTGGAAACCATGATGACGCTCGCCGAGCTCACGTCCCGCGTGCGCGCCGAGGGCCGCATCACCGCTGACGTCGCGCTGGAAGCCCGCCGCATCGTGTATGCCGGGGACGCCGTGCTGACGCGCGGCGAAGCGGAGGACTTGCTGCGTCTCGACGAGGCCGTGGAGGATCGCGCGCCGGAATGGACCGCGTTATTGCTCGAGGCGTTCTGCGATCACGTGGTACGCCAGCAACAGCCGCCAGGCTACGTGGATGAAGCCGGCGCTGATTGGTTGATCTCGGCGCTCTCGCGCGACGGACGCATCAAGACCGACAGCGAACTCGAAATTCTCGTGCGCGTTCTTGAAATCGCCGATAGCGCGCCGCAGCGCCTGGTCACGTTCGCGCTTGAACAGGTGAAGAGGGCCGTGGTCGATGGCCAGGGCCCGCTGATGCGCGGCGGTTCGCTCGAACGCGGGCGGGTGAGTAAAGGCGAAGTCGAACTGTTGCGCCGCATCCTCTACGCTGGCGGCGGCGACTCCAATATTGGCGTCACGCGCGCCGAGGCCGAGATTCTGTTCGACATCAACGACGCTTCGCGCGGCGCCGACAACGATCCGAGCTGGACCGATCTGTTCTCGCGCGCGCTGGCGGCTTCGGTCATGGCGGCCTCCGGTTACACGCCGCCTTCGCGGGATGAGGCCATGCGCCGTCAGCTTTGGCTCGAAGCGCCCTCCGGCGGCGTCGGCGATCTGCTCAGCCGCACGTTCTCGTCGCTGCTCGCGCCGAGGCGCGGCTTCGCCACGCTCTCCGACATTCCGCCCTCGCGGATGCAGCCCTATGTGATGCAGGAGCGGGAGCTCGACGCCGAGCCGGTGACGCAGGATGAGGCCGAATGGCTGATGAGCCGCATCATGCGCGACGGCAAGGTCGATGCGGCGGAGCGCGAGCTGATTGCGTTCCTGCGCCGCGAAGCACCGGATATCCATCCTGCGCTCGCCCCGCTACTCGAAGCGGCGGACGCGACGGCCTAACACTCGGCGCCGGCGAATTCACTTCAGTCATTCCGGACGGCGCCTAGGGCCGGTCCGGGATCCGAGCTTGCCGTTATTTAGCGTATGCGCTAAATAATGTTGCGGATGCGCAAGCGCCCGGCCAAAGCTCTGCTCGACACATACGAGGCGGCGTTCACCGCGCTCGCCCACCCGGCGCGCCGGCGCATCCTGATGACATTGAATTTCGAGGGCGGCGCCATGAGCGCAGGCGAGATCGCGGCGCTATTTCCGCACAAATGGCCGACGACGACGCGGCATTTGGGCGTGCTCGAGTCCGCTGGTCTGTTGCGCGTCGAACGCGAGGGGCGCCAGCGCATCTATCATCTCGACCGCCGTCGTCTGGCCCTTGCGCGCGACTGGCTCGATTGGTTCTTCAAGCATCCAGGGGGACGTGCATGAGCGCCGATGTTCCGGAACTCTTCCGCATCAATGTCGAGGTTGGCGATCTGCAGCGGGCCGCCGCTTTCTATGGCGCGCTGTTTGGCGTCGAGGCGCGGCCCCAGGCCGGATCGCGGATTTATCTGCGCGCCGGCGCGGTGACGTTGCAGATCGTGGACGTGACGTCGGGCGGGGCAGCGCCGCATCCGGCGGCCAAGGCGCTCTATTTCACGGTGCGCGATCTCGATGCGCTGCACGCGCGCGCGTCTTCGCTCGGCGCGCTTTCCAAGGAAAACGTGCACGGCCAGATCGGCGGCGACATCAATGTGCGTCCATGGGGCGAGCGCTCATTCTACGCAGAGGATCCGTGGGGCAATCCGCTGTGCTTTGTTGAAACGGGAACGGTGTACGCGGGCTAGCTCGCGACGCTCCACGCGCCTGGGCCGGCGCTCGCGCTGGCGGCGGAGCTGAAGCGGGTGACGATCGGCGTGGGCGCGAGCGGCTCGCGCACGCTGTCAAACGCGATCCATTCTGCGTCGCAGGCGCCCGCCGTGAGTTTCAGCGCGCCATAGCCGCGCCGGGTGAGGTCGCACCAGGCGATGTTGGGGTTGGCGCTTCTCATCATGGCTTCGCGCTGGCCCGGCGCGGCGCGCATCAGGCTGCGTTCGAAGCCGGGTGACGTGACGCTGCCGCCGGCGAATTCGATCGCGGCCAGGCGATTGCCTTCAGCCGCGGCTAGATTGTTGACCCAGCAATTGTGGCTGTCTCCGCCCAGCACGACCGCGTTCGACGCGTTGGCGACGCACGCCGCGAGGAAGCGCGCGCGCGCTGCGGGATAGCCGCTCCAATTGTCGAGATTCCATGGCAGGCCGAGCGCGGTGGTTTGCTCCGCGCCGGCGAACCACTGACGCTGACCGGCCGACACGTTGTCCGGAAGCAGGCCCGCGATGCCTTGAGGCGCGGCCTGTTCCGCCATCACCACCTGCTGCGCCACGACCTGCCAGGGCTGGCCGGCGCGTTTCGATTGCGCCAGCGTGTCGGCAAACCACGCTTCCTGCGCCGCGCCCATCATGGTGCGGTTCGGATCGTCGAGCGCGCGACGCATGTCGGCGGCGACGGCGCGCGCGTCCGCGCCCTGCTCGGCAAGACGCGCGAAGAGCTGCCTGCGGTAGTCGAGCTGATGATCTCGGCCGATCAGGCGCGTATCGATCAGCACGATGCGCGCGAGATCGCCCCAGTCGAGGCTGCGATAGATGCGCACGCCCGTCTGCGTCGGGCGGCGGATCGGCATCCAGTCGAAATAGGCCTTCGACGCCGCGGCGACGCGGTCGCTCCAGGCGCCTTCGGTAGCCGGATCGTGCGCCTGTGCGCCTTCGCGCCACGCATCGTTGGCGAGTTCGTGATCGTCCCACACCACGCTCATCGGTTTCAACCGGCGCAGTTCGAGCAGACCCGGATCGGCGTGATAGCTGGCGTAACGCTGGTAGTAGTCCGAGAGCGAAACCGTCTCGGTCACCGGATCGATGACCCGCCCCGCCACGGCCTCGCCGGCCGGCGGATAAGAGCCGCGCTGGATTTCGTAAATGTAGTCCCCGAGGTGCAGCGTAAGATCGATGTCTTCGCGCGCCGCCGCGTGAGCGTAAGCGTGGAAATAGCCGTAGGGCAGGTTGGCGCAGGAGAAAAAGGCGATCGAGAGCTGCTCGGCGCCGCCCTGCGGGGCGGTGCGCGTCATGCCGGTGGGCGAGGGTCCGGAGGCGGAAAGGAAGCGGTAGAAATAGCGTCGTCCGGGGCGCAGCCCGCCAGCATCCACTTTGACGCAGAAATCGCTGGCCATGCGCGCCTGCGCTTGGCCGCGCGCGACAACGTTTGCGAAGGCGTCGTCGTCGGCCACTTCCCAGCCGACGCGGCCTTCGGCGCTGGAAACGAAGCGTGTCCACAGGATCACGCGATCGCTCAGCGGATCGCCGGAAGCGACGCCGTGCGTGAAGGCGCCGGCGGAAAGGTCGCGCGCCCAGCTCGGCGTCGGAACCGCCGCCAGCGAAGCGGCGAACAATGCGGCGCGGCGTGTTATCAGCGTCATGTGGCGATGCCCCCAGAATCGTGACGCCTCTATCGCCCGCCCGCGACGTTGGCGTGACAGTGGCTTCAGTCAGCTGCAAACTCAATCTCCGCAGACCGGGCAGGCGGGATCGCGCGGCAATCGCACCGTGCGGCTTTCGCCGCGCAGGCCATCGAAGATGAAGAGCCGGCCCGCCAGACTCTCCCCGGCGCCGGCGAGTTCCTTGATCGCTTCCAGCGCCATCAGCGAACCGATCACGCCCGTCAGCGCGCCGACGATGCCGGCGACGGCGCACGGCGCCGCGTCTTCCGGTTCTTCCGGAACGAAGCAGCGATAGCAGGGCAGGCGATTTGCGGGCGCCAGGTGCTTCGTGGCGCCTGACTTGAACGTCGCGATCTGCCCCTCCCAGCGGCCGACGGCGCCGGAGATCAGAGGAACGCCGAGTTGGTGGCAGGCAGCGTTCACGGCGAAGCGCGCCCCGAAACTGTCCGTCCCGTCGAGTACGATGTCCGCGCCTCTGAGCAAGGCTTCGGCGTTCTCCTCGCTCAGCCGAGCCGAGCGCGCGTCGATTTCAACATTGGAGTTGAGGGCTGCGAGCGCCGATTCCGCGGCCTTTGTCTTCGCCGCGCCGATATTCTCGGTGCGATAAAGAATTTGCCGCTGCAGATTGGATAGCGAAACGGCGTCGTCGTCGATCAGCCTGAGTGCGCCGACGCCCGCGGCCGCGAGATATAGCGCCGCAGGCGCGCCCAATCCGCCCATCCCGACGATCGCGACGGTCGCCGCCTTGAGCCGCTGTTGCCCAGCGCCGCCGATTTCCTTCAGCAGAATATGTCGCGCATAGCGCTCGCGTTCGTCGGCGGAAAAGAAGCTGCTCATCGCTGCTATGTAGCGATCTCAAGGCGTCATTGTCGTGGCTGGCGCGGCGGGCGGGTTTTCGCATTGCGCATATTTGAACATTCGCGGCGGCAGATCGATGTGATGGGCGATCAGCAGCGGCATCAAATCCGGCATATAGATGAATGCCGGGGCCGCGGTGTCGTGGCGCGGCAGATCGGCGATGTAGCGCATGTTGGAATCGAACATGTGGACGCGCACGCGCGCGCCGTTCGCCGCCTTCACGTAGGCGGCCTCCAGGACATAGGCGTCGCCTTCGAGCGGGCGGGTGTTGTCCGGCTTCAGCGTCACGTCCAAATTCATCGCGGAGACGTGCACGACGAAATTCACGTTGCCGACGCGGTGGCCAAACGCTTCCGCCATCTCGGTGGTGGCCCCGGGCGGCGACGGAATACGCACGAGGCGAAGCGTGAAACGCGGATCGCCGGCGAATTCATAAACCGCGCGATCGGCCGTGCAGTCCTCAGCCGCGAGCGGACGCGCCGGCGCCGTCGGCGTAGGCGCCTCGACGGGACGCGGCGCCAGGTGCTGATAGGCAAAGTAGCCCCCCGCGAGTGCGGCCAAGAGCACCAACATGATTGCAACCAGCCGCATCGTCGTCCCTCCGGGGAGACAAGCTTACAGCCCCTCGAATAGCGCCGTCGAGAGATAGCGCTCGGCGAAGGAGGGGATCACGACGACGATGCGCTTGCCCTTGTTCTCGGCGCGTTTGCCGAGCTTGAGCGCCGCCGAAAGCGCGGCGCCGGAGGAAATACCGCCCGGCAGGCCTTCAAGGCGCGCGGCCTCCCGCGCCGTGGCGAAGCTCTCTTCGTTCGAAACCGTGATCACGTCGTCGATTACGCTGCGGTCGACGTTTTCCGGAATGAAGCCTGCGCCGATACCCTGAATCTTGTGCGGCCCCGGCGCGCCGCCGGAGAGCACGGGCGAGCCTTCGGGCTCCACGGCGATCACTTTGAGGTTCGGCAAGCGCGGCTTCAGCACTTGGCCGACGCCGGTGATGGTGCCGCCCGTGCCGACGCCGGCGACAAACAGATCGAGCATGCCGCCGGTATCGTTCCAGATCTCTTCCGCCGTCGTGCGGCGATGGATTTCCGGATTGGCCGGATTGGCGAATTGCTGCGGCATCACGGCTTTCGGATTCTGCGCAACGATCTCGTTGGCTTTGGCCACCGCGCCGCGCATGCCTTCGGCGCCCGGCGTGAGCAAGAGCTCCGCGCCCAGGAAGGAAAGCATCTTGCGCCGTTCGAGGCTCATTGTTTCCGGCATGACCAGCACAAGGCGATAGCCTCGCTGCGCCGCGACGAAGGCGAGGGCGATGCCCGTGTTGCCGCTGGTCGGCTCGACGATGACGCTGTCGGGCCCCAGCTTGCCCTGGTCCTCAAGCGCCGAAATCATGGCGACGCCGATGCGGTCCTTCACCGAAGCCAGCGGGTTGAAGAATTCGAGCTTGGCCAGGATCTCGGCCTCCACGCCATGCGCGGCGGCGAGCTTCTTTACCCGCACCAGAGGCGTGTCGCCGATGGTCTTGGTGATGTCGTCGTAGATGCGCCCGCGGCCCGGGGGGAAGGCGGCCTCAGCCATGGAAAGCTCCTGCTTTGCCCCGTTCGTACACGTTGGTCCGGCGCGCCGGCAAAGCCGTTCCGGCGCCGCAAGCCTTTAGCCGAACTAATGCGTTCCGTTGCGTTCACGCGGGCGGGCCGTATGGTCGCGCTTCATGACCCCGATCGACATCGCCGCCGCGGCGATTTTCGTCCTCTGCTGGCTGGGCTACGAGCCGATCCTGAAATCGATCTCCGGCGCGCGCGGGGGTATCAACCACGACATGGCGGTTGTCCGCGAGACTTGGATCCGCCGCATGCTGAAGCGCGAAATGCGCCTGCTCGACGCGAACCTACTGAACCATTTACTGACGTCGGCCTCGTTCTTTGCCTCCACCAATCTCATCGTCATCGCCGCCGCCGCCAGCGCGCTGTTCGGCGGCGAGGCGATGTTTCACAACCTGCGCTCGCTCGCGCTCGCGGCGCCCGCGCCGGCCTGGCTGATCGAGATCAAGATCGGATTGGTGGTCGTCACGCTGTCGCGCGGCCTGTTGGATTTCATTTGGGCGATACGCCAGATGAATTATTGCTCCGCATTGTTCGGCGCGGCGCCGGAAGCAACGGAGGTTACGGAGCACGCCGCTTTCGCGCGAGCGATGGTCAACGTGCTGCACCCCGCATTCTCGTCCTTCAACAAGGGCGTGCGCGCCTACTATTTCGCGATGGCCGCGGCGGCGTGGCTGCTCAGCGGCTGGGCCATGATGATCGGCGTCGCGGCGGCGATGTTCTGGCTGCTGCGCCGGCAAGTGGCGAGCCAAGCGGCCGGCGGCATTCGCCAGGCGCGGCTGCTGTTTGAAGCGGAGCCGCTCGACTAGGCTGCGAGGGCGCTCTTGCGCGCTCCGTAGAGGAGGTAGATCGGCACGCCGATCGCCATCCAGATGAAGAAGCGCACCATGGTTCCCTCGGAGAGGCTGGAGAACAGCCAGAGGCACCCCGCGATCCCGACCGGCGCAACGATCCAGGCGAGCGGTGCGCGGAACGGCCGCGCGCGCGAAGGATCGCGCGAGCGCAGCACGAGCAGCGAAACGCAGACCGCGATGAACGCCGCCAGCGTGCCGGCGTTGGCGAGCGCGGCGATTTCGTCGAGCGTGAGAAGGCCGGCGAGCGCCGAGCAGACGATGGCGGTAAAGATGGTCACGATCACCGGGGTGCCGAGCTTTTCGTGCACCGCGCCGAGCGCTGGCGGCAGCAAGCGGTCGCGCGCCATGACGAAGAAGATACGGCTTTGGCCGTAAAGAAAGGCGAGGATCACCGTCGGCAAAGCGATGATCGCCGTGGCGCCGACGAATTGCGCCGCCCAATCGTAGCCCAGCGCGCGCACGATCATCGCCAGCGGTTCGTCGCTGGCGGAGAATTGCCGGAAATCCATGGCGCCCACGGCGGCCGCGCCGATAGCCATGTAGAGCAGTGTGCAGATCACCATCGAACCGATGATGCCGATGGCGAGATCGCGCGAGGGGTTCTTGGCTTCTTCCGCCGCGGTGGAAACGGCGTCGAAGCCGTAAAAGGCGAAAAAGATGAGCGCGGCGGCCGCGGCGATGCCGACCTTGCCCGCGCCTTGTTGCACCGCGCCCCAGCCGAACGGCGCGAACGGCTCGAAGCGCACGGCGTCGAAATGACCGAAGGCGAGAAACAGGAACAGCACCAGCGCCGAAAGCTTCAGCACCACCAGGAGCGCATTCACCGTGGCGCTTTCGCGTGTTCCGAGGATCAGCGCGCCGGCGACGATGAAGATGATGAGCACGGCGAGCGGATTGAAGTGCAGCGCTTGACCCGCAATGTCGCCAAGAGGCGCCATTTCCGGGATGTCGACGTGAAGCGAATGCAGAAATCCGGCGGCGTAGCCCGACCAGCCCACGGCGACGGCGCTCACCACGACCGTGTATTCCAGGATCAGCGCCCACCCAACGATCCAAGCGATCAGTTCGCCGAGCGCGACGTAGCTATAGGTGTAGGCGCTGCCGGAGGCCGGCATCATCGTCGCCAGCTCCGCGTATGCCAGCGCCGCGCAGGCGCAGACGATGCCCGCGATTGCGAACGATAGAATGACGCCCGGCCCCGCCATGCCCGCGCCGCGGCCGATCAGCGTGAGGATGCCCGTGCCGACGATGGCGCCGACGCCGAGCGCAACCAGGTGCGGCCAGGACAGCGTGCGTTTCAGCTGCGCGCCGTGATGCGCGCCGTCGATCGGCTTCAGCCTGTTCCAGAAAGCCAACCTCGCCCCCGTCCCTTGTTCTTATCGCCCCGTCGAGCCGAAGCCGCCCGCGCCGCGCGCGCTCTCCGGCAGCTCCGCGACTTCATCCCAGCGCGCTTGCGTCACCGGCGCAATCACCATCTGCGCGATGCGCTCGCCGCGTTTTATCACGAACGGTTCTTGGCCAAGATTGATCAGGATCACCTTCACCTCTCCGCGATAGTCCGCGTCGATCGTGCCGGGCGTGTTGAGGCAGGTGACGCCGTGCTTGGCCGCCAAGCCCGAACGTGGCCGCACCTGCGCCTCATAGCCTTCCGGCAGCGCCATCGTCAGCCCGGTGGGCGCCAGCGCCCGCGCTCCGGGCGCGAGCGTGATCGGCTCGCCCTCCGGCACCGCCGCGCGCAAATCCATGCCCGCCGCGTGCGCGGTCTCGTATGCGGGAAGGGCGAGGCCCTCGAAATGGGGAAGCGGCATGACCTGGATGGTGACGGGCGTGCTCATGCGCGAAGTTTAGCGGATTCGGCTGGCGCGGCGAGCGTTCGCTTCGTAAAGCGGCGGGGAAAGAGAGCACCCATGGCCTACGCGAACTATCCGAGCCTGAATGACTTGCCCATCGTCGTCACCGGCGGCGCATCCGGCATCGGCATGGCGATGGTGCGCGCCTTCGCGGCGCAACGCGCCAAGGTCGGCTTTGTCGATTTTGACGTCGAACGCGGCCAGGCGCTGGCGGCGGAACTCGGCCCCCACGTGCGGTTCCAGGCGTGCGATCTGCGCGACATCGGCGCGCTGAAATCCGCTTTCGCGGCGCTTGAGCGGGAGCAGGGCCCGGCCCTGGTTCTCGTCAACAACGCCGCGCGCGACGATCGCCACAGCCTCGCGGAGGTCACGCCTGATTACTATGACGAGCGCATCGCTTCGAATCTTCGCCACATGTTCTTCGCCATTCAGGCCGTCGCCCCGGGCATGATTGCGGCGAAGAAGGGATCGATCATCAATCTCGGCTCCGATTCATGGTGGCGTTCGATCGGCAATTTGGTCGTCTACACACAGGCCAAGGCGGCCGTGCACGGCTTGACGCGCGGGCTCGCGCGCGAACTCGGCCAGCACCTTATCCGCATCAACACGCTGGTGCCGGGCTGGACCATGACGGAGCGGCAGAAGACCCTGTGGGTCACGCCCGAAGGAATTGAATCGCAGTTGCGCGACCAATGCCTGCCCGTGCTGATTGAGCCGGAATATATCGCCAACATGGCGCTTTTCCTCGCCGCCGACGATTCAGCGATGTGCACGGCTCAGACCTTCTTCGTCGAAGGCGGCGCTGTGTGACCGGAAGCGTTTAGCTCGCCAGATGTTGGCGGCGCAGGATCTCGCCGTCGGATCCCAGCGAATGGAGATAGCGTTGGCGTTCCAGGCTGCCTCGCGGCAGCGTATCGAGGCGCGCCAGCTGCTCGTCGGTCAGGCCGAAGCGGCGGAAGCCGAATTCGACAAGGCAATTGTCGATGATTTCGTGGCGCTGGCGCATGTCCTCGCGCTGCTGCGCATTCTCGATCTGGCCGAGCCGCTGCAGAATTTGATCTTCGGACGCGCCGGCGTCCATGACGTCGATATCCGGCTTGACGTCCGTCTGTGACAGCACGCCTCGCGCCGTGCACTCGAACACAACCTCCCGGTAGGCCTCGAACGAAACCCCGGCCTTGCCCCAGCTATACGATTTGTAGCCGTGCAGGTTCACGCCGTGGGTCATGTTGCGAATCTGGCCGGGCGCCGCGCAAGCGGCCAGGAGGGCCGCGACGGACAGCAGAGCGAATGTCGTGCGCAAGCGGGCGCGCTCCCGAATGATGGCGGGCGAAGGTGCGACGCGCGGGGGCGGGCGTCAACCGGTGTTCTGTGTCGCGCCGGTAACCAGACGGAAGCCCTGTCGGGTGCAAACTGGCGCCGCCATGCGTGAAAAATGGGTTGATAATTCCGCCTATCTCGGTCCCGACCGGCGCCGCGTCGCCGAGCGCCGCCGGTGGTCCGAGCGCCGCCGGGGGGATGAGGCGGGGGAGCTGCCGCCGCTCGGGGCGCTGCTCCGGCGCGTGCGCGTCTCGATCATGTCGCTCGAACGTAGAAACGAGCGCGACCGCGCTCTGAAACTGGCGCGCGGGGCTCAGGAGCAGGCCGAGCGGCTGGGCCTGCCGGCATGCGCCGCGAAGGTGCGCGACGCGGCGCGCATGATCGCCGTGGTGGACGCGAAGGATCCGCGCGCGTTGGCGCGCGCCGACTCCCTCATCGTCGAGGCGATGGCGCTGGTGCGCTGACGCTATTTGCGCCGCGGCTTGGCCGGGGCGAGCGTTTCGGCGATGCGCTGCGCAAGCCGCTTCGCCACATCGCGCTTCGGCAGGAGCGGCCATGCCTCGGCCGCGTCGCGCGCCACCAGCAGAACCTGGTTCGCTTCTCCGCCCATCACGTCGCCCGAGACGTCGTTGGCGACAATCCAGTCGCACCCCTTCGCGGCGAGCTTGGCGCGCGCATTGGCTTCGACGTTGTCGGTCTCCGCCGCGAATCCGACAACCAACTTCGGGCGCCGCTTGCCGGTCTTGGACAGTGTCGACAGGATATCGGGGTTCTGCGTCAGCACGAGCGACGGCGCCGCGCCCAGCTTGTCCTTTTTGAGTTTTGTCTTCGCCGCTTTCTCGGGTCGCCAATCCGCCACCGCCGCCACGCAGATCGCGGCGTCGACCGGCAAGGCGCGCTCACACGCCGCCAGCATCTCGCGCGCGCTCTCGACCTCGATCCGCGTGGCGCCGAGCGGCGCGTCGAGGCCAGTGGGGCCGGAAACCAGCGTCACCTCGGCGCCGAGTTCCGCCAGCGCGCCGGCGATCGCATAGCCCTGCTTGCCGGACGAGCGGTTGGCGATGAAGCGCACGGGGTCGATGGCTTCGTGGGTGGGGCCCGCCGTGACGAGAATGCGCTTGCCCTTGAGCGGCCCGTCATGGAGAAGCGCGAGCACGGCGTCTCGAATTTCCTCCGGCTCGGCCATGCGCCCGAGCCCGCGCTCGCCGCGCTCGGCCATTTCACCTTCGTGGGGGCCGGCGAAGCGCAGGCCGTGCGCTTGCAACGTCGCGACATTGCGCTGCGTCGCCGGATGCGCCCACATCGCCGGATTCATCGCCGGGGCCATCAATACGCGTTTGTCGGTGGCCAGCAGCACGGCCGAGGCGAGGTCGTTGGCGAGTCCGTTGGCGGTCTTGGCCATCAGGTCGGCAGTGGCCGGGGCGACGACGACGATGTCGCATTCGCGCGCAAGACGGATATGGCCCACGTCGAATTCCTGCGTCTGGTCGAAGAGGTCGGTGAACACGCGCTCGCCGGCGAGCGCTCCCGCCGCCAGCGGCGTGACGAAACGTTGAGCCGCTTCGGTCATGACCACGCGCACGCCAAGGCCGTGCTCTCTCAACCGACGGATCAATTCGAGGCTTTTGTAGGCGGCGATGCCGCCGCCGATGATGAGGAGCGCGCGTTTGCTCATGGCGCGTCGCCCGTAGTGTCGGTCGTTGTCGCGGTTGTGGTCTGCACGGGCGGGGGGATCGGCGCCGTCGCCGACGGCCGGACCGGTTGCGGCGCGGGCTGCGCGGCCTGAATTGCGGCGGGTTTCGGCGGCGGGACGGGGGTGTCCGGGCCGATCGCGGAGACAATCAGCAGCACCACGGCGCCGACAGCGAAGCCGATCCAGAAACTTGTCCAGCTGAACCGCCCGCGCTCGCGATCGGGTTCGGTGGCGACGAAGCTCTTGGCCGCGACCTCGAGTGCGGCCAAGGTCTGCGGCAAGCGGCGCAGGCTGGCGAAGCCGACGGCGGCTTCATCGAGCGCGCGCCTGGTCACGCCCTCCGCGCCCAGTTCGCGCTTCACCCATCGCTCGACGATCGGGCGGGAGGCGGCCCACATGTCGTGCTGCGGATCCAGCGCGCGCGAGACGCCTTCGACCTGCACCATAGTCTTCTGCAAAAGCACGAGTTCCGGGCGCAAGTGCATGCCGAAAAGATGGGTGACGTCGAACAGCTGCAAAAGCAGCCGCGACATGGAAATGCTTTCGGCGGTCTTGCCGAAGATCGGCTCGCCGATGGCGCGGAGCGCCTGGGCGAATTCTTCCACCGTGAAGCGGTCGGGCACGTAGCCGGCCTCCTGGTGAACCTCGGCGACACGGCGATAGTCGCGCCGCAAGAAGCCGTAGAGAATCTCGGCGAGGTAGCGCCGCTCCTTGTGCCCGATGCGGCCCATGATGCCGAAGTCGACGACCCAGAGCTTGCCGTCCTTGCCGTAGATGAGATTGCCCTCGTGCATGTCGGCGTGGAAGAAGCCGTAGTCGAGCGCCGCGGCGAGAAAGCCACGGGTCACGGCAAGCGCCAGCGCGCCGCGATCGGCGCCGGTTTTGTCGAGCGCCGCCATATCGGTCAGCGGCACGCCGTCGATCCAGTCGAGCGTCATCACCCGCTTGGACGAGCGCTGCCAATCGATCTGCGGCACGGTCAGGTAGCCGTCTTTCTCCGCGACTTCGCGGAATTCGGCGGCGGCGCCGGCCTCGAGACGGAGGTCGAGTTCGCGCTCCATGGCGCTCGCCACCGTGTCGATGAACACCACGGGTTCGAGGCGGCGCGAATTCGGATTGAACAGCTCGATCGCTTGCGCGGCGAAACGCAGCGCGGCCATTTCGTTGGCCAGCTTCTTTTCAATGCGCGGACGCAGCACCTTGATGGCGACGATGCCGCGCCGAGGCAAAATGGCTTGGTGCACCTGGGCGATCGACGCCGCGGCGACGGCCTCGGAGATTTGGCCGAACAATTGCTCGGTCGATCCCAACTCGGCATTGATCGTATCGAGCGCGGCGGTGCGCGCGAAGGGCGGCAGGCGATCCTTGAGGCGCGCCAGATCCTGCGCGGCCGTGACGCCGATCATGTCGGGCCGCGTGGCGAGGAACTGGCCCACCTTCACGTAAGCGGGGCCAAGTTTCTCCAGCGCTTTGGCCAGGCGCGCGCCCACGGTGCGGGCGCGGCGGCGGCGCATGATCGGGATGGTCAGCGTGCGCACCGACTGCACCCAGATCGGGTAGCGTTCGTAATACTCGCCCGGAAACAGCACGTCGTAGCGCGCAAGCGTCGCCGCCACACGCAACAGCCGCCAGATATGCCCGATCCAGGAAAACACTAAATCGCCCAACCCCAATGCAGCGCGCAGACGCCGCCGGCCATGTTGCGATACCCGACGCGGGCGAAGCCGGCCTCGCTGATCATCGCAGCAAAGCGTTCCTGATCCGGAAACCGGCGGATGGATTCCACCAGATAACGGTAAGAATCTTCATCATTGGCGATCCATTTCCCCAGCGCCGGGATCGCCTTAAAGGAATAGAAATCATAAACCGGCTCGAGCCCGCCCAGAGCGAGGCGCGAGAACTCCAAACAAAAGAAGCGCCCGCCGCTTTTCAACACGCGCCGCGCGTCGCGCAGCACGGCGGCGATGTCGGTGCAATTGCGGATGCCGAAAGAGATGATGTAGGCGTCGGCGAAAGCGTCGGCGAACGGCAGATGCTCGGCGTCGCCCTGGCGCCAGGCGAGGCCGTCCTCGCCGCGCTTCATGCCGGCGTCGAGCATTTCTTGGTTAACGTCGACGACATGAATTTCCGGCGGCGCGAGCCCCCGCCGCTTCGCGGCGGCGTCGCCGAGCTTCTTCAGGCGCCGCGCGATATCGCCAGTGCCGCCCGCCACATCGAGGATCACTTCGCCCGGCTGCGGATTGAGCTTGGCCGCCGCGGCGTCCTTCCATAGCCGATGCAGCCCCGCCGACATGGCGTCGTTCATCAGGTCGTAGCGCGAGGCCACGCGGTCGAACACGGCGCGCACCAGCGGCGCCTTTTCGGCCTTCGGCACATCGTCGAAGCCGAACGAAGAGGTCTCGTCGTCGGAGAAGCTGGACATCGGCCGGACCATAGCGGCGGGGCCCCGTCGGGGCTATATCCACAGGCGATGGAATCTCCCTTGTTTTCCGACATTTCGACGCATGCCTGAACTGCCGGAAGTGGAAACCGTGCGGCGCGGTTTGGCGCCCGCGCTGGTCGGACGGCGCATTGTCAGCGCGAAAACGCGCCGCGCCGATTTGCGATTTCCGTTCCCCAAACGCTTCGCGGCGCGGCTCGCCGGGCGGCGCGTCGACGCGCTGGACCGGCGCGCGAAATATTTGCTCGCGTATCTCGACGATGGAAATGTCTGGGTCACCCATCTGGGCATGACCGGGCGGTGGAGCGTGCTCGGCGCCAAAAGGCAGCCGGGGGATTTCTACTACGCGGCGCCGCCCGATCCCGCGCATACGCACGTCGTGCTCGAAACCGACAAAGGCGTGACGCTCGAATTCAACGATCCGCGCCGCTTCGGCTACATGGACCTGATCAAGGCTGACGAGCTCGACGCGCATCCCTGGTTCAAGGGCCTGGGCCCGGAACCGCTCGGCAATCAATTCCATATCGCCCATCTGAAAGCCGCTTTCGCCGGCAAGAAGACCAGCGTCAAAGCCGCATTGCTCGATCAACGCGTGGTCGCGGGGCTGGGCAACATCTACGTGGTCGAAGCGCTCCACCGCGCGCACATCGCGCCGAACAGAGAAGCGGGGCGGATTTCATCGTTGCGGCGCGAGCGCTTGTTTCACGCGATCCGCGCCGTGCTGGAAGAAGCAATCGAGGCGGGCGGCTCCACGCTTTCCGACTATGCGGCGGTGGATGGCGCGCGCGGCGGCTTTCAACACCGCTTCCGCGTCTACGACCGCGAAGGCGAGAAATGCCTGACCCCGGATTGCCCGGGGGTGATCCGCCGCTTCGTGCAGGGGGGGCGTTCCAGCTTCTGGTGTCCGCGTTGCCAGCGTTGACCTTTGCGGGAACGAATTGACGGGGCCCTCGGAGCGGTCTATACGCCCCGCCTTCCTATTCACGGCACGCATCTCGGTATTTGGAATTTCCCGCCCATGGCGAACACGAAGTCCGCAAAGAAGGCCAACCGCAAGATCATCCGCCGCACGGCGGTGAACAAGTCGCGTCGGTCGAAGGTGCGGACGTCCTGGCGCGCCGTCGAGGAAGCCCTTGCATCGGGCGACGCGAAGGTCGCCGGCGCCGCGCTCAAGGCAGCGGAATCCGAAACCATGCGCGCCGTGACCAAGGGCGTGCTGCATAAAAATACCGGCTCGCGGAAAGTGGCGCGGCTCACGAGCCGCCTGAAGGCCCTCGCCAAGGCCTGACCGTCCTGCGGGCGGACGACGTCACGACCGCCGCGCGGCGCGTCAAAGACTCCTAAAAAGCGAACTTCAACACAGCCTCCGGACACGCTATGAATCGTCCGCATCCGGTCTTTCGCCGGCGTTCCTTTTTGGTTTCCCACTGCCAGTATTTTTCCTTTCAAATCAGGGTGTTCCGGCGCGATAGGGGTCAATAATCGCTTAACTTTTTGTATAGGCCTTTTTCACGATTGACGGCGCCGGAAAGTGCGCGCACATTTCGCCCCATCGGTTAAACACACCGTTCGCAGACGTCCAAAAAAAGCGACGCGGATGCGTCGAGCCAAGCGGGCTGCTTGGCTCGAACGGGAAGGGTGTGTCTCCGGTGGGCTGATGGAAACAGGGCTCGGGGGTACGATGAATTACGGTGAAGAAGCGGCCCGCCGCACGGCGGGCGTAGGCGCCGCGCGCGCTTACGACTTGGTCCGGCGGGAGCTGCTGACCGAATTCGGGGCGGACTTCTTCCGCGCCTATGTCGATTCCCTTCGGCTGCTGGCTGAGCGGGACGGCGTCGTCCTGTTCCGGGCTGCGTCCCAGATCGCCCAAGAGCGCCTGCAGCAGCAGGCCCAGCATCGCCTCGAGGCGCGGCTGCGGGCGCATATGCCAGGGCTTGTCCGCGTCGACATCCTGCTCGACCGCGACATCTCCGACGATCTGCGGGCGCTGGCGGACGTGAAGGCTGAGGGCGCGTCGCCGGCCCAGGCCGCCGCGCCGGTCGAGCATCCGCAGGGATATTGCTTCGAGAATTTCTGCGTCGACCAATCCAATTATCGGGCCTTCACCGTGGCGCAGATGATCGCAACGGGCGCAGGCATGGCGTTCCCGATCTGGATGCTGCACTCCCCGCCGGGTTGCGGCAAGACGCACCTCATTAACGCGATCGCCGGGGAAGCCGCGCGGCTGACGCCGGATCGCAAGGTGCTGCTGATGAGCGGCCAGGAATTTCTCGAGTCCTTTCAGTCGGCATTGCATAAGAAACGCGACAGCCACGCCTTCAAGGACATGGTCCGCGCTCCCGATCTCCTGCTCATCGACGACTTCCAGGGCATTTGCGGAAAGAAGGCGACGGAGGAAGAAGCATTCCACACCATCCGCAATCTCACCGAGCGCGGCCGGCAAGTGGTGATCACCGCCAATCACGCCGCCAACGGCTTGGGCGGCTTGCATGAGCGGCTGCGGGATACGCTGAAGGCGGCCACGTCCTGCGAGATCACGGAACCGGACCAGGCGCTGCGCCGCCAGATCCTGGACATGCGCATGAAGCATCACGCACGGCGGGTCGCCGGCTTCGCCGTCGCGCCCGAGGCGCTCGACATGATCGCCGAGCGCATGCCGGTCACCGGCCGCGAACTCGACGGCGCCATCTCCCAACTTGTCATCGAAGCCAAAATCTCCGGAGGACAACCCGTGTCATTGGATACTGCTGTGAACGCCCTGCAGGACAAGCTGGCCGACGTCGCCCACCGCCGCGTCACAGTTCAATTGGTGCAGAAAGTCACCGCCCGGTACTACAACATGACCGTTCCGCAGCTATTGGAGCGTACGCGCCGCAACGCCGTGGCGCGTCCCCGCCAAGTGGCCATGTTCCTCGCCACCAAGCTGACGCGCGCCTCGCTGCCTTACATCGGGGAAAGGTTCGGCGGCTTCGATCACACCACGATCATGTATGCGCGCGACAAGGTACAGGAGCTGATGGCGAAGGACGCCAAGCTCCGCGCCGATGTCGAGGCCATCGGCAAGCTCGCCCGCCGCGAGCCGCAGCCGACCTGATTCAACGCCAAAACGCCGAGCCCTTGGCCTTGTCAAAAGGGGCTTGGGGCTGGCGCGGCATCTGCTAACGTCCTGGCCCCCGCGGGCTGCCGAATCGGCGCGCGGGGGTTTATCGTTTCGGGTCGCGCCAGAACGGCGCGTCGTCACGGGCTCAGGATGTCGAGATGCGGCTGACTATCGAGCGCTCCGCGCTCCTCAAGGCGCTCAATCACGTGCAAAGCGTCGTCGAGCGACGCAACACCATACCCATCCTGTCCAATGTATTGCTGACGGCGCAGGGCGACACGCTGCGGCTGACGGCCACCGACCTGGATATCGAGATTTCCGAAGCCGCGCCGGCGGAGGTTGACCGCGCGGGCGCCACGACTGCGCCGGCGCACTACCTCTATGACTTCGTGCGCAAGCTGCCGGAAAACGCGCCGGTCAAGCTCGACGTATCCGGCGACGATCCCAGGCTGTTCATTTCCGCCGGCAAATCCCGGCTGCATTTGCCGATCTTGCCGTCCGGCGATTTCCCCTCGATGCCCTCCGACGGGTTCGAGACGCGCTTCGACATCCATCCGACCGAGCTCGCCCGCCTCATCGACAAGACGCGCTTCGCCATCTCGACGGAAGAGACGCGTTATTATCTCAACGGCATTTTCTTTCACACCATCGCCAACGGCTCCGGCGCGGCCGCGCTGCGGGGCGTCGCCACCGACGGCCATCGGCTCGCGCTCGCTGAAGTCACCGCGCCGGAAGGCGCGCAGGGCATGCCGGGCGTGATCGTGCCGCGAAAGACGATCAACGAACTCAAGCGCCTGTTGGACGACGCCGCCGACGTCGTGGAGGTTTCGGTCTCGCCGCAGAAGATCCGCTTCGCGCTCGACAACGCGGTGCTGACCTCGAAGCTGATCGACGGCTCGTTTCCGGAATATGCGCGCGTTATTCCGAAGGCCAATTCAAAGAGGCTAAAGCTCGATAACAAGGTGTTCGCCGAAGCGGTGGACCGCGTGGCCACGGTGTCCGCCGAGCGGTCCCGCTCCGTGCGCCTCGCCATCGACGGCGACAAGGTGACGCTCACCGTCAACAATCCGGACGCCGGCGTCGCCACGGAAGATCTGCCCGCCGAGTACGGCGACGATCCCTTGGAGATCGGCTTCAACGCGCGTTACCTGCTCGACGTTGCGGGGCAGATCGAAGGCGAATCGGCGCTGTTCGAATTGGCGGATTCCGGTTCGCCCACTCTGGTGCGCGACGAAGCCGATGAGCACGCGCTCTACGTGCTGATGCCGCTGCGGGTCTAACTTCCATGCGCAAGCGCTGGATCGCGCTGGGCGCCGTCGCCGCGGCGGCCGCGGCGCTCTTTGTTGTCAACGCTTCGATGTTCGCGCGTCCGGAAGGGGAGATGACGATCCTTGCGCATCGCGGCGTGCATCAGCGCTTTTCGCTCGAAGGGCTCGGCAATGACGATTGCACCGCGACGCGTATCGCGACGCCGACAACCGAGTATCTCGAAAACACCATCCCCTCGATGCGCGCGGCCTTTTCCGCGGGCGCCACGCGCGTCGAAATCGACGCGCAGGAAACCACGGACGGCGATTTCGTCGTCTTCCACGATTGGGGGCTCGACTGCCGCACCAATGGTCACGGCGTGACGCGCGAGCACGCGATGAGCGAGCTGCGCTCGCTCGACGCGGGCTACGGCTACACCGCCGATGGCGGGCGCACGTTTCCCTTTCGCGGCAAGGGCGTCGGCCTCATTCCGAGCCTCAGGGACGTGCTTGTCGCGTTTCCGACCGAGCGTTTCTTGATCAACTTCAAGAGCAACGATGCGAACGAAGCCGATCTGATGGTGCGCTATCTCGAATCGACGCCAGAGGCGCACGTGGAGCGGCTTGCATTTTACGGCGCGAAGCCAGCCGATCGCATCCGCGAAACGCGGCCCGCGTGGCGCTCCATGAGCCGCAACAGCCTCATGTCCTGCGCCAAGGGCTATCTGGCGCTCGGCTGGACAGGCTTTGTTCCGAACGATTGCCGCCACACCGTCATTTTCGCCCCGGCGAACTATGCGCCGCTGGCTTGGGGCTGGCCCAACCGCTTCCTGCAGCGGATGCAAGACGCCGATACCGAAGTTTACATCGCCGAACCCGTGCGCGACGGCGCGCATCCCAACATAGCCGGCGTCGATGACGCCGTGACTTACGCCGCCAGCGTGCCCGCCGGATGGCGCGGCGGCGTTTCCACCGACGCCATCGAAGTGATCGGTCCGCTCGCGCGGCGGCGATGATCCGGCTTTCCGTCTCACGCCTTTCGCTCCGCGATTTCCGCAATTACGCGTCGCTCGATCTTGAGCTGGATTCGCGCCCGGTCTGCCTGTTCGGCTCGAACGGCGCCGGAAAGACCAACATTCTCGAAGCGCTGACGATGCTTCCGCCCGGCCGCGGCCTGCGCAGCGCCAGCGTCGACGAACTGGCGCGCAACGGCGATGTCGAGCGCGCCCAGCCTTGGGCCGTCGCGGCGCGGGTGCTGCGCGACGGCGATGAGACTAGTCTCGGCGTGGGCGTGGAGCGCGCGCCCGATGGCGCCATCAAGCGCATTGCTCGTCGCGACGGACAGCCGGCCACGTCCGGCGAACTGGCCGCGGCGGCGCGGATGACATGGCTGACGCCGGCCATGGACCGGCTGTTCTCCGGCCCAGCCGGAGATCGCCGCCGCTTTTTCGACCGCCTTACGCTCGCACGCGCCGCCGAGCATGGCCATGCCGCCGCCGCGTACGAGCGCGCCATGCGCGAGCGCCAGCGTCTCCTCACCGATCGCGGCGACGAAGCGTGGATCGGCGCGCTTGAACGCGAGATGGCTGCTCATGGCGCCGCCGTCGCGGCGGCGCGCGTCGAGACGCTGCATCATTTGCAGGACGCCATCGACGCCCGTCCGGACGGTGCGTTTCCGAAGGCCGTTCTTTCGCTCGAAGGGGCGCTTGAGACGCAGTTCGAGGCGGGCGCAAAAAGCGCGGACGTGGAGGAGGGCTTCGCCCGCGTGCTGCGCGACGTGCGCTGGCGTGACGCCGGCGCCGGCCGTGCGCTCGACGGTCCGCATCGCAGCGATCTGCTGGCGCGCCACGCCGCCAAGGGTATGCCCGCCGATCAGTGCTCGACGGGAGAACAGAAAGCGCTGCTGGTCGGTCTCGTGCTGGCTCAGGCGCGCGCGCTCGCGAACGATCCGGGCGCGGGCCCTGCGCTGATCCTGATCGACGAAGCGGCCGCGCACTTGGATGCGATCCGCCGCGCGGCCCTCTACGAAGAACTCCTCGCCGGCCCCGGACAGGCCTGGCTCACGGGCACGGATGAAAGCTTATTCGAAGCGTTCGGCGGGCGCGCCCAGATGTTCGAGGTGCGCGAGGGCGTCGTCAGCGCGGCTTGAGCGCGGGACTAGCGCAAAATGTTGAACTGCTTCAGCGCCACATAGGCGAGAAGCACGATAACAACGCAAAATCCCGAGGCGTACCAGAAGCCTTCGGGGCCCTGCGCCCAGGGGATTCCGGTCAGGTTCATGCCGAAGGCGCCGACAATCAAAGTGGGCGGCATCATCAGCGTGGAAAGAATGGTCAGCGCCCGAAGCGAGCGATTGGTCGTCGCCGTGATCTGCGACTCGATCTCCTCGTGCAGAAGGCGCGATCGCTCCAATAAGTCGGCCGCGTCGCGGTCGAAGTCCTCCAGTTGCTGGGTCAGCGCCGGCAGGCGTTCGCTCAAAAGGTGCTGTTGGGTCTGCCCGCGATGGAAAACTGCGCGGTGGAAGGCGCTGCGCAGCCCCAGGAATTCGCGATGCTGGCGCGACAATTCGCGGCGAATTGGACCGACATGCAACCGCGACGGATCGCCCTGATACCCCAGCGCGCGGTCCTCGATGGAATCCAAATCGAGCGCCAGATGCTGCTGGCGGGCTTCGGTCAGATCGATGAAGCGCTCCACCAGCATGACGAACAGGTCCAGCGTCGTCTCGGCGCGGGCGCCGGTTTCGACGGCGCGCCGCACCTCGTCCACACCCTGCAGCGCATGTCGGCGCACCGTGAGGAGAAAGCGCTCGTTGAGCGCGAAATAGAGCCGGCCGATATCGACTGCGCGGCCGTCGAAATCGCGCTCCAGGTCCGGCAGCACGCCGTAGGACCAGCCTTCGGCGGCGTGCAACTGCAGCCTGTGCTCGGTTCCCAGCAGCAATTCGCGCACCGGCGCGGGGGCCGGCTCGAAGCGCTCGATAAAAAGCCGCGCCCGCTGGTCGCTCAAAGGGAAGTGCAGCCACGACCAGCCGCGCTCCGCCGTCAGGCAATCGCGCTGCGCTTGGTCCGCCACCATCTGGCCGAGCCCGTGCTCAAACTGGAACGCCCACAAGGCGCCCGTCGCGCGGTCTTCCGGAAGGGTCATAAGGAGCCCCGCTCCGCTGCGTTGCAGCGCCTTCTACACTGCGGCGCGGGAGCCGTCAGCGAGGGCGAAAAAGCGACGTTTTGGCCTGCCGAAAAGCGAGATTTTTCGCGCGCTTATTCCTATATTGAGGACCTGTTCCACCGACGATTCGAGCACGTATGACAGCGCCGCAGAGCGCGCCCGCTTATGGCGCGGAATCCATCAAAGTTCTCAAGGGCTTGGACGCCGTCAGAAAGCGTCCGGGAATGTATATTGGCGATACCGACGACGGCTCGGGTCTCCACCACATGGTCTATGAGGTCGTCGACAATGCGATCGACGAGGCGCTCGCCGGGCACGCCAAGAACGTGCTGGTGATTTTACACCCGGACGGGTCCGCCGAAATCGTGGACGACGGGCGCGGCATCCCGACCGACATCCATAAGGACGAAGGCGTTTCCGCGGCCGAGGTCATCATGACCCAGCTGCACGCCGGCGGGAAGTTCGACCAGAATTCCTACAAGGTGTCCGGCGGCCTGCACGGCGTCGGCGTTTCTGTCGTCAACGCGCTCAGCGAATGGCTCGACCTCACGATCTGGCGCGACGGCAAAGAGCATTACATGCGCTTTCGCAACGGAGACGCCGAGGCGCCGCTCAAGATCGTGGGAGAGGCGGGCGGCAAGCAAGGCACGGCCGTGCGCTTCCTGCCCAGCCCGGCCACGTTCACAATGGTTGAGTTCGACCGCAAGACGATCGAGCATCGCCTGCGCGAACTCGCTTTCCTCAATTCCGGCGTGAAGATCGTCTTCCGCGATCTCCGCGGCGCCGAACCGTATGAGGAGACGCTGTATTACGAGGGCGGCGTCAAAGCTTATGTCGCGCACCTCGATCGCTCGCGGACGCCGCTCATTCCAGAGGCCATCTATGTGATCGGCGAGCGCGAGGGCATCACCGTCGAAGCCGCGCTGCAATGGAATGACGGCTACCACGAAAACACGCTCTGCTTCACCAACAACATCCCGCAGAAGGACGGCGGCACGCACTTGGCCGGTTTCCGCGGCGCGCTGACGCGCGTCGTGAACAACTATATGCAGAGTTCCGGCATCGCCAAAAAGGAGAAGGTCGAAATCACCGGCGACGACGCGCGCGAAGGCCTGACCTGCGTGCTTTCGGTGAAAGTGCCAGACCCGAAATTCTCATCGCAGACCAAGGAAAAGCTCGTTTCCTCGGAAGTCCGCCCGGTCGTTGAAGGACTGATGTCGGAAGCCTTGACGCACTGGTTCGAAGAGAACCCGACGCAGGCCAAGAACGTGATGGGCAAGATCGTCGAGGCCGCCGCCGCGCGCGAAGCCGCGCGCAAGGCGCGCGAACTCACGCGCCGCAAATCGGCGCTCGATATCGCCTCGTTGCCTGGCAAGCTCGCCGATTGCGAGGAGAAGGACCCGGCGAAGTCTGAACTGTTCATCGTCGAGGGCGATTCGGCGGGCGGCTCGGCGAAGCAGGGCCGCAGCCGCAAGAACCAGGCCGTGCTGCCTTTGCGCGGAAAAATCCTCAACGTCGAGCGCGCTCGCTTCGATAAGATGCTGTCGTCTGAGCAAGTCGGCACGCTGATCACCGCGCTCGGCACCGGCATCGGCCGCGACGATTTCGATCTCGGCAAGCTGCGCTACCACAAAATTATCATCATGACCGACGCCGACGTCGACGGCGCGCACATCCGCACGCTGCTGCTCACGTTCTTCTACCGGCAGATGCCGTCGCTGATTGATCAGGGCCACCTCTACATCGCTCAGCCGCCGCTCTATAAGGCGACGCGCGGCAAGTCCGGGCGCTATCTGAAGGACGAGGCCGAGTATGAGAGCTTCCTGATCGACGAGGGCGCCGCCAACGCTGTGCTGGAACTGAGCGGCGGCGCGCAAATCGCCGGCGATGATCTGAAGCGTCTCGCGCGCGAAGCCGTCGCGGTCGAGTCTCTCGTCAAGCGTCTGCACCAGCGCGCGCCGGACCAGGTGCTCGAGCAGGCGGCGATCGCCGGCGCCTTCGCGCCGGAGGCCGCCGATGGCGAGGCCAGCGCCGCCGCGGCGCGGCTCAACGCGCTTGCCGAGGAGGGCGAGGCGACGTGGAGCGGACGGTTCGATCCCGATCACGCATTGGTGCTTGAGCGCGTCGTGCGCAGCGTCACCGAGCGCGTGGTGCTCGACAAGCTGTTCCTGTCCTCCACCGATGCGCGTCGCCTGGCCGATCGCGCCGCCGGCCTGCGCGAGACTTATTCGGCGCGCGCGCTTTTCAAGCGCGGCGGAGATTCGACGCCGGTGCATGGGCCGCTGTCCTTGTTGGCGGCGATCATGGCGGCGGGCTCCAAGGGCATTTCCATGCAGCGCTACAAAGGGCTGGGAGAAATGAATCCCGATCAGCTCTGGGAAACCACGCTCGATCCGGAAGTGCGTTCGCTGCTGCAGGTGAAAGTCGCCCAGCTCGACGAAGCCGATGACATGTTCTCCAAGCTCATGGGCGATGTCGTCGAACCGCGTCGCGAATTCATCCAGGACAACGCGCTCGACGCCGAGGTGGACACGTAAGAACGCTCTTCCCTTTGTGCGTGCGGCGTTTGGTGTTAACCTTCTTTCATGGGCGGGCAAGGTCAGTATGGCGCGTCGCCGGACGCGCGCGCGGCTGCTTTTAGCAATCTCGCCTGTCGCGCGAATGACGACCTTGCCTGCGAGGCGATGAAAAAAACGAACACACGCCTGTCAGGAGCAACGGCGTTTTCGTGTGTCGGGGGAGCGCGTGTCCAGGTTGTCGCCAAAAACACGCCGCGCGGCGCCGGCGCCTCTTATGTCGCCAACCTCAAGCCCGATCTGCGATCCGATGCACACCGATCGCGCAGCCCTCTGTCTCTGTTGCGAGTTTTGACGGTGGCCGTGCTCGCCGCCGTGCTGTGGGCGGTGGTCGCGTTCGCGGTGGAGCTGTTGACTTGAGACGTCGGCGCGCCGCGCGCGTGACAAGCGCGCCGCGCGAGTGCGTACGGCAAAGTTCGTTGGCTGGGTGCGTTCGCTTTTTTGCCTGACGCCCCGGCGTTGTAACCGCAGGGCAGACACGTAAAAGCGCGCAAGGGGAAGTTTTGCGCGCGCCTTCCGTCATGGAAGGGGCTAGGGGCAAGCACGTGAAGGACGGACATCTCCTTTGGCGTCCATCAGAAGGATGGACCATTGGGGTCGATTTCGGCACCGCCTTTTCCAAGGCCGCCGCCGTCTTGGTGGACGGCCGCGCTGGCGGCCGTTTTCACAAAATCTATCCGCTGCATATCGGTGGAGTTTCCGGGGCCAGCCGTTCGTTGATGGTGCCCTCGGCGATGTTCATTACCGGCGGGCGCATCCATCTGGGTCCGCGCGCCATCGAGCACTATCACCTGCTGGGCGATCCGCGCCGCGAAATGCTGCAATCGTTCAAGATGGTGCTTGGCGCCTATGATTTCGAAGACGCGCTCGACTGGCGCCTGCAGCGCACGATTGATCCGGAAGCGGAGTTCCGCCGCGGCGACCTCATCGCCATCTATCTCGCCTACTTGTTGGAGCTGATCGAACACGCCGCGCCCTCGGAAATGGGTTCGGTTTTCGGTGCGGATGCGACCACCAAATTGCGGTACAGCCGCCCGGCCTGGCTTCCCAATCGCGCCGCCGCCGCCTACGCCGCGATGGAAAAGCTTTTCCAAACCGCATGGAGCATTCGTCGCGAACTCGGTCACGAATTGCTGGCGCCGGACGGCCTCGGCACGGTGCGTGCGCACGACGTTCTTTCTCGCGCGGTCGTCGACGAGACCCCGTTCGCTAATCTCGACGGGGCGATCTACGAAGCCGGCGCCGTAGCGGCCTGCCATTTCGTTGATCCCAAGACGCCGGATTGTCTGGTCGTCGCCGATATCGGCGCCGGCACCACCGATTTCGCCGGCTTCATCCGTCATGGCGAAGGCGAGGAGATCGAAGTCGTCGACAACACGCAGAAGACCATTCTCGTGGCCGGCGACATCTTCGATCGGGCGCTTATGAATCTGCTGCTGCGCAAGGGCATGCGCTTCGACACCATCAAGTCACGCGACGCGGCCTGGCGCGTGATGGCCGCGAATATCCGCGACCTCAAGGAGGAATTGATCGCCACGGGCCGAGTCCGCTTTCGCCTGGACAAGTCGAAGGTGCTCAAATGCCGCATCAGCGAGTTCGTCGATTGCGAGGATTACAGCGAGGCCGCGCAACTGATTGAGGAAACGTTCGAGGCCTGTGTCGCGGAGACGGCGCGGCGTATCAAATCGCGCAAGTTGCGGCGCATGAGCATCGTCTTTGCCGGCGGCGGCGTGCATCTGCCTTCGACGGTGCAGATGGTCAAGAACCTGCGCCGCAAGGTCCGCGGTGTGAAAGTCCGCCTGGCGCCGTCGGTGCCCAAATGGGCGAACGATCTGCATTCGGAGCGCGATTTCGCGACGCTGTTCTCGCAGATGAGCGTCGCGTTCGGCACGGCGATGTCCGTTCCCAACCAGGTGCGCCCGCGCTCGCCGGTCTCGGAGGCCGTCTAGGGCAGTTGCACGGGCGCGCGCTTCTCGGCGCTTTCGCGGATGCCGTCGAGCGCCTGGGCGATGTCGAGGGATTCCTGAGCCGTGGCGCCGCTCCATTCGCCGCCGGCGATGAGATCGGCGAAGGATTCGGCCTCGGCGCGGAATCCGTTGGTTTCGGGCGCCGTCAGCGTCTCCCATTCGTGCGGAAGGTTGCCACGCTTGATGCGCAGCAGCGCCGGGAATTTCGCGTTTGTGTGATTCCAGAAATTGGTCTCGATCACGCCGTCCTCGCCCATGATCAAGGCGTAGCGCGTGTGCTGCGTCGCGAACGAGCAGGAGATTTGCGCCAGCAGGCCATCGCCGTGCTCCAGGGTCGCGGCCAGCGTCCGATCTCCGCCGCGCGCGTAGAAATCCGCCGCGGCGCTGACGCGCACCGGCCTGGCGCCCGCCAGCACGCGGGTGAAACTCACCACGTAGCAGCCAACATCGTAAAGCGCGCCGGCGCCCAGCGCCGGATCGAGCCGGATGTCGTCGGGCTTCGTCAGGTTGAAGCTGAACGTGCCGACAATGAGCCGGAGCTTGCCGATGGCGCCTTCGCGCACGAGCGCGCGCAGCTTCTGCGTCTGCGGTTGCGCAAGATAGGGATACGCTTCGACGATGTGCACGCCGTTGGCGCGCGCCGCCGCTTGGATCGCCAGCACGTCGTCCGCGTTGAGACCGAACGGCTTTTCGCAAAGCACATGCTTTCGCGCCGACGCGGCCCGCACGCACCATTGGCGGTGGAGGCCGTGCGGCAGCGGGTTGTAGATCGCCGCGATCGTATCGTCCGCCAGCAGCGCGTCGTACGAGGCGTAGGCTTTGCCGATCCCCATCTCGCGCGCAAAAGCATCGGCGCTGTCCTGCCGCCGGCTGGCGATTGCGGCGACCTCGACCTTTTCGGATCCGCGCAGCCCCTCGCAAAACGAGCGCGCGATCCGCGCCGTGCCAAGAATGCCGATGCGCAAGCTCATGAGCGCCTCCTTTGCGGGCCAGTGTTAGTCGTGACCAGGACCAAGCGCGGCGGCCATGCGGGGTCAAGGTGGAAGACGCCAGCGCCAGGCGCTGCCCGGGAGGCGGGGGCTCCCGCCGATCTCGCTTCCGGGCTTGGGCCGCGTTAGAGAGCGAAGATGTTGCGCTTTTTCGCCGCCACGCTGGCCTTGCTCTGCTTCGCCGTTCCCGCCCGGGCCGATCTGACGATCCGCGACGGCATGTTGGTCGAACGTGACGGCGCGCCCTTCGTCATGCGCGGAATCAACATTCCGCACGCGTGGCTTCCGCGCCGCACCAGCAAAGCCATCGACGACATTGCGGCGACGGGCGCCAACAGCGTGCGCATCGCACTCAGCGCGGGCGTCCGTTGGCGGCGCACGCCGCCGAGCGAGGTTGCGCGCCTTATCGCGCACTGCAAGCGCGAGCGGCTGATCGTCATTCTTGAGGTGCATGACGCGACGGGCTTCGGCGCCGACCCGCGCGCGGCCCACCTCGGCGCGGCGCTGGCGTATTGGGCCGATCTTCGCGACGTGCTGCGCGGTCAGGAAGATTTTGTGCTCATCAACATCGCCAATGAGCCGTTCGCCGGCGCCGCCACGCCGTCCATGTGGGTTGAGGCGCATCGCACAGCCATCGCGACGCTGCGCGGCTGGGGCTTGCGCCACACGCTGGTGATCGATGGGGCCGACTATGGGCAGGACCAGTCCGGCACGATGCGCGACCACGCGCGCGAACTCTTGGACGCCGATCCGCTGCACAACGTGCTGTTTTCGATTCACATGTATCAGGTGTACGACAGCGCGGAGAAGGTGGAGGCTTATTTCCACGTTCGGCGACGCGCATCTGCCGCTGATCGTCGGCGAATTCGGACCGGATCATCAGGGCGAGCCGGTTGATGAAGACGCGATTTTTCGCATGAGCCAGGCGCAGAGCGTGGGCTATCTCGGCTGGTCGTGGTCCGGCAACGCGGGCAATGTCGCCAATCTGGACATCGTCGAGCATTTCGATGCGCGGCGTCTGTCGCCGTGGGGCGAACGTTTGATCAATGGTTCCGGAGGAATTCGCGAAACCGCGCATCCCGCACACGTTTTTGCGCGACGGCGCGGATTCTGGATGCGCCTGTTCGCGCCGTTGCGATGAGCGTGTCTTCGCATTTAGATTCGCACTTGACGCTTGACGCTCATGCGCGATTGGAGTTCGATTCATGGCGTCGGAAGACGTGGCGCGTATCGCCGGTCCCGCATGCAAATGCTTTGCAGCAAACACCACCTCGGGTGAAGCGTGTGCGCGATCGTCTTCCCGTCCGATGAGTGACCGCGCAGCCAGTGTGCTGCAGAGAAAGCGGGCCATGGAATTCGGCCGGCGTCGGAGTGACGCTTCAGCGTATGGTGTTGTGAGCAGGAACAAACTGGCAACTGAAATTGGCGATGGTCGCCAGTGATCTAGGCCGTGAGCACAAGCCGCCGCATACGCTAACAATCCAACAGATGTCTCTTCGTCTTTTCGCCGCGCTTGCTCTTCCCGACGACGTCTCCGACCGGCTGCTTGCGTTGCAGAAGGGGGTGCCGGGCGCGAAGTGGCGTCCGCGTGAGAGCTTGCATTTGACGCTGCGCTTTTTCGGCGAACTCACTGAGCCGATCGCGGAGGAGCTGGACGTTCACTTGGCAGACGCCGCAGCGCGCGTGGCGCCCTTTACGCTTCGTCTCAAAGCCGCGGGCGCATTCGGCAAGCAAGATCCGCACACTCTTTGGATCGGCGCGGAAGAATCGCCGGCGCTGATGAAGCTCGCCGCCGATTGTGAGCGCGCCGCGCGTCGTGCGGGCCTAAAGCCCGAGCCGCGCAAATTCACGCCGCATGTGACGCTGGCTTACTTGTCCGGCGCGCCG
Source organism: Caulobacterales bacterium (assembly GCA_035549695.1). GTDB lineage: Bacteria > Pseudomonadota > Alphaproteobacteria > Caulobacterales > Aquidulcibacteraceae > Vitreimonas. The sequence continues at coordinate 11,475 of DASZQK010000022.1, read as the reverse complement.
CTTGAACGCGTCCATGCGTTCGAAACGCGGTTGGGGCTATTTCAAGCGCGGCCCATCGAGGTTGACCGCTTCGGGCTCTATTCCAGCTGGCCGAAAAAATCGGGGCCCAACCTTTATCAGCTTGAAGCGGAATATCCGCTATCCGGGTCAAGCCCGCGCGCTTGATCGGCGGCGCGCAAACGGCCTCCCAACGCGGGAGGCCGTTCACGTTCAAACGTGAAAGGTTACGAAGTCGGCGCCGGTTGCGGAGTCGCCGGTTCGGCTTGCGGAGGTTCCGAAATCATTGTCGCCGGCGGCGGATTCGGCCCCATGGCGCAGCAACGCACCTGCACTTCGAGCACGCGCGTGTTGTAGCGGCACTCTGTATCGTTGATCGAGCGCATGATCGACGGGCCGCCGGCGCGCGTCGTGTAGTGCGTCTGCGTGCAGCCGGTCAGCGTGTAGCCCGGGTCGCACGTGCCGGTTTGCGTGCTGCGCAGCGTGCGGGTCACGCACATGATGTTGCGCGTCATCGCCTGATCGGCGGTTTCCTGCGCATGGTTCGCCACGCCGAACACCTCGGCGATGCGTTGGCTGAGCGAAGTGCGCACGCCTTCGATATCACCATGCTGTTTGCAGATGTCGTCGCGTTGATGGCTTTCGTTCGTGCAATACTCGGCGATGGTCTGATCGCCGGTGCGGTTGGCGCAGCCAGCCGCCAGAAGAACGAAAGCCGCCGCCGCCAGAATGGATGCAATTCGCATGCGCCGCGCCTTTCTTTGAATGCTCACAGTTCGGCTTAAGCCCGCCAAGCAGAACGGATCAATCCAGTTTTTGTTTCAATTGGGGCGACACATTGAATGTTCGTTCATGTGGTCGCAGCCGGTTTCGCCTGAGGGGCGCCTCGATGCGGCTAGCCGGCGCCGGAAGGCGGGCTTATGAGTTCCTCCAGCCGGAGGAGAAGGCCATGAGGTGTCTTGCGTTTGCCGCGTTCGCGTCGTTGGCGATTCTCGCCGGATGCGCGGGGCTTGAGCCCGCCGGCCGCTCGGCGGCGTCGGCGCCTCCGTCCAGCGCTTCCGCGCCGCAGCCCGCCGCCGAGCCGGCGCCTGCCGCGGACGGCGCGCAGCAGATTTCGCCCACGGTGACGCTGCCGGCCCCGCCGCCGCAGCCGGCGCGGCCGGCGGCGGACAATGAGGTGGTTATCCCAGGCGTACGCGAAACCCAGGTGCAGCCGCCGAATGGCGATCCGCGCACGGCCGCTGAGCGCATGGCGGACATATCGGCGTGGGATCGCTGCGTCACGCGCGTGCACAACCAGGGCGAGGCCGATCCGATGAAGCCCCAGCTGGATGATCCGGAAGCGTATTGTCGCCAGGCGCTCGGCATGGCGAGCCGCACAGCCGTTCCCGCCAGCCGCCGGCCTTGAACGTTGGCGCGCCTTAGTCGGTCTGATCGAGAATTTCGTCCATCTGCTCGTCGCTGAAGCCGAAATGGTGTCCCACTTCGTGCACCAGCACGTGCGCGACAAGATCGGCGAGCGCGATGTCGCCGCGCTCGATCCATTCATCGAGCAGCGCTCGGCGATAGAGAAACACCATCGGCGCGGCCGGCGCGGGATCGCTGACCGAGCGCCGGGTGAGATCGACGCCATGATAGAGTCCGCTGAGCGCGAAGGGGTCCTCGATGCCTATTTCGGCGAGCACCTCTTCATCGGCGAAGTCTTCGATCCGGAAAATCACATCGCCCGCCAGCGTGCGAAATTCCGCCGGCAATTCCGCCCACGCCGCCTGCGCCAGGGCCTCGATGTCGTCAAGCGATGGAGCAAAGCGGGCGTCGGCCATGGGCGACCCTTAGCCTTTGGCGAAGCGCGCGAACAGTGCTCGGTGATCGCGCTTGTTCGGGCAGACCGGGTGCAAAAGTTCGCGCGGGAGGCTGGCTGGGCATTCGGGGCGACTGTCGCCGCAGCTGCGCCGACGGTGTCGGTGGTGATTGCGTTGCTCGCGGCGAGCTGGCTCGGCGCGGCGCGACTCAATAGCGATGAAGCCGAACCCGCGATGCGCTACGTCGAGTTTTCGCGTCGACCGGAGGCCGGCGCGCCGCCTTTCCTGTCCAGGCCACTAACCGGCGCGACCCGGAGGCCCTACATGGTGGCGGTAGTCGCAAAGGGAGCGCTTCCATGATCGCTTGGCTCGGAACCGGCCTGCTTGGCGCCAATTTCGTTCGCGCGCTGCGCAAGCGGGGCGAGGAGGTGCGATTGTGGAATCGCACGCATGCGAAGGCGGAGGCGCTCGGCCGGGAAGTGGGTGCGTCGGCGTTTGAAAATCCCGCCGATGCGGTGCGCGGCGCGTCGCTTGTGCACATCGCAGTGTCCGCCGACGATGCGGTCGACGATTTGCTCGAGAAGGCGCGTCCGGGATTCGCGCCCGGCGTCATCGTCATAGACCACACCACGACGTCGCCGCCGCTGACCCGCGAGCGGGTGCGGCGCTGGGATGAGCGCGGCGTCAAATTCCTGCACGCGCCGGTGATGATGGGCCCGCCCAATGCGCTCAACGGCACGGGCACGATGATGGTCTCGGGCGAGAAGGCGCGTTTCGACGCCGTCGCCGCGTCGCTCAAGCCGATGACCGGCAATCTGGTCTATGTCGGGCCGGCGCCCGACCGCGCCGCCGCCTTCAAGCTCATGGGCAACATGATGCTGATGTCGATGACGGTGGCGATCATCGAAGCGCTCAAGCTGGGCAAGGCGTTCGGCATGACGCCCGCCGAGGCGTCTTCCATGTTCGAGTGGCTGCAGACCGACGGCCAGGTTCCGGCAAGGCTCAAGCGCATCCTTGAAGGCGATTTCGCCAATCCTTACTGGGAGTTGCACATGGCCAGGAAGGACGCGCGGCTGATGATGGAAGCCTCGGATCAGCTGCTCGCCATGCCCGGCGTCGCCGCCGCCATGGACCGCTGGATCGCCCAGGGCCACGCCCACGACGACTGGCTGATCATCTCGCGCGACGCGGTGTGACGCCTGCCAAAGTTGACGCCCGTCATCAAAGTTGACGCTTGCGTCATTTTTAGTTGAACCGGTGGGCCGGTTGGGTCATTCTGCCGGTGACAGGCGCCGTGCGCCGCAGGAGGAAGCTGATGGCCGATACCGCCGCGCCCATCCGGCAGATCACCAAGGACCACCTTTACGACGCGGTTCCCCCGACCGATTTCGGCGCGATGCTGGAGGTCGAGCGCCACCTCACGCGCTCGTCGGCTTTCGACAAGATCATCTCGGCGACCCACGATCACTTCTGGGACCCGCTCGATAAGCGCTATATCGATTTCGACGACGACTTCGATCCCGACACGACGGACTTCATCCCCGATACGCTCGTACCGGCGCTCTCCACGGAATACGTATCGAACTATTTCGCCGACAAGCCGGCGGAGCGCATCCGCTTCAAGAGCCAGGTCGGCCGCTGGGTGATGAGCTCGATCCTGCACGGCGAGCAGGGCGCGCTGAACCTCTCCGCTTCGCTTTGCCACGTGCTGCGCGATCCGGGCGCGCAGGAATACGCCGCGAACCAGACGCGTGAGGAGGGCCGCCACGTGACGGCCTTCGCCAAATACATCATCAAGCGTTGGGGTTCGCCGATGGCGTGTGGCAGCGTGCTGGCGACGCTGCTCCAGGAAATCGTGCATGCGCCGGAGGTCTACAAGAAGATCGTCGGCATGCAGATGCTGGTCGAGGGCCTCGCCATGGGCGCCTTCGCCACGATCTATCGCGAGTGGCAGGATCCGTTGGCGCAAAAGCTGACGCAGCTCGTCATGACCGATGAAGCGTTCCATCACAAGTTCGGAAAGATCTGGGCCGACCGCACCATCCCGAAGCTGACGCCGGAAGAGCATGAGATTGTCGAGAAATGGGCGGCGCATTGCTTTCAGACGCTCTTGTTCAATCTTGTCGCGCCGCACCAGATGAACGCGATCTATCTGCAATTCGGGCTCGATCCCGACAAGGTCATGGAGAGCTTCCAGGCCGCCGTCACCGACGACGACCGCCGCGAAGCGATGAAGGAATCGACCAACATCTTCCGCGTGCTGGTGAAGACGCTGTGGAATGCCGGCATCATCACTGACCGCACGCGCTCGTTCTACGCCACCTACGTGGATTTCAACGAGTTCAAGGCCGAAGGCGAGGAAATGGTCGGCGACGCCATTGCCGAGGACGGCATCAAGTATCTGCAGACCATCAATTTTGGCATCGACGAAAAAGCGCTGGCCAAGGTCGCGGCGGAGTAGCGGCCTAAGGCCCGTTGCTCGCCTCCTGCGCCGGGGCAACGTGGTTGGGATCCAGTTTCCTGTAGCCGACCGGCACGCCGAACAGGCGCGAATCCTGTCGACCGCGCACCAGGCTCGTCGCCCGGAACAGCACGCGCTTGTCTTCGCGCAGCAAGAGCACAATGCCGTCGCTGGTGATGCATGCGCTGCGTCGGGCCGCGCCGTCGCGAGGGCGCCATTCGACGCCGCGCTCGCCAGCCGCCGTGCAGGGTCCGGCGGCCCGCGCACGGTCGGGGCCGAGCGCGGCCCAATAAGTCTCAAGCGCCTGCGGAGCGTCGGCGTCGGCGACGCGCACGGCGACGCCCAGCGCTCGCGGCGGCGGCGTGACGACGGCCGCGGGAGGGGGCGCCACCATGGTGACGACGCCGGCATTGGCGTTGATGGGCTGTGTCGGCGCATCGGCGGCCAGCGCTTGCGCCCATGGCGAACCGACCGGGTCGAGCACGTAGGGCGCATGGCTCGGTTCGTCGAAGACGATGGCGGCGCGGCCGTGAGCGGGGATGTCGGTCTCAACGCGCATGCGCGGTCCGTCGCGATAAATCACTGTGCGCAGAGACGGGCCGCCATTGGGCGACGCCGCGAGCCCCTCCAGCCGATAGGCGGCGCCGGCCTGAAAATTCGGATACTTCGCGACCAAAGCCCCGCACGCGCAAACCACCAGCGCCGCCGTCAGCGCGGCGGCTGTGAATCCTGCTTTCATGCAATCCTCGCTAGCAGGAAAACGCCGCCGCGAGGAGCGCTGTTCCACGCTATTCCAGAACCGAAAGGCTAGGCCTCCAGCGCACTTCGTGAACGCCGGGTCGCGCCGCCAGCGCCTGAACGAGCGCCGGCGTGGCGACGGCGTCCGCACGCGCGCGCCACTGCACGTCGCAATGGAATTCGCAGCGTTTTGGCGCATAAAGCACGGATATCGCCTTGACCTGCACATGCGCGTCGGCGAGCGCGGCGCGCACGTCGGCCTCGCTGACGGCGTTCGCGTCGCCGACGATTTCCAGCAGCGCGCGCTGATCATGCCGCAGCCGATGCTCAAGCACGCGCAGGGGGCGCAGCACGAGCACGCCGAGTCCGGTGACGACAAGCCCGAGGCCGATCTGGCCGCCTCCCAGGCACAAGCCGATGATCGTTGCGAGCCACAGCGTCGCGGCCGTGGAGACGCCTTGCACCAGATCGCCCCGCCGTACGATGACGCCCGCGCCAATGAAACCGATGCCCGAGAGAACGCCGAGCGGGAAACGCATGACATCGATCTGTACGAAAGAGCCGGCGCTTTTGCCGTCCAGACCGATCCAGAAAGTCGCTTCAATCATGGCCGCCGCGGCCGCGAGGCAGACGAGGATCGTTGTACGAATTCCCGCTGCGCGTCCGCGAGCGCCGCGGTCGAATCCGAGCGCGCCCCCCGCCGCGATCGCCGCGACGAGGCGCAGGGCGAGATCGGGGCCGTTCAGTTCCTCCAACATCTAGTGACAACGCGCCGCTCAAGCGCGCGTGCCCGCGCCTTGCGCACGCCGGAAGAGGGTGGAACACTTGGCCATGGCCGAGCCCGCCCTCTCACGCCCGGACACCACCGCCTTGCTCGCGCGCGGCGTCACTCGCATGCTGCTCGATCATGGCCTTGCGCCGGCGCTGGAGATTCCGCTCGCGAACGGCCGGCGCGCCGACGTGATGGCGATGGGCCCGCGCGGTGAAATCTGGATCGTTGAGACGAAATCATGCCTCGCCGACTACGCCGTCGATAGCAAGTGGCCGGACTATCTGGCCTATTGCGATCGGTTTCTGTTCGCCGTGACGGAGGATTTCCCGCACGCGCTGATCCCACACGACGCCGGGCTCATTGTCGCCGACGGGTTCGGCGGCGCCATCCTGCGCGAAAGTCCGCTGCGTCCGCTGGCGCCGGCCCGCCGCAAAGCCGTCACGATCGCTTTCGCGCGGCTCGCGGCGATACGGGCGGCGCTGGTCTAAGCGGCCGCTTCGGCGGGCGTTCTCAGTTCCATGGCCAGGGCATGCAGGCCGCTGGCGAACTCTTCGCTCAGAGCTTCGTTGACAAGACGTTGACGCGCTACACGAGAGAGGCCCTCAAAGCGCGGCGAGACGATGCGCACGCGGAAATGCGTCTCGCCCTCGGGACGGGCCCCCGCGTGCCCTTCGTGTCGTGACGACTCGTCCATGACGTCGAGCGCTGTCGGCGCCAAACGCGCTTCAAGTGCTTTTCTCATGCGCGAAGCGCGCGAAAGAGGGTTTTTCGCGTCTGTCAATTCCTTGTCCGTTTAAGACTTGGCGCCCATACTGAGGCTTCGATGTCCGCAGCGTTTGAATACCGGCCCAAATACGTCGACATCCGCGTCCGGAAGCCCGCCGCGGAAGAGGTCGCGCGTGAACCGCTGGAGCGCTCTTGTGATCATGTGGGGTGCGAACGCGCCGGTGTCCACCGCGCTCCGAAAAGCCGCGAGCGGGTTAATGACTATTGGTGGTTCTGCTTTGAGCACGCCGCCGACTACAATCGCCGCTGGGACTATTTTTCAGGCATGAGCGACGCCGAGCTGGCCGACTTTCACAAGGCCGCCGAAATCGGTCATCGGCCGACCTGGACGTTCCGCTCCGGCCGTCTGGACCGCATGTCTTCGGCGATGCGCGGCTTCCAGGCTGGACGGCGGAGCGATCCGTTCGGCCTGTTCGGCGCAGAACCCCCAGGCGAGGCGCCCGAGGCGCGTCCGCGCCGGCGCCTCACGCGCCTGCAGACCCTCGCCTTCGAGGCGCTCTCGCTCGACGAAAATGCCGAAACCGGCGCGATCCGCGCCCGCTACGCCGAGCTGGTGAAGCGATGGCACCCGGATTCCAATGGCGGCGACCGCGGCGCGGAGGCCCAGCTCCAGCGCGTCGTCCAAGCCTACCAGACGCTCAAGGCCGGCGGCCTCGTCTGAAATCCCCCGGGGCCGCATTTGCGAAGGCGCCCAGCCGCGCTAAGCTTTCCCTCACACTGCATCCGAGGCGCAATGACCACCGCAGACGATCTCCTCTCGATGAAGCCGGATAAAGAAGTCACGCCAAAGCTGTTCGGCGTCGAGAGCGCAATGAAAATTCCGGCCTTCTCGAAACGCACCGAATACGTGCCCGAAGTCGACGAGGCGTATAAGTTCGACCCGCAGACGACGCTGGCCATTCTGGCCGGCTTCGCCTTCAACCGCCGGGTGATGGTCCAGGGCTATCACGGCACCGGCAAGTCGACGCACATCGAGCAAGTCGCCGCGCGCCTCAACTGGCCGCTCATCCGCATCAATCTTGATAGTCACGTCAGCCGCATCGACCTCGTCGGCAAGGACGCGATCGTGCTGAAGGAGGGCAAGCAGGTCACCGAGTTTCGCGAAGGCATGCTTCCTTGGGCGCTGCAGCGGCCGGTGGCGATCTGCTTCGATGAATATGACGCGGGCCGGCCCGACGTGATGTTCGTGATCCAGCGCGTGCTGGAGGCGAGCGGCAAGCTCACCTTGCTCGATCAGAACCGCGTCATCACCGCCAATCCGTATTTCCGCCTCTTCTCGACCACGAACACGATCGGGCTTGGCGATACGAGCGGCCTCTACACGGGCACGCAGCAAATCAACCAGGCGCAGATGGACCGCTGGTCGATCGTGACGACGCTCAACTATCTCGAGCACGACGTCGAGGCGGCGATCGTTCTGGCCAAGGCCGCGCACTACAACAATGCCGAGGGCAAGCGCACGATCATGGCCATGGTCCGCGTCGCCGACATGACGCGCAACGCCTTCATGAACGGCGACATCTCCACTGTAATGAGCCCGCGCACGGTGATCACATGGGCGCAGAATGCGGAGATTTTCGGCGACATCGGCCTCGCCTTCCGCATGACGTTCCTGAACAAGTGCGATGAGCTGGAGCGGCCGACGGTGGCTGAATTCTATCAGCGTGCGTTCGGCGCTGATTTGCCGGAAGCGGCGACGCGCGTGAAGGTGGCTTGAGCGGCCGCGCAAGCGAGGGCGAATGGCGGACGTCGAACCTGATTTGCCCTGTCCTTTCGGTTACAAGATCTCGTGGCTAGCTGCGCGCGCCGACACCATTGCGGTGGCGACGGCATTCGAACTTGAGGACCTTCGGACCTCGAATTGGGCCGCAGGCGTTGCCGCGGCGAATTCGCCGCGCACGGTTTTCATCACGCCTGCGGTCAGAGGATGGACATTTGTTGTTTCGGGTGGGCTGCCGGAAGCTGACGCCCGCGTCGATCCAAGCCAGCATCGGAACGCCGCCGAGGGCGTTCGTCGTTTCAAGAGATTTGAACTGATGATGGAAACGCTGAGCAATGCGCTCGGCGAAGTGCAGTACTTTGGAACGCACCGCGTGGTCGAGTATCACGCATGGGCAAAATTCAACAAGGGCGAGCTGGTTCGGATGTTCGCGTTCTTAGGCGAAAGCGGCGAGGTTGTCGCCAATCTGGGCGACGTAACATCCGAGGAGCGCGCGATCGGTCTCGCCGATGTGTCAGGATTGTCTCTGACGGACGCGACTGACGCGGTGTTCGAGAGTGAAGAGCTTCCCAATGAAGAATGGGTCACGACGCTTGCCGGATCGTGGAGCGTCAATCCGACCCAACTCGATTGCATCGAAGCAACGCCTGACGTCGGCGCGGTCGGCCTGCTGCCGCGCAAGTATCTCGACAGCCGCTAGCGAGCGGCGGCGACGGGCATGGGCGGTCGGCTTTTTGGGAAGAGCTTTGGCGGACTATTCCGCCGCGACCGCCATCTCGGCCACGCGCGCGATTGTGCCTTCGAAGACCGCGGCCGTGTCGATGCCCAGCGTCTTGTGGGTGATGTCGCCTTTCACCTTGGCGCCGGCGCAGAGGCGCACGTCGCGGGCGGTGATGCGGCCTTCGAACGCGCCATGGATCACCACCATTTCGGCGTTCACTTCGCCTTTCACAGCGCCGGTGGCGGCGATCGTCAGGACGACGGCGTGAATGTCACCTTCGACCGTGCCCATGATGCGGATGTCCTCGGAGGTTTCGATCGAGCCCTTCAGCTTGGCGTTTTTTGAGACCGCGGACGGTTCGGCCGCCGGCGCGGGCGCAACCGCCTGCGGCTGCGGTTCAAGCGTCATGGTCGGCTCGGCCGGGCGGGAATGCGCGCCGCGCAGCGCCGCCACTGAACTCGACACCTTGTCGCGTGCGCTGGTTAAAGCGTCGCCCAACGACCCGTTCGTATAGCTCATGGCGCCCCAGCCTCCCAATTCGGCATGGAATCCGAAAACTCCGGCCGTCCATGCAATGACGGCGCCGCGGGCAGGCCATTTGGCCTCCGCCCCGGGTGCGGCTATCTAAGCCTCATGTCCGCCCGCGAAGCCCCGGTCGAGCTGTTCAAGCGTGCGCTCTCGCAAAGTACGCGCGCGCTTGCCGGCGCCGACGAGAATCTGGAGATCGCCTTTGGCGCGGAAGGGCCGCGCGTTTCGCCCGGTCGGATCACGCTGCCGCATCCTCCGCGCGTCATCACCGATCCTGAAGCGGAAAAGCTGCGCGGCCAAGCGGACGCCCTGGCGCTCAGGCTCGCTTACCATGACGAAGGCGCGCACCAGCGGCTGCGCCCGCAAGGTCCCGACGCGCGCGCCTTGTTCGATGCAGCCGAAGACATGCGCGTGCAGGCGCTGGGCGCCAACGCCATGAAGGGCGTCGCCAACAATCTCACCGCCGCGCTCGCCGACGCCTGCGAGCGCAAGGGTTATGCCCGCGTCAGCGACCGCGCGGCCGCGCCTTTGGCCGATGCGCTGGCGCTCATCGTGCGCGAGCGGCTTACCGGCATGAAGCCGCCGAAAAGCGCTGCGCCTTTGGTGGCGCTGTGGCGCCCGCACATTGAAGCGCAAGCCGGCGCGGCGCTCGCCAAGCTCTCCGGGCTCGAAGGCGATCAGCGCGCCTTCGCCAAGGTCGCGCGTGACCTCATCACGGATCTGGGGTTCGGAGAGGAATTGACGGCGGAAGAATCGAACGAAGAGGCGCAGGAAAATACCGAAAGCGATCAACCGCCGCCTGAGAGCGAAAATCCGGAAGGGACCGAACAAGACGAGGAGCAGGAGCTTCCCGCCGATCTGCAGGCGATGGACTCGGACATGGACCTCGACAGCGACCGCACCACGACGGTCGATATCGACATCGACGCCGAGGACATGGAGGATTCCGACCAGGAGGAGCCAGGCGAGAAGCCGATCCGCCCGAAGCAGCGCGACATTCCCGACGATCCCAATGCGCACTACAAGGTGTTCACCCGGGCTCACGACGAAGAGATCGCGGCGGAGGAATTGTGCGACGCCGAAGAGCTGGCGCGCTTGCGCTCCTACCTCGATCAGCAATTGAAACCGCTGCAAAGCGTGGTCGGACGCCTCGCCAACCGGCTGCAGCGCCGCCTGCTGGCGAAGCAGAACCGCGCCTGGACGTTCGATCTGGAGGAAGGGCTCCTCGACACTGCGCGCCTGACGCGCGTCATCGTCGATCCGCTCTCGGCGCTTTCGTTCAAGCAGGAAGAAGACATGCCGTTCAAGGATACGGTGGTCACGCTCCTACTCGATAATTCCGGCTCGATGCGCGGGCGCCCGATCATGGTGGCTGCGCTATGCGCGGATATTCTCGCGCGCACGCTCGAACGCTGCGGCGTGAAGGTGGAGATTCTCGGCTTCACCACCCGCGCCTGGAAAGGCGGGAAGGCCAAAGAAGACTGGCTGGCCGCGGGCCGTCCGCCGCAGCCGGGCCGGCTCAACGATCTGCGGCACGTGGTTTACAAGTCCGCCGACGCCCCATGGCGCCGTGCAAGGCGCAATCTTGGGCTGATGATGCGCGAGGGATTGTTGAAGGAAAACATCGACGGCGAGGCGCTCATGTGGGCGCACGATCGCCTGATCGGCCGCGCCGAGCAGCGCCGCATCATGATGGTGATCTCCGACGGCGCGCCGGTGGACGACAGCACGCTCTCGGCCAATCCCGGCAATTATCTCGAACGCCATTTGCGCACGGTGATTCATTGGATCGAGACGCGTTCGCCGGTCGAACTCATCGCCATCGGCATCGGCCATGACGTCACGCGCTACTATCGCCGCGCCGTCACCATCACCGACGCCGAGCAGCTGGGCGGGGCAATGACGGAAAAGCTCGCCGAACTGTTCGATGAAGAAGCGCCGGCAGCGCCG
>DASZQK010000021.1:0-55522 GCA_035549695.1 Caulobacterales bacterium | reverse complement strand
CCGTCCAGCACTTGGCGGCCTCGCAGCTTCTTCTTCACGCCGATCAGTTGGAGCTTGGGCGTCATGCGCTCAGTCCACGAAGAACGCGGTGATGAGGTAATTCACGGCAAGGATCAGCACGATGGCGCCGACGACGGCGTTGGTGGCGGCGCGCCCCACGCCGAGAGCGCCGCCTTTGGAATTGTAGCCCTGATAGCAGCCCATGGCGGCGATGATGAAGCCGAACACGCCCGCCTTAATGAGCCCCAGCGTCACGTCTTGCGCTTCGAGGAATTCCGATGTGTTACGGAGATACGTCGCGCCGTTGAAGTGAAGGCTTCCCGTGGCGACGAGATAGCCGCCCATTACGCCGATGATATCGGCGGCGACGACGAGCACCGGAAGGCACAGCGTGGCCGCCCAGATGCGCGGCGCGACGAGGAAGCGGAACGGGTCGGTGGAAAGCGTGGTGAGCGCATCGATCTGCTCGGTGACGCGCATGGTGCCGATCTCGGCGGCGATACCGGCGCTGACGCGGCCCGAGAGCATGAGACCGGCGAGCACGGGTCCGAGCTCGCGCGTGATGCCCAGCACGACGATGTTCGGCACGAATTGCTCGGCGTTGAAGCGTGCGCCGCCGACATAGATGTTGATGGCGAGCGCGGCGCCGATGAATACGGCGGTGAGCCCGATCACTGGCAGCGAGAAGTAGCCGATCTGCGCGCACTGGCGTCCGAACTGGCCAAAGAAGAACGGCGGCGCGAAGCATGATGCGACCGCGCGTCCGACGAAGGCCGCGAAGCGCCCAGTTTCCGAAAGCAGCGCGATGACCGCGCGGCCGATGGCTGCAAATGGGTTCATGCGCGGAGTCCGGTTTTGCGCACTGTGCCGGCGAAGGTCGTCAGAATCTCATAGGCGGCCGTGCCCGCGCACGCGGCGACGTCTTCGAGCAGCGCCTGCGCGCCCAGAAACTCCACCATCACGCCGGGCTTCGCCTCTGCGCACGTGGTGACATCGAGAATGGTGAGGTCCATGGAGACGCGTCCCAGGATCGGAAGTCTCGTTCCGCCGAGCACGCCATAGCCGCGCCCCGACAGCGACCGCAAGAGACCGTCGGCGTAGCCGATCGCAACCGTGGCCGTGCGCATCTTCTTCGGCGCCGTTAGCGTCGCGCCGTAACCGAAGGTCTGACCAATTTCAACATCGCGCACTTGGAGGATCGGCGCATCGACGGTCGCTGCGACGGCAAGGGGGGGATTGCCTTGATCGAAGCCGCCGTTGCCGTAGAGGCCAATGCCGGGGCGGATGAGATCGAAGTGGTAGCCCGCGCCAATCAGGGCGCCCGAGGATGCGGCGATACTGAGCGGCGCGCGCGGGAAAAGCCTCGCGCATTCCATGAACCGGAGACGCTGGTCCTGGTTCATCTGGTGGCTTGGCGTGGACGAGCAGGCGAGGTGGCTCATCACCAGCGCCAGCGATGCGTCCTTCAGCGCCATCGCCGCTGCGCCCAGTTCGTCGAGGCCGACGCCGAGGCGGTTCATGCCCGTGTCGATGTGGAGGGCGGCGGCGCCGCGCCCGCCCCACAACGCGATCTGTGCGAGCGAGTTCAGCACAGGCGTCAGCCGCGCCTGCGTGAAGCGGTCGAGGTCGTCGCCTTGCGGCCCGTTGAGCACGAAAATCTGCGGGCCTTCGCCCAGGGTGCGCCGCACGGCGAGCGCTTCCGCGCTGGTGGCCGTGAAGAACACGCGCGCGCCGGGTCGGGCCAGCGCGCGGACGGCGTCGTCGGCGCCGAGCCCGTAGCTGTCCGCCTTGACGACGGCGGCGCACACCGCGTTCGGCGCGAGCTTGCGGAAAAAACGCCAATTGTCGGCGATGGCGCCCGTGTCGACGCGCAGGCGCGCGAGCCTAGTAGTCGCCGCCGCCGACGCTGACGGTCCGTGCGGAGAGGTTTCCGAATCTGGTGTAGCGGCTGTCAAAGAAGAGCTTCACCTTGCCAATGGGACCGTGGCGCTGTTTGCCGATGATCACCTCGGCCTGGTTGCGGACTTCGTCCATTGACCGCATCCACTGGAAGTGCTCGTCGCTCCCCTCGCGGGGCTCGGCACGCTCCAGATAGTAGCTTTCGCGGTAAACGAACAGGACCACGTCCGCATCTTGTTCGATCGAGCCGGACTCCCGGAGGTCGGAAAGCTGCGGGCGCTTGTCGTCACGGTTCTCGACCTGGCGTGAGAGCTGGGAGAGGGCGATGACCGGGACTTTCAGGTCCTTGGCCAGCGCCTTGAGGCCCTGGGTGATCTCGCTCACCTCCTGCACGCGTCCGTCGCTCTTGCGGGAGGACGAGGTGATAAGCTGGAGATAGTCGACGACGATGAGGTCGAGGCCCGTCGTGCGCTGCAGCCGGCGCGCGCGCGCCTGCAATTGGGCGATGGCAATGGCGCCGGTTTCGTCGATGTGCAGCGGCAGTTGCTGCAATTCGACGGCGGCGTCGGCGAGTTTCTCGTATTCGTTCTTGTGAATTTTGCCGCGGCGGATGCGGTCGCTTTCGATGCCGGTAAAATCGGAGAGCAGGCGCGTCGCCAATTGTTCGGCCGACATTTCGAGCGAAAAGAACGCGACCACGCCGCCCTTGTTGGGCTCGTTCTCGTAATCCTCGGAGCGCAGGGCGTGCAGGCGCGCTTTGGCGATATTGAAGGCGATGTTGGTGGCGAGAGCGGTCTTGCCCATGGAGGGGCGCCCCGCGAGGATCACCAGGTCCGAACCGTGCAGGCCGCCGAGCATCCGGTCCAGATCCTCGAAGCTGGTGGCGAGGCCTGACACGTCGCTCTTGCTCTCGTAGGCGGCGGCGGCGACCTCGATCGAGGTCGCCAGCGCTTTCGAGAACGGTGAAAAGCCGGACGAGCCTGTGCCGCTTTCGGCGAGCCCGAACAACGTGCGCTCGGCTTCCTCGATAATGTCCTCGGCGTCGGCGTCGTCGGGCGGGTTTTCCGCGAGCTCGGAGATTTCCATGCCGACTTTGATCAGCTCGCGCCTCAGCGCCAGATCGTAGATGAGCTCGGCGTATTCCTGAGCGTGCACGGAAAGCTTGGCCGCGCTTTCGAGCAACGTCAGCAGATAGGCGGCGCCGCCGATTTCCTTGAGCGCGCCGTCCTTGGCGAAACGCTCGCGCATGGTGACGCCATCGGCCAGATTGCCGGCGGAGATGGTTTCCGCGCACGCCTGAAAAATGCGCCCGTGCACCGGATCATAGAAATGCTTCGGTTCGAGCCGCGAGGTGATGCGGTTGTATGTTTCGTTGTCGAAAAGGATCGCGCCGAGCAGGGCTTGTTCCGCATCCAGGTTGTGCGGCGCCGCCCGTGACTGCGGTTGGATGGGGGGGAGAGCGCCGTCGGCGGACATGGGCGGATCATCCGCCGATTCGGAGTGGCGAAAGGTTGATGATCACGCCGCGCGCGCAATTATCCCGAGTCGGAAACAAGCGTTTGACGCGCGTCGAAAAAGCAAGAGCGCGGACCCGCGAGGGTCCGCGCTCTGTTTGTTCTGACCACTGCGGTGCGGCTACGGCGTTTCCTGCAGCGAAGCGGCGTTGGCGGCGATTTCGGCGGCTTGTTCGTCGGCTTGCGCACGGTCGGCGGCGGCCGCGGAGGCGATGACGTTTTCGCCCTTGGCCTGACGCTCGGCCTCATCGGCGGAGCGCGCCACGTTGACCGTGACGTTCACCGAGACTTCCGGGTGCAACCGCACGCGCACCGCGTACATGCCGATGGTTTTGATCGGCTTGTCGAGCACCACGGCGCTGCGTTCGATCTTGGCGCCGCCCTTGACGATTTCGTCGGCGACATCGCGCGCGGAGACCGAGCCGTAAAGCTGGCCCGCTTCGCCCGCCTGGCGGATGAGCACGTAGCTCTTGCCGTCGATCGCCTTGGACGCCTTCTCCGCGTCGCCGCGGCTTTCGGCGTTGCGTTTTTCGATCTCGGCGCGGCGCGTTTCGAACACCTTGCGGTTTTCTTCCGTGGCGCGCAGCGCCTTCTTTTGAGGCAGCAGAAAGTTGCGCGCGAAACCGTCGCGCACCTTCACTTCGTCGCCGATGGCGCCGAGGTTTTCGACGCGCTCAAGGAGGATGACTTGCATCTGCGTCTCTCCTCCTATTGAACCGCGAAGGGCAGCAGGGCGAGTTCGCGCGCCAGCTTGATGGCGCGGGCGAGTTCGCGTTGCTTCTTGGCGGAGACGGCGGTGATGCGCGCCGGCACGATCTTTCCTTTTTCGGAAATGTAGCGCTGGAGCATCTTCACGTCTTTGTAGTCGATCTTCGGCGCGTTGGCGCCGGAGAACGGGCACACCTTGCGCCGACGTCCGAACGGACGGCGCGCGGGGATGTTCGAAATGTTGAATTTCGCGGCTTGCTTGCTCATCGTTTTTATTCCTCACCGCCGTCGAAGCCGCCGTCATCGCCATCGCGGCCGCCTTCGCGGCGCGCGCGCCGGCGCTCGTCGCGATCGCGACGGGCGAGGATGGGCGAGGGCTCTTCGTCGAGTTCTTCGACGCGGATGGTTTTGAAACGCATCACGTCTTCATTGATCTTCTGGCGGCGCTCAAGTTCGTGCACGGCCTCGGCCGGGCAATCGAGGTTCAGGAGCGCGTAGTGGCCCTTGCGGTTCTTGCGCACGCGGTACGCGAGGTTGCGCAGGCCCCAATATTCGGTCTTGCCGACCTTGCCGCCGAGTTCGGTAACGGTCTTGGTGATGTCTTCGACGAGAGCGTCGACTTGCTGCGGCGAGATGTCAGGCCGCGCAATAAGCACGTGTTCGTAAAGCGCCATTTTATCCTCTTCCTCATGGACCCGCGGCGCCCGGACGGGGGAAGAATCCGCCCTGGCGATGGACCCCGGGCGCATAAATTGCCCCAGGGCCGCGGATCGCGAAGGCGCGGAACATACGGATTTCGCCGCAGGAAGCAAGCCGGGGCGCGGGGCGTGAGGCAGGCGGGGCCAAGTCCTGGTTCGGCCGGTTTGACGCGCCTTTGGCGCGAACCTGTCGCGCGGATGATGAAAGCCGTTGGGGTTGGGAGTCGCCAGGCGCACTGTCGCTTAAAAATCGCCGGTGAAACACCGATGAAAGAGCTGTTGAAGAAAGGCCTGCGGGGGGCCGGCCTTGAGCGGCCCGTGCGCGCCGCCGTCTGGCGCGCCAGCAATTTCGGCCTGAGTCATGAATGCCCGTTTTGCGGGCATCACATCAAAGCGTTTCGCGCCGAAGGTGAACGGCACGCAGTGCTGTTCGAGCAGGACGTCGTCGGCGGGGGCTGGCGCGAAGGCTGCACGTGCCCATTGTGCGGCTCGGTCGACCGCGAGCGGCTAGTGTGCCTGTTCCTCAGACGCCACCCGGAGCTCTTAGAGGCGCCCAAGAAGATCATGCACGTGGCGCCCGAGGCCAAGCTCGAAGAATGGCTTCGCGCGCTCTCGGGCCTCGACTATCTGAGCGCGGATCTCACGGACGAACATGTCGACGTCAATCTCGACCTCACGGCGATCCCTTTCCAGGAAGCGAGTTTTGACGCGGTCATCGCCAACCACATCCTGGAGCACATTCCGGACGACGCCCTGGCGATGCGCGAAATTCATCGGATTCTGAAGCCGGGCGGCTGGGCCATCCTGCAGGTGCCGATTTCGCTGAAGCGCGCCTTCACCGACGAGGACCCTTCCGTCACCGACCCCCAAGAGCGCGAACGCCGTTTCGGCCAGAATGACCATGTGCGCATCTACACCGCGCATGACTACGTCGCCCGTCTGGCGCGCGCCGGGTTCCATGTCGAGCCGTTCAGCTGGGAAACGCGGGCTTACGATTACGGCGGCACCGCCAACAAGTTCGGCCTGTTGCGCAAGGAAACGCTGTTCTTCGTCAGACGGCCCCTGGTGGCTTGAGACGCGCGTCCGGCGGTGGTACCGGCCTCCACCCCGGAGGATCAGCTTCCCATGTCGATGGCTTTCATTTTCCCTGGCCAAGGCGCGCAGGCGCCGGGCATGGGACGCGCTCTAAGCGAGGCGTTCGCCAGCGCTCGCGAGGTTTTCGAGGAGGTCGACGAGGCGTTGGGCGAACGGCTCTCTCGCCTCATTTTCGAAGGTCCGGCCGACGCGTTGACGCTGACGGCGAATACGCAGCCGGCGCTGATGGCGGTCAGCCTCGCGGCCGTGCGGGCGCTGAGCCGTGAATTCGGCGTGGACGCGGGCCGAGCCGCGTTCGTGGCGGGGCACTCCCTAGGAGAATATTCCGCGCTCGCCGCCGCGGGCGCGCTTTCGGTGACAGACGCAGCCCGCCTGTTGCGCAGGCGCGGCGAAGCCATGCAAGCCGCCGTCCCCGTCGGCGAGGGCGCCATGGCGGCCCTGATCGGCAAGGTCGATGTCGCGGCGGCGGAAGAGATCGCCGCGGAAGGCTCAAGCGCGGGCATCGTCGTTGTCGCCAACGACAACAATGTCGGCAACGTCGTGATCTCCGGCGAAAAAGCGGCGATCGATGCAGCGCTCGAAGCGGCCAAAGCCAAGGGCGTGCGCGCGATGGCGCTCAACGTTTCCGCTCCGTTTCACTCGCCTTTGATGCAGCCCGCCGCCGAAGCGATGGCGGACGCCCTGGCGAAGGTGGAGATCGCCCCGCTCGCCGCGCCGTTGGTGGCCAACGTCACCGCGCGTCCGGTGAGCGAACCGGCGACGATCCGCAAATTGCTGGTGGCGCAGGTCACTGGCCGCGTGCGCTGGCGCGAGAGCGTGGAGTGGATGGCGGGCGAAGGCGGTGTGGCGCGTTTCGTCGAAATCGGCGCGGGGCGGCAGTTGTCCGGCATGGTCAAGCGCATCGTCCCCGGCGCGGAGACCGTGGCGCTCAACGAACCGGCCGATCTGGAAGCGTTCGCGAAGACGCTGTGAGCCTGCAAGCCGCGCTTCTTCGCGGCGTGAACCTCGGTTCGCGCAAAGTGATCATGACGGAGCTCAGGGCCGTCTGCGAGGGCGCGGGCTTTACCGACGTAAAGACGTTGCTCGCGAGCGGCAATGTCGTGCTCAACGCGAAGCTTAAGGGCGAAGCGCTGGAGAGGAAGCTCGAAGCGGAAATTCTGAAAGGCTTAGGTCTCAAGACCGAGGTGTTCGTCCGCTCGCACGCCGAACTTGAAGCCATCATCGCCGCCAATCCGTTCAAAGCGTTCGCCAAGAAGGACCCGAGCCATTTCGTGGTCTTTTTCATGCGCGCCGCGCTCAGCGCCGCTGAGAAAGCTGCGATAGAGGCGAACCAAGGTCCGGAGGAGCTGAAGCCGGGAAAGGGCTGCCTTTACGTGACGTTCCCGGCCGGCCAAGCCCGCACGAAGATCAAGCTTCCCAAGCTCGGCACGGCGCGCAACTGGAACACCGTGACAAAGCTTGCGGCGCTGACGGCAGGCGAATAGGACACCGCCCCATGTTCGATCTTTCAGGCAAGACGGCGCTCGTCACGGGCGCATCCGGCGACATCGGTCGCGCCATCGCCATCGGCCTCGCCGCTCAAGGCGCGCGTGTGGCGCTGTCCGGCACCCGCGTCGAAGCGTTGGAGGAGACCAGGTCCAAACTTGCGGCGGGCGATCATGCCGTCCTGCCCGCGAGCCTTTCCGACGCGGCGGCCGTGGACGCCTTGGTCGGTCAGGCCGAGCAGGCGCTGGGCGGGCGGCTCGACATCCTCGTGTCCAACGCCGGCATCACCAAGGACGGGCTCCTGCTGCGCATGAAGGACGAGGATTTCCAGAGCGTTCTCAAGATCAACCTGGAAGCCTATTTCCGCCTCTCCCGCGCGGCGCTGAGAAATATGATGAAGAACCGCTGGGGCCGCATCATCGGCATCACTTCGGTGGTTGGGGTGACGGGAAACCCCGGTCAGGCGAATTATACGGCCTCCAAGGCCGGCATGATCGGCTTCACCAAGGCGCTGGCGGCGGAGGTTGCGAGCCGCAACGTCACGGCCAATTGCATCGCGCCCGGCTTCATCGCATCGGCCATGACCGACGTGCTCAACGAGGCCCAACGGGCGGCCACCTTGGCCAAAATCCCCGCCGGGCGCCTAGGCGAAGGCGCTGATATCGCAGCCGCAGCCGTCTATTTGGCCAGCGACGAGGCCGCCTACGTGACGGGACAGACCCTCCACGTAAACGGCGGGATGGCTATGATTTGAGCCGGGGTTTTAGCAGCCCTGCCCGAGGCTCACGCAAAAAACCGCTTGCCCCGACCCCGGGGGGCCTTCAAAAGGCGGCTTCTTTGCCGTAAGGGCGAACCTGAAGTTTCCTGAACACACCTGGAATTGGCGAGGCGTGCATGTCCGACGTGTTTGAGCGCGTGAAGGCGATCGTGATTAAGCATCTGGAAGCTCCGGCCGATAAGGTCACGGAGAAGGCCAGCTTCATTGACGATCTGGGCGCGGACAGCCTCGACAATGTCGAGCTGGTCATGGCCTTCGAGGAAGAATTCGGCATCGAGATTCCGGACGACGCGGCCGAGCACATCCAGACGGTGGGCGACGCGGTGAAGTTCATCTCCGAAAAGGTCGGCTGACGCCTCTTAAATGCGCCGCGTGGTCATCACCGGCATCGGACTTGTCACGCCGCTCGCGTACGGGCGCGAAGCGAGCTGGAAGCGCTTGCTGGCAGGCAAGTCCGGCGCAGGCACAATCGGCCACTTCAAGGTCGACGATCTGCCGTGCCGTTATGGCTGCATGGTGCCGCGCGTGGACGGCCGCGGCGGCGGTAAGGACGACCCGCATGCGTTCGATCCGGACAAGACCATGTCCGCGAAAGAGCAGCGGCGCGTCGACGATTTCATTCTCTACGGCATGGCCGCGGCGGACGAAGCCATTTCCGACGCCGGCCTCGTGCTTGAAACCGAGGAAGAGAAGGAACGCGCCGGCGTTCTGATCGGGTCGGGGATTGGCGGCCTTTCGGCGATCTCCGACACTGCGGTCACGCTGCACGAGCAGGGCCCGCGCAAAGTCAGCCCTTTCTTCATTCCGAGCGCGCTAATCAATTTGGCTTCGGGCCAAATATCCATCCGTCACGGTCTTAAGGGGCCCAACCATGCGGTCGTCACTGCTTGCGCCACCGGCGCGCACGCGATCGGTGACGCCGCGCGTCTGATCAAGCATGACGACGCGGACATTATGCTCGCGGGCGGCGCGGAAGCCGCGATCTGCCGCATCGGCATGGCCGGCTTCGCCGCCTCGCGCGCGCTTTCCACCGGATTCAACGAAACGCCCGAAAAAGGCTCGCGGCCGTACGACAAGGATCGTGACGGCTTCGTCATGGGCGAAGGTGCGGGCGTCGTCGTGCTGGAAGAATACGAACACGCCAAGGCGCGCGGCGCGAAGATCTATGCCGAAGTGAAAGGCTACGGCCTCTCCGGCGACGCCTATCACATCACCGCGCCCGCGGAGGACGGCGACGGCGGCTTCCGCGCCATGAAAGCGGCGTTCAAGGACGCCGGCATGGGGCCGGGCGACATCGATTACATCAATGCACACGGCACTTCGACGCCCCTGGGCGATGAGATCGAACTGAAGGCCGTGGAACGCATGTTCGGGAATTCCGCAGCGCGCGTCTCATTGTCGTCAACAAAGTCGGCGATCGGACACCTGCTCGGGGCCGCGGGGGCGGTGGAAGCGATATTTTGCGCCCTTTCGATAAGAGACTCCATCGTGCCGCCCACGCTCAATCTCGACGCGCCGAGCGTGGAGACGGCGATCGATTTGACGCCTCACGTCGCCAAGAAGCGGCCAGTCGCGGCGGCTCTGTCGAACAGCTTCGGGTTCGGGGGCACCAACGCAGCGGTGATTTTGACAGCGGTGGATTAATGGGGCGGACCTACGCGATCCGCGAAAGCGGCGGGTTCTGGGGTTTCATCAGCTTTCTCACGTCGTCGGCGATCGTGCTCGCGGCGATTGCGCTCGTCGCGATCTTCGCCTTCATCGCCGAGGTGAACCGGCCGGGTCCGTCCGGCCAAGGACTGAACATCAACATCGATCATGGCTCCAGCGTCACGGCCATCGGCCAGGCGCTCGAGCGGCGCGGGCAGATCCGCAACACGCTCGTGTTTCGCATCGCCGCGCAATGGGGCTATGCGCGCGGGCGCGGGCTGCAGGCCGGCGAGTACCAGATCGCCCCGCACGCCTCGGTCCGCCAGATCGTGCAGATGATGGCCGACGGCCGCGCCGTGCAGCATGCGGTGACCATTCCCGAGGGGCTGACGACGCGCGCCGTGATGGAGGTGATCGCCGCCTCGACCGTGCTTGAGGGGCCGATGCCGGAGGCGCCCGCTGAAGGCGCGATCTTGCCGGAAACCTATCAGGTGACGCGCGGCATGACGCGCGAGGCGCTGGTTGCGCAGATGCGCCAGGCGCGCGACGGAGTGCTCGCCAACGCTTGGGCGCACCGGGCCGACAATCTGCCGATTTCAACGCCGGAAGAGGCAATGATCCTCGCCTCCATCGTCGAACGCGAGACGGGCGTGGATGGCGAGCGTCCCCGTGTCGCTGCCGTGTTCATCAATCGTCTTCGGCGCCACATGGCGCTGCAAAGCGATCCCACCATCATCTATGGCGTGTGCAAGCGCTATCCGGCGCGCTGCAAGAACGGCCGGCTGGTCGATGAGCACACTGGCCAGCCGCGCGTGATCCGCCAAAGCGAGATCGACATGGACACCGGCTACAACACCTATCGGATTTCCGGCCTGCCGCCGACGCCGATCGCCAATCCGGGCCGCGCGGCGATCGAAGCCGTGCTCAACCCGGCGCAAACTGACGATCTCTATTTCGTGGCCGATGGCACCGGCGGACACGTTTTCGCGGCCACGGTCGAGGAGCACAACGCCAACGTTGCGCGCTGGCGCCTCATCGAACGCCAACGCCTGGCGCAGGAGGCCGCCAACCGCCGGCGGCGTTAGCCGAGAACGTGTACAAGGCGTTGCGGAACGGTTTTCCTGCGCGCGCGGAGCCGCCAACCGCGCCGGATGGCCCGCGCTTCGCGCTCAGCCATGTGCTGGGCCGTCAACTAACCCATCTCGGCGAGGCCGGCCAATTCATGGTGTTCGGCTGTTTGAG
Organism: Caulobacterales bacterium; assembly: GCA_035549695.1. Lineage (GTDB taxonomy): Bacteria > Pseudomonadota > Alphaproteobacteria > Caulobacterales > Aquidulcibacteraceae > Vitreimonas. The sequence goes on along the minus strand of DASZQK010000021.1, from coordinate 44,456 downwards.
TAGCGGCAAGGGTTTCGCCAACGGGGAAAGCGCTCTAGTCAGAGGCTGATGAGCATCTCGGGCATGACGGGCTTTGCGCGCGCGGAAGGCGCTTCCCGCGCCGTGCGCTGGGTCTGGGAAGTGAAAAGCGTCAACGGGCGCGGTCTCGATCTGAAGCTGCGCATGCCCGCCGGATTCGATGCGCTCGATCCGCCCGTGCGCGACGCCGTGGGCAAGCGCTTCAAGCGCGGCTCGCTGCAAGCCAATCTTGCGCTGACGCGCGACGCCGGCGCCGACGCCAGCCTGCGCATCGACACGGCATACGTGGAAAAATTGCTCGAGGCCGGCCGGCCCTATATCGAAGCCGGTGTGGTGGCGCCGCCGCGCTGGGATGGTCTGCTGGCGCTGCGCGGCGTCGTGATCGCCGAGGAAGCTGAAGCCGACGCGGACGCCCACGCCGCGCTTGAAGTCGAGCTGCTGCGCGGCTTCGCGCTGGCGCTCGATGAACTCGACGCGGCCCGCCGCGCCGAGGGCCGCATGCTCTCAGCGACGCTCGGCGCGCTCGCGGACCAGCTGGATTCGCTGATCGTCGCAGCGCGTGCGTCGGCCGCGGCCGCGCCCGAGGCCGCGCTTGAGCGCATCCGCCAGCGCCTCGCCGCGCTTGCGCCCGAAGTTCAGCTGGATCCCGCGCGCGTGGCGCAGGAAGCGGCGATCGCGGCGTCCCGCGCCGATGTCCAGGAAGAGCTGGATCGTCTCGCCGCCCACGCTTCCGAGTTACGCGCGCTGTTGTCCAAGCCGGAGCCGGCTGGACGCAGGCTTGATTTCCTTGGCCAGGAATTGACGCGCGAGGCAAACACGCTTTGCTCGAAGGCCGGCGAACTGGCCTTGACCCGCCTCGGCCTCGATCTCAAGGCGGTGGTCGATCAGATCAAGGAGCAGGCGGCCAATGTTGAATGACAGCGTCGCGCGCCGCGGGCTGATGTTCGTGTTGTCGAGCCCTTCGGGCGCCGGCAAGTCGACGCTCGCGCGCAAGCTCATCGAAGAGGACGGCAACGTCTCGCTTTCCGTCTCCGCGACCACGCGCGAACGGCGCGGCAACGAGATGGATGGGCGCGAATACTATTTCATGGACCGCGAGCGGTTCGAGGCGATGGCCGATCGCGGCGATTTTCTCGAACACGCCATGGTGTTCGGCCATCATTACGGGACGCCGCGCGCGCCGGTTGAGGCGCTGTTGATCCAAGGCCGTGACGTGCTGTTCGACGTCGACTGGCAGGGCGCGCGCGCCCTGCGTGCGGCCGCGCCGGACGATGTCGTCGGCATCTTCATCTTGCCGCCCTCGATGGCGGAACTGGAACGGCGCCTGCATGCGCGGGCGGAAGACCAGCCCGACGTGATCGCCAAGCGCATGGCGCGCTCGCGCGACGAGATCAGCCACTGGGCGGAATACGATTACGTGCTGGTCAATACCTCGATCGAAGAGACGCACGCGCACATCCGACAGATCCTGGCGGCGGAACGCTTGAAGCGCACGCGCCAGGTTTGGCTGCCGGTGCACGTCGAGCGGTTGATGGAGGGCAAGTGATCCGAAAGGCCCCTGTCCGCCGTAAATGAAAGAGCGCTTGGGAGGACATGATGATCACGCGTCGCGCCACGATTCTGGGCGCCGGTCTGCTCGCAGGTTGCGGGAAGGCGCCGATTTCGCCCGATACCGGAGGCGCCTGGACGAGGATCGCGCAAACCGGGGGAGGGCGCATCGAAGTTCCCGGCGGATCGGTGGTCTGGCGGAGGTTCGGCGACGGCCCGAAAACGCCGATCCTTGCCGCACATGGCGGCCCGGGATTTCCCAGCGACTATATCGAGCCGTTGAAGGGCCTCGCAGACGAGCGCCCCGTGTATTTTTGGGATCAGCTCGGGTGCGGGCGCTCCGACAAGCCGACCGGCGCGCAATATTGGGTGCGCCCGCGCTTTGTCGAGGAGCTCGCGCGCGTGCGCGCTGGATTGGACCTTTCGCGGCTTCACTATTTCGGTTCATCCTGGGGCACGATGCTGGGCGTCGACTATTTTCTGGACCGTACCCAGGAGGGCGTGTTGAGCGCGACGCTGGATGGCCCGGTGATAAGCGTAAGGCGCTACGTTTCCGATGTGCGCCCGATGATCGACCAGTTGACGCCCGAGCATCGCGACGCCGTGCATGAGGCCGAGCGCACGGGCGACTACGATACGCCCGCCTATCACGCCGCCGACGAGGAATTCCTCGCCGCGCACATCGCCCGTCACCCGACGCCCGACACGCAGCCGCTTTGGGAGCGCACCTTCGCCGGCGTGGGAATGGAGAGCTATCTGGCGATGGACGGCCCGTCGGAGTTTTCTCTCGTGGGCAATCTCAAGGACTATGAACGCGAGGACGATCTGGCGCGGCTGACCATGCCCGTGCTTTACGTCTCGGGCGAGTTCGACACCTGCACGATCGGCGCGTCGCGGGAATATGCGAGCAAGACGCCGCACGGCGAGGCCGTGATGATCGCCGACGCGGGCCATTGCGTGCATATCGACAATCCGGAAGTGGCCAACGCCGCCATCAGGGCGTTCCTGCACCGCGTCGAGACTTAGCAGGCGCGCTCAACCTAGCGCGCGCCATCCGTCCGCAAGCGCGCGGAACTGCTCTTGGCCAAGATTCTCTGCGCGCGCCGTAGGATCGATGCCGGCGGCCTGGAGCAGCGCCGCCGCATCGGGCGTGAGCGCTTTGAGCGCGCTTCGGAGCATTTTGCGGCGCTGGCCGAACGCCGCCGCCGTCACTTGTTCGAGGGCGTCAAGATGAGCGTAGGCGTCAGGGCGATCAGTGAAGCGAACGACGGCGGAATCGATTTTTGGCGCCGGCGTGAAGGCGCGGGCGGGAATGGTGAAGGCCATGTGCGCCTCGCAGCGCGCCTGCGCCAGCACCGCGAGACGCCCATATCCCTCGCCTCCGGGCTTGGCGACGATACGCTGCGCCACCTCCTTCTGGAACATGAGCGTCATCGGACCGCGCCATGCGCCCGCTTTCAGCCATTTCACCAGAAGCGGCGTGCCGACATTGTAGGGAAGGTTGGAAACGATGTGCGCCGGCGCGTCGGCCAGCAGAGCCGCCTCGTTCGCCTCAAGCGCGTCGGCGTTGACGATGCGCAAGCGGCCCCCGCTCCATTCGATCAGCGGCTCCAGCAAGGGGAGAAAGCGTGCGTCCTTCTCGATGGCGATGAGCGGGGCGGCCCCGAATTCGAGCAGCGCGCGCGTGAGCCCGCCAGGGCCCGGACCGATCTCGATGACGGGTTGGCCCGAGATGGCGCCCGCTTCGCGCGCGATACGGCGCGTGATGTTCATGTCGAGCAGGAAGTGCTGGCCCAGCCCCTTGTTGGCCCAAAGGCCTTCGCGTTCCAGACCTTCGCGCAGCGAGGGAAGCTCGTTCATGCGCCCGCGGCGCGCCGCGCGGCGATGTCGCGCGCCATGCGCAGCGCGGCGATGAAGCTGTCAGGACGGGCGCGGCCCTTTCCGGCGATGTCGAAGCCGGCGCCGTGGTCGGGCGAAGTGCGGACAATGGGGAGCCCGAGCGTTACATTGACGGCATCCCAGAAGTGCAGCGTTTTCAGCGGAATGAGGCCCTGGTCGTGATAGAGGGCGACGACGCCGTCATAGCGGGCGCGGGCGTCCTCATGGAAAAGCGAATCTGCGGCGCGCGCGTCAGCGACATCCCAGCCGTCGTCGCGCAGCGAGGCGGCGGCTGGATTGATGATCTCAATCTCCTCCCGACCGATTTCGCCTTGCTCTCCGGCGTGAGGATTGAGGCCGCACAACGCAATGCGCGGGTTCGCGACGCCGAAATCGGCGCGTAGCGCTTCGGCGAAGACCAGCACGGCGTCGCGCACGCGCTCGATGCTGAGAAGGCCCGGAACCTTCGCCAGCGGCGCATGGATGGTGACCAGCGCCACCTTCAGCGAGGGCCCGGCCAACAGCATCACCGGACCGCGCGTGCGCGGCCACGGATCGCCCCGGGTGAGGTCTGCGATGAATTCGGTATGACCAGGAAAGGCGAAGCCGGCGCCATAGAGCGGCGCCTTTGCGATCGGCAGCGTCACTAGCGCGGCGGCCGCGCCCGTGCGCACGGCGGCGACGCCCTGTTCGATTGCCGCGATGGTGGCGCGGGCGTTGACCGGCTCGGGCGCGCCGGGCTCTTCCTCGAGCGCCAGCGGCGTTTCGAGCACGGTAAGCGCGCTGCTGGTGAATTCGAGCGCATCGGCCGTAGCGGCGACGTTCAGCGCCGGCGTGGCGAGGCCCGCGCGCGCCGCCGCGCGGGCGAAGGCGTCGGAATCGCCGATGAGGAAGAATGGCGGCAGGCCCAGCGCCTCGCGCTGGCTCCACGCCTTCGCCGCCAGCTCGAGGCCGATCCCCGCGGGATCGCCCATCGAGACGGCGAGCGGTTTCATAAGGGCTAACGCGTGATGATGGTGGCTTCGCGCCGAAGATTGCGCAGATAGCGCTCCGACAGCATCGCCAGTTCTTGTTGATAGAGGCGGTCTTCGATCTCGTCGCGGCTCGGCACGGCGCCGCCGCCGGTGACCCGGCTGCACACTACGATTGTACTCGCCTGTTCGCCGTCGACCACGACGGGCGCGGCGGCGCCCGAAGAAACGTTGGCGATGCGCGTCCGGATCGCTTCGGACAGGTCAGCCTCGGTGGCTTGGCCAAGGTCGGTGATCTCGGCCCCGTCAATGCCGGTGATGGCTTGTTCGAGCGCATTGCAGCCCTGAATGCGCCGTTGCGCGCGCTCCAGCTGCGATTGGCGCGAGGCGGGCGCCGTTATCTGCCGCAGCGTGACTTGTTGAACGGTGGCGGCCGCGACGCCTTCGCGGCGATCGCGCAGGGCGACAATGTAGATTCCGTTCGGCGTCTGCACGGCGGCCATCTGGTTGGGTTGGAGGCGCTGCACCGCCCCCAGCAATTCGGGCTGCAATTCGCCCTCGCCCAGCCAGCCCATGTCGCCGCCGGCGGCGGCCGAAGGCGCCGCGGAGAATTGCCGCGCGACGGCCGGGAACGGAGCGCCGCGCTGCATCTGCTCAAGCAGGTGCTGCGCGCCATTGGCCATCTGCTGGAATTCCTGCGGCGTCGAGGCGGGCAGGAAAATTTCCGATACGAGATAGCGCGGACGCGTGGCGCTCGCCGCCGCGCGCGCTTGCGTGTCGGAAATCTCCTGCGCCGAGATGTGGATGCGCGAACCGTAGAGGCCGCTCATGAGCCGGTTCCAGGCGGTGTCGGCGCGGATCTGGTGGCGAAGCGTGTCGGGGCCCACCCCCTGCGCCGCGAGCTGCTGCAGAAAGGCGTCTTTGCTGAGGTTGTTCTGCCGCGCAATATTCTCAAGGCGCCGGTCGACTTCGTCGTCGGTGACGTGAATGTGGAAGTGCTCGCCGCCGGTTTCGCCGAGTTCCAGCTCCTCGTCGATCAAATCCTGCAGGGCCTGGGCGTTGGCCCGTTGCTGCAATTCCGGCGAAGGCTGAAGTCCGGCGGAGACCAGCAACAGGGCCGCGCGTTGACGCACGTCATACGTCGAGATCACCTTGTCGTTGACGATCGCCGCGACGGATTCGGCCAATTGTGCGCGCGCCGGCAGGGCCGCCAACGCAGAAACCGCGAACGCGGCCGCACACATGGTTCTCCACTTCATCCCAAGCTCCGATTTCGCCGTCTCCAGGGCTGTCCCCGCGGCCTCACCCGCCGCCGAGCACGCCCAGAGAGCGCAACCCGACCCTGATCTGGATTCCCTCGTTGGGCCCAAGCCGCCGATCGAGGGTCTCCGAACGCGTGTACGCGATCTGCAAGAACGTACAATCGTCCTCGTAGATAGCGCTGATTTCCTGCTGCAGATTTATGTCGGAATCGAGGTCGCGGCGGAGGCCGAGCTGGGCTCTCCAGCCGTTGACGATGCGCACGCCCACGCTGCCGGTGATTTCCGATTTGGGGTCCCCGGCCAGGGCCAGGGTGTCGTCAATGCGGTAGTATCGGGCATTGGCGGTGAAGCGGCCGACGGCGGCGCGGACATCGGCGTCCAGGCGCTGCACCTGCAGCGTCTCGTCGTCGAGCCGGAATCGCACGTCGGCGGCGAAGGCGCGGCCCAGATCTGCGTTGATCGCGCCGACATAATCCGTCGCACGGCCCTCGAGATTGTTTTGCACGGAGAAACCGGGCGCCGCTTCGCTGCGCCAGCGGCGCCCGAACGTCACGCTGGCGCTTTGCCCGCGCCGCGTGCGCGCCGTGGCGCGGATGCCGACGCTGACACGCCCGCCGGGCTCCCACAAATCGTAGTTCGGCGCCGCATTGGGTCGGAACAGGTTTGAGTCGTCGAGTTCAAAGCGCAGGCTGTCTTCGTTGACGATGCGCGGATCGTCGCCGTCGTTCGACCACGCGGCCATGGCGATCGGTTCGACCACGAGATCGAAGCTCTCGCCCGGACGCATGAAAGGCCAGCTGAATTCAGCGCCGCCGAGGGCGAGCGAGCGTCCGAAGCTCTCATAGTGCTGCGGCGCGGTTTCGATGCGGAAGAAGTCTTGGCGAACTTCGCCGAACGGGCTGAGCAGCCAGCCCGGACCGAAAACCGCGTCTTTGCGCCAACTCGCGGAGACGGAGGCGCGCGCGTCGTCCCCCGGCGTCGTCAGCGTCGGCGCGCTGGAGCGCTCCAGCACGGCGGCGTTGGCGCTGACGCGCAATTGGCCGTGCAGAAGCGGATCGGCGTAGACGTGGTCGGTCTCCGCGATCGGCAGGATGTTGGGCAGAAGGTCGGTCGTGTCGTTTTCACGCAGACCCTGAAAGCTGACCGCCGTGACCGCTGAATAGGATGTGGCGTTCTGGCCCACGGCGAACAATTGGGAGATCAGACGGTGCGTGTCGCCGATATAGGGGCCGCGGCGCTCGCCGACGCCCGGAATATCGTATCGGCGCAGGTAGAGGTCGTCCGAGATGCGCTCGGCGCCGAAGCCCCAGTCCCAGTAATCGTTGACCTGAAAGCGGCCATTGGCGAACAGGCTCGAGCGCGTGGTGTAGTCGTCAAATTTGACGCCGTTGGTGCCGAAATCCTTTTCCTGCGTAACCGTGCCGTCGATTTCGATATCGCCGGAATAGAAGCGCTTGCGATATTGCACGCCGAGCAGCGGATTGACGTTCTCGTGCACGCGCACGCCGGCGGTGAGATCCGAATAGGGTGAGATCGCCCAGTAATAACCTTGCTCGTAAAACGCGCCGACGCGGCGATTGGCGCCCGCATCCGGGATCATGAAGCCGGAGTGGCGGCCCGAGGTTGGATCCGGGTGGCCGAAATAGGGAAGATAAAGAACGGGTACGCCGGCCACTTCGAACGTGGCGCTGTTGTAGGTGATGACGCGGCTTTCCTGGTCTTGCACGGCGCGGCGCGCGCGAAAGGCCCAGGTGGGCGGCTTGGAGCCGTCCTCGCAGACAGGGCAGCTCGTGTAGATGACGTTGTGCAATTCGTTGCGCGTGGGGCTTTCGCGCACCGCGGCGCGCGCGGCCAGCGTGCCATTGGGGCCGAAGCGCGCGCGCAGTTCGGTGGCGACGCCGATATTGAGGCCCTCGTCGCTCTCGATCTGGTCGGCGTATTGAACCGAACCGTCGGGGTGGACGATCTGCACGTTGCCGCTGGCGTGTATCGTGCCGGCGTTGAGGTCGTAGATGACGCGGTCGGCCCGCAGCGTGCGGCCCTGATAGCGCGCCTCGACGTCGCCTTCGGCCGTGATCGTGCGGTTCTCCTGGTCGTCCGTCAGCACATCGGCTTCCAGGAGGACCATATCGGTTTGTTCGGAGGTCGGCGGCGCGGCGGCCTGGGCCAGGGCGGCGGGCGACACGCTCACCATCAGCGCGGCCGCGAGAGCGGCCCACGGCGCCGCAAAGGGCGCCGGTGTCCGATCGGCCACGCGGTCGGCCATGTCCCCCGAACGGACCATTGTCACGCGCCTCTTGTGTCCCGACTCCCCACTTGAATACCTACCCGGGCGGAGGCTTGGGCGTCCAGCGCTGCACCGTGTCGGAGCAGACATCCGCGCTGGACTGTCACCGGATTGCGGCCTGCCTCACCCGTCCTCAAGGAAAGCCACCATCGCCAGCGCCACGAAAGCGCCCGCCAGGGGCGCGGCCCAGGCCGCTACAACCGCAGGGACCGTCTGCGTGATGGCGAAGGCGCCCGCGAGCTGGCTGTAGAAAAAGAGGAACAGACCCAGCCCAACGCCGGCCGCGCCCCAGCGGGCGAGGCTGCCCAGGCGCTGCAGCCGCAACGAAAACACCGCGCCCAGCCCCGCCATGGCCGCGAGCATCAAAGGATAGGCGAGCAGGCCGTGCCACTTGAGCTCGTAGCGGGTCGGAGCGAAGCCCGCGCGCTTGGCGTCGCCAATGAAGCCGGGCAAGGCCCAGAAAGAGAGAGTGGCCGGCGCGACGAAATGATCCAGCAATTCGCTGGCGTCGATATTTGTGGGAATGGCGAGATGCGCCTCACGTTGGGGCGCTGCCCCCGGCGTCGCTTCCAGGACGTCGGTGAGTTGCCAGAAGCCGGGCCGCAGATCGGCTTCCGCCGCCCGCATCCGCCGGTCGATCCGCAGCGTGCCATCCTGCACTTGGAAAAACATCAGCGAAGTGTTGCGCAATTTGGTGCCGGTGGCGTCGACGCTGTCGGCGTGGATCACGACCTGGCCGCTCTCGTCGCCTTGGCGAATCCACACGCCGTGGGGCGCGGCCGGCGCCTGACGGGCCTCGGAGAGCAGATCGGCTCGTTCCTGCTCGAACCCTTGATACAGCCACGAGCCCAGCGGGTTGAGCATCGTGATGACGAGCAAGCCGAGCACGGCGCCCACGAAAGCCGGAGGCAACAGAAAGCGCCACGCCGAAACACCGGCGGCGCGCAGCGCCACGAGTTCGCTGGAGCGGTTGAGGCCGATCATGGCGATCATCGTGCCGGCGAGGACCACGAACGGAAGGGTCTGTTCGATCAGCATCGGCGTCTTAAGCAGAGTTAGCCGCACCGCCTCCCAAGGCGACAGGTCGACGTGTTGGCCAACCGAGCGCAGCTGCTCGACGAGATCGATCAGCAGAATAGAAACCAGCACGCCTCCGAGGGCGACAAACACGCCCGTCACCGTGCGCATGGTCAGATAGCGGCCGACGCGGCTTGAAAGAAAACCCATGCGCTAACCCCGCGCGCCGGCCAGCGCCGGCCCGAGTTCGCGGCGTTTGCGCCGCGCGGACTTGCCGCCGAGCATGATCGCAGCGACCAGCGCCGCGCCGATGGGCAGCGCGTATTGCAGAACATTGAGGCGCGGATCCGCGGCGGCGGCGGATTGAACGGCGATTGCCGCGAGGCGCAGCAACAGGCCGGCGGCGGCGGCGGCGGCGATACGCCGCGCGTAGCCGCGCCGGCTGAAATCGCCGACAAGCACGCCGGTCAGGGCGATCATCGCCAGCGCGATATTGAGCAATGGCGCGGCCATTCGCGAATGTCCCTCGGCGAGAAACGCATCGACGTTGCGCTGATCGTAGTGCTGGGTGAGATCGGGCAGGAACAATTCGTTGAGATAGCGGTCCGACGCTTTGAGGTAGAAGAGTTCCGGTTCGCGGAAGAAGCGGCCCAGCTGCAGGACGTAGCGGTCGAAATCGAGCACTTCGACCGTGCCCTCCGCGGTCTGCCGGTGAATCTGGCCGTCGCGCATGACGACGGCGGGCGCGCCATCGATAGTGGCGATGGCGCCGGAGCGGGCGTTGTAGGTCACTGGCGTCTTGTTGCGCGCATCGTCGATCATGAGATCGTGCATCTCGCCGCCGGCGCCGCGTTCGCGCGCATAGAGCGTGAGATTGTCAGCGGGCGTGGTGAAGGCGCCTTCCTGCACGAGGCTCGATGCAACGTCGGTGCGGAGATCGTAGAGCACGTCGCGCCGTTCGCGCAGCGCGGCGGGCTGGATGACGGTGGCGATGGCAAGGTGGGCGAGCGCGGCCAGCACGGCGAGTCTCAGGATCGGGCGCGCGATCGAACCGCGCGAGAGCCCAGCCCCGTACAGCACGACGATCTCGCTTTCGCTGTGCATGCGGTTGAGCGCGTAAAGCACGGCGAAGAAAAGCGCCAACGGCAGGATCAACGAAATGAGCTGTGGCATGGAGAGCAGCGTCACCCACGCGAAGGCGAAACCCGATTGGCGATTGGCGATGATGATGTCGAGCTGGTTGAGTCCCTGCGTCAGCAGGGCCACCGCGGCGAGGGCCCCGAGGATGGCCAGCAGGGGCCCGAGCGCCTGGCGGAAGACGTAAGCGGAAAAGGTGTTCATTCGCTTCCGTTTGGATCCCTTGTCCGGTTCCCGCGGACTTGTGACGCGGCGTCTTCTTTCCAAGCGCGCGGCGCATGGCTACCACTGCCTCTTCCACAGTTGAAGCGGCCCCGCGGGGCCGTGCGTGAGGACATATGGACGTTCGGTTCGTAACGGAGGGGCGTGGCGACGCCGTGGCGGTCATGGCGACGGAGGGCGGTCACCTGTTGCCGGCAGCGCAGGCCCTGGATACCGCCATGAGCGGGCGCATCGCCAAAAGCCTCGCCGCGGCGCGTTTCACCGGCGGCGCCGGCCAGGTAGTGGACATCCTCGCGCCGGACGGCGTGGATTTTGCCCGCGTCCTTGTCATCGGCGTGGGTGCGGCGGACCGGGCGGACGGCCTGGCGGTCGAGCGCTGGGCGGGGCAGGCGGTGAAGCGGACGCTGGCGTCGGGCGCGGCGAAGCTCGTGTTGCAGCCGGACGCCTTGCCGGGCGTCGCCAAGTCCGAAGCCGGAACGCACGCTGCGCTCGGCGCACGCCTCGCCGCCTATCGCTTCGACACTTACCGCACCAAGCTCAAGCCGGATCAGACGCCGACGCTCGAAGAAGTGCAGATCGCCATGGAGGGGCCGGCCGCGGCGCGCGCCCGCTTCGAAAAGGACGATGCGGCGGTGAACGGCGTGTTCTTCGCACGCGACCTCGTCTCCGAGCCCGCCAACATTCTGTACCCGGAGGAATTTGCGCGCCGCATCAGCGAGCTGTCTTCGCTCGGGCTTGAGATCGAGGTGCTGGACGTGCCGGCCATGGAAGCGCTCGGTATGGGCGCGTTGATTGGCGTCGGCCAAGGCAGCGAGCGGCCGCCGCGCTTGGTCACCATGTCGTGGAAAGGGGCGCGCGCGAAAGCGCGTCCAATCGCGCTGGTTGGCAAGGGCGTCACTTTCGACACGGGCGGCATTTCCATCAAGCCGGCGGCGGCGATGGACGAGATGAAGGGCGACATGGGCGGCGCGGCCGCTGTCTGCGGCGCGATGAAGGCGCTCGCCGAGCGCAAGGCGAAAGCCAATGTCGTCGGCGTCGTGGCGCTCGTCGAGAACATGCCCGGCGGCAATGCGCAGCGGCCTGGCGACATCGTGAAGACAATGTCGGGCCAAACGATCGAGGTGCTCAACACCGATGCGGAGGGCCGGCTCATTCTGGCGGATGCGGTGTGGTATGCGCAGGAAAAGTTCAAGCCGTTGGCGCTGGTCGATCTGGCGACGCTGACGGGCGCCATCATCGTCAGCCTGGGTCACGAGTACGCCGGGCTTTTCTGCAATGACGAAGACCTCGCCCAGGCCATCCAAAGCGCGGGTTTGAGCGAAGGCGAGCCGGTGTGGCGCATGCCGATCGGCGCCGCCTACGACAAGCTGATCGACACGCCGAACGCGGACATGAAGAACATCGCCGGCAAACCGGTGGCGGGTTCCATCGTCGGCGCCCAATTCATCAAGCGCTTCATCAAGGACGGCACGGCCTGGGCGCATATCGATATCGCAGGCATGGCCTGGAAGCCGGGTCCCTATGACGATCCGACCTCGCCGGTTTGGGCGACGGGCTACGGCGTGCGCTTGCTCAATCGCCTGGTGGCGAACCGATACGAGGAATGATGGCTGAGCTCTGGTTCTACCATCTTGAACGATCCGACCTCGAAAAAGCCCTGCCGCCGCTACTCGAGAAATGTCTCGAGCGCGGTTGGCGGGCGATCGTGCGGGGCGGCTCGGAAGAGCGGCTTGAAGCACTCGACGTGCATTTGTGGACCTACCGCGACGAAAGTTTCCTGCCGCACGCCCGTGACGAGGGCCGCGCCGACGCGTCTCGCCAGCCCGTACTGCTCACGGCAAAGCAGGGCAATCCGAACGGCGCGCGGGCGCTCTTTGTGATCGACGGCGCCGATCCGGGCGACATCACCGCTTTTGAAAGGGCCTGCATTTTGTTTGACGGGCGCGACGAAAACGCCCTCAATTCGGCGCGTTCGCGCTGGAAAGAAGCAAAGGCTGCGGGCGTGGAGGCTTCGTACTGGCGCGAAAACGCGGCGGGCAGATGGGAGAAGCAGGGATGATCCGTTGGAGTCTGGCGAGCGCGCTCCTCATGGTCTCGGCGTGCACGTCGGCGCCGCAAACCTACCGCGACCTCGATCAGATCTCACGCCAGGAGCAGGCCGCGCTCGGGCGGAATAGCGGCCAGGCCAACCCGCAAGACACCTGCGGCATGGCCGCGTTTCAGGGCCTCGTCGGCAAGCCGGCCGACGAGATCGATCAGAGTTCGTTGCCGCCGCGCACGCGCATCATCCGGCCCGGCATGATGATCACGCAGGACTTTTCGCCTCAGCGTCTCAATATCCGGGTCGCCCCGGACGGGAAGGTTAGCGAACTCGGCTGCTTTTGAGGCGCTCGCGCCTTGGCGGGGAAGCGGCGCGCGGCTATAGAGCCCGCCTCCCGACCAAATTGGGCGATCAAACTGGGGCTGTCTCGTGGCTGTTGAACGCACGCTTTCGATTTTGAAACCCGACGCGACGGCTCGGAATTTGACAGGCGCGATCAACGCCGCGATCGAAGAAGCGGGCCTCAGGATCATTGCGCAAAAGCGCATCTGGCTTTCGGACGGCCAGGCCGAGGGCTTCTATGCCGTGCACCGCGAACGCCCCTTCTTCGCCGATCTGGTGAAGTTCATGACGTCGGGCCCGGTCGTCGTGCAGGTGCTGGAAGCTGAAAACGCCGTCGCCAAATACCGCGACGTGATGGGCGCCACCAATCCGGCCAACGCTGCCGACGGCACGATCCGCAAGCGCTTCGCGGAATCGATCGAGGCCAATTCGGTGCACGGCTCCGACAGCCTCGAAAACGCCGAGCGCGAGATCGCCTTTTTCTTCACCGATCAGGAAATCGTCGGCTAGCGCGGGCTCCCAATCTGCCATCACAGGGTGACGCGGCCTCATTTCGCCGCATGAGTCTTGCGCGGTCGCGCCTGAACCGCTTGTCTGTTCGCAAACAAGGGGTTCGACACATGAAACTGAAGCATTTCGCGTTGGCTTCGGCCATCGCTTTGAGCATTGGCGCGTTTGGCGCCGCCGCCTGGTCCCAGACGCCGGTTCACGCCGATTATTCCGCGCCGATCCCGGCGCCGCAGGACGTCGCGTTTCCGGGCGAGATCACGCTCGACGTCGACGCGACTGACGTCGGGCGCGGCATCTTCCGCATCCACGAGGTCGTTCCCGTCGCCGGCTCCGGCCCCATGACGCTTCTTTATCCGCGCTGGCTGCCGGGCAAGCACGGGCCGCGTGGGCAGATCGAGAAGGTCGCCGGCCTCACGATCACCGCGAATGGCCAGCCGGTGGCTTGGCGGCGCGATCCCGGCGATGTGTATGCGTTTCATGTCGATCCGCCGGCTGGCGCCGCCGCGCTCGACATCACTTTCCAGTTTCTGTCATCGACCGACACGGCCCAGGGGTCGATCGTCATGACGCCGGGCCTGCTCAATCTCGAATGGGAAGGCCTCGTGCTCTATCCGGCGGGGTATTACGCCTCGCGCATCAATGTCGCGCCGTCGGCGCGTCTGCCGGAAGGTTGGAGCTTCGCAACCGCGCTTGATGGCGACACGACGGGCGCGGCCCCGCACTTCCAAAGTGTCGACCTGGCGACCTTGGCGGATTCGCCGATGTTCGCGGGCCGCTATTATCGCCGCGTCGAACTCGACACGACCGGGCGCTCGCGCGTGTCGCTCAACATCTTCGCCGACCGTCCGGATCAATTGCTGGGCACCGATGCCCAGATTGAGGCGCACCGCAATCTCGTGCATCAGGCCGATTTGCTCTACGGCGCGCGCCACTTCAATCACTACGACTTTCTGTTCGCGCTCTCGGATCATCTCGGCGGCATTGGCCTTGAGCATCAGCGCTCAAGCCAGAACGGCGTACCCGGCAATTACTTCACGGACTGGAACAACACGTCTTCGCGCCGCGATCTCCTGCCGCACGAAATGACGCACTCCTGGAACGGCAAGTATCGCCGCCCCGCTGATTTGTGGACGCCGAACTTCAACGTGCCGATGCAGGATTCCCTCCTGTGGGTGTACGAGGGCCAAACGCAGTATTGGGGTTATGTGCTGGCTGGCCGCTCCGGGCTGCTGACAAAACAGGAAGCGCTCGACTCGCTTGCATTGACGGCGGCCGCCTACGACACGCGCGTCGGCCGTACATGGCGTCCGTTGGTGGACACCACGAACGACCCGATTATCTCCCCACGCGCGCCGCAGGCATGGCGCTCCTGGCAGCGCAGCGAGGACTATTACTCCGAAGGCCAGCTCATCTGGCTCGAGGCCGACACGCTCATCCGCGAGCGCACCAACAACCGCAAATCGCTCGACGATTTCGCGCGCGCGTTCTTCGGCGTGAACGACGGCCAGTGGCAGGCGCCCGACACGTACACGTTCGACGACGTGGTCGCGGCGCTGAATGGCGTCATGCCCTACGATTGGGCGGGCTTTCTACACGAGCGCGTCGACGCCATCGCCCCGCACGCGCCTTTGGATGGCCTCGCGCGCGGCGGCTACCGGTTGGTCTATAACGAGACGCGCTCGCCTTATCTCTCCGCCCAGGAGACGCATCGCAAGTTCGCGAGCTTCACCTATTCCATCGGGCTCTCGGTCGGTGAAGGCGCGGTCGTCAACGACGTGCAATGGGATGGTCCCGCGTTTAACGCCGGCGTCACGCGCGGCGCCAAGATTCTCGCCGTGAACGGCGTCGGCTATGAAGCGGAGGGCCTTCGCCGCGCCATCACCAACGCGAAAACAGATACGCAGCCGATCCAGCTCTTGCTGCAGGACGGCGATCGCTATTGGACGGTCTCAATCGATTATCACGGCGGCCTTCGCTATCCGCATCTGGAGCGGATCGCGGGAACGCCCGATCGTTTGAGTGCGATCTACGCGCCGCGCAGGAGATAGGCGCGGCGCGTAGTCGGAGGCGCTACTTCTTGCCGCCTTTCAGCGGCGCCTCCATCGGCTTGGCGGGCTTCGGCATGGGCTTCTCGCCTGCGCCGGAGCCCGGCATCTTCTGCGATTGCTTGTCCATCGGCATTTGTTTGTCGGCCATCACACGCCTCCTCGCTGAAGCGCGAGCATTCTAGAGCCCGGATCAAGGCGGCGCGATGGCCTTCAAATCGAGGCGGCGAATTTCGCCAGCGCCGCGGGGTAAAGTTTGTGTTCGAGTTCGAGCACGCGGGACGCCAGCGTTTCCGGCGTGTCGCCCGGTGCGACGACGAGTTCGGCCTGCCCGAGGATCGGGCCGGAATCCACTTCTTCGACCACGACATGCACCGTACATCCGTGCCTGGCGTCCTTGGCGGCGAGCACGCGCGCATGGGTGTCGACGCCGGGGTATTTCGGCAGGAGAGATGGGTGGATGTTGACCAGCCGCCCCGCCCAGGCGCGCACGAAGAACGGGGTCAGCACCCGCATGAAGCCCGCGAGCGCGACGATTTCGACGCCGCGCGCCCTGAGCGCGGAGTCGAGCTCACGCTCGAAAGCTTCGCGATCCTTGCCGAACGGACGGTGATCGATGGCGAGCGTATCGATGCCCGCTTCGCGCGCGCGCGCCAGACCCGCCGCGTCAGGGTTGTTGGCGATCACGGCGACGATCTCGTAGGCGTCCTGCTTCGCGTCGAGCAGCGCCTGGAGATTTGAGCCGCGTCCGGAAATCAGTACGCCGACGCGCCGTTTCATGCCGCGCGCACCGCCCCGATCTCGAATACTGTCTCGCCGTTGGCTCGCAACGCCGTCATGACTTCGTTCGCGCGCGACGATGCAACGATGGCGGCCATGCCGATACCCAGATTGAAAGTGCGGCGCATGTCCTCTTCCGGAACGTCGCCGATCTTCTGCAGCCAATCGAACACGGCCGGCCGCTTCCAGGCGTCCCAAGCGAATGCCGGCTCAAGGTGATCCGGCAGCGCGCGCGGCGTGTTTTCGACGAGGCCGCCGCCGGTGATGTGGGCGAGGCCCTTGATGGCGCGCGAGGCGAAGACGGGGTTGAGGCTCTTCGCATAAATGCGTGTTGGCGTAAGCAACGCCTCGGCGAGACTCTGGCCCGGCGCGAAGGGCGCCGGCGCGTCCCATGCGAGACCCGAGCGCTCGACGATCTTTCGCACCAACGAATAGCCGTTTGAGTGAGGACCGCTTGACGCAAGCCCGAGGATGGCGTCGCCGGCCTCGATGTCCTGCACGCGCGGCAGCAGCGTCCCGCGTTCGGCGCACCCGAGCGCAAATCCGGCCAAGTCGTAGTCGCCGCGGGCGTACATTCCGGGCATTTCCGCAGTCTCGCCGCCCGCCAGCGCCGCGCCGGCCTGCCGGCAGCCTTCGGCGATGCCGCGCACGACGCTCGCCGCTTCGTCCGCATCGAGTTTGGCCGTGGCGTAGTAGTCGAGGAAGAGCACGGGCTCGGCGCCCTGCGCGGAGAGGTCGTTGACGCACATCGCCACCAGATCAATGCCGACCGTGGCGTGCCGACCGCTTTCGATGGCGATCTTGAGCTTGGTGCCGACCCCGTCAGTGGTCGCCAGGATGATGGGATCCTTGAAGCCCGCCGCTTTGGGATCGAACCCCGCCGCGAAGCCGCCCAGGGCCGCTTCCGCGCCCGGGCGAGCGGTGGACTTGGCCGCCGGTTTGATCAGTTCGACCAGGCGCTCGCCTTCGTCGATGTCGACTCCGGCGTCTCTGTAGGTGAGCGGTTTGGTCATCGTTCCCACATCTCGCCGCATTCGTGGGCGAAGCCCCGGGCCGGATTGGCCTTTCGGGCGCCGGCGAGCATTGCTAGGGTCCGGCCTGTTCCCGACAAGAGCATCGCGCAAAGAGGTTCCGGTATGAAATCCACGCCCTGGGCCGTGTTCGCCGCCGTGATTCTGACGGCAGCCTTGTGCGCGTTCTCAGCCGCACCGGCAAGCGCCCTGGACCGCTCGAACGTGTTCGCGGTGGGCGGCGTCAATGTCGACGAAACCGCCGCCAATTCAGCGGCTGCGCAGCAGCAGGGGTTCGCGAGCGCGCAGCGCCTGGCGTTCATGCGGCTGGCGCGACGCCTGACTCCGCCGGAGGAGCAGGCGCGTATCCCGATGCCGCAACTCGACCAGGCGGCGATCGAGCGCATGGTGGTCTCGGTCGATGTCGAGCAGGAGCGCCGCTCCGGGACCCGGTATCTCGGCCGCCTCGCCGTGCGCTTCGATCCGGCGCAGATTCGCAACACTCTGCGCAGCGCGGGCTTCACCGTCCTAGAAACACGAACGGCCCCGGTGCTCGTCGTGCCTGTCGCGACCGCCGATGTCGCTCCGGAGACGGCGGCGGCCTGGCGTGAGGTTTGGGCGACGGGCGGCTACGCTCAGGAACTGGCGCCGCTGATCGTGGCGCCCGGCGATCTCACCGGCGCGCCGGATTGGGCCGCGGCACAGCCCTATGCGCGCGCCGAGGCGGCCGCGTCGGCCCTTTACGTGACGTTGCGCGTGAGCGGCGCCAACGCCACTGCCGCCGCTGTCGATGTCAACGCCGGCGGCGCGCGAGACCGCGGGGCGATTAGCGCAACTATCGGCGGCGCCGGCGATGCGGCGGCAATCCGCGCGGCGCTGCAATCCCTCGCCGACCAAACCAACGCGCGCGTCCAGAACGAGTGGAAGGCGCAAAGCGCCACGGGTCCGGTGCGGTCACGCATCTCCGCCACGGCGATCTACGCCGACGAGGCCTCCTGGGAACGGATCAAGCAGGCGCTGCAGGGCGCGGCCGCCACCATGATTTCAGAAATCCGCATCGAGGCGGTGGGCCGCGACGGCGCACTGATCTCATTCACGTTCACCGGCCGGCTCGAGCAACTCGGGGCGGAGCTCAATCGGCGCGGCGTCAGCCTGGAGCAAAGCCCGCAGGGCCCAGTGCTGCGCCTCAGCGGAGCGCACTGAGGCGGTGGATCAGCCGCGTCTGTTCGAATTCCGCATGGGGGAGCGATCCCCCGACACGCTCGTCGTTTCCGAAGCCAACAGCGATGCGGCGCAACTCCTGACAGATTGGCGGTCATGGCCGGGAGGGGCGCTTGCGCTCGTCGGACCGCCCGGCTCCGGCAAGACCCATCTCGCGCTGGCCTGGGCGCTGGAAAGCGGCGCCCGCGAGGTCGCCCCGGACGCCGCCCCAGAGGTAGCCTCCGCCCGCTTTGACGAAGCAGGCGGCCGGCTCCTCATTGACGACGCCGACGGGCCCCATGACGAAGCGATGCTCTGGCGCGTGCTCGACCTGGCCAAGGCCCGGCAGGGGGCGGTGCTGCTGACGGCCAAGACAGCCCCGGGCCTTTGGCCGGTAGCCGAGAGCGCGCTCCGTTCACGGCTCCAGGCGCTGCCCGTAGCGCGCCTCAGGGAGCCCGATCTGGCGCTGCTCGATGTTGTTTTGAGGCGTCTTTGTCGCGAACAATTCATTCAATTGAGCGATGATGCCGCCAGCTATCTGGTGATGCGCCTGCCGCGGACGTTCGCGGCCGCACGGAGCCTGGCCGCCGCCCTGGACCGCATTGTGGTGCGGGGGGCCAAGCCGGTATCCGTTGCGGTTGCGAAACGAGCCTTGGCCGAGGCGCACTTGGCGTTGGGCGAATGGGAGCAGGACGGATGACCGGCACGACGGTTCGCAAGCGCGCGTCGCGGGGAAGAGGCAAGGCGCTGCGCCCCGCGCCTGCGCCGCGGACCTCCGCGCCCGCCGTCGACGCTTCCGCGCTGCTCGCCAGCCCCGAACGCTTCATCAACCGTGAGCTTTCCTGGCTCGCGTTCAACACGCGGGTGCTTGAGGAATCGGAGAACCCGAACCATCCGCTGCTTGAGCGGCTGCGCTTTCTGTCGATCTCGGCGAGCAATCTCGATGAATTCTACATGGTCCGCGTGGCCGGGCTTTACGATCAGCTGCGCGCCGCGCCGACCTTGCTCAGTCAGGACGGGCTGAGCCCCAAGGACCAATTGGTGCGCGTGCACGCCGGCGCGAGCGCGCTCATTCACAAGCAACAGGCCCGCTGGCGCGCATTGCGGGCGGAACTGCGCCGCAACGGCATCGCCGTGATTGAGCCGAATGAACTCACCGACGCGAATATCAAGGCGCTGAAGCCGGTATTCATGGAGCAGGTGTTTCCGTTGCTGACGCCGCTCGCCGTCGATCCCGCGCACCCGCTGCCTTTCATTCCGAACCTCGGATTCGCGGTCGCCGTGCGGCTGAAGCGGCCCGGCGATCCGGAGTCCCTGACCGCGCTTGTCCCGGTGCCGACGCAGGTGAAGCGCTTTGTGGAAGTGCCGAACGGCCCGGATGAGCGACGCTTCCTGACGCTCGAAAACGCCATCATGCTGTTCTCGGACGAATTGCTCACCGGCTACGAGATCGAAGCCGCCGGCGCGTTCCGCATCGTGCGCGACAGCGACGTTGAAATCGAAGAAGAAGCCGAAGACCTGGTCGGCGAATACAAGACGCTGCTGAAGCAGCGCCGTCTCGGCAATATCGTCCGCCTCAAGATCGAAGCGAAGATGCCGGAAGATCTGCAGGAGCTGATCATCCGCGAAACCGGCGCGGACCGCGACTATGTCATCCCGGTTGACGGCATGCTGGGTCTCAACGCGCTGAACGAACTCATCCTCGAAGACCGCGCCGATCTCAAATTCACGCCCTACGTGCCGCGTTTTCCCGAGCGCATCCGCGACTATGGCGGCGATTGCTTCGCCGCCATCCGCGCCAAGGACATTCTCGTCCACCATCCCTACGAAAGCTTCGACGCCGTCGTGCGCTTTCTAAAACAGGCTGCGGCCGACGATCAGGTCGTCGCGATCAAGCAGACGCTTTACCGCACCTCGAAGGATTCGCCGATCGTCGCAGCGCTCATCGAAGCGGCGGAAGCGGGCAAGAACGTCACCGCCATGATCGAGATCAAGGCGCGCTTCGATGAAGAGGCGAATCTGCGCCTCGCGGAGAATCTGAAGCGCGTCGGCGCCAGCGTCGTTTATGGCTTTACGGATTACACCAAGACGCACGCCAAGCTCAGCTTGGTCGTGCGGCGCGAGGCGGAGGGCTTGCGCACCTACGCGCACTTCGGGACGGGCAATTACCATCCGACGACGGCCAAGATTTACACCGACCTCTCGCTCTTCACCGCCGATCCCGTGCTCGGGCGCGACGCCGGGCGGGTGTTCAATTTCATCACCGGCTATGCGCAGCCGCTCGATCTTGAGAAGCTCGCGGTCTCGCCGGTGAGCCTCAAGCCCACCATTCTTCGCCTGATCGACGAGGAGATCGCCCATGTTCGCGCGGGGCGGCCGGGGGCGATCTGGGCCAAGCTCAACGCCATCGTCGATCCCGACGTCATTGATGCGCTTTACCGAGCCTCGAACGAGGGCGTGAAAATCGAACTGGTCGTGCGCGGCATCTGCTGCCTGCGCCCCGGGGTTGCCGGTCTCTCCGAGAACATCCGCGTCAAGTCGATCGTCGGTCGATTCCTCGAACATGCGCGAATCGTCTGCTTCGGCGCGGGCCAGCGGATGCCGCATCCGGGGGCCAAAGTCTTCATTTCGTCGGCGGATTGGATGCCGCGAAATCTGGAACGGCGGGTTGAGGTGCTAACTCCTGTTGAAAATCCCACCGTGCATCAGCAAGTTCTCGATCAGATCATGGTCGCCAACCTCAATGACGAGGCGCAAAGCTGGT
This sequence comes from Caulobacterales bacterium, assembly GCA_035549695.1. Classification (GTDB taxonomy): domain Bacteria; phylum Pseudomonadota; class Alphaproteobacteria; order Caulobacterales; family Aquidulcibacteraceae; genus Vitreimonas. The sequence continues at coordinate 23,424 of DASZQK010000021.1, read as the reverse complement.
ACATGAACTCGGATGGGACATCGACGCGCGTCGACACGACCGGGCTCGATCAGCCGTTCTCGGCGCATGACTACTTTATGCGCAATCCTTCGCTGTCGGGCCGCGGCGCCGCGCTGGTGGGGGATGCGCCGGCGGCGTTCGACCATATCGGGGCGCGCGCTTATTGAGCGCTGAGCCCTCCCCCCGGCGAGGGCCTCTCTCGGAATCGCAGGAAGCGGCCGTCATCGACGTGGGCTCTAACTCGGTGCGCCTTGTCGTTTATCGCATCGACGGCCGCGCCATGACGCCAATCCTCAACGAGAAGGTGATGGCGGGCCTCGGGCGCGATCTCAACCGCACGGGGGCGCTCTCCAAGGACGGCATGGACATCGCGCTGCGCGCGCTGCGGCGGTTCTCCGCGCTGATACATGGGCTCGACGTGGAGGATGTGTTCGCCGTTGGAACCGCGGCTGTGCGCGTGGCCAAGGACGGCCGCGAGTTCGCCGCGCGCATCGCCCACGAGACGGGCATCGATCTTCGCATTCTCGATGGCGCCGAAGAAGCGCGGCTCTCCGCGCTCGGCGCCAGCAACGGCGCGCCCGGCGCGCCCGGCGTGGTCGGCGACATGGGCGGCGCCAGCCTCGAACTGATCGAGATCGGGCCCGATGGCCCGGGCCGCGGCGAGACGTTCCCGCTTGGCCCGCTGACACTGGCGCGCGATGACGCGTTCGACGCCGAGCGCGTGTCCGCCGAAGTTGCGCGCGTGCTGGCGGATGCCGAGACGCTGAAGACAAAGGGCGGCGATTTCTACGCCGTCGGCGGCGCGTGGCGCGCATTAGGACGCATCGACATTGCGCTGCGCAATCATCCGATCGGCGTGCTCGATCATCACGAGATGTATCGCGCCGAGGTGCTGAAGCTCGCCGACGTGGTCCGCAAGCAGAGCCGCAAATCCCTCGAAAAGCTCGAAGAGGCGGCGGCCAAGCGCGCGGACACACTCCCTTACGCCTCGGTCGTGCTGGAGCGCGTGATGATCGCGGGCGGATTCGACCGCGTCATTCTCTCTGCGTTTGGATTGCGCGAAGGCGTGCTGCTGGAGCGGATGAGCGCCAAGGCGCTGGGCGTGCATCCCCTGATCGCCGCCGCCGAAGCGCTCGCCGGGCGCGCGCCGCGATCGCGCGCCTTCGGTCGTGCGCTGGAGAGCTGGATTTCGCCGATGTTCGCCGATCAGCCGTGGGTTTTCGCACCTGCGCGCGAACAGGTGCTGCGCGGCGCGGCTGCGCGGCTCGCCGACCTCGGCGGGCCGCTGCATCCCGATCAGCGCGTGGAGGTCATGTTCGATCTCATCCTGCGCGCGCCGCTCGCGGCCATCGGTCATTCGGAGCGCGCCTTCCTCGCGGCCGCCATTCATCATCGCTACACCAAGGCGCCGCCGCGCCACGCTGACGCGTATCTGCGCTTGCTCAACGAGGAGCAACAGCGCGCGGCGGCGGCGCTGGGGGCGGCGCTGCGCCTGGGCGCCGATTTGTCTGGGCGCAGCGAGGCGTTGCTGCAGGGCGTTGAGGCCTCCGCGCGCGGGGGCCGGCTCGTGTTGCGCGCACCGAAAGCGCTGGCCCATTTGCTCACCGAGCAGACCGCCAAGCGCCTCGACGCAGCGGCAAGCGCGCTCGGCCTGATCAGCGAAACTCGCGTCGGCTGAGACATTGGTCCGGCTTGGGCTTGATTTCCGTGCTCAGCCCTGCACCTTCCGACCGGGACTGGAGATATGGATTTGGCGCGAGAGGCAGGCGAAGGCGGTGCGACGCCAGGCCCGCAGCTTCCGCGGCACTGGAAGCCGCCGGCATGGGCGACAGCTCTGCTGGCGCTCGCGCTGATCGCAGGCGCGGTCTGGATCATCTACAGCGAATTGCGCGCCCACAGCGTCGCCGAGATATGGCGGTCCATCACCGAGTTGCCGTCGGACGCGGTTTGGCTCGCGGCGCTGTTCGTGGCGATCTCGTTTGCAGCCTTAGTGATCGATGAATGGTTGTCGCTGCACTTGATGGACGCCACCAAGTCATTCAGCGCCGTGCTCGCGCCCGCCTTCGCGACCTATTCCATCGCCAACGGGCTGTCATTTTCCTTCGCCACCGCGCCCGCCGTGCGCACGCGTCTCTACCGCTCCGCGCTCAACCAGATCGAGATCGCCGTGCTTTCGGGCATCACCGGCGCTTCCGTGTTTGTCGGCGCCGCGTGCACTGTCGCGATCGGCTTTCTGTTTTCGGCGGAGGATCTTGAGGCGCATTTCGTCGCGCCGCCCTTGTTGTGGCGCGCCGCTGGCGTGTTGCTGTTGATCCCGGCGCTGTTGTGGCTAGGGGTGACGTTCGGTCCGAAGGGCCGGCGGGCAATTTTCGGCATCCATTTTGTGAGTCCCAGCGTGCGGCGCGGCGTGATCCAACTCGTGTTCTCGGTGGGTGAGTGGCTTGCGGCCGCGGCCGTGCTCTACGTGCTCTTGCCGGACCACGGCGGGTGGACGTTTCCGGCGTTCGCCGCCGCGTTCGTCGCCGCGTGTTATCTCGGGGCCGCGTCTGGCGCGCCCGCTGGGATCGGCGTGTTCGACGCGGCGATCCTGTCCGTGTCGCAAACCGACCAGGGCGCCGCGGCGACGGCGGCGGCGCTGATCGCCTACCGGTTCGTCTACACGATCGCGCCGATGGTGCTGGGCGCTTTGGTGCTGGGAATAGACTTTCTGCGCCACCACCCGCCAGCGAAGCACTGAGGACTACGCGTAAAGCCGCGCGCTGTGCATTTCGAGAACGCGCTCGATCGCCTCGGCGGCGGCGGCGGGCCCGTCTTCCTGAGCGAGCGCCGCGCAGATATCCAGCGCCCGCGGGGCGTAGTGCGGCGTTTCCAGCAGGTCGAGTTCCTGGGCGGCTTTTTTCGGGGTGAAGTTCGCGATCGGGACCGTCCGGGCGACGCCCAGGCGCACGAGACGCAACGCGTTGTCGGGCTGATCGGCGCTGAACGGCACGACGAGCTGGGGCCGCCCTGCGCGCAATGCCTGCGCCGTCGTGCCGATGCCGCCGTGATGGATCACCGCGTGCGCGCGCGGGAACAGGCGCACATGCGGGACGTAGCCCTCGGCGACAAAGACCGAACGGGAGGCGAGCCGCTTCGCCTTGGCGTACGGGCCAACCACCAGCACGGCGCGCTTGCCGTTCTGCGTGGCTGCCGCGGCGGCGCTTTCGAAGAATCCACGCGGCTCGTGCACGAGGGCGGAGCCGATCGTGAACACGAGCGGCGCTGGACCTCCGCGCAGAAACTTTTCCAAATCTTCGCCGAGGCCATGCTCCTCGCCACCGCCATCGTAATAGCAAAAGCCGGTGATGTTGGCGCCCGGCGGGAAATCGTCCTGCACGCGCCCATACAGGGGCGAGTAGAGGGCCAGCGTCCCGAGCGGGGAGAATTGTCCCTCAAACAGAGGATTGGGGCGCTGCGGCAGCCCCAGCTCGCGACGCATCTCGCGGTAGGTTTCGGTCCATGGCGCGCTTGCGAGCTTGAGGACGCGCAGGACGGCGCGGTCGAACGCCATATCGGAAATCTTGCGCAGCTTCTCCAAGGTCGGCGAGGCGAGCAAGAGCGGGGGATCGTAGCTCGACATGAAGGCGAACGGCGCGAGCACGATTGAAAGCCAGGGCACGCCCAGTTTTTCAGCGGCCAGCCGCGCCGCGAACGCGGACGTGTGCGTGATCACAAGCGATGCGTCTTCGCAGAGCTTCAGCATGTCCTCGTAGGAGGTGCGCAGAAACGGCATCGCGATCCGGCGGACGGCAAACTCAAGGCCAGTGCTGGCCTGGGTCGTCAGGCGGACGAGTTCGGGCGTGGAAACGCCAAGTGTGTCCTCGATCTCTTCCTGGCTGGGGCGAAGCGGGTGGAATTCCAGGCCCATGGCTTCCACCGCAGGGCGGTATTCGGCCTGAGTTGCTATGACGGGGCGGTGGCCGCGCCTTTTGAGCTCTGCGGCCAAGGTAAGCACGGGGTGTACATCCCCGGCCGAGCCGGCTGCAGAGAGCACGATCTTCGCCATCAAGCACCAACCCCCGAGATCTTAGCCGTCGTCTCTGTCCCCGCCGGCCAGCCCGCAGCGCGCCAATCTCCCCTACGCCATTTCCAGGCGTGCGCAAACCGGGAGGCTGGCCCGAAGTCTATGTCCGCTTTAAGGCAGATTACCTCTCGCCCATGCGCTGCGCGAACGCGACTAAGAAGCGCAGAGGGGTGGCCTCAGCCGGCCGCGGGGGGCGGCGGTTGGGCGCCGGCGCGGAGGAACTTGACCAGCACGCGCTGGCCGACCAGCACCGGCGCCTGCTGGGCGTCGACAACGACCTCGACCACGCGTTCGTCCGTCTGCTGGGAGGGATCGTCGGTCTGCAGCCGGCGGGCGCCGAACACTTGCGCGATGCGCAGCACGGAGCCGCTATAGCTCTTGGTCTGATCCGCCTCCGGGACGATCTGAACGGCCATGCCGGGGCGGATTACCCCCAGCGAGCGCTCCTCGAGTTCGGCGCGGACGATGTGCTGCGCGTTGGGCTGCAGCTGGAACATCGGCGTGACGTTCAGCGTGGAGGCGCCCATGCCGGGATTGGCGTAGCGGCGCACGACGCGCCCGTCGTCCGGCGCGCGCACGACGTGCTGTTCGACGATGTAATTGGCTTCCGCGAGTTGGGCGCGCGCCACGCCGACGGAGGCGTTGGCGGCGTCGAGTTCGCTCTGCGCGTTGCGCACCGCGTCGCGCGCCGACTCCACGCGCTGCGGCGACACGAAGTTCTGACTGTTGAGTGTCTCCGTGCGATGCAGATCGCGCTGCGCCGCGTCGAGTGCGACTTGTTTCAAGGGCACTTGCGATTCCGCCTGGCGCAGCTGCGCGGCGGCGCGATCGCGATCCAGGCGCGCCTGCTCATCATCCAGTTGGGCGAGAATCTGGCCTTTGCGCACCTGATCGCCCTCTTGGACGAGCACGGTGCGGACGATGCCCGGCTGGCGCGCGGCGACGTCGACGAGCCCGCCCTCGACATCGACCTTCCCGGCGGCGATGGCCGCGAACGGGGAATTGGCGGCCGCCGCCGCGCTGTCTTCTTTCGCATTGTGGCCCTCGGCGCCGCCGCACGCGGCGAGCAGCACGGCGAGACTGGCCATCATGGCGAAGCGCGCGACGGGGGAGGATTTCGTAATCATCGGATTGCTCGTCAGTGATGAAAGGATTTGGGGTCTGCGTTCTGCGAGAGGATGCGGCCGTCCTCGATGGTGATGATGCGATCCGCGTAGGTGGCGAGACGCACGTCGTGCGTCACGCAGAGCACGCTGGCGCCGTGACTTTTAGCCGATCGGCGCAGCAGCGACATGACATTCGCGCCATTCTCGCCGTCGAGCGCGGAAGTCGGCTCGTCGGCGAAAATGAGTTTGGGCTTCTTCGCCAGCGCCCGGGCGATGGCGACGCGCTGTTTCTCGCCGCCGGACAATTCGTCGGGGCGCTTTCCCATCTGTTTTTCGAGTCCGACCTCGCCGAGGGCGGTCTCGGCCGCCTCCTTGGCCTCGTCCTTCTTGAAGCCGGCGTATTTGAGAACGGTCTCGACCTGCTGACGAGCGCTCAGCGCGCCGAACAGGTTGAAGCCCTGGAAAATGAAGCCGCAATTGTCGAGACGGAACTTGTCGATCTTGGCTTTCTTCAAGCGCCAAATGTCTTCGTCGAGCGCGTGCACCTGGCCCTGGTCGGGCTTGAGCAGGCCGGAAATCGCCGCAAGCATGGTCGACTTGCCGGAGCCGGAAGGGCCCATGACGAGCGCGATTTCGCCCTGCGCGACGTCGATGTCGATGCCCTTGAGCACCGGCGTCTTGATCTTGCCCGTCTTGAAGCTCTTTTCGAGCCCGCGGGCGGAGAGAGCGACAGAAGTCATCGGAGCAGATCCGCGGGTTGGCTTTTCTTGAGGATGCCGAGCGAGGCGGCGCCGGAGATCATCGCGATCAGCATCAGCATGATGCAGCAGATGATCACCCAACTCAGCATAAAGCCGAACGGCACGCCGCCGAAGCTGGCCAGAGTGGCGATGAGCGCCATCAGCACAGCTGTGAAGATAAGGCCTGCAATCCCCACCCAAAACGAGAGTTCAAGGACGATCATGCGCAGGCTGCCCATTGATACGCCGAGCGCCCGCAGGCTCGCGAGTTCCTTGATGTTGGCGAGGATCGCCCCGCGCAGTGTCTGCCAGGTGATGATGATGCCGACGAAGCCGCCGAGGATCACCGCCGCCCACACGAACACGGCGATGATGCCGTCGTTCAGGAACTCGTTGAGCGTCGCCGTACGCAGCTCTTCCTTGGTCCAAGCGCGATACTGATGTTCAGCTATGCTGTTGAGCTGATCGCGCACGTCTTCAGCCTGCTTGGGATCGCGCACGCGCACCATGAGCGGTCCGAGACGGCTCGTGTTGGCGCGTCCCATCAGGCGCAACGTCTGGCGCGACATGATGAGGCCGGGATTGTCGAAGTTCGGATAACCGTCGAGCACCCAGGCGATCCGGACGATGTGGCCGTTGAACACGCCCTCATCGCCCTGCTTCACGCCGAGACGGCGCAGCGCGGTGCGGTCGACGGCGACATTATAGGGGATGGAGAGGGCCTGACGCGCGCCTTCGGGAAAATCGGTCGGCAAGGTGACGGCGCCTGGAATCGTGTCGATGATCGAGACGTTGCAGTTCGACGGGTCTTTTTTGGCCGGGCCATAGAAGCGCCCCCAGTCGCCGTCGAGATCGCGCACTTCGGTAACGTTGGGCTGCATGTAGATGAGCGGCATGATCCGCGCCGGCAGACCCCCAGAATTGAGCAGAGACTTGGCGTCCGGGGGCAGGATCATGATCTCGGCGCGCGAACGGTCGATGGTCGCCGTGTAGCCGCTGATGAGGCCGACGAAGAGGCCGGACATTCCCAGCACCAGCACGCCTGCCGCGCCAAGCGCCACGACGGCAGCCATATACCGCCGCCACTCATAGATCAGGGTCGATAGAGCGAGACTCACGGACCTGGCCTTCCCCCACGACGCCAACGCATCGGCGGTTTATCGCATATCGATAAACTCTTATCGATAAACCGGCAGCCGATCAAGCGACATCAAGATGGATGCGCCCTTCATCCCGTTCGGATGCACCCAGACGCAATTTAGCCCAGGCACCGTTTCGGGATCGTTTCGCGGACCTTGCATTTCAATCGGAGCGCGAGTTTGACGCGTCCGCGTCTTCACCCGATCTCCTCGATCGCCACTTTGCCGTTCTTGAGTCGCAACGCGATCCTTCCGTGTTTCAGCGCCAGCGCGCGTGCGCCGAACACCTCGCGCCGCCATCCCTTGAGCGCGTCGACATCGGCTTCGTCGTTGGCGGCGATGGCCTCAAGTTCCGAGACGGAGGCGATGAGGCGCGGCGCGACCTGGTGACGTTCGGCCTCGTAGCGCAGCAGCACCTTGAGCAGTTCGACGGTCGGGCCGATGCCCGAGGGCAGTGGCGGCGGTCGCTCGACGCGGTGCGCGACCCGCCCTGTATCGGCGAAGGCGCGAGCAAGGTCGCCGATCAATTCCTGCGCGCCGCGTGAATTGCCGAAGCCCCGCGGAACGGCGCGCATGCGCTCGAAATCGGCGGCGCTCTTGGGTTTGATCTCGGCGATTTCGTAGAGCGCCTCGTCCTTGACGATGCGCCCGCGCGGCACGTCTCGCGCCTGCGCTTGCCGCTCGCGCCAGGCGGCGGCGGTTTGTAGCGCCAGTACGTAATCCGGCGCGGTCTTGCGCAGTTTGAGGCGGCGCCAGGCATTCTCCGGAGCCGTGTCGTAGATGTCTGGATTGAGCAATTGAGCGAGTTCGTCGGCCACCCAATCGCTGCGCCCCTCTGTCGCAAGACGGTCCGAAAGCTTCGGATAGAGATCACGAAGGTGCGTAACGTCGGCGAGCGCATAGGCGAGTTGGGCGTCGGAGAGCGGCCGGCGGCTCCAGTCGGTGAAGCGGGACGACTTGTCGAGCCGGCGTTTCAGCACGGCCTGCACGAGCGCATCGTATGCGATGGAATCGCCGTGGCCGGCGGCCATCGCCGCGATCTGGGTGTCGTATACCGGATGCGGCAACCGGCCCGCGAGCTTCATGAAGATTTCGAGGTCCTGCCGGGCGGCGTGAAAGACCTTGAGCACGTTGGCGTCGCTGAGCAGTTCGAGGAAAGGCCCCAGTTCCAGCGCCGGATCGAGCGGATCGATCACGCCTTCAGCGTCCGGCGAGGCCGCCTGGATCAGACAAAGCCGCGGCCAGTAAGTGGTCTCGCGCATGAACTCGGTGTCAACGGCGACAAACGGCGCCGCGGCGAACGCATGGCAGAGATCCTTCAATGCCTCCGTTGTGGTGATGAGACGCATGCGTGGGGGATGGGCGGGGCGCTCGCGCGCGTCAAGAGCGGCGCGGGCGCTGCGTGCGGATCGCACGAATCTTGTCGGGGGACCTGAAATCCAGGCTTTGACTTCGCGTCTGCAACGAAACCCAAGTATTCGACCCCGCGTTACCCCGTTGTCATTGGTTCCTTTCATGAAAATCGGCTAGCGATCAACTTCATGAAGGTGCAATTGCGCCTCGCCGCAGCCGCCGCGGCGACACTGGGCGCGGTCTGGGGAGGAGCGGCGTTCGCGGACTGGCCCTTTGGCGAGGTCGTCCGGCTCGAGCCCGGCTATGGCGGGGTTTGCGAGGGCTGCGACTTGTCGGGCCGGCTGCTCGCCGGCGTCAAGCTGACCGACGGGGTTTTCCGGCGCGCGAACTTTTCCCACGCCGTGCTGGCCCGCGTGAACGCCGCGCGCGCCAATTTCGAGCGCGCCGATTTCACTCAAGCCGATCTGACACACGCCAAGCTCGTGGAAACGAAGTGCGAGGGCGCGCTATTCGCCAGCGCCATCCTTTCGCACAGCGATGCGAGCGGCGGAGAATTCCAGCACGCCGACTTCAGCCACGCCCAATTGGAGGACGTGGGTTTTGCCCAATCCAACTTGCGCGGCGCGGTGTTTACGGCCGCGCATGCGGATGCGGCGCGGTTTACCGGCGCGGACCTGCGCGCGGCGTCGTTCCAGCAGGCGCGCCTGACCGGCGCGGACTTTTCGGGCGCGGACCTGACCGGCGCGAACTTCGAGCGCGCCAATCTCTCGGGGGCGGATTTGAGTTCGGCGCGCGGACTGACCCAAGCACAGGTGCGGCGCGCGTGCGGCAACCGCGAAACGCGACTGCCCCACAACCTCCGCATCGCACGGTGCTGAAAGAGATCGATTCCTGGCGTGGTGAGCGTCAGCCCACCCCGGCTTGGTTCTTGAACATCTTCTGCGCCATAGGCTGCAGCACCAGGGTCGAGAAGGCCGAGGCGACAATGCCGGTCAGCAGCGCGTTGTTGCTGATGGCGGAGAACACGCCCGACATCGCCGGAACCACGTCGGAAATCTTGGCGGCCGCGAGCGAAGCGTAATTGGTCACGACTGACCAATATTCGCCCGGCAGATAACGCCCGTCGCCGACCACGGTCGTGTGGGTCCATATCCGGTGGGCGTTAAACGCCGCCGCGTACATGATCGGCATGACCAAAAGCACGTAGACCGCGAGGATGAGCCCCACGCCCTTGTTCTCGGATTTGGCGAACACGCCAATGGCGTAGAACACGACGCCGAACAGGAACAGGACGAAGGCCGTACTGCTAGCGGCGGCGTAGGGCAGGCTCAACACGTCGTGGAGCAGCCACATGAGGCCGTAGACGATGGCCAGACTGACGCCGAACGACACCGCAGAGCCGATTGCGATGGCTATTGCAAAGACAATAAGGCCGATGATCAGTCCCATGGCTCTACTCCCCGGACTTAAGTGGTAACCTTGTGTTAACCATCTGTCCAGCGCACCCGCTTGGTACGAGGGCGTACCCGCGCTAGCCTTTAGCCGGCTCGACCACGCGAATATGCAGCTCCCGGAGCTGTTTCGGCGTCACTTCGCCGGGGGCGTTCATCATCAAGTCCTGGGCTTGCTGGTTGAAGGGGAATGCGATCACGTCGCGGATGCTTTCGGTGCCGGCGAGCAACATGACGATGCGGTCGACGCCTGGCGCGGAGCCCCCATGTGGCGGCGCGCCATAGCGGAACGCGTTCAGCATGCCGCCGAATTTTTCTTCCACGGCTTCGCGGCCGTAACCGGCGATCTCGAATGCCTTGATCATCACGTCCGGTCGATGGTTGCGGATCGCGCCGGACGACAATTCAACACCGTTGCAGACGATGTCGTATTGGAACGCGGTGATCTTCTCGATCGTGTCGCGGTCGTTGGGATCGAGTGCGAGGAACGCATCCTTGTCGTAGTTCGGCATCGAGAAGGGATTGTGTGAGAAGTCGATTCTCTTTTCCTCCTCGCTCCATTCGTACATCGGGAAGTCGACGATCCAGCAGAACTTGAACTGTTCCTTGTCGGCGAGGTTCAGTTCGTCGGCGACCTTATTGCGAGCGAGGCCGGCGAACTTGTGGAAGACGCTGGGATCGCCGGCGACGAAGAAACATGCATCGCCAACCTTGAGTCCGAGCTGATCGCGAATGGCGTTGGCCCTCTCCGGACCGATGTTCTTGGCTATGGGCCCGGCGCCGCCTTCCTCGCCTTCACGCCAGAAGATGTAGCCCAAGCCCGGCTGGCCTTCGCCTTGCGCCCACGCATTCATGCGATCGGCGAAGGCGCGATTGCCGCCCGTCGGCGCGGGAATCGCCCACACCGCGCTCCTGGGCTTTTCGAGAATGCGTGCGAACAGCCCGAAGCCTCCGCCGCGGAAATGCTCGCTCACGTCTTGCAGGATGAGCGGGTTGCGCAGATCGGGCTTGTCGGAGCCATATTTGGAGATCGACTCCGCGTAGGGAATGCGCGGAAATTCGCCCGCCTTGGTCACGCGCTTGCCGCCCGCGAATTCCTCGAACACGCCGGCAAGCACTGGCTCGATGGCGTTGAACACGTCTTCCTGCGTGACAAAGCTCATCTCGAAATCGAGTTGATAAAACTCGCCGGGCGAACGATCGGCGCGCGCATCTTCGTCGCGGAAGCAGGGCGCGATCTGGAAATAGCGGTCGAAGCCCGCAACCATCAGCAATTGCTTGAATTGCTGCGGCGCCTGCGGAAGCGCGTAGAATTTTCCCGGATGCAGACGCGACGGCACCAGGAAATCGCGCGCGCCTTCGGGCGAAGAGGCGGTGAGGATCGGCGTCTGAAACTCGGTGAAATCCTGTTCGATCATGCGCCGGCGCAAGCTCGCGATCACCTTTGATCGCAGCACGACGTGGCGATGCAGGCTGTCGCGGCGGAGATCGAGGTAGCGATATTTAAGGCGAAGATCCTCCGGATAGTCCGGCTCGCCGAACACCGGCACCGGCAGTTCTTGCGCTTCACCGAGCACTTCGATGGCGCTCGCCTGCACTTCGACGCCCCCTGTGGGCAGGTTCGGATTGCGCGTTTCCGGCGTGCGTTCGACAACTTTGCCGTCGATGCGGATGACGCTCTCCGCGCGCAGTTTTTCCGCCGCCGCGAACGCCGCGCTGGATGGCGCGATGACGATCTGCGTCACCCCGTAATGGTCGCGCAGGTCGATAAAGAGAAGCCCGCCATGGTCGCGCTTACGGTGGACCCAGCCGGACAGGCGGACGGTCTGGCCCGCGTGCGAGGGGCGGAGTTCGCCGCAAGTGTGGCTCCGATAGGCGTGCATGTGTCCTTCTCCGAGGCGGCGGACAAGCGCATGCGTTGCGGCTTTGTGTCAAGGCGAGCGCCGGCAGCCTAGTCGGCGTCGACGCCCGCGGGCTGGCCGGACGCCAGACCCATTTCAATCAGGGCCGCCAGGGTCTTGCGCGCGGCCCGGACGTTGTCCTCCCCGACCCTCGCCGCCAATTCCGTGTCGATGCGCTCGCGGACGGCCGCCTGAATGGCGGCGGCGGCGCGGCCGCGTTCGGTAAGCGAGAGCGTGATCCGGCGCCGGTCGGCCGGGTCGTTCTCGCGCGCAACGTAGCCGCGCAGCACGAGCGCATCGATCAACTGGCCCGCGGCCTGTTTGCTGATGCGCAAGTCGCGGATGATCAGCGCGACCGGATAGTCGCCCGCCGCCAGCGCGCCGAGCACGTACATGCCATTGCCCGGAATGTCGTCGCAGCCGCTCGCAGCCAGCGCCTGGCGCATGGCGGCGCCATAGGTGGTTCGCGCGTGGCGAAGCAACGCCGGCAGGAGAATGTCTTCAAGCTGGGATGTTTGTGCGGCGTCGGTCATCGGCGGAGCATGTCGGTCGTTCGGTTGACTGTCAAGATAATTGACTGTCAACCGATGTGACGAGCCCAGACCATGGCCACGAGCGCAAGCCCGAGCAAGGGCGCTGCGAGCTTTTGAGCGCGCGCGGGTTGGCCCCTCCAAGCGTACTGGACGATCGCGGCCGCCAGCGCGCACGCCGCGCCGAAGGCCAACGTCCATTCCATCGGACCCGGCTCTCCCCAATGGCGGAGCGCCCACAGCGCGACACCCATGACGATCGCCAACACGGCCGCGCCCATTTGCGGACGGAACAATGCTTCCGCTCCCGCGCCGCCAGTGCGCGCAAGTCCGAATGTGGTTCCAGCCCAGAACACGGCGGGCACGACATGCAAAGCGAGCGCGATCAGAAACAACCAGTCCATGCCGGCGAACGTTCGCGCGGCGGCGGCGTTCCGCGTTCGGCGTTCAGCCTTTTGCTTCGCCTTTGGCGCCGCAGGCGGCGCACTGGCCCGTGTCCGCGTCCACCGTGAAATGCCCGCAGCCGACGCAAGGCTCCGCGCGGTACCGGGGGGATGTGCGGGTGGAGCGCACCGCTTCGCGGCGCGGCTCCGTTTTCGGCTCTGCCCGCGGGCGCAACATGACAAGATTGTCGGGCGCGGCGCCACGCGAGAAGCCGCGTGAGATGAGACGCGCGGCGCTCTCCGCTTCGTTGGCGCCGCGCGAGAGTCCGTCGCCGCGCGCATCAAACGGATCGACATGGGCAAGATCGGCGCGGCCGAGATACGACACCGAGAGTTCGCGGAAGATGTAGTCGAGGATCGACGTGGCATGGCGGATGGCGGCGTTGCCCTTCACTTCCCCCGCGGGCTCAAAACGCGTGAACAGGAACGCATCGCAATATTCCTCAAGCGGCACGCCGTATTGCAGGCCGATAGAGAGCGAGATGGCGAAATTGTTCATGAGCGAGCGAAAGGCCGCGCCCTCTTTGTGCAAGTCGATGAAGATCTCGCCGAGCGCGCCGTCATCATATTCGCCGGTGTGCAAATATACTTTGTGTCCGCCGACTGTGGCTTTCTGGATATAACCTTTGCGGCGATCTGGGAGGCGGCGGCGCGCATGAACGCCGGGCGCTTCGCCGCCGACATTGGCGTTGGCCGGCAGCGGCGCCGGGAGCGCATGCCGGGCCGGTTCGTCCGCATCTTCTTCCAACGTGGGCAGCGTGAGCGTGATCGGCGGCGCTTCGCTGCGCAGCTTCAGCAGCGTGAGCCCGGCGGCGCTCGCCTGCGCCTGAAGCGCGGCGCGCCTTTCGGGATCGGCGTCGCGCAGCGTCAGTTCGACGGCGACGTTGGCGAACGGCGCGATGGCGGCGGCCAGGGCGAGTTGTGCGTCCGGCGCGATGTCACGCGCGGTGTTGAAAATAGCGCGGTGGGCCTCTTCGAGACCCGGCGCGCTGGCGAGCGCGCCCGCGCCCATGCAAAACGCTTCCGCGGCGGCGATATCGTCCTCGCTGAATCCCAGGGTCATCAGCAGATCGCCGCGCTTGCCGGCCGCGACGTCGGCGGGCAAGCCAAGTTCCTCTTCACAGAGCTCGGGTCCAATCACCAGCGGATGCACGGCGGCGCGGATGTTGAAGGCGTCGCGCGCGGCTTCTTCGATCGCCTCGAGCGCGGTGTCGGTGAGGCCTTTGGCGCGAAGATTCTCAAGATTCACGCCTGGCGCGTTTTTCAGCGTGCGCCGGCCTTCGACATGCGCGGCAAGCAATGAAATCTGCGCTTTGTCGTAGCCAAGCGCGCCAAGGCCGATGCGCGCATCGTCACTCAACACACGGCCGAACACGCCGTCGCGCAGGGCGAAGCCGGCGATGCTCTCTAGCGGCGCGACACCCATGGCGCTCGCGTCGGCGCGGCGCGCGCTGGCGGCGTCGAGCGCGAACGCAATCGTGACGCAGACGCGCTGGCCGCGCGTCTTGGCGCCGACGAAAGCGCGCAGAAGATGCGCGGCGCGCAATGCCGCTTCCTGGAACGGCCCGTCGGTTTCCACCAGTGCGACGGCCGCATCGCGTGCGAGTTTCGCCGCCGCTTCTTCGCTGCGGCGGGCCCGGCTCCAGTCGGGATAGCTCGCCTTCGTCTCGGCCATCGAAAAGCTTTCGCCAAGCGCGGCGCCCAGCGCCAGGGCGGAGACGGAGGCGCCCGCGGCGCGCGCGGCCTTGCTATCGAACGCCAGTCCGGCGCGCATGATGAGCGAGGCGAGCCCTTCCAGGCGGAGGATGATGGGCCGGCGCGGCGACGCGCCCTCGCCGCCATGCGTGGCGTCGAGCGCGCGCGTCAGCAGGCGAACAGCGTCTTCGAATCCGGCGGCGTCGAAACCCTTTTGCGGGTCGAAGAAACGCGTCAACGCCAGGCTCGCGCCAACGGCGCCGCGCTCGTCGGCGGCGCGGAGCGCGCCGGTAGGATCGCTCGCGCCTTCGCCGTAAACGGTCAGCGCATGCGCTCCGGCTTCGGGAGAGGCCACGGCGACGCGGCGGCGCGTTGGGTCGGCGCCTGCGTCGAGGGCCGCGCTATAGGCGCCGCGGGCCACGGCGCCTGAAAGCGCGGCGAGGATGTCGGCGTCGGGTGCGCCGGCGAGGCGCGCCGCCGCCGCCTTGCGCTGCACGCCGCCGCGTGTGGCGTCGAGTCCGCTGCGCACGGCTTCGATGGCGAGCTCTGCGAGCGCCGCATCAAGGGCGCGCGCGCCGGCCGCGAGCGCCGCTCCCGCGCGCCCGCGCGCGGCTTCGTCGGCGATCAACGCGGGCGCGTTCTGGGCGTCGGGGCGCAGCATCAGCGCTACGCCGTTGCGCGCCAGCGGATCCGCCAGCCGCGCGGCGGCTTCAAGCGCATCGAGCGCGGCCGCGCTTGGCGCTCCGGACAGGCCAATACGCGCGCCCGCCGCGAGCAGACGCTGCACGCGGCTCAACATGTCGAGTTCGCTGTCGCTGGCCCAGTGCAGCAGGACTGCCGACAGCGGGATTTCCGCGCCAGGCGCCAGCGCCGCGCGCACGAGTGGGGGATCGAACGCGACTTTTGCGTCCAGCAGCAGGGTTTCGAGGGGTTCCGCCAACGCGGCGTCCCCGGACCAATCGGCCAACCGCCGCGCCAGGCGCCCGATCGCCAGCGTGACGCTGGGGCCCTCGGGAGTTTCTACCGACAAACCGGCTTCGACCGCGGCCTGGGCCATGCTTTCCGACCAGGCGGGCGGGGCGTCGATCGCGGCCGCCGCGGCGCCATCGTCCAAATCCAAGTCTTGAGCCATCGCGCGCTCCTCGAACTGAGGTTCGAGAGGTGACACGTGTCGGCGGCGCAATCAATATCTTGTGGTGGGCCGTCCACACTTATCCCAAGATATTGTTTCGCCGGCGCACTGGACGCGCCGAAACGGCTTCGTCATAAGTACCGCCGCACAATCGACTCTTCCGGGACCTCATTCAGCCCATGCTCAAACGTATTTTCACTTGGTGGAACGGCGCGACGCTGGGGGCGCTCTACGACATCACGCGGCGCGGCGCGCTGGTCGGGGAAGATGAGCACGGCAACCGGTTTTACGAAGAGCGCCGTCCCAGCCTGGAAGGCCGCAAGCGGCGCTGGGTCGTTTATAACGGCCTCGCCGAGGCGTCGCGGGTCACGCCCGATTGGAACGGTTGGCTGCGCTATACCTTCGCCGAACCGCCCACGGTCGCGCCGTTCAAGACCAAGGCTTGGGAAAAGCCGCATCAACCCAATCTTACCGGCACGGTCCGCGCCTATCGGCCCAAAGGATCGCTGGCGCGCGGGGGTCGGCGTGAAAAAGCCACGTCCGACTACGAGGCTTGGAAGCCGGAGTGAGAATTTGATGGAACGTTGGGGCGAGACCATCCTTGGCGCGATTGTCGTCGTCGTCGCCGTGGGCTTCTTTGCCTTCGCCGCCGCGCAGGCCGGACAGAAGGCGCGTGGCGACGGCTACGAGCTGACGGCTCGCTTTCAGCGCGTTGACGGCATCGCCGCCGGATCCGACGTGCGCGTCTCCGGCGTCAAGGTCGGCGTCGTGCGCAGCGTGTCGCTCGACCCGAGCACGTATCTTGCGAAACTCGATTTCGTGGTCAGTCCCAGTGTGCATATCCCCGATGATTCTACTGCCCGCATTGCATCCGACGGATTGCTGGGCGGGGCGTACGTGGCGATCGAACCGGGCGCCGGGGATGCGCTGAAGCCGGGCGGAGAAATCGTCAACACGCAAGGCGCGGTCGATTTGCTGACCGTGCTGGCTTCCGCGGCCCAGAACATGGGCCAGCAACAGAAACCTCAGGAAAGCACAACGCCATGAAGCGCGTTCTCTTTGCTCTCGTTCTCTCTTGCGTTCTGGCGACGCCGGCGTTCGCGCAGACGGTCGTGCTGCGCGGCCTCGACAAAGTCACTGGCCACGCCGGCGACTTCAGCGCGGCCATCGGCCGTCCGGTGCGCTTCGGCACGCTGGAAGTGATCGCGCGCGCCTGCACGAAGAGCGCTCCGGAGGAGACGCCGGAAGTCAAAGTGTATCTCGAGGTGTATGACCAGCCGGAAGCCGCGCAGGGCGAGCAGGCGCAACGGCGCCTGGTGTTCAACGGCTGGATTTTCGCATCAAGCCCGGGCCTCAGCGCGATCGAGCACCCGAACTACGACATCTGGGCGGTGGACTGCCGCGACTAGACCGTTCGGGCTAACCTTCGACAATGCGAACGATGTCCTCGCCGTTCGCCGCTTCCGGAAGGGCGGCGAAATTCCCCCTTGCTTCCAGCGCCGCGCCCAGGAGCGCGTGGAAGATGCGGCGCGGCAGCGCCTGCGCGCCGAATTGCTCCAGGTGCGGCGTCAAGAATTGAGCGTCGAGCAGGCGGAAACCGCCGAATTTGAGACGCGCCGCAAGCTGGGCGAGCGCCGCCTTGCTGGCGTCGGGGACGCGCGAAAACATGCTCTCGCCAAAGAACGCTCCGCCAAGCGCCACGCCGTAGAGTCCCCCGACCAAGTCTTCACCCAGTCGCGTTTCGACGCTGTGGGCCAATCCGCGGCGGTGAAGCTCCTGATAGAGCGCGCGAATGTCGGGATTGATCCAAGTATCTTCGCGCCCCGGCGCGGGGGCGGCGCAGCCGTCAAGGACGGCGGCGAAATCGCGGTCGATGGTGAAATTGAAGCGCTCGCCCCGCAGGACGCGCTTGAGGCGGCGTGAAAGGTGGAAGCCGTCCAGCGGCATGATGCAGCGCCATTCCGGATCGACCAGGAACACGCCCCGGTCGTCGCGGCTTTCGGCCATGGGAAAGACGCCGCGACGGTAGCACGCGATCAGGTCGTCGACTGAAAACGGCTTCATCAAGCGCTAACATGGCGCCGCCCGGTTCCTGAGCAAACATGAGTTTCAGCGCGGCCGTACCTGGGATCGTCAAAAAATAGTGTGCGCGCGGGGCCGGCGCGACTAAGTTTCGGCGTATGAGCGAGCCCGCCCTCCTTTCTCCATCGCGCGAACAGCTCGTGCATACGCTCTACGAGGCGGCCGAGCTCGAGCACAATCTCATGTGCACCTACCTCTATGCCGCGTTCAGCCTGAAGGACGGCGAGGCTGAGGGCCTTTCGAGTGTGGAAGCGGAAGCCGTGGCGCGCTGGCGGCGCGAGATCCTCGACGTGGCGATCGAGGAAATGGGACATCTGACAGCCGTCTGGAACATCACCGCCGCGTTGGGCGGCGCGCCGCACTTCGGACGCGATAATTTCCCGCTGAGTCCCGGACGGCTTCCCGCCAGCGTTGTGGTGAAACTCGCGCCGTTCAACGAAGCCGTCCTGCAGCATTTCGTTTTTCTCGAACGGCCCCACAAATCCACGGAGCCCGACGGGGAAGGATTTGCGCCCGAGCTTGAGTTCAGACGCGGCGTCGCCGGAAAGCGTTTGACGCCGATGCCGCTGGACTACGAGACGGTCGGCGATTTCTATGCGGCGCTGAGCGATGGCTTGCGGTCGCTGGTGGAAACGATCGGAGAGAAGAGCGCGTTTTGCGGCGACCCCGGCTTGCAGCTCTCGCCGGCCGAAATCGATCTCAACGGGGCGAAAACGGTGATCTGCGCCA
Source organism: Caulobacterales bacterium (assembly GCA_035549695.1). Taxonomy (GTDB): domain Bacteria; phylum Pseudomonadota; class Alphaproteobacteria; order Caulobacterales; family Aquidulcibacteraceae; genus Vitreimonas. The sequence continues at coordinate 5,060 of DASZQK010000021.1, read as the reverse complement.
AGACGGCGCTGGCCGCTTTCGATGCGATCGTCCGTCAGGGCGAAGGCGCGCCCGCGGATTCGACGGACTCGCACTTCCAGAAATTCATCGCCGTGCGCGAGGAGTACCGGGCGCTCAAAGCCCGCAATCCGGACTTCGCGCCGGCGTTCCCGGCCGCCCACAATCCCGTCCTGCGGCGTCCGCCTGACCCGCACGGGCGCGTTTGGCTTGAAGATGGCGAAGCCATCGCCACCGTCGACCTCGCCAATGCGGCGTATGGGTTGATGTTACGCCTGCTCGCGTACGCGTACGCGATTTCCGGACCAAGCCGGGAAAAGGCATTGGCCGTCGATCTCGGCGTGGAGCTGATGCGGGCCGTGTACGTATTGGGCGAGCGTGCAGCGCGTCTTCCCGCCGGACCCTCCAATCCGGATTGCAACGCCGGTGTTTCGTTCGTTGCGCTTCGCGACGCTGCGGCGCTGCCCCCCGGTGAGAGCACGCGGCGCTTCTTTGTCGAACGGCTCGGCCAACTCGCGGAAGCGGCCGAAGCGCTCGCCGCATCCGGCGAAGACCGCGCCGTCAAGGCCGCGCGCGTGATGGCGTCGATCCGCGAGCGTGCTGTGAGAGGCTTCAGCGCAGCCGCGACGGAAGCCCCGGCGCCCGCGGTTCAACCGGCCGCCGCGCCCGCGCCGGCGACTCACACCTTGATCAACACGATCGAGAACGGCGTGGAGATCGTGCAGGGAGAGAAGCTCGCGATCCACTACCGCGGCAAGCGGTGCATCCACACCCGCTGGTGCGTGACCGGAGCCCCCAAGGTGTTCCTGGCCAATGTCGAGGGACCCTGGATTCATCCGGACGAGATGGATGTTGAGGAGCTGGCCGGGATCGCGCGCGATTGTCCGTCGGGGGCGGTGCAATACGTGCGCAACGACGGGATGCCGGAAGAAGCTGCGCCGCCGGTCAATCTCGTCCGCGTCTATGAGGGCGGGCCATACGCCGTCCGCGCTGACATCCGTCTCAATGGCGAAGCCATCGGTTATCGCGCGACGCTCTGCCGCTGCGGTCAATCGAAGAACAAGCCGTTCTGCGACGGCTCGCACCACGACGCGCATTTCGACGCCACCGGCGAACCGCCGACCGGCGACAAAACGGCCATGCTGCCGGTTCGCGACGGGCAGCTGGAGATCAATCCGCAGATCGATGGCCCGCTGATGGTGCGCGGCAATTTCGAGATCATGTCCGGCACCGGCCGCATGATCGCGCGCGTCACCGCGTGCCGGCTCTGCCGCTGCGGGCACTCCAACACCAAGCCGTTTTGCGACGGCACGCATGCAAAAATCGGATTTAAAAGCGAGTAGCGTTCAGTTCTCGCTCGGCAACTGCCCGCGCAGCGTGTCGCGGCCAACGACGGCGCCGTGAAATTCCTCGGGCGCGTTCACGAGAGTCGGGTCCGGCGGAATTGCGACGTGCGCGGAAGTCGCGCCTTCATGGCTCGAAGCGCAGGCGCCGAGAAACAGCGCGAACGCGATGAAAATGTGTCGTTTCGACATGAAGATGCGGCCTTTGGTCTGGTCCCAAACAGCCGTTTGCAAGCCCGACGCCGTTAACCCTGCTTCGCCTGCAAATACTTCTCAAGCCAATGGATGTTGTACTCGCCGTCCACGATATCCGGCTCTTTCACCAAATCCTGGAACAGCGGGATCGTCGTCTCGACGCCGCTGATCACCATTTCCCCGAGCGCGCGCCGCAAGCGCATGAGACACTCGGCGCGGTCGCGACCGTGGACGATGAGCTTGCCGATGAGCGAGTCGTAATTCGGCGGGATCGCATAGCCGGCATAAATAGCGCTATCCATGCGCACGTCGAGCCCGCCGGGCGGATGATAGCCCGTGATCTTGCCGGGCGAGGGCCGGAAGGTCTGTGGATTTTCGGCGTTGATGCGGCATTCGATGGCGTGGCCCGAAAATTTGATCTCGCGCTGCGTGAACGAAAGCGGCGCGCCGTCGGCGATGCGGATCTGTTCTCGCACGAGATCGATGTCGGTGATCATCTCGGTCACCGGGTGCTCGACCTGGAGGCGCGTGTTCATTTCGATGAAATAGAATTCGCCGTCTTCGTAGAGATATTCGACCGTGCCGACGCCGAGATAACCGAGCTTCTTGATCGCTTTCGCCGTGATCGAGCCGATGCTGGCGCGATCCTCATCGTTGAGGGCCGGCGAGGGCGCTTCCTCCCAGACCTTCTGGTGACGTCGTTGCAGCGAGCAATCGCGTTCGCCCAAGTGCACGACCGCGCCATGGCTGTCGGCGATGACTTGAATCTCAATGTGGCGCGGGTGGCTCAGATACTTTTCGAGGTACACGGCGTCGTCGCCGAACGCGGCGCGTGCTTCCGCCCGCGCCGTCGCCAGCGCTTCGGACAGCTCTTCGGCCGTTCGCGCGACCTTCATGCCGCGTCCTCCGCCTCCCGCCGCCGCCTTCACCAGAACGGGAAAGCCGATCTGCTTGGCCACGCGCTTGGCTTCGAGGTCCGTCGTGACGCCGCCTTCCGAGCCGGGCACCACGGGAATTCCCGCCGCTGCGGCTGCTTGTTTGGCGGTGATCTTATCGCCCATCATGCGGATGTGTTCCGGCTTCGGGCCGATGAACACCATGTTGTGCTTTTCGACGATCTCGGCGAAGCGCGCGTTTTCGGACAGGAAACCGTAGCCGGGATGGATCGCTTGCGCGCCGGTGATCTCGGCGGCGGTGATGATCGACGGAATGTGCAGATAGCTCTTCGCGGCGGGCGCGGGGCCGATGCAGACGCTTTCGTCGGCAAGGCGCACGTGCATGGCGTCCGCGTCGGCGGTGGAATGCACCGCAACGGTCTGGATGCCCATCTCCTTGCAGGCGCGATGGATGCGAAGCGCGATCTCGCCGCGATTGGCGATGAGGACTTTTTCGAACATCTATTCGAGGATCAGAAGCGGCTCGCCGAATTCGACGGGCTGGGCGTCGCCGACGAGGATCTGCTTCACTTTGCCCGCGCGCGGCGCCGGGATCGGGTTAAACGTTTTCATGGCCTCGACGACCATCAAGGTCTGCCCTTCGCTCACCGTGTCGCCGATTTTCACGAACACGGCGGCGCCGGGCTCGGGCGACAGATAGGCGGTGCCGACCATTGGCGAGGACACCGCGCCGGGATGATTGCGCAGGTCCGCGGGCGCAGTCTCGGCCGCGGGCGTCGGCGCGGGAAGCGCGGCGGGCGGCGCCGGCACATGAGCGGGTGCGAGCGCGGCGGGCGCGGGCGCCAGGCCCATCGCCGCGCGGGAGAGCTTCAGCTTGAGATCACCATGCTGCACCTCGATCTCAGTGAGGCCCGTATCGCGCAGGATCGCGGCGAGTTCGCGCACCAAGTCGGCCTCGATCGGGCCCTTCTTATCGTTCATGGATTGCGGTCTCCTGCTCACGCGCCGCGCTCCGTCGCGAGGGCGGCGGCGGCGTCGATGGCGAGCGTGTAGCTCTGCGCGCCGAAGCCGGCGATCACGCCCTTGGCGGCGGTCGAGATATGCGAAACATGCCGGAACGGCTCGCGCGCGGCCGGGTTGCTCAAATGCGTTTCGATCACGGGAATTCCGATAGCCTTGATCGCATCATGGAGCGCGATCGAGGTGTGGGTGTAGGCGCCGGCGTTTAATACCACCGCTCCCGCTTTGTCTTTAGCCTCGTGCAGCCAATTGACCAACTCACCCTCGATGTTTGACTGGCGGAACTCTACCTTGCGTTCATGCATGGCCGCTCGCTCTGCGCAGGCCTTTTCAATGTCTTGCAGCGTGGCGCGGCCGTAGATTTCCGGCTCCCGAGAGCCCAAGAGATTGAGGTTGGGCCCGTTCAGGACGAAAATGGGCTTGAGCCCGGTAGCGGCCATGGCGCTTCTAAGTCCCGCGTCTTCTGGTTGATCGGCGCGCTTCCGGCGCTTAAGTGCGCCCAGATAGGAAAGCCGATGCGTCTTACGGTCAATGGCGAAGTGCGAGAAGCGCCTGAAAGGGCGACGCTGGCCGCCTTCCTCGCCTCTCTGGGGTTGGAAAACACCAAGGTGGCGGTGGAGCGCAACCTGGAAATTGCGCCCCGGTCGTTGTGGTCTGCCATCACACTGGAAGACGGCGACCGGCTGGAGATCGTGCAATTCGTGGGGGGCGGGTGATGGACGGCCTCGTGACCAAGCCCGACCTGCTGACGATCGCTGGCCGCGCGTACAATTCGCGTCTCATCATCGGTACGGGGAAATATAGGTCCTATGCGGAAAACGCCGCCGCGCTCGAAGCATCCGGCGCGGAGATCGTCACCGTCGCGGTGCGGAGGGTGAATTTGAGCGATCCGAGCAAGGAGCGGCTCACCGACCACATCGATCCGAAGAAAGTGACTTTCCTGCCGAACACGGCGGGTTGTTACACGGGCGAGGAAGCCGTGCGCACGCTCCGGCTCGCGCGCGAGGCGGGAGATTGGAAGCTGGTGAAGCTTGAAGTGCTCGCCGATCAGAAGACGCTCTATCCCGACATGGAAGAGACGCTGCGCGCCGCGAAGCTCCTGATCGGCGAGGGCTTCGAGGTGATGGTCTATTGCAGCGACGATCCGGTTTATGCGCGCAAGCTGGAAGACGCAGGCTGCGTCGCCATCATGCCGTTGGGTTCGTTGATTGGTTCGGGGCTTGGCGTGCAGAATCCGGTGAATATCCGCTTGATTGTCGAGCAGGCGCGCGTGCCGGTGATTGTGGATGCGGGAGTCGGCACCGCCAGCGATGCGGCGATGGCGATGGAGCTGGGCGTCGACGGCGTGCTGATGAACACGGCGATCGCTGAGGCGAAGGATCCGGTGCGCATGGCCGGTGCGATGAAGCACGCGGTGATCGCCGGGCGCGAAGCGTATCTCGCGGGACGGATGCCGAAGAAGCGCTACGCCGATCCGTCGAGCCCGCTGGGCGGACTGATCTAGGCCGGGCGCCAGGGGCCGCGGGCTTCACGGGTGGCGCGGGCGATGGTCGCGTCGAGTTTGTCGAAATCGGCGCCGTAGACCCAGGTTCCGTTTATCAAAAACGCG
>DASZQK010000020.1:0-144474 GCA_035549695.1 Caulobacterales bacterium | reverse complement strand
GAACTCATCGCCATCGGCATCGGCCATGACGTCACGCGCTACTATCGCCGCGCCGTCACCATCACCGACGCCGAGCAGCTGGGCGGGGCAATGACGGAAAAGCTCGCCGAACTGTTCGATGAAGAAGCGCCGGCAGCGCCGCAGCCGCGGCAGCGGCGCGTGCGGACAGCGGCGTGATCCGTTTCCAATTGAAACCGTGCTTTCGCCGCCGCGCGCCAAGGATGGCGCTCGGCGCCTTTCTGGCGCTGCTGCTCGCGGCCTGCGGCGTCGCCTCCTCGCAGCAGCGCGCGCAATTCGATCCCGATCAATGGCGCAATATCAGCGTCGTCGCCACGCCGGTTGCGCTGGGCGCGGAAAAAGTGGGGGCGCTGACGTTCCGCGGCGGCCTCGACCTGCGCTCGACCGATTTTGCTTTCGGCGGCCTGTCCGGTCTCGTCGTGCTGGACGACGGGCGCCTGGTCGCCGTCAGCGACAATGGCGATTGGTTGTCGGCCCGTATCGATCTCAATGAACGGGGCGATCTCGTCGGCGTCGCCGAGGCGCGCATGGCGCTGATGCGCGGCGCCGACGGCCAGCCGTTCGATAGCAAGGAGGCGGGCGATTCCGAGGATGTGACGCAATTGCCCGATGGCCGATTCGCCGTGTCGTTCGAGCAGATTCAGCGCATCCGCATTTACGATCTCAATCGCGACGGCCCGTTCGGCGCCGCGGCGTGGGGTCCGCCGCTGGCTGACGTGCGCCGGCTCCCGCGCAATGAAGGGCTGGAAGCGATCACCACCGATCGGAGCGGGGCGCTTCTTGTCGGCGCCGAACACGGCGACCGCCGCGGACACATGATCTGGCGCGCGCCGCTCAATGCGCGTGAGCCGGTCGCGCCGCTCGCGCGCCTGCGCTTGCGCGCGGGCTACGGCCTTGCCGGGTTCGCCCGATTGCCCGACGGCGACATCGTGGCGCTGGAGCGCTTCTACGCGCCCGTAATCGGCGTGCGCATTCGCCTGGAGCGGCTGGACGCCGCCGCCCTGGCGGAGGGACGCGTCGAGGCGCGCGAACTCGCCTTATTCGCTCCCCCGCTCGCGCTCGACAATTTCGAGGGCGTGGCCGCCGTGCGGCGCCCGGACGGCGGCGCACGCCTCTATCTTGTCTCCGACAACAATTTCAGCCCGCGTCAGCGCACCTTGCTGTTTGCGTTCGATCTGGACGATGCGCCGCGCTGATGCGCGCGCTTCCCCGTCAGCGGCGCTTCTGCTAACGCTGTGCTATTCATAATATAAATGGGGAGGTCGCGATGGCGCGCATGTTGAGAGGAATTGCGGCGGTTTCGCTCGCTTTGGCGTTGAGCGTGGGTTCGGGCGCCGCGCAACCCGCGCCGACGCAAACGCAGGAGATGCAAATCTACGGCAACACGCTGCAGGCCGGTTGGAGCAATTGGAGTTGGGCGACGGTGACGCTCTCCTTCGTCATCTCCGATCCCGCGGAAACGCCGATCAAGGTGCAAGCCGGTCCATGGCAGGCGCTCTATTTCCAGCACGCGCCCTTCAACACGCACGGCTACTCGACGTTCACGTTCTTCGTGCACGGCGGCGCGCGCGGTGGGCAAGATCTGCAAGTCATCGCCCTCGACACCGAGGGTCACGCTATTCCCAACACGGCGGCTCACGTCATGCCCGCTGCCAACGATTGGAGCGGCGTCAACATTTCGCTCGCCGATCTCAACGCAGTGGACAAGGAAGTCAGCGGCTTCTGGATTCAGAATGCGACGCCGGGGGACGCCAACCGCTTCTACGTGAACTACGTCTCGCTCAACTGAACGCGCGCGCCACCACATGGGCCACGTCCGCGTGCGCGGCGTCCCTGGCGTCGTCGTTGGCGGAGCCGTCGCTGATATAGCTCGCGATCAGGATCGGCGCGCGCCCGGGCGGGAGGGCGATGGCGATGTCGTTGTGCGCGCCATTTGCGCCGGTGCCTGTCTTATCGCCCACGCGCCAGTCGGCCGGCAGGCCCGCGCGCAGACGCTCTTGGCCGGTCTGGCAGGCAACCATCCAGCCGATCAGCTTTTCGCGAAGTGCGGGCGTCAGCGTATCGCCCAGCAGCATTTCGCGCATCGTTCGCACCATGGCTTCCGGCGTTGTGGTGTCGCGCTCATCGCCCGGCGCATTTTCGTTCAATGTCGGCTCCGTGCGGTCAAGGCGGGTGACGCTGTCGCCATGCGCGCGGAGAAAGTTCGTAAGGCCCTCGGGCCCCATCACCGAACCAAGCAACAAATTCGCCGCCGTGTTGTCGCTCAGGGTGATCGCGGCCTCGCACAATTGCTCGACCGTCAGGCTTCCTTCGCCCACATGGGCGCGCGTCACCGGCGCATAGTCCAAGAGATCCTTTCGGCTGAAGCGGACGCTGTCCCTCAGCTGGGCGCCGGCATGCGTGCTATTCCACAGCACGTTGGCGACGAGGGGAAGCTTGAAGGTCGAGCACATCGCGAATCGTTCGCGCGGCCGATTGGCGAGCCATTGCCCCCCGCCGGTGTCGAGCACGGCGACGCCGAGGCGCGCCCCGCCGAGCCGCGCCTCGATGGCCGCCAGGGCCGGCTCCGCCGCCGTCTCCTCGGAGCTCGCGCCCATCGTGCTTGCGCCGCACGCGCTCAGCGCCAATGCGCCAATGAGCGTGGCTCGGCGCGTAGGCATCAGTCCTTGGCGCGCTCTTGGTAAGAGCCATCCTCGGTGGAGATGACGACGCGCGTTCCCGCTTCGATGTGGGGCGGCACCATGGTGCGCACGCCGTTGGAGAGCTTCGCGGGCTTGTAGGAAGAGGAGGCGGTCTGCCCCTTCACCACCGGCTCGGTCTCGACGATTTCCAACACGACTTTCGGCGGCAGCTCGATCGAGAGCGCGACGCCGTCATGCATGGTGAGATCCACCATCATCTCCGGCTGCAAATAGGCCACATCGTCGCCGATCATGTCGCGCGAGAGGTGGACTTGCTCGTAGGTGGTCGGGTTCATGAACACGAGGCCGGCGTCGCCGTCGTCATAGAGGAAGCTGTGCTTCACCTCTTCGACGAACGCCTTTTCGAGGCCGTCCGTGGTCTTGTAGGTCTCGGTCGTCTTCACCCCGTCGACGATGCGGCGCATGACGATGGTGGTGGTGGGCGTGCCCTTGCCGGGGCGGAACGTCTCGTGGCTCATCACCACGTAAAGCTTGCCGTCTTCAAGCTCGAGCACATTGCCTTTACGCACGTCGCTGGCGATGACTTTGACCACGTAAACCTCGCTGTTGCGCCCGTTCTTGGGCGCTTCGGCCTTTGGGAAGGAACTGGAATTGGGCGCTCTCTTAGCGGCGTTTGCGGTGCGGGGAAAGCGCGACGCTCTTCCCGCCCCCTCGCGGGGCGGGGCCCGGGGCGGGGGGCGTGCGGAGAGTGGCGCGCGCGGCGGCGGCGTGCTCAATCCTGAGCGCCCCTCGCCCCCCGACCCCGCCTCCGCGAGGAAGCGGCGGGGATGAGCCCGTTCTGGTCGCCTGAACGCTACGCTGACCGGCGCGGCTTCCTGCATGCCCGCGCCCGGATCGTGACGGCCATCCGCGCCTGGTTCGCCGATCAGGGGTTCATCGAGGCCGAGCCCAACCTGCTGGTCGCATCGCCGGGGGCGGAGGTGCATTTGCAGGCGTTCGAGACGGGCGGGCGCTACCTCCACACCAGCCCCGAATTCGCGATGAAGAAACTTCTCGCCGCCGGCGAGGAAAAGATCTTCTACCTCGGCAAGGTCTGGCGCGCCGGTGAAGAGGGCCCGCTGCACGCCAGCGAGTTCACCATGCTGGAATGGTATCGCGCCGGCGCGCCGTACCAGCGCGTGATGGAAGATTGCGTCGAGCTGGCGCGCATCGCGGCGCGCGAAACAAACGCATCGCAGTTTCGCTGGCGCGAGCGCGCATGCGATCCCTTCGCCGAGGCGCAGATGCTTACGGTGCGCGATGCGTTCGCCACGTTTCCAACCCTCTCCGTCGCGAAGAGGGTGGCGCGCGACTGCGCGCCGGGTGAGGGGCGCTCCACCATGCAAACGCCGATGAGGCTGCACGCCCCTCCTAAAGGGGGAGACTCGGAAGAGTTCTCGCGCGCAATCGTCCAAATTGAACCTCAGCTGGGTTCACCCGCACTCACGTTGCTCACGGAGTACCCCATTTCGGAAGCCGCGCTCGCACGCCCCGCGCCGCACGATCCATCCGTCGCGGAGCGCTTTGAACTTTACGCCTGCGGTGTTGAACTCGCGAACGGCTTCGGCGAACTCACCGATCCGGTGGAACAACGCGCGCGTCTTGAGGCGGCGATGGCGGAGAAGGAAAAGCTTTACGGCGCGCGCTGGCCGATCGACGAGGATTTCCTCGCCGCGTTGGCGCACATGCCGCCTGCCAGCGGCGTGGCGCTGGGGCTCGACCGTCTCGTCATGCTCGCGACGGGCGCCCGCACAATCCAAGATGTGCTATGGACGCCGCAAAACTAAGGGGAAACGCCAATGATCCGCACTTTGCTCGCTGTCTGCGCGGTCGCGCTAACGCCCACGCTCGCCGTGGCTGATCCTGGCGCTCCGGACATCGATGAGCCCGGCGGCGTGCCGCAAGGCTATCAGCTCGTCTGGTCCGACGAGTTCGATCACGGCCGCATGCCCGATGCGCGCAAATGGGCCTATGACACCTCTCGCAATGCCGAAGGCTGGTACAATAACGAGCTGCAATACTATGCCGCGCGCCGACGCGAGAACGTGCGCGTCGAAAACGGCGCGCTGGTGCTCGAAGCGCGCCACGAAGATCTGACGCGCATGCGCGACTATGGCGGCCAGCATTTCAGCTCCGGCAAACTGGTGACGCGGGGCATCGCGTCGTGGACCTACGGCTTCTTCGAGGTGCGCGCGAGATTCACCTGCGCCTACGGTTCATGGCCGGCGATCTGGCTGCTCGCGAACAGCGGCGGCTGGCCCGATGGCGGCGAGATCGACATCATGGAGCATGTCGGCCGCCAGCCCGGCGTGATCCACGGCACGGTGCACACTGCTTCGTACAATCACCGCGACCAGACGCAGCGCACGGCGCAGAAGGAAATCGCCGACTTGTGCGCTGACGGGCAATTCCATCTTTATCAAACGACATGGACGCGCGACCGCATCACCATCGGCGTCGACAACCGCAACTATTATCAGTTCTCGCGCGACGCGGAGGGCGGCCACGGCGCCTGGCCGTTCGACGCGCCGGAGTTCCTGATCCTCAACCTCGCCATTGGCGGATGGGGCGGCGACACCGATCAGATCAAGCCGGAAGATTTCCCGCAGCGCATGGAGGTAGACTATGTGCGTGTCTATCAGGCGCCGTGACTGAGATACCTGTCTTTCAGAAAGGCCGCGCCTCCGCCACAATCCGCGCGTGACCAAGCTTGCCCGCAACGATTCGCCCGATCCGTTGGCGGAGGTGGCCGCGCGCTACGCCGTCGCCATCACGCCGGCCATGGGCGCATTGATCGATCGGAACGATCCGGCCGATCCCATCGCCGCGCAATTCGCGCCGGACGCGCGCGAACTGTTCATTGCCCCGGACGAGAGCGCCGATCCGATCGGCGATGAACCGCACACGCCAATCAAAGGCATTGTCCATCGCTACCCCGACCGCTGCCTGCTCAAACTCGTTCATGTCTGCCCGGTCTATTGCCGTTTCTGTTTTCGCCGAGAGAAGGTTGGGCCTCAGGGGGAGGGCGCGCTCAATGCCGGCGAACTCGACGGCGCGCTCGGCTACATCGAAGCGCATCCGGAAATCTGGGAAGTCATCCTCACCGGCGGCGATCCACTGCTTCTCTCCGCGCGGCGTGTGCGCGACGTCACGCAGCGCCTCGCGGCGATCGCGCATGTGAAGATCTTGCGTTGGCATACGCGCGTGCCTGTCGTGGATCCGTTGCGCGTCACGCCCGATCTGGTCGCCGCGCTCAAAACGCGGGACGCCACCACGTTCGTGGCGCTGCACGTCAATCACCCGCGCGAACTCACGCGCGAGGCGCGAAGCGCCGTCGCGCGGCTCGTCGACGCCGGAATCCCGATGGTGTCGCAGACTGTGTTGCTCAAAGGCGTCAATGCCGACGCGGATACGCTTGAGGAGTTGATGCGCGCCTTGGTCGAAGCGCGCGTGAAGCCGTACTACCTGCACCACCTGGATCGCGCGCCCGGCACCAGCCATTTCCGCTGCAGCATCGCCGAGGGACAGCAACTCGCTCAGGAACTGCATCAGCGCGCCTCGGGCCTGTGCCAGCCGGCTTATGTGCTCGACATTCCCGGCGGCCACGGCAAAGCGCCGATCGCGTCACCGGCTGTACGCGAAACGGAGGATGCCTGGCTGTTGCGGGACCGCCAAGGCGGCTGGCGGTCTTATCCGCGCGACGGCGCGGGCTGAAGCTCGCCTCCGGTCACGAACAGCGCGCAGAGCAGCAGCGCCGCGCCCAGAACAAACGGCGCGCCCGGTCCGATCGCATCAAACAGGAAGCCGGCGAAAAGCGGCCCGGCCACCCGTCCCAGCGCCGCCGCCGATTGCGAGAGCCCCATCACTGCGCCGGTCTCCTGGCCGCCGGCCTGGGCGGCGATCAGGCTTTGCAGCGCCGGCGTTGCAAGGCCGGCGCCCAGCACAAGCGTGGCCAGGGCGGCGACGGTCGCGGGCGCCGCCTCCGCAGCCGCCAATCCCCCGAGGCTTGCCGAGAACAGCGCCAGTCCGATCACCAGCGTCAGCCGCTCGCCCAGCGCCCGCGCCGCGCGTCCAGCCGCGCCGCCCTGAAGCAGCGCCGCGCCGAGCCCAAGCCCCGCCAGCGCGATGCCCACCTCGCGCGGACCCCACTCCAGACGTGCGCGCGACCAGAGGCCGAAGGTCGTTTCCATCAGCGCCTGTGCTGCGATCATCATGAACATCACGGCGACGAACCGCGCGAGCGCCGGACGGCTGGCGAGCAGGGCCCAGCGTCGCACGCGCGTTTGGCCGGCGGCGCCCGGCTTCAGAGTTTCGTCGAAGAACAACAGCGCGCCCAGCGCCGCCGCGCCGGCAAACCCCGCCGCCGCGTAGCAGACGCGCATGTAGCTCGCCGTATCGGGCGCGGCGCCGATCAGCAAGGCGCCGAAGGCCGGGCCGGCGATGAAGGCAAAGCCCACGCCGGCGCCCAGCAATCCCATATTCCGCGCGCGCGTGCGGTCGTCCGCCAAGTCCGCCGCCGCCGCGAACGCCGCGCCGACATTGCCGGCCATCAGGCCCCCGAACAGCCGCGCTCCGCCAAGCTCCAGCACGGAATGGGCATGCGCCAGCATGAGATAGGACAGCGCGCCGCCGGCCAGACCGGCGATCAGGACCGGTTTCCTTCCGATGCGGTCGCTCAGCTGGCCCCAGAACGGCGCGGCGATGACTTGCCCAAGCGAATAAGCGCCCATGGCGATGGTGATGGTCGTTGGACTGCCGCCCAGATGCAGCGCCAGGAAAGGAAAGATCGGCAGAAACACGCCGAAGCCCGTCATGGCGACCAGCACGACGCCGATCAGCGCCGCGAGCGAGCGGAAGGATGAACTCACCGAGGCGCTCTTAGCGGACTGGGCGCGGCCGCGCGATGCGCTCAAATGCCCGGGCGAACCTTTGCGCGCGCGGAGATGCTACGCGCTTGCCCGGATCGGCGCAGGCGCCGACGGATTGAGGTAGCGGCGCAGCTCCGCCCAAGGGACATTCACCTCCGTGCCCGCCAGCGCCGTGGGGCCGCCGAAGCTGTAGGGCGGGAAGAGCAGGACCAGCGCGTCCTCGGTCACCAGCCAAAGATGCGGCTTTATCACCGTCTGCCGCACGTCGGAGGCGTCAGGGGCGAAATTGTAGTCGCGGTATTGCCGCGTGAGCTCGGCGACCGCGCGCTGGGTGAGGAAATCCTCCCAGCCGGAGCCGGCGCGGAACACGTCGGCGGCCTCAAGTTGGCGGCCCTGACGCATCAGCACCGTCACGGCCTTGCTGTCGTCGCTCGGGTGGGCGGCCCCGAGCGCGTCGGCGCTCAGGTCGAAGCGCACCGAAACGATGTCGGGTCCGGCATAGACGATGCGGTAATTGACCGTCTCATTGGTGGCGTCCTGCAGCCGGTATTGCGGCTCTTGCGCGACCAGTTCGTTGAAGCGTTGCGCCTGCGGCGTCGCCGGCATGTCGATGCGCGGATAGCGGATCTCGCGCAGGATGGCCGGCGGCGCGTCGGCGCCCAAGCCGCTCGACGCTCGAAGCGCCGTCGTCACTGGCGCCGCATCGAGCAGTTCGACGCGCTGGAACGTGTAGCCGCCGACGCGCTGGACGGCGTCGCGCACGTCACGCAAGCGCGAACGGAATTCGCCTTCCAGGCATTGCTGTTGGCGCGCGTTCGGCCGCGCGGCGTCATTGAGCAGGGCGCAGCCAATCCGCGTGGCTTCGCGCCACCGCTCCTGATTTTGCACCAGCACCTGAGCACCCTGCGTGCTGACCAGGGTCGCCTGGTTCTGCAGGGCCGAGCGGATCTGCGTGTCAACGCCGGCGAGCACACGGTTGCCGCACAGGTTTTGAGCGAAGGCGTTGGCGCGGTTGGCGCACGGATCAAGCAGCTCAGCCACGCGCACGCCCGAACCCATGGCCGAAGTGATCGTGCTGGTCTGGTCGGCGTCGGCGCTCGGGCCCCGCTGTTGCTGCGCAGGCTTTGGACCGCAAGCGGTCAACGCAATGAAGCCGACGCCGGCCATGATCCATGCGCGAATCTGCATGGTGATGTCCTGTTCCCAGTCCCGTCCCTCAAGTCGTGCCACAGAAGAGCGGCGCCGTCACGATCCATTGAAACCCGCGGAGCGAAGTTTCGTGGGCATGACGGGAAACGTTCCGCGGCCTAGGTTGGCGCCATGCCATTGACAGCCGCGTACAAGCCCGATCCGCGTTTCGCGAAATTGGGGCGAGAATTCGCCGATCCGGTGGAGCCGGCGCGATTTCCTTCGCATCGCTTGCGCTATCGCAACCAACGTTGGGCCGAACGGATCGGCCTCGGCGCGCTGACGCCGACCGAATGGGAAGACAGCTTCGCGCGTTTTCTGCCCATGCCCGACAATCAGCTCGCGCCTTTGGCGATGCGCTATCACGGCCATCAGTTTCGCGTTTACAATCCCGACCTCGGCGACGGCCGCGGCTTTCTCTACGCGCAGCTCCGCGATGACGCCGGGCGTCTGCTCGATCTCGGCACGAAGGGCTCCGGCAAGACGCCGTATTCACGCACCGCCGATGGGCGCCTTACGCTCAAGGGCGGCGTGCGTGAGGTGCTCGCCGCCGAACGCCTTGAAGCGCTTGGCGTTTACACGTCGAAGGCGTTCTCGCTGTATGAAACGGGCGAGAGCCTGCACCGTCACGACGAGCCTTCGCCAACGCGCGCCAGCGTGCTGACGCGGCTTTCGCACGCGCACATCCGCATCGGCACTTTTCAGCGGCTTGCTTTTTTCGAGCGGGCCGACCTCATGCGCGTGCTGATCGATCACGTCGTCGAAAGCTATTTTCCCGAACTCGCCGCCGTCGGGGCGGAATCGCGCCCCGCGGCGATGTTGGGGCGCGCGACGCAGGAGCTTGCGCGCCTCGCCGCCAGCTGGATGGCCGCGGGCTTTGTTCACGGCGTGTTGAACACCGACAATCTTACGCTGACAGGCGAAAGCTTCGACTACGGCCCCTGGCGCTTCCTTCCTGTCAGCGATCCGGCATTTACCGCGGCCTATTTCGACGAGACCGGCCTCTATTGCTTCGGCCGCCAGCCGGAAGCTGTCTCCTGGGCGCTTGCGCAGCTGGGAGGCGCGCTGACGCTGGTCGCGCCGGCGGACGCGCTGGAAGCGGCCCTCAGCCGTTTCGCCCCGGCCTATCAGGACGCGCTCTGCGCCCACATGCTCGCGCGGCTCGGCCTCAAATCCAAAGACGGCGAAGCCGATCTCGGCTTTTTGCAGGACGTTTTCGGTTGGATGACGCACTCCCGGATTCCCTGGGACCAGTTCTTCCACGATTGGTTTTGTGGCGAGGCCAGCGCGGAGCGCGCACGATCCGGTCCCGCCGGCGCGCTCTACGCCGCGCCGGAGTTCGCGCCGGTTCGCGCCGGCCTGGGCGCGCGCGATCCGGATCGCCCCGAACGCCTTGCGCATGAGTACTTTCAGCGTGCGACGCCGGATACGTTGCTCATCGATGATGTCGAAACGCTGTGGGCGCCGATCGCCGAGCGCGATGATTGGTCGCTGCTGGCTGACAAACTCAAGGGCATAGAGACGCAGCGTCTGGCGCTGGCCATCGATTGTCACCGCAGCGTCACGAACGAGAGCTAGGCGGGGGCCGTGTGGAGGCGCTCGTGAGCCAAGCCAAGCATGTCCGTGAATTGATCGCGTCGCGCCGCGCCGTGCTGGGCGCGCTGGCTGGTTTGCCGTTGCTGGAATTAAGCCTCGCGGGCAACGCGCACGCGACGCTTGGGCCGGCGCGTCCGCCGACGTTCGCGAGCGTCGCCCGCACCAACGCCGACACGGTCACGGTGCCGGTCGGTTATCGCGCGCAAACGCTGATTGCGTGGGGCGATCGCCTGTTCGAGAGCGTGAGCGCCTCGGTCGATCTCGACGGCCTGACGCGCGCCGAGCAGGAGCAGCGCTTCGGCCAGAACAACGACATGCTGGCGCTGTTTCCGTCGCGCTACGCGTTTCCCTGGCCGACGGACCAGGCCGATCTCATCCTCTGCGCAAACCATGAGTATGGCGATCCGGCGCTGCTGTTTCCAAGCGCGCGCGCGCTCGGCGAACTGACGCCGGCGCAATGGGAAGCCGCCTATGCGGCGTTCGGCATCGCGGTCGTGCAGGTCACGCACGTCAATGGCGCCTGGCGCGTGCGCACGGATCCGGCCCCCGGGCGCGGGCTCAATCGCCGCATCACGCCGTTCACGCCCGTCCTCTTTTCCGGGCCGGCGGCGCGGCATCGCTGGATCAGCGCCGCCGCGCCGGTCGTCAACGCGGCCGAGTCGGAGCGGTCCGAAGCGGCGCAGGGCGCCGTGCGGTGCGGCACGCTGGCCAATTGTTCGGGCGGACGTACGCCGTGGGGCACGTATCTCTCGTCCGAAGAAAACTTCGACGGCTTCTTCACGCTGAGCGACGCCAACGCCGCGCCCTTGGCGGCGGCGCAGGCCGATCAGGCCTGGATCTGGGACGCGGGCAAATTCGGCTACCCGCTTTATTCCGGCGGAACCAGCCGCGGCTTGCGTCCGCCGACTCAGTTCGATGTCTCGCACAATCCTTACGGGCCCGCGCTTTACGGCTGGGTGGTCGAAGTCGATCCCTACGATCCGCACTGGACGCCGCGCAAGCGCACCGCGCTCGGGCGCAAAAAGGGCGAATGCGCCACCACCGCGCTGGCCGCCGATGGGCGCGTCGTGTGCTACATGGGCGACGATCAGATCGACGAATTCCTCTACAAGTTCGTCTCCGCAGGTCGCTTCAATGCGAATGACCGCCTCGCCAACCGCGATTTGTTGGACGAGGGCAAGCTCTACGCCGCCAAGCTTAACGAAGACGGCACCGGCGAATGGTTGGAACTGTCGGTCGCCGCGGCCAACCGCGCACAAGCCGACGCGCCCTATCATGCTCCATTCGCCGATTACGGCGACGTCGTGATGCGCGCGCGCGAGGCCGCCCGCCTGCTCGGCGCCACGGCGATGGATCGGCCGGAGGATTTCGAGGCGCCCGTGGACGCAAACTGGCGGGGTCAGGGCGTGGCGCTGGTCACCTGCACCTACAACCGCAACGAGGAATTCTACCGCCCTGGCAATCCGCGCCGCGGCGCCGCGCAGCGCGAACACATGCAGCAAGCCAATGTCGGCGGCCACATCCTGCGGATCGACGAAGCCGACGGCGACAACGCCGCCACGCATTTCCGCTGGGATGTGTTTGCGCTCTGCGGCGATCCCGACGCCGAAGCCAATTTCACCTTGCCCGGCGGCGTGGCGGCGGATGTGTCGGTCACGCTCGATGGCGCGCCCACCTTCAGCGGTGATCGCTTCACCTGCCCGGACAATATCTGCTTCGACACGGCGCAGAATGTGTGGATCGCCACGGACGGCTCGCCCGCGGTCTTTCCCGACTGCAACGATTGCGTCGTGGTGGCGCCGGTGAATGCGCCCGCGCCGCGCCCGGTGAAGCGCTTTCTGGTCGGGCCGGTCGGCTGCGAAATCTGCGGGCCGACGCTGTCGCCTGACGAGTCGGCGTTCCTGTGCGCGATCCAGCACCCCGGCGAAAGCGATTTGCAGAACACGCCGATCGCTCAATTGCGCTGGGCGCAGGGCCATAAACCGCCCTCGCACTGGCCCGACGGCGGCGATAGCTGGCCGCGCAGCGCCGTCGTCGTGGTGACGCGCGAAGACGGCGGCAAAGTGGGCGCCTGAGCGCGCTAGCGCGCCACAAATCCCTTCACATTCATCATCCGCGCAACGTCGACTGCGGCGCGGACCTGCGTCTCGTCCTTGCCCCGGTCCTCCACGCTCATTGCGCTCCAGGGCGCCAGCTTGTCGTGCGCGAGCATTTCGTCGTCGCGCTTTTCCGCCGGGC
The DNA here is from genome assembly GCA_035549695.1 of Caulobacterales bacterium. Taxonomy (GTDB): domain Bacteria; phylum Pseudomonadota; class Alphaproteobacteria; order Caulobacterales; family Aquidulcibacteraceae; genus Vitreimonas. Next base: position 131,885 of record DASZQK010000020.1, on the reverse strand, counting down.
GCCAGCCGGAGAGGAGCCGCTCGGCCACCCAGCGATTGTGCTCCGTTTTCGCCATCGCCTCGATGACGCCGGCGGGCATTTGCGGCGCCGTGTCGCCACGTTCGTCGCCGCCCGCAGGGCGCCAGCCGGCGTCCCAGATCTTGACCATGGCGCTATCGGCAACGGCGCGGTTCGCGGCGCGATAGGTTTCGAGCACGTCGCTCCAGTCCCTCATCGCGCCCTGCAGCTCCTTCATGTTCATGGCGCCGGGCTCGAGACCCTGCCGATATGCTTCGTACGCCACCGCTGCGCCGCGATCGAGCCAGCCTTCGAGGATGTAGCGCTTGAGGGCGAGGCTTTGATGCGAGCCGAACGCCTTCAAATAGGCGTCGAGCAGATCCGGCGTTTCGTCGCCGCGCGCATATTGCTGGGAGAATTCCGATCGGCTCTGCTCGGCCATGTAGATCGGCACCGGCCAGCGGTAGCCCAGATTGCAGGCGCGCTTCAACGAGAGCGCCAGCTGGATGTTGCGGGTGTCCACGTCCGTCGTCACGAACACGGCGGTGGCGGGGCCGCGCGCCGCCGCGATGCGGTCGAGCAGCGCCGCGTCGATCGCCTCGATCTCCCAGTCGAACTCCTCGAAGGCGATGTCGGCGGTCCAGAGTTCGGCGTGCGCGAACGCTTCGGGATAGTGGGCGCGGAAGCGCTTCTCCAGACGATCCGCGCCCGGCGCGAGCACGGTGACGCGCGGAGCTTCGAAATGCGCGGACCACAAGCTCATCAGCGCCCGCACCGCCACCGCTTCACCGGACTGGCAGAAGCCGAAGAACACAAGGTGCAGTCGCTGCTGGTTGAGCTGCTTGGCCAGATCGAGCAGCGTCGCCGCCTCGGCCTGGATCACTAGGCGCGCGGCCATTTCGTCGAGCGAGAACGGCTTCGCGTCGATCGCGACGGTCTTCTCGCGGGTCATCTGCCGGGCCCGCATGGCGCGCGCTTCCCGAAGCAGCATCGGCGCATGCGTCGCCACGTGCACGTCGAGGGGGTCGCGCCGGCGATGCGGGCCCACCAGCACGCGCGTCGCCGCTTCGATCTCGAGGTTGACGCCGTCATCGGCCTCGAACGCGACGGCGTGCGCGGCATGGCGCACCCGCGCGGTCTTCAAAATGTCGTGCCGCGTCGCATCGCCTTCGAGCACGACGACGCCCCGCCGCTGCAGGATGCCGCGCGTATCATCGGGCAATTCCTTGGCGATCAGGATGACGCTGTCGCCGTGTTCGTTGCAATCGAGCGCCAGCGACATCGCCGCCGAGCCGCCGCCGCAGATGACGACGTGATTCCTGGCGCCAAGCGCGAAGGCCTGCGCCAGCGAGCGGCCGAGCTGCCCCGAAAAGGCGAACAGCAGGCCCACGACCGAGACGGCGAGCGCGGCGTAGCGCATCAGCTCCTTGCGCGGGTCGTTGGCTTCGAAATTGGAGTCCGGCAGGCTGATGGCGCCGAGCGTGGAGTAGATCGCGTCGCTCACGCTGGCGCGTGAGAGCCAATAGGGCAGGCCCGCGCCGATCCAGGCGAGGATGAGACCCATCAGCACGACCCAGCGGAACACCGGCGCGCGCACATGCGCGATGGTGGTGAAGCGCCCGGCGAGCCGCGACCAGACATTCCCGTAGCGCCGCATCGCACCCCCACTGGCGGCCCCGGCAGGAGTCGAACCTGCGACCCTCTCCTTAGGACGGAGCAGCTCTATCCAACTGAGCTACGGAGCCTTATCCGGCAAACTAGCCGGGACGGATCACTCCGTCGAGCCGACGCCGCCACTTCCGCGCGAGCGCGCTTCCTGCTTTAAGCGCGGTTGGGGAGAGCTGGATGCGGTGGCGACACATCCTGATTGCGCTCGCTTTGGCGGTCAGCGGGTGCGGGCCGGACATCGGCAATCTGCAAAAGGGTGAGGAGGGCCGCGTCGCGCGCGTGCTGTCGGGCGATGCGCTCGAGCTGGATAGCGGAATGCGCGTGTTCTTGGCGGAGGTGCAGGCCCCGCAAGCCGAGCAGGCTTTCGCCCAGCAGGCGCGCGCCGAACTGGAAAGCCTCGCACTGCATCGCCGCGTGCGCCTCGCTTATGGCGGCGCGCGCCGCTGGACCCCGCGCCCGCGCGAGGGCGAGCCCGCGACCGCGGCCGAAGCGGCGATCGCTCATGTCTATGTCGAGAGCGAGGGCGGGCGTTGGTTCTGGCTGCAGCGCGAGCTGGTGCTGCGCGGCGACGCCCTGGTGCGCCCGCGCCGCGACAACCATGCGCGCGCCCACGAACTGGCCTCGGCGGAAGCGGACGCGCGCGCCGCGCGCAAGGGCATGTGGGCGCTGCGTGAGTATCATGTCCTGAACGCCGCCGACGCCGCCGCGGCGGCGCTGACCGCAAACCAGAACTGCCTTCGCCGCGGGGCGCCCTACCGCGTGCTCGAAGGCCGCATCGCCGATGTGCATCTGTTCGACCGCCGCGCCGCGCTTGACTTCGGCGGCGAGCCGCCGTTCGAGATCGTCGTGTTTGGCGACGCCTTCGCCAATTGGGATGGTCCCCCCTTCGTCAGCCTGAAAGGCAAACGCATCCGCGCTCACGGCGGTCTCGGCGTGTTCCACGAGCATCCGCAGATGTGCGTCGATAGCGGCGCGCAGATTGAGGTGCTGAGCTGATTGAGCTCGCGACGCGCGGACGTGCGAAGCTAATTGCCCAGATAGCCGGCCGCCACGGGATCGCCGACGCGCGCCAGCAGAGCCCGTTTCAATTTGGCCAGCGCATTGCCTTCGATCTGGCGCACGCGCTCCTTGGAAATGCCGAGGCGTTGCCCCAGCGCTTCCAGCGTCACGCATTCATCCTCCAGCTTGCGCTCGACGATGATGATGCGTTCTCGGTCCGACAATTCGCGCATCGCATCTTGCACAAGGCGCGTGCGCGCCGCGCCGTCGCGCGCGTCCATCACGGTTTCGTCGGGACCCGCCGTTTCATCGCGCAGCAGATCTTGCCACTCCGCCACGCCGTCATCGGCGAGCGGCGCGTTGAGCGAGCGGTCAGGCGCGGAAAGACGGCACGCCATCGCTTCCACTTCGCTTGTGTCGACGCCCAGCGCACGCGCTACGTACGCCAAATTCTCTTGCGTCATCACCGCATCGCCGACGTCGGCGATGCGCGCGCGCAGGCGCCGCAGATTGAAGAAGAGGGATTTCTGCGCCGCCGTGGTGCCGGTGCGGACGATCGACCAGTTGCGGAGCACGAAATCCTGGATCGCCGAGCGGATCCACCACGACGCATAGGTCGAGAAGCGCACCTCGCGCTCCGGCTCGAAGCGCGCAGCCGCCTGCATCAGCCCTACATTTCCTTCCTGCACCAGGTCGCTCATGGGCAGGCCGTAATGGCGAAAGCGCGAGGCGAGGGAGACCACGAGGCGCAGGTAGGCCGTGCAGAGCTCGTGCAGCGCGTTCTCATCGCTTTCGTCGCGCCAGCGGCGCGCCAATTCGCGCTCATGCTCCGGCGCCAGCAACGGCGCGCGCATGGCGCGTCGCACAAAACGTTGCGCGCCACGCTGCAGCTCAGACGTTTCCGTGAGCGCCATGCCGGTCTCCATTGCGAAACGGCCAGCGACGGCGCCAATGCATGGACCCCGTCTTTTCACGAACGCCGCCGGGGCTATCCGGGTCCATGGCGCCGCCCAGGGCAAATTCGGTTGGCGACGGGGCGGGCGCACGAAAAAGGCCGGGCGTCGCCGCCCGGCCCCAATCGTTCACGGAATCAAGCCTTTAGGCCGCCGCTTGCGTTTGCTTCTTGCTGGCCAGCGAGGCGCTCAGTTTTTCCAGCGCGGCTTCGCGAGCGATGTTTTCGACTGCCGCCAGTTCGCGGGCCATGCGGTCCAGCGCCGATTCATAGAGCTGGCGCTCGGAATAGGATTGCTCCGGCTGGTCGCCGCCGCGATGGAGGTCGCGCACGACTTCCGCGATCGAGACGAGGTCGCCCGAATTGATCTTGGCTTCGTATTCCTGAGCGCGGCGGCTCCACATCGTCCGCTTGATGCGGGCGCGGCCCTGCAGCGTCTTCATGGCGTCGGACACGACCGTAGCCGAAGCCAGCGCACGCATGCCGCACGTGCGCGCTTTCTGCGTCGGCACTCGCAGCGTCATCTTGTCCTGCTCGAAGGAGATCACGAACACTTCGAGGTCGATGCCTGCCATGGTCTGCTTTTCGACCCCCAGAACCCGTCCCACGCCATGGGCGGGGTAAACGATGTGGTCGCCGGGCTTGAACGCGGTGGGGGGCGTGGCGGTCGTGACGCTCATGAGTAATCCTGGTCCTTTTTGTTCTTGGTTCACGCCGGACTCGGCTCACGCACGCGGCGCATGACAAAAGTGACAAAACGTTACTGGCCGCCCGGAAGGACGGTTTCGACGTCTTGCCCTAATGCGCAGCGTTTCCTGGCGCGGTAACTGAATCCGACGTGCTCGAAGCGCGGCTTCACGCGTGCTTCAAAACGATGACCAAGTCATACCACAAGTTAAGCGGTTTCGGAAGCCGCCCAGGCGCCGCAGGCTCAGTCGCCTTTGCCCGGATTTGGGCTGAAGTATTTCTCGAATTTACCGGTCTGTTCCCTAAATTCATCGGAATCGGCCGGCGGCGTGCCTTTGCGGGTAATGTTGGGCCAGATCTTCGAAAATTCAGTATTCACCTTCAGCCACTTGCCGTCAGCCGCGTCTTGACTGTCCGGCTTGATGGCGTCGACCGGGCATTCCGGCTCGCAAACCCCGCAATCAATGCATTCTTCCGGGTGAATAACGAGGAAGTTCTCACCCTCATAGAAGCAATCGACTGGGCAGACCTCGACACAGTCCATCAATTTGCAACGCACGCATGCATCTGTGACGATGTAAGTCATAAGTCCCGTTTTCCGCCAGCTTCGGCGCTCAAATGAAGCCCGCGCCCGCTTCCGTCAAGCAAGCCCTCCTATATCGGGCTTTGGTTCCGCTTCGATCTCGGCGTACAGCGCCCGCGCCTCGGCCGGCGGCCCCCGCCGGACGCCGAGCCCGTCGATCCGTACCAGCTTGAGCGTTCCCCGCAGCGGGAAGGCCAGCACGTCGCCCGGTCCAACCGCCGTGGAAGGCTTGTCCAGCGCGCGGCTCGAGCCGGCGCGGGAAAGCCGCACGCCGCCCTCGGTCACCAGCCGCGCCGCATCGCTGCGCGTCTTCACGAACCGCGCGCGCCACAGCCAGACATCGACGCGAAGCTTGTCGTCCTCGCTCACGCCTTGCGGCCCTTGCGCTTCTTCGCGGGCAGCAGCTCCGCCAGCGCCGCGAACGGCCCGTCCGGCTCGCGCCGCGGCGGGCGCGGCTTGGCTTCCGCCGGCAACCGCCAGCGCGACGGTCCCTCGACGCCGGGCTCGTGCACGCACTGATAACCGAGCGCCGTCAGCACGCGCGGCAGATCGCGCGCGGGGCGGCCAATGATTTTCGCGAGATGCGGCTCAAGCGGGGTGTCGCGCCCCTCGCCCTTGGCGCGCTTCAGGGCCGCCGCCAGCCGCTCGAGCCGGTCGAAGCGCACCGCGAACTTGCCGAACGGGCGATAGCCCGCCGCCGCGCACTCCGCCCACGTCCGCGCGCGCTCCAGGTTGGCCGAAGGCGCGCCCACGCGCGGCAGGAACAGCGCGCCGTGCGGATCGGGCAGCGCCCAGTGCTGCAGGATCGCCGCCAGCCGCGCTGCTTGCGGACGCCCCAGCGCCGGCATGTAGATCGAGTGCCGCCCGATGCGGACGCCCAGTTGCGCTAAAGCTCCACGGGCTTCCGGCGGCAATTCATCGACGCCTTGTCCCGCGCGATCGAGCGCGCCCGCATTCTCCACCAGGCGAAACGCCAGCCCGCGCGCCGCCGCCGGCAGACGCCCCTCGCGCCACGCCGCCTCAAGCGCCATCAGCGGCCCCAGCTCATGCGCCACCGCGCCCGCGAGCCAGAACTGCAAACGCTCCCGCGCCGCATCGCGCTCGGGCGCCGGCGCGGTGTCGGCGCCAATCAAAGTCACGCGCGGGCGCAGCAACGATCCGCCTTGTTCAAGCCGCGCGATCGGCGCGCCAACGCTTCTCGGACCGCCGGCGTCCTCGCCGGCGGGATTCTCGGCGTCGGATCCTTTCCGCTGGCGAGACGCCGGCGGTCCAAGAATGCGAATGCGTCCGTCACGGCCCAATTCCAATTCCTCATCGCGCGCCTCCGCGACCGCGCGCAGCCGCCGCGAAATCTCTGGCCTCAGCGCGCGCAGCGCTGCATTGCGCACAGCGCGGCCTTCGAGATCGAGCGCGCGCGGATCGGGCTTGAAGTCGAGCCCGTCGAGCCGCCCGACATAATGCCCTTCGACCGTCACCTCGCCCTCGTGCGAAACGCCGGCCAGCAGCGCATCCTCGCGCTTCAAACCCTTGAGCAGGGCTGACGTGCGCCGGTCGATGAAGCGTTGCGTCAGCGCCGCGTGCAGCGCGTCGGAAAGTTTGTCTTCGATCGCACGCGTGCGATCGCGGAATTCTTCGAGGTCATCGAGCCAATCGGCGCGGTTGGCGACATAGGTCCAGGTCCGCACCTGCGCCAAGCGCTGCTGCAGCACGTCGAGATCGCCTTCGCTACGGTCGAGCGCCTCCACCTCGCGCGCGATCCACGCGCGCGGGATACGGCGCTTCGGACTCAAGAGATGCAGCGCGATCTGCCCGACCAGCCGCGCATGCTCTTCGGTCGAAGCCTTGCGGAAATCCGGCAGTTGGCACGCCTCCCACAAGCGCTCCACATCGCGCCGCGAACGCACCAGATCGGCGACCTCCGCTTCGGCGCCAACGATCTTCAGCGCTTCCTCGTCATCGGCGCCGCGAACGCGCATCAGTCCCGGCGCCGCCGGCGGCGTTTCCAGCGATGCAATCAGCGCCGCGATTGACTCGAGGCGCAAAGTCGCGGTGCGCCAGGTGATCGCATCCACCGCCTCGAACTCGTGTTCTTCCACGCGCTCGATGGTTTCCTCGTCGAACGGCGCGCATTCCGCGGTTTCGCCGAACGCGCCGTCGGTCTTGAACCGGCCCGCGCGCCCAGCGATTTGCGCGATTTCATCGGCGCGCAGATCGCGCCAGCGCCGGCCGTCGAACTTGCGGCGCGAGGCGAAGGCCACATGGTCCACATCCATGTTGAGCCCCATGCCGATGGCGTCGGTCGCCACCAGAAAATCCACCTCGCCGCTCTGATAGAGCGCGACTTGCGCGTTGCGCGTGCGCGGGGAAAGCGCGCCCATCACCACCGCCGCGCCGCCGCGATGACGGCGCAGCAGCTCCGCGATCGCGTACACTTCCTCCGCCGAAAACGCGACGACCGCTGAGCGCTTCGGCAGCTTGGTGATCTTCTTCACGCCGGCATAGGCGAGGCTCGACAGCCGTTCGCGGCGAATGATCTCCGCGTCGGGCAAAAGCCGCTTCAGCATCGGGCGCATCGTGTCCGAGCCCATCAGCATGGTCTCGCCGTGGCCGCGCGCATGGAGGATGCGGTCAGCGAAGATGTGGCCGCGATCCGGATCCTGCGCGACCTGAATCTCGTCGATGCCGACGAATTCGACGATGCGGTCGAGCGGCATCGCCTCCACGGTGCAGACGAAATATTTGGCGGTGTCGGGCGCGATTTTTTCTTCGCCGGTGATCAGCGCGACTTGCCCCGCGCCCTTCAGCTTCACCGCGCGATCATAGACCTCGCGCGCCAGGAGGCGCAGCGGCAGCCCGATCATGCCCGAGCCGTGCGCCAGCATGCGCTCGATGGCGAGATGGGTCTTGCCGGTATTGGTGGGGCCAAGGACGGCTTTCACCCGGCCCAAAGCGCGCGCCGCCATGAGTCAGACGATGGGCGGCACGGAGGGGGATTTCAAGGCGGGGGCGAAGCGGCCATATGTGTGAGACGGAGGGTCGCATGGAAGGGCTGCTGCTCACGCCCGTCGTGGTCTGTGTCAGCCTCTTGTTGGTGGTGGGCGCCGCCCTGTTCGTATTGATGCTGCTCGGATGCGCGCACATCGACGTCGTGAGCATTTCGTCCGCTCTTGATGACGCCCTTCGCGAACGCCGCGCCAACCGCCTCGCCGCCGAGGCCCGCGCCGAAATCGCCGCCCAGCAGGAGGAGCGGGACCGGCGCCTTTGAGTTCCGGTCGGGGCGCTTGCTTGGGATTGGGTTCGTGTTGATCGTCCACACAGGCCAAATCCAGCCACGATTTTCCCGCAGCCCGACCATGCGTCGGCCGCAGGAACCCAAGCAGAACGAATCGCTGACGAATCGCTGCTTTTGATTCGTTCCTTGGCCGTTCACGGCTATCCCTTGTGGTTAACCCTTAAGTAACACACAAGACTACCCACAACTTGTCCCGAGCTTGCTCGGCGGCCGGGCGCAGCTCCGGCTCGTCTCAGCGCCTGTCCGGCGGCGGGCGACGCGTCCGCGGGTCTAATGCAGCCGCGTGCCGTTCACCGTCAGTTCGCGCGCGTCGAGCACGACGAGGCCGTTATCGCTCGGCATCTCGATCCGCACCGGGGCGTACATGCCCTGCGAGGTCGGCGCGAACAGGAAGGTCAGCGTCGCCGCCTCCTGCGGATCCGAGAAGCCGGCGATCGGGCGGAAGGCGACGCTGCACCGCAGCGCCTGGCCGTGAAACGCCGGACCGTTGACGTTCACCCGGCCGTTCGGGCGCATCACGAAATCGAAGCGGGCGCGTCCGTCCATATAGACTTTGAGGGTCCGGCTGCACGGATCTCCGCTCGCGACCACCATGCTGGCGATGGCCGAAAGCTGGTCGATGGCGCCTGCCTTCTGCGCCCGCGTCGCCGGCGGATTACCCATTCCCATGCCGGGATTGGCGGTCGTGACGATATCGTCGCCGGTGAAGCGCACGTCGACGATGCGGTCGCGCCGGCCGCCCTGGTGACGGTAGGCCGTCGGCCGCAAAACGCCATCTTCGGCGACGGCGCCGCGCACGGAATAGGTATAGTCCTGGCTGTCCCCGACAGTGAGGCGCAACAGACCCGTAATGCGCCGACTGGCGTTGGCTTCGTAGGACGCGCCGGACTGGCGGAAACTGTAGTTGAAATCGCCCGCCGTGATCCCACGTGCGCGGACGCTGTAAACCGCCTCGAAGCGGCGCCCGGTTGTCGCCGCCTGCGCGTCCTGGGCGGCGGCGGGACCAGCCAGAGCGGCCAGACCGAGCGAGAGGAGGGCGGCGGCGAGCGGGCGCATGTGAGGGTCCAAAACGGCGTGCGGGCGGATCGTTCCTAGCCCATGCCGGCTGATCACGTCATGAACCAAATAGGGCTGTTTCAAGGAGCGCCCGCCCGCGCCGGCGCCGGCTTGACCCTTGGCGTCCCTTCGCGTAAGCGTCCGCGCTTCAAATTTCCGCTAGGTGCCTCCCATGTCCCGCCGTTGCGAGCTGACCGGCGTCAACCGCCAGATCGGCCACAAGGTCAGCCATTCCAACATCAAGACCAAGCGGGAGTTCGCGCCGAACCTCGTCAATGTCACGCTGTCGAGCGATGCGCTCGGGCGCGCGTTCAAGCTGCGGATCACGGCGGCGGCGCTGCGCTCGGTGGATCATGTCGGCGGGCTCGACAAGTTCCTGCTGAAAGCTCGCGAGGAACAGCTTTCCGAACGCGCCGTGAAAATCCGCCGCGACCTCAAGAAGAAGCTCAGCGAAGCCCACGAAGCCTCCGCGGCGGCTTGATTGGCCGACGAGACGGGCCTGCGCATCGGTTCATTCGCAGGCGCGCCGATCATCGTCGACCCCACCGTTCTGTTGCTGGCGCTCTATGTCCTGGTGACGGGTGCGCTCGCCGGCGGCGGTCTGATTACCGCCGTCATTTTCCTCGCTGCTCTATTGCTCGCCGTGCTGCTGCATGAATTCGGCCATGCCGGCGTTGCGGCGCTGCTGCGGCTGCCCAGCAAGCGGATCGTGCTCACGTTCTTCGGCGGCCATGTCGAATTCGACGGCTCGCTGAAGGCGCGCTGGCAGGAGATCGCCGTGTCGTTCGCCGGGCCGGCGACGAATTTGCTGACGTTTGCGATCTGTATTCCAATCCTGGGCGGGGCGGTCGGCTGGTCGAACAACGCGCTGTTTTTCGTGTTCCAGCTCGAACGCATCAGCCTCATCCTCGGCCTGTTCAATCTGCTGCCCGGGTTCCCGCTTGATGGGGGCCGCATCCTGCGCGCCGCGCTGCATTACTTCATGCCGCTCGGGCGGGCGCGGCTCGTGGCGGGCTGCTGCGGCGTCCTCGTCGCGATCGGCCTGGCGTCTTGGGCCTATGGGCGGCAATTGTGGTGGACGATCATCGTCGCCGTCGTCCTCGCCCTCGCGGCCTGGGCGGAAATTCAGAGCGCCCGCGCCAGCTTGGCGCGCTCCGGTTGAAACCGGGCGGCGCGCACCGACGTATCAAGCTCCAGCAAGGAGCGTTTCAGGATGCGCTGGCTTACAGGTTTGGCGGTGTTGGTCTTGGCGGCGTGCGGCGCAACCACCGCGGCGCCGCAGCCCGTCGCTCATGGCGCGCGCGCCGAGGCCGTGTTCGCCGGCGGCTGCTTCTGGAGCATGGAAAGCGATTTCGAGCATCTCGACGGCGTCATTGACGCTATCGACGGGTACACTGGCGGCCACGTCGATCATCCAAGCTACGAAGACGTCGCGACCGAAACCACGGGGCACTATGAGAGCGTGCGCGTGATCTACGATAGCTCGCGGCTCACCTATGCTCAGCTGCTCCACTATTACTGGCGCCATATCGACCCGACCGATTCAGGCGGCCAGTTCTGTGATCGCGGGCCGTCCTACCGCACCGCAATCTTCGTCACGCCCGCCCAGCGCGCGGAAGCGGAAGCGTCGAAGGCGGAAACAGAACGCGTGCTCGGCCGCGCCGTGGATACGCGCATCCTGCCGCTTGCGCAGTTCTGGCAGGCCGAAGCCTACCACCAGAATTACGCGCGCCTGCATCCCGTGGCGTACGGCGCGTATCGCGTGGGCTGCCGGCGCGATCAGGTTGTCGCTGCTGTCTGGCGTGGGCATTGAGGACGCGCTAAGCTTTCCGAGCCGATCAAGGGAACGCGGTGTAAATCCGCGGCTGCGCCCGCAGCTGTAAACGGTGAGCAAGGGCCACGACGCCACTGGGGCGCATCCCCGGGAAGGCGGCCCGAGCGTCGATCCGTGAAGCCAGAAGACCTGGCGGCGCATGTCGCCTGCGCACGGTCCGGGACGGGGCCCTGACGCGCGGATGGTCCGTAGATGGCGACGGGAGCTTGTCGTCGTGCGGATGCTGTTCTGCGCGCTCATCGCGATGTTCGCCGGCGCCGCCCAGGCCGCGCCGCACCGCATCGTCTCGCTCGATTATTGCGCCGATCAATACGTGCTGGCCCTGGCCGACCGGTCTCAGATCGCGGCCCTCTCACGCGGAGCGCGGCGCGACGATTCCTATTTTCGTGATCGCGCACGCGGCATTCCGCAGGTGCGCGCGTCCCTGGAAGAGGTGTTGGCGCTTCATCCGGATCTCGTCGTGCGCAATTGGGGAGGGCCGTGGGACGCCGAGCGCGTCTATGGCCGGTTCAACGTGCCTGTCCTTCATGTCGGCGACGCCGCTGACTTCGCCGCCGCAAGGGCCGACGTGCTCAACGCGGCGCGCATGCTCGGGCGCGCGCAACGCGGCGACGCCATCGTGCGCGATTTTGATGAACGTCTGAGGCGTTTACGCGCACAGGCGCCTGAAACGCCGCCGCCGGTGATGTATCTGTCTTCCGGGGGCGCCGTCGCCGGCTCGGGCGTTTTGATGGACGACGTGATCCGCGCCGCGGGCGGACGCAACATCTGGCAGGGGCGAAGCTGGAACGTGCTGCCGCTCGAGCGCATGGTGGAGACCCCGCCCGCGCTCGTCGCGCTCGCATTCTTCGACACCGGACGCACGCGGCTCAACGCCTGGTCGCCGTCCAGAAATCCTGTTCTGCTGCGCGCGCTGGCGCGGACGCGCACGGTGAAGCTCTCGGCCGCCGCCGTGTCGTGCGAGTCCTGGTACGCGCTCGACGCTGCCGAGCAGATCGCCGCGGCCTTGAGGCGGCCATGAGTGCGCTGACGCGCGCCTACGTGCTGCTGGGCGCGATCAGCGTCGCTGCTCTCGGCGCAGCGCTTTGGCTCGGCCCCGTGCCGCTGACGCTCGCCGACATTTTGCACGGCGACGCCAATGCGCGCGCGATCGTTTGGGAAATCCGATTTCCCCGCGCCCTTACGGCTTGGATTGTCGGCGCCGCGCTGGGGCTCGCCGGCGCGGGACTGCAGGGTTTGTTGCGCAATCCCTTGGCGGATTCCGGCGTGCTCGGCCTTTCCGGCTTCGCCGCGCTCGGCGCCGTGCTTGCGCTCGCCGCGGGCCTGACGGCGCTGGCGCCCATCGCCGCGCTCGTCTTCGCTTTGCTGGCGGCTGTTGCCGTCGCCGCGCTTGGCGCCGCCGCGCGCGGGCCGGCGAGCCTCGCCTTGATCGGCGTCGGATTGTCGAGCTTCGCCGGCGGACTGATCGCGCTGGCGCTCAATCTCGCGCCGAATCCGGGAGCGTTGGCGGATCTGGTGAATTGGACCCTCGGCTCGGTCGAAGGACGCAGCTTGAACGATGCGCTTCTGGCCGGCGCCTTTCTGGCCGTGGGCGGCGGGCTCTTGTTGTTCGCAGCGCCCGGACTTCAGGCGCTGACATTGGGCGAGGAAGCCGCCGCGGCCCTTGGCGCCAACCTGCCGCTGACGCGCGCGCTTGTCGTGCTCGGCGCGGCCGCGTGCGCGGGCGGGGCAACCGCGGTCGCGGGCGTTATCGGATTCGTGGGCGTCGCAGCACCGCATCTGGTGCGCGCGCTCGCGGGGCACGATCCCGCGCGCTTGCTCGTTCCCAGCGCGCTCGCGGGCGGGACTCTGCTTGTCTGCGCCGACGTCGCCGTGCGCTTGCTGCCGACCGACGCCGAACTCAAGCTCGGCGTCGCCGCCGCGCTGATCGGCGGACCGATATTCGCGCTGATCGCGGCGCGCCTCGCATCGCGCGGCGGCGAAGCATGAACGCGCTGCTAGAGCTTCGCGACGTCAGCGTTGCGCTTGGCGGCAAGTCCGTCGTGGAGTCGATCTCGCTCTCCGTGGCGGCCGGCGAAATCATCGCGCTGCTGGGGCCGAACGGCGCGGGAAAAACTTCGCTCATCCGCGCCGCGCTCGGGCTGATCGCGACCGAGCGCGGCGCGGTGCGCCTTGGCGAGAGCGATCCGGCGCAACTGGCGCCGCGCCTGCGCGCGACGCGTGCGGCCTATCTCCCGCAGCGGCCGCAGGCGATCTGGCCGGTGAGCGTGGAACACCTGGTCGCGCTCGGGAGGTTCGCCTACGGCGCGGCGCCCGATCGCTTACGCCGACCCGATCAGCTCGCGGTGGACGCCGCGCTCAGATGCTGCCGCCTCGACTCGTTGCGCGCGCGCCGAATGGATGAAATCTCCGGCGGAGAAAAAGCCCGCGCGCATCTCGCGCGCGCGCTGGCGCAAGGCGCGCCGCTGCTGTTGCTCGACGAGCCAACAGCCGGCCTCGATCCGGCGCAAGCTCTAGGCGTCGGCGACATTCTCGGCGCGCATGCCGCGAACGGAGGCGGCGCACTCTTTTCAACCCATGACGTTTCCTTGGCGGCGCGCATCGCGCATCGCGTCCTGGTGTTGCGTGAGGGGCGTCTCGTCGCGGCCGGCGCCGTCGCCGAGGCGCTGACGCCGGCGACGCTGGAGGCGGCCTATGGACGCCGCGCGAGCATCGACCGCCTCGGCGGACACCTGTCGGTCATTTTCCAGTAGGCGCGCCGCCTCTCACAGCCGGAACTTGCCGCTCTGGATTTCGGCGTAAAGTTCCGGCGTCACGCGCACGTAATTCTTCGATTCCGGATGGTCGAAATAGATGTCGTGCTCGACCTTCGACGGATCGAATCCTTCGCTCACCAAATCCATTTTTCGGTATTTGAATGTGGCGGTGGTATCGATCGCCGGCTCAAGCCGGATGAAGAGCGGGCGCGCATAGGCGGGCAACTCGTTCGCCAGGAAATCGCGCAATCCGCACAGATCGAAATTCGGTCCCGGCGTGATCGCGGCCATGCCCGCGCGTCCGTCCAGCGCCGCCACGGCTACGCCATAGACATTCACCTCCGCGACGCCCGGATAGTGGGCGACGGCCTGGGCGACTTCGGTGGTCGAGACGTTCTCGCCCTTCCAACGGAAGGTGTCGCCGATGCGATCGACGAAATAGAAATAGCCGTCGGCGTCCTGGCGCATCAGATCGCCGGTTCTGAACCAGGCGTCGCCCTTTTCGAACGCGTCGCGCAGTATCTTGCGCTCGGACGCGGCCTTGTCCGCATAGCCCGAATAGTTTTGCCGTGCGTCGCTGCCGATGAGGCCGACCGCCTCGCCGATTTCGCCCGTCTCGCACTCGATGCAGAGCCCATCGGCGCCGCGCACCGGCATCTCGGCTTCCACATCGAATTTCACCAGGCGCACGGTGAAGCGTTTGCGCAGATAGGCCGGCACCCGCCCGACGGCGCCGGGCTGGCCGTCGAAATTGAACAGCGACACATTGCCTTCGGTGGAGCCGTAGAATTCGAGGATACGCTTCACCGCGAAGCGTTGCTGAAACTCGGGCCAGACTTCGGGACGCAAGCCGTTGCCGAAGGCGAGCTTTAAGCGATGCTGTCGCTCAAGCGGACCGGGCGCCTGATTGACCAGATAACGGCAGAGTTCGCCGATATAGACGAAGATCGTGCATCCATTGTCGACGATGTCGGGCCAGAAATGCGTCACCGAAAATTTGCGGCGCAGAACGAGCGTGCCGCCGTTGAAGAGCGCCGCCCCGACTCCGCAGAGCCCGCCGGTCGAATGATAGAGCGGCAGCGCGCAATAGACGCGATCCTCGCTCGTCGAGTTCGTCGCCCCGGCGAAGGCGCGCATATAGAGCTGCGCGCGCGCATGCGTGATCTTGGCCGCCTTCGGCATGCCCGTCGTGCCGGACGTGTAAATGAAGAGCGCGACGTCCTTCGATTTCGCGCCTTCGCGAACGCTTCGGGGCGGACGGGCTGGGGGCAGTGGAGGATGCTTGAGATCCAGCGGCCGGCGGTTCGCGCCCAGCTCCGCTTCCGCGTCGATCACCCAGATCGTCATGGGACGTGGCAGCTGCACGCGGATCGTGTCGAATAATTCCAGGCAGCTTGCATCCGTGATCACGTGCGCGGCGCCGGAGATCGAGAGCGAGTGGGCGAGCGCGGCGCCCTGGAGATTGGTGTTGATCAGCGCCGCGGAAACGCCGCGCTTGGCCAATCCCATCCAGCACGGGACGTACTCGATCCGATTCGGCAGCAGCACCGCGACGGTCTCGCCGCGCGCGATCTGTTCGGCCTCGGCCCAAGCCGCGAAGCGGTTGGCGATCGCTTCGATCTGGCGGTAGGTCGCGGACTGACCTTCGAACAGGATGGCGGTGTGGTCCGCGAACTTGTCGACGGCCGCTTCAAAGTCGTCGCAGATGAGGACGTCGGACTCCCCGTCGATCTCGCGGATGCGCCAAAGAGTGCGCGCCAGCCCCGACAGGAACCGCGCCTCGCGGGCCATCCGCGCCAACAAGTTCATCACGCCTCCGATGCGCGGAACTTAGGGAGCTTCGCCCGTCCGCAAAACTGGCGACGTGGCGGCAGCGTCAGCGTGGCGCGCGGGAGCGGGTCAGCGCCGAAAGCGCATCGTCGCCGAGGGCCGGGGCGAGCTTCAAGGCTTCGATCTTGGCCGCGCGCGCCTCTTCCTCTGCCTTCAGCAGCCGTAGGCCCGCCCGGACCACCTCGCTGGCGTTCTGATACGTTCCCGCCGCGATCTGCTGGGCCACGAAGCGGTCGAGCGCGTCCGTGAGGTTGATGTTGCGAGTCGCCATGAATTGCGGAGGATGGCGTGATTGCCAATAATTGGCAAGCAGCGCCGTCTGTGGCGCGAGGCGCGGACGGGGCTAGTGTTCAGCCGGGATGCATATTCACGCACAGCTCTGGCCCGCGTTGATCGGCGCCACCCTTGGCCTGCCGCTCATCATCCTGGCGGGGGATTGGCTGATGCAGCGCTGGAAGCGGCTGGGCCGACGGACGCGCTGGGCGGGGTTGGGCGGCCTCGGCTTCCTCGCTCTCATCTATGCGGCGGGACTCTATGCCGTTTGGATCGAGCCGAACCAGCTCGTGGTGCGCCGTGTGGAGATCGTGAGCCCGCATTGGCGAGGCGCGCCGCTGACTATCGCTGCGGTGGGCGACGTTCATGTGGGCAGTCCGCACGTAAGCGCGTCGCGAATCGAGAAGCTCGTGAGCCGGATCGACGATCTGCGGCCGGACATGGTGGTGCTGCTGGGCGATTATGTTTCGGACCACAGGCCGGCGGCGCGGCGCACGGACGCCGAGCACGCGGAGATCGTCCGCGCGATGGCGGCCTTCGCCGTGTTGAACGCGCCGCTGGGCGTCGTCGCCGCCATGGGCAATCACGACGTATGGTACGGGCGTCAGGATCTGACGCGCGCGCTCCAGGACGACGGCGTCGCGGTCCTTTGGAATCGCAACGTGACGGTTCAGCGGCCAGGCGGAGCGTTTGTCGTCGCCGGGCTTGAGGACGCCATGACGGGGCATCCGGACTTCGCCGCGGCGCTCGACGGCGCGCCGTCAGCGGACACGCTCGTCATCAGCCACTCGCCCGACCCATTTCCCCAAGCGCCGGCGAACGTCGCCCTGATGCTCGCGGCGCATACGCACTGCGGCCAGGTGACCATTCCACTGATCGGCCGGCCGTTCGTTCCATCGCGCTACGGCCAGCGCTACGCGTGCGGACGGATCGATGAACACGGCCACACGCTCTATGTCACGGCCGGCGTCGGCACGAGCATGCTGCCGCTGCGCTTCATGAATCCTCCCGAGATCGTTCTGATCACGATCAGGGGCGAAGGGGGCTAGACTTCCGCGCGTTCGCTGATCGGAAACAGGCCGAGCGCCTTGCGCTTGCGCTTCTCCGGCGCGGCGCCCACGCCGCGTTCCGCGAGCCAGTTGAGCGCCAGCGCGGAAACATCCGCCGCTTCCGGCTCGCCGACCAGCCAATGGCTCATCTCGGCGAATTCATGAAAGAAGGCTTGGCCCTGTGGGAAGCGGTTCACCAGCCGGCGCACGGTCGACGCCGAATTCACGCGGTCGCGCCCGCCGGCAAGCGCGAGGATGGGCGTGGCGATCTTGTAGACGGGCGCCGAAGACGCCATCGAATGGTCCGTCCACCATTGCACCGCTTCGCGAATGGCGCGTCCGCTCTCGGGCACGAAACGCGCGAAAGCGCGGCGCGCGTCCTCGCGCGTCAGGCGGTCCAGCGTGGTGTCGCGCGCCACGCGGTAGTCCGGCGGCACCGGCCGGCGCCAATAATCGCCAAGCAGCGAGAGACCCAGGTGGTTGCCGTGCTCTTCGAGCGTCGTCGGCATCACGCCCCAAGGCGCGGAGGGCGCCAGCAACACGAGCGCGGCGACTTCCGTGTGCATCGCCGCCAGCTGCACGACCAGCCCGCCGAGCGAGTGACCGATCAGCACCGGCGGCGCGCGCAGGCTGTGCGCATAGTGAACGACGGCGTCGGCGTAATGCTTCAAGCCGCACTGCGCGAGCGCTTCGAGATCTGCGCCGCGTTCGTGGTGCGGCAAATTCGGCGCGTGCGTTTCAAAGCCAGCCGCTTCAAACGGCTCGCGAAATGCGTCGAACGCCCAGCCGCCACAAAAGGCGCCGTGGACGAACACGACCGGCGGTGCAATAGGCGCACGTTTCATGTCGAGGGCGCCATGATTGCGCCCATCAGGCCGACTGTCATTTTGATTCCCCCACGCTGTATTTCTTAAACCGTTGCGCGACTTCTTCGTAGGTGGCGCGCTTGAACGGGATCACAAGCCCCGGCGCAGTTTCCAGCGGGGCCCAGCGCCAGTCAACAAATTCGGGCGAGTGTGTATCAAGTCTAATGTCTGCGTCGCGGCCCTTGAAACGCAGGGCGAACCATTTCTGACGCTGGCCCAGGAATTTCCCGCGCGTTTTCATCCCGGCGCGCACGTCCGCCGGAAAATCGTAGTAGAACCAATCCGGCGTCTCTTCGAGCAGCTCGACGAGCTGCGGCGCGACACCGGCTTCCTCTTCAAGCTCACGCAAGGCTGCCTGCATCGGGGTCTCGTCCTTGTCGACGCCGCCTTGCGGCATCTGCCATTGATACGGACCGTCAGTTCCGGCGCGTTTCCCCAGAAAAACTAGACCTTCGCGATGAAACAAGGCGAGGCCGACATTGGCACGATAGAGCTTTGGATCTCTTTGCACCGTCATCGTCTTGCGGCGCGTGCGGTAAGCACGGCCGATGCGGGGGCCAATTGATAGCCGCGCGTTCCGACGTCTCTAGCCCAGCGCCCGACTTGCTCCATCGTCACTGGATAAGCGAATCCTGCGCCGATTGCGCTCCTGTTTTGCAGCGCCAGCGCCTCCAAATTCAGCAATTGCTCATCGATTGCGTCGGCTTCGCGGCGCGCGTCGATGATGCGGTCCGCGGCGGTGTTGGCGAGTCCGGCGCGACTCGCCTCGGCCGAAAGCGCGGTGCGCTGGCCCAGGCCGCTGGAAATGAACACAAGTCCGCGCCGGCGCAATTGCTGCACCAAGGGCTGCGACGCCTGCGAGGACGCAGCGAAGCGCGCGCCTTGATAATTGGTCACGCCGAAATAGCCGGCGCCGTAGGACAGCAATTGCTCGAGCCGCGAGATGTTCTGCTGCGGCGGGCTCGAGGCCAGCAAGGTCTGCGGACCGGTGTCGTCGGCGTCGGGATCGAACGGCTCCATCGGCAGTTCGAGCATCACCTCGTGTCCGTGGGCGCGTGCGCTGTTGATCCAGGTTTGCAGATTGTTCGCATAGGGCACGAACGAAAGCGTGATTTCGGGCGGCAGTTCCTCGATCGCCTGAGTCGACGTGCGGGCGTTGAAGCCCAGACCGCCAATGATGACGGCGACCAGGGGATGAGTTCCGTCTGGCCGGAATGGGCGGGCATAGACCTGCGCCGGCGTGCGTCCGTCGCGCGCAACGATCGGCATCGGTCCGTGCGGGCCCGGCTCGGCCATGCCGGCGATCGGCGCCCGGGCAAGCGGCGAGACGGCGACCGCAGGCGCCGCGCTCGGCGATTCGACAACCGCGACGCGGAGTTCGCCATCGCCTTCGCTCGTCGTGTCGTCGCCCGGCGCCAGATCGGGTGCGTGCAGCTCCTGGCCTTCGGCGGCGGCGTCGGCGAAGGAAACGCGCGGCGCCGCCTCGGCCGAGGCGACATTCGGAGCAAGCTCGACTATGCGTTTCGGTCCCGCCGCGCTGGGGTCGCCGAGCACTTGGACCGCCAGCAAAACGGCGCCGCTCAAGGCGGCGAAGACGCCGAGCGCGGCGAGCTTATGATTGATCTGCGGGAAGCGTCGCGCCGTGTTCTTCTGCGGGGAACCCGGTGCACGAGAAGTCATGGCGGCGCGCGGTCGAATCACGATGGCGGACCATCGCTGAATTCGCTCGTTGCGTCACTAACAGCGCTGTCGCGGAAAGGTTAACGCGTTAACCGGCGCGCGCGAGAAGCCGTTGCGAAACGACGCCTTGGCGCAGGAATGCTTCTGCGCGCTGCATTTGGTAATCGTCGCCATCCTTCCAATCGGCCGGCGGCTGATCGGCGGGGATGTGCAACGCGCGTCGTTGCGCGCCCGTTTCGTTGTTCAGCGCGTTCGGCAGATCGGCTTCGCTGTTGACGCCGATGCGGCGCAGACGGTCGAGCTGGGTTTGGTCTATCCGGCGCTGCGCGACTTCCATGTCCGGCTCGATGCCGGCGCCCTGAATCGAGCGGCCGGCCGGCGTGTAGTACCGGGCCGTGGTGAGGCGCAACGCGCCGTCGCGGCCGCCTTGCAATGGGATCACCGTCTGCACCGAACCCTTGCCGAACGACGTGGTGCCGACAACGAGCGCGCGGTTGCGATCCTGCAGCGCGCCGGCGACGATTTCGGAAGCGGAGGCCGAGGCGCCGTTCACCAGCACCACCATCGGCACGCCCTGCAGCTCGTCGCCGCGGCGGGCGTTGTAGCGCTGCACGTCCTCGGCATGACGTCCGCGCGTGGAAACGACTTCGCCGCCGTCGAGGAATGCGTCGGAGACTTCGATCGCCTGGTCGAGCAGGCCGCCCGGATTGTTGCGCAGGTCGAGGATGACGCCGCGCAGACGCCCGCCGGCGTCGCGCCGGATGGTGCGGATCGCGTCGTCGAGGCCGCTCGCGGTGCGCTCGTTGAACGTGGAGATGCGGATGATGCCGATGTCGCCGTCGATGCGCGCGGTGACCGCGCGCACGTTGATGATTTCACGCGTGATGTTGACGTCGAAAGGCTCGGTCCCTTCGCGCGCCACGGTTAGATTGATCGCCGTGCCCACTTGGCCGCGCATCCGGTTCACGGCTTCGTTGAGCGTGAGGCCGACAATGCTCTGTCCGTCGATGGCGGTGAGATAGTCCCCGGCCTGGATGCCGGCGCGCGCCGCGGGCGTATCATCGATCGGAGACACGACCTTGACGATGCCGTCGTCCATCGTCACTTCGATGCCGAGCCCGCCATATTCGCCGCGGGTCTGCACCTGCATGTCGCGGTATTCGCTGGCGTTCATGTAGGAGGAGTGCGGATCGAGCGAGGTCAGCATGCCCTGGATGGCCGCTTCCATCGCCTTCTTCTCGTCGATCTGCGTGACGTAGTCGTTCTCCACGCGCGCGAGCACGTCGGCGAACAATTCGAGCTGACGATAAACGTCGCCGCGGGGAGTCTGGTCCGGCGCGGACCACGCCAAAGCGCCGACGCAAGCCGCCACACCCACGACCGGCGCCGCAATCCACGCCAAACGCATGCTTCACTCCCCGACGCCGACGGCGTCACAAGAAACCCAGGCCTAGTCTGACTCGATTCGTCCTCAACCCGGGCTTCGGCCGCTCGGCTCGCTTGCGAGCCCCCGCGCGCTTAACCATCGGGCCGGATCCACCGGTCGGCCGTCGCGTCGCACTTCCACATACAATTCCGGCGCCGCCGTGTCCGAAACTGTCATTTCGCCGATGGGCTGGCCAGCCAATACACCTTCGCCGTGTTGGGCGCGAACGGCCCCCAGCCCAGTGAAGACGATAGCGTAACCACCGTCCAAGTTAAGGATCAAGACCTGCCCGTAGCTGCGAAACACTCCCGCGTACGCTACCCGACCGTTCGCGGGCGCCAGCACCTGCGCGCCGGGACGCGTCGTTATGGTCACGCCCTGGCTCGGCGGCCCGCCGGCGACGCGGACGCCGAACGCGCGGGTGATGCGGCCGCTGGCCGGCAGGATCCAGGAAGCGGGGAGAGGCTCCGCCGCCGACCTCGCGGCCCCGCGGCGTTGCTGCGCGGCGGCCAGGCGCTCGGTGAGTTCACGCAGATTGCGCGCCTCGCGGGCGAGCTGGCGGACGCGCCGCTCCGCCGCCTCGGCGTCGGCGTCGAGCGAGGCCCGCAGCGCGCGGCGCTGATTGAGGAGGACAATGACATCGGCGCGCTCGGCGTCGATGGCTTGCTGGGCGTCGGCCAGGGCGCGTTCTTCTTCGGCGATCTCGGCGTCGCGGCGGCGCGCATTGGCCAGGGCCTGCGCCGTGGCGGCGAGATCGGCGTGCAGCACCGGCGCGGCGGCGCCGGCGACTTGCCCGGCGCGGACCGCCGGAAGGTCCATGCGCCGTTCCGCCAGGGCCGCGGTGATCAGCGCGCTTTCGAAGGCGGCGCGGTCGCGAGCGTAGCGGGCGGCGTCGATATCGGCTTGGGCGCGGAGCGCGGCGAGGCGCTGCTCGGCGTCGGCAAGCGCCGCCTCGGAAGCCGCGCGGCGCCGGCCCGCTTCGACCAAGCGATTGTTCAGGCTGGCGATTTCAGCGCGGGCGGCCTCACCTTGGCGGCGCAGCCGCGCGGCTTCGGCGGACGCGGCGGTGCGGTCCCGCTCGACCTGAGCCAGGCGGGCGCGGCTCGATTGCTGCGCCATCGCATCATGGGAAACCGCCAGGGCCCCCATCGCGCACGCGAGGAGGGCCGCAAGGCGCTGCGCGCCGGAAGCCATCAACCACCATCCCGCCGGGCGGACTTGTGGCGTCAGTCCCGGTGGTAGGGATTACCGCTCAAAATCGTGAGAGCTCGGTAAATTTGCTCGGAAATCATCACTCTGACCAGCCGGTGCGGCCAGGTTTGGCGGCCCAGGGCGAGCTTTTCGTCCGCCTGATCCTTAACGCCCTGCGAAGCCCCGTCCGCGCCGCCAATCCAGAAGCAGGCGTGCGCCGCCCCGTCGTCGCGCCAGCGCGCGAGCTTTTCGGCGAGTTGACGGGAGGTCCATTCAGCCCCGCGTTCATCGAGCAGGATTTTCCTGGAATCGTCGGGCGTGGCCTTGAAGAGCGCGGCCGCTTCAGCCCGCTGATCGCCCGGCGGCTTGCCTTCAACCTCAACCAGATCAACGGCTTGGAAGCCAAGCTGGCGTCCCGTCGCAGCGGCGCGGGCGAGATAGTCGGCGGTCATGTCGGCTTCCGGGTCGCCCCGTAGGCGGCCGACGGCGGCCAGCACGATGCGCATCGCAGCTTAGCTGGGGCGGACCGCGGTGGGCCCGCCGACGCCCGCCCAGATCTTCTCTATGTTGTAGAAGGAGCGAACTTCCGGGCGGAACAGGTGCACCACGACGTCGCCGGCGTCGACCAGCACCCAGTCGCAATGCGGCAGCCCTTCCACCCGCACGTCCTTCGCGCCAGCCTCTTTCAACTTGCGCATGACGTGATCGGCCAACGCGCCGACATGGCGCTGCGAGCGGCCCGAAGCCACCACCAGCATGTCCGCGAAGGAGGATTTGCCCTTGATGTCGAGGGCGACGATGTCCTCGGCCTTATCGTCTTCGAGCGAGGCGAGGATGACGCGCGTGGCCGTATCTGCGTCGATATCGGTTTCGGTGCGTACAATCTTACTGGCGTTCAACGCCGCCGGCGTGCGTTTCAATTCAGGCGACAGGTCGTGTTTCTCCTTCCGCGGCCCCGTTCCGAAGCACGCTACCACGATGGGCCTTGCTTCGCCACAACCGGGCTTAGCTTTGGCGAAGCCGGGTTGAGGATTGGGGGTGATGCCGGGCGTTAAGATAGGTCCAGCCGCGCGGCATTCCAATTCGCGACGCAACTGTGATTCCAGGACGCGACACAACGATGACAGGCGCGGCGCGCGCTACCTCGCGCCAATTTCGCCAGCGTCTGAAACTCTTAAGGTTGTCCGCGCCCATCACGAAGGCGAATCGCACGCCAGGGTAAGCACGCTTGAGCGCGCGCAGCGTTTGATACGTGTAGGCGCAGCCAAGCCGCGTTTCGAGATCGCTGACGATCATGCGCCGGCCATGCGCGAAGCGCTGCGCCGATCGCATCCGCTCGGCGAGCGGCGAGGATTGCGGCTTCAGCGGATTCTGCGGCGTGACGAGCCACCAGATCCGATCGAGATGCGCGCGCTTGAGCGCCGTCTCGGCGACATGCGCGTGTCCTTCGTGCGCGGGATCGAACGAGCCGCCAAAGAGCCCGACGCGCATGCGCGGATAGGCGAGGGGAAAACCGCGCCTCATTGGCGTGACAATTTCCTGCTCAAGGCCGTGTCTGCCCTTCGCCGCGCACGACGTACTTGAACGTGGTGAGCTGCTCCGCGCCCACGGGTCCGCGCGCGTGCATGCGGCCGGTGGCGATGCCGATTTCGCCGCCGAAGCCGAACTCGCCGCCGTCCGCGAATTGCGTCGAAGCGTTCCAGAGCACGATGGCGCTATCCACTTCCGCCAAGAATTTCTCCGCCGCGGCTTTGTCTTCGGTGATGATCGCGTCGGTGTGTTGCGAGCCGTACTTGGCGATGTGGGCGATGGCGGCGTCTTCGTCCGCGATCACGGCGATGGCCAGAATCGGCGCGAGATATTCGGTGCGCCAGTCTTCCTCCGTCGCTTCCTTCATCGGAAAGATCGCCCGCGCCTCCGCATCGCCGCGCAGCTCGCAGCCCTTGTCGACGAGCGCGTCCGCGATCTTCGGGAGCAGCGTCGCGGCAACGGCGCGGTCAATCAGCAGCGTCTCCGTCGCGCCGCAGACGGAAACGCGGCGCATCTTGGCGTTGACGGTGATGTCGACGGCTTTCTGCGGATCGGCGCCGGCGTGAACGTAAGTGTGGCAGAGACCCTCAAGGTGCGCGAACACCGGAACGCGCGCCTCCTCCTGCACGCGCGCCACCAGTGATTTCCCGCCACGCGGCACGATCACGTCGATGGCGCCGCCGAGCCCCGCCAGCATCAGGCCCACGGCCGCGCGATCCGGCGTCGGCACGATCTGGATGGCGTCTTCACTGACGCCCGCCTCGCGCAAGCCCGCACGCAGCGCATCGCCGATCGCCGCGACGGAGCGCGCGCTGTCCGAGCCGCCGCGCAGGATCACGGCATTGCCCGCGCGCAGCGAGAGCGCGCCCGCGTCGGCGGCGACGTTCGGCCGGCTCTCGAAGATGATGCCGATGACGCCGAGCGGCGTGCGGATGCGCTGAATGCGCAAGCCGTTGGGTCGCGTCCAATCGGCGAGCACCGCGCCGATCGGGTCGGGCAGCGCGGCAGTTGTTTCGACGGCGTCGGCGATGGCGGCGATGCGCTTATCGTCAAGCTTAAGCCTGTCGATGAAGCTGTCCGCCAAACCTTGCTGTTGGCCGCACATAACGTCTTCCGCGTTCGCGACCAGAATGGCCGGCGCGGACGCGCGCAAATGTTTCGCCATCGCGCGCAACGCGGCGGTGCGTTGCTTCGGCGATAGATCGCGCAGCGCCGCCGCCGCCGCGCGCGCGCGCCGCCCCAGCTCCAGCATGGTCGCTTCCAGAGAAAGGGCGGGCGTGGGGGCGTTCATGGCTCTGATGTAGCAGTCCCGCGTCGCTGCGAAAATGGCTTCGTTACAAATGCAGTCGCCGCGTCGGCGAACGCGCAAATCAGCTTATGCTCGTGTGCGAGCGGGGGTGAGCATGATGATGATGACCCGTCGCGCGGCGCTTGCGGGCGCCGTTGCCGGCGTTTTGTTCACGCAACAGCGCGCCGAGGCGTCCGTACCGGCCGCGTTGGCCAATCACCCGGGTTTTCGCGCATGGACGCGGCCTCAGCACGCCGGCGGCTTGCCAATCACCGATCCGGTGGAGACGGGCGCGGGACAGAGACCCTTGCGGGATTGGATCGGCCGCAGGCCCACCGTCGTCGCGCTATGGGCAAGCTGGTGCGCGCCATGTCTCGCGGAGAAGGCGCAACAGGCGACGATGGCGCGCAGATTGGCGGCGACGGGCGCGGCGACGCGCATCGTCGCGCTACAGATTTTCGACGACGCCGATTTCGCGCACGGGCGCCGCCTGCTCGATCGGGTGGGCGCGCGCGCGCTGCCGATGGCGCAGGCGCTGCCGGTGACGGAAATCCATTTCCGCCGCCAATTCGCCGGCCAGCGCAATCAAGTCGAATTGCCGCTGGTCCTGCTGCTCGACGGCGACGGTTTGGAGCTCGGCCGCGCCGTGGGCCAGATGACGGGCGCCGACGGACGCAGCGATTACTGGCAGGACGAAGCGACGTTCGATTTCCTGTCGCGGCTGTATTAGCCGGCGCGTCAGGCGCCGAGCGGGGCGCTATCGTAAACCAGCACGCGCGCGAAAAACGGCGAGCAGCGTTCGACGAAGCGCGCGTGCTCCGGGCATTCGTTCTGGTAGAAGCTCTGATCCGCATCGCTGTTGAACAGGAGCGAGAGCGAGTAATCGAACGAATGGTCGGTGACGGCGCGTTGTTCCGTCGCCGCCGGGCGGCCGACGAAGCCGTCGGCGATGTAAGAGATCGCCGGCAGGCGCGCCAGTTCGCGCTCGAACTCGGCGCGTTGATCGGCGCTCAAATCGGCCTTCAGCCAGAAATAGACGTTGTGCAGCAGCATCTTCTTCAACCCGTCTTCACGTGATCACCAGATCGTCCGCGTGGATCAGCGCCGCGCCGGCGGCGTAGCCGAGCGCGCCGGCGATGTCGGCGGATTTCAGGCCCTTGATCTTGCGCGCGTCCTCGGCGTCATAACGTGCAAGGCCGCGCGCGATCTCGGCGCCCGACGCGTCGAGCACGCGCACGGAATCGCCCTTCTCGAATTGGCCGCGCACGTCGGTGACGCCCGCCGGCAGCAGGCTTTTACCCGCGCGCAGCGCAACGGCGGCGCCATTGTCGATGACCAGGGCCCCCTTGGAATCGAGACTGCCGGCGATCCAGGCCTTGTAGGCGGCCTTCGGTGTTTCGTGCGGTACGAACCACGTCGCCGGCGCGCCGGCCGCGAGGCGCGAAAGCGGCTTGAGTTCGCCGCCCTTGGTGATCGCGACGGCGCAGCCCGCATGCAACGCTATTTTCGCCGCTTCGATCTTGGTGCGCATGCCGCCCGAGCCCAGGCCGGCGGCGGCGTTGGCGCCGCCCGCCATCGACTCGATTTCCGGCGTGATCGCGCGCACCTCCGGAACAAGCTTGGCGTTCGGGTCGGCGCGGGGATCGCGCTCGTAGAGCCCGTCAACGTCCGACAAAAGTATAAGCGCGTCGGCGGAGATCATCTGCGCCACGCGCGCGGCGAGGCGGTCATTGTCGCCGTAGCGGATTTCGACAGTGGCGACCGTGTCGTTTTCGTTGATGATGGGCACGGCGCCGAGATCCAGGAGCGTTTCCAGCGTCGCGCGGGCATTGAGCCAGCGGCGGCGGCGCTCGGTATCGTCCGGCGTGAGCAGGGCCTGCGCCACGGGCACGTTGAAGCGCGCAAACGCCTCTTCGTAGGCGCGCACCAATCGCGCCTGGCCGGCGGCGGCGGCGGCCTGCTTTTCTTCGAGCCGCGGCGATTTCGTCAGCCCGAGCACGCGTCGTCCCAGCGCAATCGCGCCCGAGGAGACAATCAGAACACATTGGCCGCGCGCCCGCGAAGCCGAGATGTCTTCCGCGAGCGCGGCGAGCCAATCGCGCGCGGGCTGGCCGCTCTCGGCCTCGACGAGCAGCGCCGAACCGATCTTCACGACAATCCGCTTGGCGGAGGCGAGGGGCGACGTCACGGCGCCCAATCTTCTTCGCGGTTGCGGTGCGCTGCGGGCGCCTTGCGGCCGGCGCGCACCAGCGCTCCGATCTCGTTTACCAGCTCGCGCACGCCCTGGCCCGAGACGCCGGAGACGAGGCGCACGTCCTTGTCGATCGCGCGCGACAGCGCCGACCGCTTGCGGTTGGCGTCCGCAGGCGTCATCGCATCGATCTTGTTGAGCGCGACGATTTCGGGCTTGGCGGCAAGCTCGGCGCTATACGCCTCCAGCTCGCGCCGGACGGTGCGATACGCGTGGGCCGCGCCTTCCTGGGTGGCGTCGATCAGATGCACAAGCGCGGCGCAGCGTTCGATGTGTCCAAGAAAGCGCGTGCCCAGTCCGGCGCCCTCCGCGGCGCCCTCGATCAGGCCGGGAATATCCGCGAGCACGAAGCGCTCGGCATCGCCGAGGCTGACGACGCCAAGATGCGGATGCAGCGTGGTGAAAGGATAGTCCGCGACTTTCGGCGTCGCCGCGCTCACGGCGCGCAGGAAGGTCGACTTGCCCGCGTTGGGCAAGCCGACAAGACCGGCGTCGGCGATCAGTTTCAGACGTAGCCAGAGCGTGCGCTCTTCGCCCTCAAGTCCAGGATTGGCGCGCCGAGGCGCCTGGTTCACCGAAGATTTGAAGTGCGCGTTGCCGAAACCGCCATTGCCGCCCTTGGCGATCAGCACGCGCTGACCGGCTTCGGTGAGATCGGCGAGCAACGTTTCGTTGCCCTCGTCGAACACTTGTGTGCCGACGGGCACTTTCAGCGTCACTGTCTGTCCATCGGCGCCGTGCCGGTTCTGGCCCATGCCGTGGCCGCCCGTACCCGCCTTGTAGTGTTGCTGGTAGCGGTAATCGATCAAGGTGTTGAGGCCTTCGGCCGCCTCCACCCAGACATCGCCGCCGCGCCCGCCGTCGCCGCCGTCGGGACCGCCATACTCGATGAATTTCTCGCGCCGGAACGACACCGCGCCCGCGCCGCCATTGCCGGAACGGATGTAGATTTTGCACTGGTCGAGAAATTTCATGTGAGGGCAGTCGGCAATGGGAAGCCGATTGCCTACTGCCCGCTGCGGCTCAACTCAATTGCTTTCCCGCCGCCAACGCACCGAAACGCGCTGGTCGCCGTTGGCGAGGAAGCTGGTGATCAGCACAAGCTTGGGGCGAAGCGTCCACTCCACGCGCGTCTGGGCCTGGCCCATTCCCGTGCGCGCGACCTCCACATAGACGTTGCGCATCAGATAGACGCCGCCGGCTACGAGCAGCCCGCCGGACTCGTCCTGGCGCACGCTGAAGCGGTCGAGGCCGACGGCGGCGCGCGCCGCGTCCATCAGGTTGAAGGACGATTGCCCGGAGAGCTGCGCGAGGCTTGCCGCGAGTTGCGCGGCTTCGAGCGCGGAGAGATCGGCGACCGAACGGCCGAACAGCACTTGAGGCAGGATTTCGTCCTCGGGCAGGGCGGGATCGCTCGAGAGCGTGATGTCGGGATTGGTCGCCGTGCCGGCGAGATTGATGCGCGCCGTGAGATCGGGCGTCACGCGTTCGGCGGTCAGATTGACGCGCGCATTTTCCGCCGCGCCGTTGAAGGTGATGACGCCGTCTTGGATTTCGAACGGTTCGCCCGAGAGCGCGAGCGTGCCGCGAACCGCGCGCGCTTCGCCGAAGATTTGCGGATTTGCACTGGTCCCGTCCAGCCTCAGATCGAGCGCCCACTCCGCTTCCACGCCGCGCCCGCGCGTGAACACGCGCTCATCGGCCCGGACGCGCACGTCGATATCGGTCGGATGCAGCGGCGCCGGCTTTGGCGTGTCGAGGCCGTAATCCTCGCCCGGCCGGTTGATCTCGACCACGTCGAGTTCGGGAATGCCGGCCTCGGCGCGCGCGGCGATGTTCACGTTGGCTTCGATCAGGTTGAGTTCGCCCGAGAGCTTGGATTCCAAGCCCTGCCACTCAAGCGTCAGCGCGCCGTTCGCCTGTGCATTGGCGTCGGGACGGTCGATCAGGCGGAAATTGCGCAATTGCGCTTCGATGCGCCCGTCGCGCGCATTGGCGCTGCCGCCCGTCGCCGTAAGCACGCCGCCGCGCCCGTCCGTCGCCGTGAACGTGTCGATCCGCACGCCGTCATCGTGAATCAGGACGCGCGCGCGCAGATCCTGCATTTTCACGCCCGTGAACTTGTCTTCGAACCGTCCGTTCTGGATCGACACTTCGCCGTCGCCGGAGAGATAGCCCTCTCCGAACGAGAGGCGCCCCTCGCCGTCGACCACGCCCTGGAGATCCTGATTTTCCAGCCGCGCCAGATTCCATAGCGCGTCGACCGGTCCGTGCACGCTCCATTGCGCCTGTCCGCGCCGTTCCGGCGTGAGCGCGACCCGAAGCGGAGCGCTGCTGGTGACAACGGGCGCGTCGGCTTCAAAATGCGCCTGCAGGCCGTCGCTCGATTGCGCGTCGACGGTGGCTTGCAGCCGCGTGGGCTGCAATTGGGCGATAATGTGCGTGTCGAGATTGCCGCGCTGGCGCCCGGCCAGGCGCGCGTCGTTGAAGGTGACGTCGGCGTTGCCGGAAAGGCCCGCGCCGGTGCTGGTCAAAAGGAAATGGCCGCTGAGGGCGCCGCTCGCGCGCTCCCCCCAAACGGCGCCGATGGGTTGCAGCGGCGCGTGCTCGATGCGCGCTTCGCCGGTGACCGAGCGGCCGGTGTCGCTCCAGCGTCCGACCAGCGCGCCGTCGCCCAGCGCAACGTCGAACGTCGCTTCCATGCCATGTTGCGGCCAGCGCAGCACCGCCGGCGCGCGCGATGCGATCGCTGCTCCCGCCAGCGCGCCGGTCCCTTCGAGCCGCGCCTCGACGCCGTGCTCGTTGGCGATGACGCCGTGGCCCTCGAACGCCAGCGGCGCCTGCCGAAGCCGCCCGCGCAACGCGTAGCGCACGGTGATGGCGCGGTAAGGGCCTGCGCCGCTGAGCGTCGCGGCGCGCAGACGGAGATCGCCCAGCGTGGCGTCGGCGAATTGCGTGTCGAAGTTCACGCTGTCGGGCGAGAGCGCGACGCTGCCGCGCACGCCGCCCGTGAGTCCGGGCGCGAGATTGTCCACGCGGCCATTGAGCGCGAGCTGGGCGTCGACGCCGCGCGGGCCGACATGGGCGGTCCCGCTGGCTTCGAGCGCGCCCGCGCGCGCGCGCAGCGTCGGCAGGGTGACGCCATTGCTGGCGACGACCAGATCGGATTCCGCGGTTGCGGCCTGGCCTTGCACCGTGCCCTGGATTGAGCCGCGCCCGGCATAAGTCGCGCCCCGCGGCGCCAGCGTGAACTGCACCACCGGCTCGACGATGTCGACGCCGACCGCGTTGATGCCGGCGAGGCGCGCGTCCATGGCGAGCGTGGGCCGGCCGATGTCGCCGGTGAGGCTTCCCGTCGCGTCGACGACGCCGGTGATGGTCGCGTCGCCGATCGTCAGCGGACCGCGTCCTGACGCCTCCAATTGAAGATTGGCGACGCCGTGGACGATGCGCCCGGCGGCGGCGGCGCGGATCTTGTCGCCGTCGACGTGCGCGTGATGGACGGTGACGCCGTCATTCTCGAAACGCAAAGTAGCGTCCAGCGTCGGACGCCGCCCCAGCAATTGCGCGGCGATCGGCGGCGAGCCGCCGACATCGGCGCCCTGACCTTGAAAGGTCGCGCTCCAGACGCGCCGGTTGGCGGCGACGCGCTGCGATTGCGCGCGCCAGGCGCCGCCGGCCTCGCCGCGCAAGCCGTCGAACACGGCGTCCAGTTTGCGCACGCGCCATTGACCGTCGAATTCACCGTCGCCGCGATTGGCCCAGCCGCGCGCGTCCGCGGCCACGGCGTCGCCCTCGAGTCGCGCGCTGGAGAGGGTGAAGCGGCTGGTGCGGCGGTTGAAATCCAGCGTCGTGCGCAGGCGGGCGTTGGCGAAAAGCGGTGAAGATTCGCTCAGCGCGGCGAGGTCGGCGCTCAACGAGAAGCGGTTGGGATCGAGTTGCGCCTGCACCGGCCCGTTGAAGTTTGCGCGCCGCCCGATCACCGCGACGTCGCGTGCATCGAAGGCGCCGGCGAGCACGAAGCGTTCGTTCTCGTGGCGCAGCGTTCCCTCGAAACGCGCCGCTCCCAACGCCACCGGCGATTCATGGGCGATGTCGGAGAGGCGGTTGGTTTGCGCGACGAGGCGGGCGGGGCCCGTCAGCGCAAGCTGTTGGTCCAGCACGCCGGCGAGGTCGGCGGTGATGAATGGCGTTTGCGCGTGGGCGGTGAAGCGCCCGTGGCGCGCGCCGCCGGCCCGCACGGCGAGCGTCGAGCCCACCCGCTCGGAGAGGTCGCGCAGCCCGGGCAGCACGTCGAGTTGCAACTCGCCCGCCATGCGCCAATCCGTGGCGCGCCACATCCAGGTCCCGCCGCCGATGTGTTGCGGGCCGGCGTCCGCGAGGAACTGGCCCGCGCCGGCGTCCGCGTCGCCGGCGCCGTCGGCGGTGATGCGCACGCCATCGTCGGCGACGCCCAGCAGCCGCGCAATGGCGCCGTCCTTTTCGCTCAGCACGTCGACATGCAGCGCCACGGCGCCGTCGTGCCTGTAGTGGGCGATGGCGTGATCGCCGGCGCTGTCGAGCCGCATCAGATCGACGTCGAGCCGGTGCAATTCCTGGTCCTGGCGATCCATGCCGAAGTCGAAGCGGAACGTGCTGGGCGCGCCCAGCACCGGCTGCGCCAGCGCCACGCGTTCGACATGCAGGGCGCCGATATGCAGGTCATAATTCGCCCCGGTCGAGCTCGTCGGCGGTTCGAGCAGCGGGCGGCGAATGACGGAGAGCGCGCCGATGCTGCCCGCATCCATGGTGAAGGCGCCGCGCAACAGATCGAGCGGGCGCCAGCGCAGCGCGACATCGTCGGCCTCCACCCACACGCCGGCTTCGTCCTGCAGGCTGACGCGCCGCGCATGCAGGTCGCCCATCCACGAACCGGTGACGCCATCGATCTTCAGCGTGCCCAGCCGCCAGACTTTGCGCCCGTCCGCGCCATGATCGACGATCCAGCTGGCGCCGGGGCCGATCGCGAAGCCGGCGCCGCCGGCGATCGCGGCCGCGCCCACGGCGAGCGCGACGCGATGAGCGCGCCAGAAACGGCGTGCGGTGGACGCGCGATCGCTCATCAGAACGCTTGGCCCAAGCTGATATAGATGGCGAAGTCTGGATCGCCCGGTTCGGGATCGAGCGGCGTCGCGATGTCGACGCGCAGCGGCGCGAAGCCCAGATTGTAACGCGCGCCGAGCCCCACGCCCCAGCGCAAGTCGGCCGCTTCGGACCATTCGTCGAAGGCGTTGCCGCCATCGACGAAGGCGGCGACGCCGAAGCGGTCGCCGATGCGCATCCGGGCTTCCGCCGAAAACTCGAACAAGCCCTGTCCGCCGGGCGTCAGCCCAAGCGCGTCGCGCTCGCGCGGATAGATTGAATTGTATTCATAGCCGCGCACCGACCCGCCGCCGCCGGCGTAGAAGCGCCGGTCGGGCGGGATTTCGTCCTCATCGCCCGACATCGCCGCTTCCCAGCCCAGCTTGGCGCGCTCGGCGAAGGTGAAGCGCTCGTCCTCGCCGAACGATTCGTAAAAGCGCGCTTCGGCGATGGCGCGCGTGAACGCGACGGTAGCGCTGTTGGTGGAAACGGAGGGCTCAAGGCGGAAGTCGAGGATCGAGCCATGCCGCGCATCCAGCGGCGCGCCGGTCGTATCACGCCGCAAATCGGCGAAGGCGGAAAGCACGTACGCGGTGTCGACGCCCGCGGTCTGATCGTATTCGTCGGCGGAAAGCTGCAACCCATAGCTGAGCCCGAGGCGCAGGCGCCGATCCGCGTCGACGCCGGTCGAGAGCGCGATTCCCTGGCGCGAGTAGGCGGCCGTGTCTTCGTGGCTCAGCGTCGCGCTGTAGTGGCGCGCCCGTTCGTAGCCGGCCGCCGCCGGGCGCACGAGCGAGATCGTGCCGCTTTGCGCGAGTTCGCCGAGCGTGGTGGAGACGATGATCGAATCGGCGCGATGCGAGAAGTTGCGCCGGGTCCATTGCGCATCGACGCTGACGCCTTCCGTCGTCGAGTATCCGGCGCCGAGTTCGTAGGCGTTCCGCTTGGCCGGCGACACGTCGATGATGATGTCGCGCAGGCCGTGCTCGTCGACAGGTGCGAGATGCGTGGACGCGCTGGCGACGGCGCCGGTGGCGGCCATGTCGCGGCGCACGCGCGAAAGCGCCTCGGGATCGTATGTGTCGCCGACGCGCCAGCTGCGCAGCCGGTCGAGGAAGTCCTGTCGAAACAGATCGGCCGGATCGGCGTGCAAGTCGCCCATGCGCACGCGCGCGCCGGCGGCGATGTGAAACTCCGCCTTCATGGTGGAAGCGGCGTGATCGACGATGACGCGGCGTTCGCCGGCCTGTGCGTCGGCATAGCCGGCTTCGCGCAGCGCGGTCAGCGCATTGGCCTCGGCCTGCAATACGTCGGCGGCGCGCGCGGGAGCGTCGGGCGTCAGGGCATGGACGGCGTCGGACGCCGCCTGCGCCGTGTCCGCATCGGGGCGCGCGCCGTCGAACACAAGATCGGGCGCAAGCAGGTGAAAGCGCGGGCCCGGCGCGATGTTGAGGCGCGCGAGTGGAGGTTCTTCCTCCGCTTCGGGCGTCACCTCGGCGGCGTAATAGCCTTCGGCCCGCATCCAGGCGAGCGCGCGCGCGGCCGCCTCTTCGGAAATGCGCTCGGCTTCGAACAGCGTGGTCGGGCGTTCACGATCCGGCAACAGCGCTTCGATGGCTGCGCGTTCGTCCTCGCTCACGCCCTCGATGACGACGGGCGTGCGTGCGAGGGCCGGCGCCGGCGCCGACGCCGACGCCGCGATGACGCCAGCCGCGCAGATCGCAGCGGGAGCAAGACGCATGTTCCAATTCCGGGCGCCCAGGCCTGTCCGCGCCAAACGAGTTCTCCGGCGAGGCTGAAGCCGTGCTGGTTAACGACTCATCAACTAAATCGGCCCGCCCGCGCGGCGAGGCAGTTGCACCGGTTCTGCCGCGCGCTATGTCAATTTTGTGAGTGCAGATGCGATTGATCCGCCGCGAAAACCGCTGACGCCGGAAGCGCAGCGCGCGCTCGCCGAAGCTGAACAGCGCCGTAAGAAATTGCCGGCGGCGCCGCACGAAGCGGGCGGGCCAGCGGGCCCTGAGCCCACGCGTTTCGGCGACTGGGAGCGCAAGGGGATCGCGGTCGACTTCTAAGGCGCGTTAAACATTGCGCGCACGCTTCGGCAGAGAACTTGCTTCGTGACCTTCTCTCGACTGGCAAAAGTCGCGATCGAAGGGTGTTGACGATGAAAGTGTCCCGGCTCCTGTCCATGTTGGCCGCTTGCGCGCTGGTCGCCGCGCCGAGCCTGGCCGCGGCTGACGGTATCGACCGGCCGCATCCGCCGCGCCGCCAGCACCATCGTCCCGCGCCCGCGCCCGCGCCGCTGCCCCCTGTGCCGCTTGCGCCAGCGCCGCGGGAGGAAAGCATTAACTTGCCGCCGTCGTTTTTCTCCGGCGGCGTCGGCGTCGATGTGAGCGCCAGCGCCTATTACGGCGGCGGAACGACCATCATTCAGGGGTCGTCGGCCACGGCCGTTTCGGTTTCCCTTGCGTCAGCCTCGGCTTCAGCCTCGGCGAGTTCGTCCTCCTCGAGCCGCAGCGGCGGGGGCGGACGTGGTCATGGGGGCGGCGGCCGCCATGGCGGAGGCGGCTGCGGCTGCCACTGAAGCCGGCGCTGATAACCAAACCAAAAGCCCCCTTGCCGCATTGATTTGCGGGACCATGTGAAACCGGCTAAACGCGCCGCCCGAACGGGGAGGCGCGGCGAGGCCGTCCTTCCGAGGGGACACCGATCATGGCGCAGGCCCCGGCCGAGGCGCCCGATAAACCATCCGCATCGCCCCCCGCCGCCCGGACATCGCCGAGCGACGACGCGCGCGCGCATCGTCCGAGCCGCTTTTGGACGCTCATGTTCGGATCGATCGGCGTCGTCTATGGCGACATCGGCACGAGCCCGCTCTATGCGCTGCGCGAGTCGCTGAAGCATGTCGCCGTCAACGGCGTCCTCGCGCGTTCGGACGTGATCGGCATCGTCTCGCTGATTTTCTGGGCGCTGATCCTGGTCGTCACGGTCAAGTACGTGCTGCTTCTGATGCGTCTCGACAACAAGGGCGAAGGCGGCACCCTGGCTTTGATGGCGCTGGCGCAGCGGGCTTTCGGGCGCCGCACGGCCTTGATCTTCGTGATCGGCGTGCTCGGCGCATCGTTGTTCTACGGCGACGCGCTCATCACGCCGGCCATCACTGTTCTTGGCGCGGTCGAAGGTCTGCGCGCCGTGCCCAGCATCGAGCACTACATGTCGACGCCCACGGTGCTCGGCATCGGCATTGTCATCCTGATTGCCCTGTTCGTGTTTCAGAGCCGCGGCACCGGCAAAGTCGGGGCCTGGTTCGGGCCGATCATGACGTTGTGGTTTCTGATCCTGGGCGGGCTCGGCCTGCTCCACCTGCGCGACGACCCCGCGATCTTCCACGCGCTATCGCCGATCGAGGCCGTGCGCTTCCTGACCCATCACGGATTTCTCGCCTTCATCGTGCTGGGCTCGGTGTTTCTCGGCGTCACCGGCGCGGAAGCGCTTTACACCGACATGGGCCATTTCGGGCGCCGCCCGATCGCGCGCGCCTGGATCTTCATCGTGCTGCCATGCCTCACGCTCAACTATCTCGGGCAGGGCGCCTACGTGCTCTCGCACCCCGGCACGCTGGACAATCTGTTCTTCGAGACCGCGCCCGACATGATGCGCCTGCCGCTCGTGCTGATGGCGACGGTGGCCTCGATCATCGCCAGCCAGGCCGTGATCACCGGCGCCTATTCGCTCACACAACAGGCCATCCAGCTCGGTTTCCTGCCACGGCTTGAAATCCGCCGCACCTCCGAGACCCAGGCCGGCCAGATCTACATGCCGCAGATCAATTGGTTGGTGCTCGCCGGCGTGATCATCCTGGCGCTGGCGTTCAATTCGTCGAGCCGCCTGGCCAATGCATACGGCATCGCCGTGACCGGCGAGATGTTGTGCTCGACGCTGCTGGCGTTCCTGGCAATGTGGAAGATCTGGAAGCGGCCGGCGTGGTTCGCGGCCCTGGTCTGCACGCCCTTCGTCATCATTGAGAGCATCTTCCTGTCATCGAACCTGACCAAGATTTGGAGCGGGGGGTTCGTGCCGTTGGCGCTGGCCGGCGGACTCGTGCTGGTCATGTGGACCTGGGCGCGCGGCTCCAAGCTCCTGGCGGAGACGGTGCGGCGCGACGAGTCGCTGGCCAAATTGTTCGAGACGCTCTCGCATCATCCTCCGCACCGCGTGCGCGGCACGGCCATCTTCCTCACCGCCGATCCTGATGTTGCGCCCGCGGCGCTGATGCACAATCTCAAGCACAATCAGGTGCTGCACGAGCAGATCATCGTGCTGACGGTGAAGACGATAAACTCTCCGCGCGCGCCGGAGAACGAGCGCGTCAAGATCGAGGACTTCCTGCCCGACGTGAAGCGTGTGACGCTGACCTTCGGCTTCATGGAAACGCCGAACGTCGTCAAAGCGCTGACCGAGGCGCGCAAGCTCGGTTTGAAGTTCGACATCATGAAAACGAGCTTCTTCCTGTCGCGGCGCTCCATCGTGCCCAGCGAAAAGAGCGGCATGCCGCTGTGGCAGGATCACCTCTTCATCTTCCTCGCGCGCAACAGCACTAACGCCACGGACTTCTTCCACATTCCCAGCGGCCGCGCCGTGGAGCTGGGCAATCAGGTTATGGTGTAGCGACGCCTAAAGGCGCCGGCGAATTTGATCGAAGGACGCGGCTATCAGCGCGCCGA
The DNA here is from genome assembly GCA_035549695.1 of Caulobacterales bacterium. Taxonomy (GTDB): domain Bacteria; phylum Pseudomonadota; class Alphaproteobacteria; order Caulobacterales; family Aquidulcibacteraceae; genus Vitreimonas. The sequence continues at coordinate 94,829 of DASZQK010000020.1, read as the reverse complement.
GAGCATCCTCATCGAGCGCTTCGCCTGGCCGCAGCTTCACGTGCCGCATCCGTTTGCCGCTGCCTTCCAGCAGCTTCGCCGGGTCGCGCAAGGTCGCGCCGTTGAAGAAGCCCACCGCCGCGTGCGCTTTGAAGGCATTGACGTAAGCGAATGCTACATCGCCCACGCACGCGGTCGGCATGTGATCATGCATGGTTTCGCGCACGTCCGCGCCGCACGCGCGCATGCGCCCGAACCACGGCCGCACCATCAGCCGCAGCGGATCGGTCACATCGAACCACGCTTCAACCGCGGGATCGCGCCGCACCGCGCCGGGGAGAAGGAACAGGTCGTCCATGCGGTGATGATGTCAGCACAGGATGTAAGGGCAAGGGCCTTCTCAGCGCCCGTGGTACGGCTCGCAGGCGATGCCGTCGTGATCGCCATCAAGGCCTTCCCGATAGCCGGGCTCGCCCGCATAGATCGGCGCGGCCCCGGCGGCGCGCGCTTCGCGGCAGCCGCTGTAATAAACTTCGGTCGCGGAGCGCGGAACATGCGCCTTGGCTTGCGCCGGCGCGGCGCCGGCGGCGTTGTCGGCGCCGGCCGACGCCAAACCATCGAGCGCCTTCAGCGCGAGGAAGACGAACACCGCAACCGACGCCGCATAGACGGCGGTTGGCACGCGAAATCGCGGCGGTCGATGATCTTCGACGTCCCAAGGCGAAGCCATGGCGATGACGTAACGCGGACAGGGTGATGATCGCGCTAAGGCGCAGCGTAAATTCACATTTGCCAACATGCGCGGCAAATCAGCGATAGAGATAATCCGCGGCCAGTCTTAGCCGCACGCACGCCAGCGCCGGCGGGGCGGCGCGCAGCGCGACGTGTTCGCCCGCAACGCCCAACGCGCGCAGCAACGTTTTGCCGCCGGGCGGCATGCGCGGCGTGAGGCCCAGCAGCTCTCGCGTCCAGGGCGGCGTAATCGCGATCGCCGCCGCAATCATCGCCGGCTTCAACGGGGCCAGCGGCGCCGGCAGGAAGTCCGAGCGCGCGAGGATTTGAAGAAATTCATGCACGATCGGCGAAGGCTCCAGGTTCGGCCGCATGCGGGCGAACAGCGCTTCAAGTTCAAGTGTCGAAGCCGGCGCGCCGCGCGCGCCGTAGAGCGCGGCGATTGGCGCGCCTTCGGCGTAGAATTGATTCTGCTCGCACGCCGAGAGCCGCCGCGCATAGCGGCAATAGGCTTCGAGAAACCCGAACGACGCCGTCGCCTGCACCCAGTTCAGCAGGGCCGGCTCGTCGGCGCTATAGGCCGCGCCATCCGGCGTCGCGCCCGTGACGTTGCCGTGACGGCGGTTGACCGCCTCGATCATCGCCCGTGCGGTTTCGGCGGGCGCGTAAATCGTCGTCATGGCGGCGCGCCCGGTCCGCTTCATCCGCCCGACAGGATCGCTGCGAAAGCGCGTATGCTCCCATACGCCGGTGCGCACGCGCGGTTCGGCCAGCTCCAGGATCACAGCGGCGACGCCGCCGACGATCAGCGCCACCGGGTTCTTCATCACCCGCCATGTCACGCTGTCGGGCGGCAAGAGCGCCGGCGCCCCCGCCGGCGCGCTGAAATCGACGCGCGGCGCACCCGGCGCGCCGAGCCAGGCGCTGATGGCCGCGTCGAGGCGGCGCTGGAAGGGCAGAGTCAATGCGGCCATCCGCTTTACCTATGGCGCGAGGGCGCGTGCGCCGCTATGCCAACGCGCGCCTGCTGGAGAATTGCTGAAGTGGCCGGGAAAGACACCGTGAAGAAAGTCGTGCTCGCGTATTCGGGCGGGCTCGACACCTCGATCATCCTCAAATGGCTTGAGGAAACCTATGGCTGCGAGGTGGTGACGTTCACCGCCGATCTCGGCCAGGGCGAGGAACTGGCGCCCGCGCGCGAGAAGGCGCTCGCCATGGGCGTGAAGCCCGAAAACATCTTCATCGACGATCTGCGCGAGGAATTCGTGCGCGACTTCGTCTTTCCGATGTTCCGCGCCAACACGCTCTATGAGGGGCAATATCTGCTCGGCACGTCGATCGCGCGCCCGCTGATCGCCAAGCGCCAGATCGAGATCGCCAACATGGTCGGCGCCGACGCCGTCTGTCATGGCGCCACCGGCAAGGGCAACGATCAGGTGCGTTTCGAAGTTTCGTATTACGCGCTGAAGCCGGACGTGAAAGTGATCGCGCCGTGGCGCGAGTGGAGCTTTCAAGGCCGGCCCGATCTCATCGCCTACGCCAAACAGCACGGCATTCCCATCGCCAAGGGCAAGGAGCAGGACGCGCCGTTCTCGATCGATGCGAACCTGCTGCACACGTCGAGCGAAGGTCTGGTGCTCGAAGACCCGGATGTTGAGGTGCCGGACATTGTTTCCAAGCGCGCGGACCGCCGCACCATCACGCCGGAAGAAGCGCCGGATCAGGCCGAGGGGGTGACGCTCTCGTTCGAGCGCGGCGATCTCGTCGCAGTGAACGGCGCGCGCAAGAAGGCGCACGAACTGCTCGCGGATTTGAACGCGCTCGGCAAGATGCACGCCATCGGCGGGCTCGATCTCGTGGAGAACCGCTATGTCGGCATGAAGTCGCGCGGCTACTACGAAACGCCCGGCGGCACGATCCTGTGGCACGGCCACCGCGCGATTGAATCGATCACGCTCGACCGCGGCGCCATGCATCTCAAGGACGAGCTGATGCCCAAATATGCGGGGCTCATCTATAATGGCTTCTGGTGGACGCCGGAGCGCCACATGCTGCAAGCCGCGATCGATGCGAGCCAGGAGAGCGTCACCGGCGATGTGAAATTGAAGCTCTACAAGGGCGGCGTGCGCGTCGCGGGGCGCTCATCGCCTTACTCGCTCTATTCCAAGAAGCTCGTCGGCTTCGACGAAGCGGGCGGCTACAACCAGGCCGACGCCGAAGGCTTCATCAAACTCAACGCCCTGCGCCTGCGCATCATGGCGGAGCGGGACAGGAAGCAGGGGAAGAACTGAGTTCGCTCACCGCAGCGCCAGCAGCACCGCGATCACCACAACGAAGATAAAGGCGAAGCCGAAGAACCCCTTCAGCAGCGTCCACGGCCGCCGCTTGGCATTGATCACAAACGCGGTGCGCTCTGCTTCGCGCTCCAGCTTGCGCCGTTCGCGCGCCGTGCGCCCGTCCGCGTCCCGCCACCCGCCCATGTCGGCCCCCGTTATTTCAGCTCGCGCATATAATATTCGTCGCGGATGTGCGCATTGAAAAACGCACCCTTGGAGTCCGCTGCGCAGAGCGCTTCGTACACCGCAAGCGGCACGTCCTCATAGGCGTAGCTCTTGCCGGACGGAAACGTCACGACAAGCTCGCTCTTTTCGGCATCGTAGAGATAGCGCTGCAGCGCTGAGGACCGCATGGGCCCCGGTATAGCAAAGGCGCCCGCCGTGACCAGCGGGCGCCTTCATTCCAGGCGCGCTTAAAGCGCGCAAGCCGTGCTTACCAATATTGCTCGATCTCGTAAAACTCGAAGCTCTTGTCGCGGAACGCCGCGCCGTCGTCGGCGGTCAGCTCCTCGATCGAGCCGGCGGGCGCGGCTTTCAGTTCGTCCTTCGTATAGGGCACCACATAGGCGTCGGCGTCTTCGTCATAGTCGAGCACCGCCCATGGGATGGGCGCGAACTTCTGGCCCATGCCAAGCACGCCGTCGAAACCGACGACCGCGAACATGACGTTGTTGGTGAGCTTGTCGAGCACAACGTCTTCGACCACGCCGATCTTGTCGCCGTCTTCGTCCATCACGGACGTGCCGATGACTTTCTTGGCGCGGATGGCTTGGGTATGGCCTGTGGCGGTGGACATGGGGCTCTCCTTCGCTTGGAGCCTCCATAACCGGCGGAAATGGCTTCCTGTTCCGCGCTAGGCTTGCGGAGCGATGAGCAGGAACACCGCAGCGTAGTGCAGGCCCGCCGCGAGCACCACGAGGCCGTGCCAGGTCGCGCGGCGGAACGGCAGCTTGTGGTTCAGGTAAATCAGCACGCCCAGCGAATAGAGCACGCCGCACGCCGCCAGCAGCCCAAGTCCGAGCGCCGGGATGCGCATCAGGCCAGGCGCCACGAGCGGCACGGACAGCCAGCCGAAAGCGAGATAGATGATGCACCAGGTGCGGTCCGAGATCTGCGGCGCAAACACCTTGCCGGCCGCGCCCGCGAAGGCGATCAGCCACATCACGGCGGTGACGGCGACGGCGAAATCCGCCGGCAGCAATTTCATGGTCAGCGGCGTGTAGGAGCCGGCGATCATCAGGAAGATGCCGGCCTCGTCCAGGCGGCGCAGCAGGCGCCGCGCGGGCGAGGGGCGGGTGAGATTATAGACGGCCGAGAAGGACAACATGGCGAGCACGCTTGCCGCATAGAGGCTCATCGCCGCGCCGAGAGAGAATCCGCCATGCACAAGCGCGGCGCTGACCAGAACGCCGCCGCCGACGAGCGCCGCGAGAATGCCGATCGCATGCACGACGCCGTCCGCGGCGTGCTCGACGCGGTTCGGATAGTGCTCTTCGAGCTCCACTTCGTCGGCGATGAGCAGATCGGCGATCGACATCTTCTTCCCTAGACTCCTTCGCAGTGCCGCGAAGTTGACGCCCACACGCGCACTATAGTTCCTCCGGCTTAACGTCTGATGAGCTGATGCGTGTTTTTTCGGTCGCAGATGCAGCGCCGTTAGCTATTCCCGTTTGGCGCGATTTTCGCGAGCGCAGCGCAGGCGCGGAGACTTGCGATGCGTATTGTGTGCCAAAATGCGACGACACTGCGCGCGGAGGCGCGTCTGTTGACCGTCGCCGGCCTCATTCTGCTCGCAATTGGCTTCCCGCTCACGATTGCGTTAACGCTGCTGGCGTTGTCGCCGCGCGGGCTTTCGCCGATTTATCCGCCGGTGATCGGCGGACCTTTTCTCATTCTCGGATATGTCGCGTGCCACTACGCGTCGGAGCGTCTCGCGAAAGCGAAGTCACTCGAGCCGCCCACGCGGGACGACTTGCGCCGCATGCTCAATGCAGGCTAAAGCGCTCGACATGGCGCTTCGTTCCAACCTTCGCCCCGCGCGACAGCAGAGCTGATCGAACCCGCGCGCCCGCGCGCATCACGCTTCGTCAGCCCTTGGAACGGAAATTTCCCATGTTCGCCTTCGATCCCGGGCGCTATGCGCTCTTTCTCTCCGTCATGTCGGTGATGGCGGTGACGCCGGGGCCAGCCAATCTCTTCGCCGTCGCCACCGGACTGCGCGCGGGCCCGCGCGCCGCGCTCTTGGGCGTCGCCGGCATGAATTGCGCGACGCTGGTCTGGTATGCCGCGGCGTCGCTGGGCTTGAGCGCGCTGATCGGGGCGTTCCCGCTCTTCTTTCGCGCCATGGGTCTGGCCGGGGGCGCCTATGTCGCGTGGTTGGGCCTGAAATCGCTTTGGAGCGCGGCGCGCGATCATCCGCTGTTCGCCAAGCCGCTGCGCGCCGGGGCAGGCGGCTCATTCGCCGACGGCTTCGCCGTGCAGCTCTCCAATCCGAAGATCGTTCTCTTCTTCACCGCGGTCTTGCCGCCATTCATCGATCCGCTTCGGCCTGCGCCCGCGCAACTGTTCTGGCTCGGCGCCGGCACGATCACGCTCGATGCGCTGGCGATGAGCGCCTACGCCGTGGCCGGCGGAGCGCTGGCCAGGGCGCTGGAAACGCCGCTGTTTCGTCGCGCGTTTGCTGCTCTTGTCGGCGCCTTGTTGCTGTCCGCGGCCGCGCTCATCCTGCTTCGGCACTAGCGTCAGATGCGAATACTTCTCTCAGAAGCCAAGCAAGTATTTGTTATGCATGGAGATTATGAGGCGCGCGGCACGCGCTGGCAGCACAAACTGCACAGTGCTAACAATAGCGGAGTATTGACTTGGAAATCGAAGCGGCGGCAGCCTTCTAGACCTGAGAAACTTCAGACGCAAGAGCGGCGTTTAAAGTGGAGGAGGTCGAACTACATGCAGACGGACGAGCTGAGCTTGAGACTTCAAGGATGGCGGCTGGCCACGGCCGAGGTGCTCTATTACATGCCGGATCATCCCAAGCTGCTGCAGAGCTTCGTCTGGCAGACGCTGGACCTCGCGCCTCAATACCCGCGCATCCACAAATTCCTCGATTTCTGGCGCCGGGAGATCGACGCCGTAATCCATTCCGTTCGCCTCGGCACAGGGGAGACGCTGGCGCCCGCGCGGATCGCCACCGCGGCCGCCTACATTCATCACTGATTCAGCTGCGCAGAGATGAGACTCGCGCCCGGCGGCGGCGCGCTCCATATGGAGCTTGGAACGACACGCCAAGGAAACGCTCATGCGCAAACTGATCCTCGCGGCGGCCCTGGGGCTCGCGGCCGCTTGCGCGACACAGACCCCCTACCAGCCCGTCAGCCAGAACGATCGGTACGGCTACGCCGAAACGCCCATCGAAACCAATCGCGTGCGAATTTCCTTCAGCGGCAACTCGCTGACCGAGCGCGATACGGTGGAGACCTATCTGCTCTATCGCGCCGCCGAAGCCACGCTGCAGAAGGGCTACGACTATTTCATCGTGGCGACCCGCGACACCGAAGAGCATTCGCGTCTGCAAGGCGTCGGCCGCCCGCGACCGCTCTTTCCCTATTACTACTACTCGGCGCGCCACGGCTGGGCGCCCTGGTACGATCCGTTCTGGGACGAGCCGCAAAGCTATCGTGAGATCACGCGCTATCAGGCGGCGGCCGAGATCACCATGTATCACGGGCAAAAGCCGGCGGATAATCCCAACGCGTACGACGCTCACGAAGTGCAGCACAATCTCGAAGGCCGCATCGTTCGCCCCGCCGCGGGCTGACCGTCAGGGCCCTTCGACGCGCACGCCGCGCGCTCGAAGCAGCGCGATCACGCTGCCCTCGCCGGCCAGGTGCCCGGCGCCGACGACGATGAAGATTTTGCCGGAACCGTTGAGCCGGCGCACGATTTCATCGGCCCAGCGCGCATTGCGGTTGGTCATGAGCGCGGCATAGACGTTGGGGCCGGCCTCGTGCAGCTCGGGGTCGAGCAGCCGTCCGAGCCGGCGCACGTCGCCGCGCACCCACGCCGCCTCGGCTTCGTCCATGGAATCGGTCTCGTTCTCGACATCGTTGAGCGTGGCGACGAAGAAGCGCATCTCGTCTTCCGGTGCGAGGTCGGCGAGGATGCGCAGCTGCTGCTCCGGCGTTTCGAAATAGGAGAGCCGTTTGCCTTGCGCGCGCGCGTCCGCGAGCAGCACGTTTTCGACGCCGGCGTTGGGATCCTGTCCATGTGCGATCGCGTAGGTGATCGAAAGTTGCAGCGCCGCGAGCCAGGGCCGCGTGTGTTCGAACGCCGCGGGATCTATGTGCGCCGCGGTCGCCACTTGGCGCAGCCGCGCCTGTGTCGCCGCGTCGAGCTTGCGGGAAAGCGTCTCGCCCTCCGGCAGCGCGCCGAGGCGCCGCGTCAGCGCCGCAAACGCCTCGCGGCCGTCGTCGGAGACGTTGGTCTCCATCACCATTTCGTCGGCGCTGGCGAGCGCGGCGTCGATCCGCGCGGTGCGCCATTTGAGCGAGGCTGGCAGCACGTGGACGCTGCCGAACAGCCAGATCTCGCTGTCCGCGTCCGAAATGCGCCACAGCGCGGGTCCGGTCTCCGCGGCGGTGGTGCACGCCGCCAGCGTCCAGGCGAATCCCGCCAGCAACATGAAGGCCAGACGGCGCATGAGAGGTCCCCTGATCCGGGCGCGCGGCGAATTGCGCCAGCGCCCGGCCTCCGCTAGAGCTTGCCGCCCCCAAGGGTCAAGCCGAGGGGCGGGCACCCGTAGCTCAGCTGGATAGAGCGCTGCCCTCCGAAGGCAGAGGTCACAGGTTCGAATCCTGTCGGGTGCGCCATAAAATCAAGCACTTAGCCGCACGCCACCAGTCGCCAGATCGCCTTGGTCCGCACTTGGTCCGCACCGAAATTGGGGGTCATCACCTGCGGCCTTCGCACCGCCAGTTTGGACGTCTGCCACCAGGTGGCAGACGTCACGCATTCCGTGCGCGAGCTTTGGTGGGCACGTGGTGGGCACAGGAGCGGGCAAGAGTTCGGCGCAAAAAGAGATGTTCAGCACTTGCGCGGAACGGGAGCCCGGCGTAATTGCGGATTACCGCGACGCAGCAATGCGGACGCTTCACCCTCTCCTTGAATGCGGCGAGGGGCGGTGACGCGGGGGTTCAAGCCACACGCTGACCCCCGTAAGCCTAGGAAATGTCCTCTGACGCTGTCGCCGCTCTCGGTGACGCCGGGCGCAAGCTCGGTAAGCGGAGGGAGGATGCGCACGGAGCCTTTTCCAAACTCCTGGCACCTCGGATTTCGTCAACCACGTGTTGCGGCCGGGAAGCTGCGTGCTGTCGGCCGCCTGCCAGGAGTTCAGTGCCCATGTCTTCCATGATGAAGGAAGCGCTGCGCGATCTTTCACGCGCGGGCTTCACGGCGACGCGCACGCGTCGCGGCCATTGGCGGTTCGAGCACCCGCTGATGGACGGGCCGGTTTTCACCTCCGGTACGCCGTCTGATCATCGCAGCCTGAAGAACCTGCGCGCCCAGCTGCGTCGCCGGCTTCCGAACGCGCTTATCTAGCCGCCAACACCTTGGACCGCCCGCGCAGGCGGGCGGTCCTTCCTATCCTGATTTTGGCGAAGCGCAGTGCGCCGCCATGGAGTTTTGAGAAAAATGATGAAGTTGAATTCGGACGATTACGTCCTTCCGCGGCCTGTCGAGCCGCTGCCTGAATACGCGCACGCCAAGGCCCGGCAGACGCTCATCGAAAAAATGATCGAGATGTTTGGCCTCTCGGCGGCCAGCGCGACCGCAATCGGCAATGCGATCGTCGATCCCGCTGATGTCCGGAAGACGCTGGGTGATCCCGTCGATCCGCGCGTAGAGCACATCGCCGTGCCGGGTGGCGTTCTGCTGGGTATCCGTACGAGCGTCTGGGCCCGGCGCGTAATGCCCGATCCTCGCAATCCGCGCACCTTGCCGGCGCGGCGCCATCCGTTCGCGGTGGAGCCGGGCTCCGGAGGCGAAGACTCGCGTTTTCGGCCTGTGCCAGAGCCGCGTGCGCTTGACGCCTTGCAGCCGCAGAAGGCCGAGCTCGCCGTCGATATCGAGAACCGCCATCACCTCATTTGGGCGTCTCAACAAGCTGCGAGTTTCGTCCTGGCTGAGAATGATTGGCGCAAGTCGATCGCGTCGCAGGGCGTGATGGAGGCGGTGTGGCTCGTCGCGACGACCTATCTCCATAGTGACGGGGCAGCGCCCGCGACGACGCTGACCACGGTGGAGGGCTCCTCCCGCTGTACCGCGGATCATTCGATCCTCGGCGTCGCCTCCGCCGACGTACCTTATGACGACAATGACGCGAAGATGCGTGCGCACGTTCGCCGGCTTAACGAAGCCTTCGAGCGCGGCGAGCGTGATGACGCAACGCTTCTCGCGCTGCGCTGTGAGCGAATGCCTGCTTTGATCCTGGTCGGGTTCAAGCCGCATCCCGGCGGGGCCACCGGGTTCCCCACCGCGGTGAAGTCGCTGGTCGCGCTGCGGCACGTTGATCCGCCCAAGCCCTGGGGTGAAGGCCCTGAGAACGAATCTCTTGCGGATGAAGTGTTGGATGAATTGCAGCGGCAAAGTCTGATTTCGCCCACGCAACGCGATTATTTCGCCGGTGCCTGTACGCGCGCGGAGGCTCGGGCTGCACACTTGCCGGATGATCCGGTGCTGCGCGCTGCGCAGATTGTTCAGCTCTTCACCAGCAAGGACGAGCGCATTGATTGGGCGATCCGCGTCGCCGTGACCAGCCAATCGACTCGCAAGCGCATTACGTCAAAGCTCATGAACGATCTTGCGACCGCACTTATCCTTCGCGCGGTCGCGGATGACCCAGCAAAGGTCGACCAGGTGCGGCGCTATCTGCGGCACGCCTTCGGCAAGGCCGCTCACAACGAAAATTGGCAGGCCACGGCGCGGCCCACGGATGAACTGGTGAACCGTGCGCTCACTGAAGTCCGGGAAGCCATCGCAAGCGGCGCGCGCGGCGAAATGGGGCCGGCTTCACTCGAACTCGCGGTGCGGGGCTCGTACCCGCTCGTGCTTTCGGGTGCGCTGAACGCCGATCGCGGCTCCGCCAATAACGAGCAGCCCGACCGGCGCACGCCGGGCGAGGTGCTTGACGCGATGCGCCGCTCACCGGCGGGCATTATGCAGCTCGGCCAAGCGTTACGCGACTTCGAGGCCGGGCGCCATCCTCGCGCTGTCGACGAAACGGGCGAACTCAAGATGGTACAGAACGGTGCGGAGCAATTGGTGAACGACATCTATTTGCGCCGCGAATTTCCCCCCGCCGGTAAGGCGAAGGCCGCGCGGCCGGGAGATACGCCGGCTGACCGCTATGACAACGCCGTCGAGGTTTTGAGCAAGGCGTTTCATGACCTTGATGGGGCCTTCAATGCGCTGCGCAAGGTTGCCGGCGATGACGGAATGCCGTTGGTCGACGCGCGTGGCGTCGAGACTCGGCTCACCGATCATTGGCGGGGCCTGTTGCGGCATGTTGATGAGGAAGTGCTGATTTGGTCGCGCGTCTACCGTCGCACCTATGGTGTGACCTTGTCGGCCGCCGATGAAGCGGAAGATAAAACGGAACGCGAAGACGTCGATCCTTACGCTGACGTAGAAGAGAATTACGAAGTTGACGGCGTGGCAGAGGAACTTCGTCGGTAGCCAGTTTGTGCGGGTCCGTCCCACGGACCCGCACAAACGCTCGGCGAGGAGATGGCCACAGGCGTTCATGGCTGGCAGACCCGCTTGTCGGGTGTTCTTCAGAGGCGAGTCCGGGCCTGAGTCGGCAGACAGTGGAAAGGCGCATCCGTACGGACCGGTCGCGGGCTATTCGTAGTGCCGTCGCTCTCTAGGTGCGCTACTACGAAGATGGGGAAACGAATCGCGCCTGCAGCGCGAGCCTAAGCCGGGCGAGTCAAGGTGCGCGAGATTTGCGATCGATTGGTAAGGCGAAATGTCGGCCGAACGGAGGCCGATATTCAAGCTGATGTCCGACAGCTCATCTTGGCCGCGCCGTTCAATGTAATGGAACGGCAGCTGGTAATGCTTGAGTCACCCGTCGGGGACGGACGCCGCATCGACATCGAAGTTGGCAGCACCTGTATCGAGGTCAAACGAGATGTCCGCACCGCTAGGTCGCGCGCCGACGCCATAGGTCAGCTTGCCGGATACATATCACAGCGGCGTGATCAAACGGCGCAACGGTACGCTGGCGTGCTGACGGACGGGGCGGACTGGTACTGTTACGATCTCGTTGGGCCGGAGCTGCGCGAGGTCTCGCATTTCAAGCTCAGTAGCTCAGCGGACGCGGATCGACTGGTTGTTTGGCTGGAAGGCGTCCTTGCGACAACAGCCCGAGTTATCCCGACACCTACTACAATTCAAAACCGGCTTGGCGCCGAGAGCAGCTCCTATGCGCTCGACCGCGCGACCGTCGCTGCGTTGTACGCGGCCAATCGAGAGCGGTCCACGGTCAAGATGAAGCGCACCTTGTGGGCGCGACTGCTAACCAGCGCGTTGGGAACGCAGTTTGAAGACACAGACGACCTCTTCATAGAACACACTCTGTTGGTTAACTCGGCTGAGATTATTGCGCATGCGGTTTTGGGTATTGATGTATCTCATGTGTCCGCTTCAGATCTGTTGTCCGGTGAGGTGTTCGACCAGAGCGGCATATTCGGCGTCGTCGAGCCGGATTTCTTCGATTGGGTCGTCGAAGTGGAGGGCGGTGATACCTTCATTAGGACGCTCGCTCGCCGATTGGCTCGATTCGAGTGGAGCGGCGTCGAGCAAGATGTTCTGAAGGTTCTCTATGAGAGCATCATCGGGGCGGAAACGCGCAAGCGGCTCGGGGAGTACTATACGCCAGATTGGCTAGCGGAGAGCATGGTCGATGCAAGCGCGTCTGATCCGCTCGGAGTGCGACTGTTAGATCCTGCCTGTGGGTCGGGCACTTTCTTATTCTACGCCATACGTAAATACCTGGCCGCCTCTGCGGAGGCAGGACGCACTCTCGCTGAAACGATCGCTGGCGTGACGAACAGCGTTATCGGCATGGACCTGCATCCGGTCGCCGTTACGTTGGCGCGTGTAACCTACGTGCTGGCAATCGGCCGCGACCGGCTCGTGGCACCTGATCGCCCAGCCATCCAAATCCCCGTGTACCTCGGCGATTCATTACAGATGCAAGATCGGGTGCGCGACTTATGGAGTGCGAACCAACTTGTCATTGAAACGGATGATGGCCGGGAGCTATTCGCCAACGAGCTACGCTTCCCAGCCGATCTTTTGCGCAACGCTGCACGGTTTGACCAGCTCGTGGGTGAGCTCACGCGTCGTGCCAGCGAGCGCACGCGGGGCACTGCGCCACCAAGTCTGTCCGCCGTTTTTCAGCGGTTCGCGGTGTCGCGAGAGGACAGACCAACTCTCGAAGCAACATTCGAGGTGATGTGTCGGCTGCACGATGCGGATCGAAATCACATCTGGGGTTACTACGTGCGAAATCTAGCGCGTCCTATGTGGCTGTCTCTCGAAGAGAATAAGGTCGACCTGTTGGTCGGCAATCCGCCTTGGCTTGCGTACCGCTTTATGCCGCCAGCGATGCAAACAGCGTTTCAGAGCATGAGCGCAGCTCGCGGAATATGGGCCGGGGCGGAGTTCGCCGCGCACCAAGATTTGTCCGCCCTGTTTGTCGTTCGTGCTTCTGAGCTTTACCTCCGCCGCCAGGGCCGGTTCGCGCTTGTTATGCCCAACGCTGCAATTGACCGTGTCCACTATGAAGGGTTTCGAAGCGGGAGCTATGGGGACGCTTCCGGAGGTTTGCAGATCGCTTTCGGAACAGCGTGGGATCTGCGCCGCCTGAGACCGCACTTTTTCCCGCGAGCTGCATCGGTAGTTTTCGGGCTACGCGCGGAAGAACGTCAGGAAATGCCAATTGAGTGCGAGCGGTGGGAGGGGCGGGTTACACCCAATGCCCACTGGGCGGATGTTCGCAACCAAATTGTCCGAAGTATCGCGAGTCTTCGTCGCACCGGCGAAGGTGAGCGGTCACCGTATCACGAACTCTTCACGCAGGGCGCCGTCTTTCTTCCCAGATTCATGTTTGTTGTGACGCCTGCGGGCGAAACGCCTTTGGGCCGCGCCGCGGGATCAACGCACGTGCGCTCGGAAAGAAGCTCCAATGAGAAGGCGCCGTGGAAAACCATTCCGCCAATGACTGGGGTGATAGAAAGCCAGTTTCTACGCCCGCTCGTATCCGGTGAGACTGTCTTGCCTTTCAGAGTGCGAACACCACTTCTTGCGGTAGTGCCGTGCACGGCGCGCGCACGCCTCACGTCGGAGCAGATCGACGTACATCCGGGTCTTGGCCGTTGGTGGGCGCAAGCCTCCTCTACATGGGAGCAACATCGGAACACAGACACGCTGACTTTGGCGGAGCAGCTAGACTTTCAAAACAAGCTCACCAAGCAACTCCCGATCCCAGAGCTTCGCGTCGTGTACAATCGCAGCGGAATGAATGTGGTCGGCGCGAAGGTGCGAAACCGTCAGGCGCTCATCAATTCTTCGCTGTATTGGATGCCAGCATTCACTGAGGAGGAGGCCGACTATCTCTGTGCCTTCCTAAATGCACCGAGTACAACCGAGCAGACTCGACCGCTCATGAGTTACGGCAAAGATGAGCGCGACATTGCAAAACACATTTGGGAGCTAGCTATCCCACGCTTTGATCCCAACAATGTGGCGCACAGTCGCCTAGCAGTCCTCGGCTCGTCGCTGGAAGCGTTGGCGGCTGAAGTGAATGTTGCCGAAGATCGGTATTTTGTGTCCGCGCGAGCCGACATTCGTCGTGCATTGGATGGCACGCCTGAAAGTGCGGAGGCCGACGATATCGTGATCGATCTCCTTGGCTAAGACAGTGATGCGAGTCATCACATCTATTGTGTGCTGACCCAAACGTGGCAGATGACGATTGGGCCGGGCGTTGTGGCGCTGCCGACGTATTGGAAACCACGACCATGTCTTGATTGCAGCATGCTTTTGGCGGCAGCTAGATCGATGTGTTCAAGGTTGAAGGGATCCTTTTTCGCCTTTGCCTTTGCCTTTAGATGGGGGACAAGAGTTTCATCGACGATAGACGCATCTCTGACATACGCCATCATGAATGCTTCACTCTTGGCCCATGCGTAGTCGCCGTTGACGAAGCGCGACACGCCATTGTCGCAGTAGGAGGCGACGTCCCTGCCATTGGGCGCGTCAACGATCTTGCATTCGACGATAACGGGAAATTGGGGATCGTGATCTGTTAAGTAGATCGAAAGATCCGGTCGCTTTTCAAGGTGCGCGCCGTTGAAGTTCATCGCTTCTGCGCCGCGCGCTACGTGAACGACGATTTGTGACCAAGATCGGTCCGTTGCTGTCAATTTGTTCAATCGTGTTTCGATGAGAGCCGTGACCTCTGGCTCATCGCCGCTTGCCAAGGTTTCAGCTTGATCCGCGAGCAGACTCGTCCACACCGTCAAGAGCGTTTCAGCAATTAGCCGAAGGTGGGCCAACGCCAGGGGCGCGAAGGGAAGGGGAATCCCACGCGTCAACTCTTCAACTTGATTAATGCGAGGCCGAATAGCGGTCATTCAGCCGCCTCGAAGAAGTCGACATGACGCCAGATAATCCTGCGTGCCGCGAGCTTCGCTTGACTCGCTGACCAGTACCGGCGCTGGGCCAGCCTTCCGAGCCAGAGCGATTTTCGCTGTTCGTCCACGTAGACAATTTCGGTGGCCGACATTTCGTCCGCGGCACGAACAAACGTCATCCATTCGTCTAATGCGACCGCGTCATCGGCATCGCTTTTTGTCGAGGCGCGTACAAAATGCCAAGGCGCGGTTGGTGACGTCGGTACACGTTGCACGGAGATCGTTTTGCCAAAGCGGTCGGCCCAATCCGCCAGTTCTAATTGCACACGGTCCGCGAAGGCCTCGACATCCTTCTTGGAGGCAGGACTTTCCGCGGCGGCGCGGTTCGTTGAGAACGGCAAATTGTAAGCAAGTGTGTCGCTGATCGTCTCGAGATCTGACTCATCCAGGCGATATAGGCGAGCAATAAAGCTGTCTACTTCCCTCCAAGCCGACTGATCGTTCGAGTGTTTTTCGATTTGTCTGAAGAGTGCGTCGGACGCGGCGAGTTGTTGATCTGTCAGAGACCCAATGGGAACGATCGGCGTTCGATCGAGAACAAACTTTTCGACGACCTCGCGCTCAAAACCAAAGCGACCGCTCGTGATCAGCGCGTGCCATAGCGCGAGTTTGCTGCTTAATACGAGTGCAAGGTAACGAATGAGCTGTGGCGCCCGAGCATGACCCGCTGCTGTATAGCCATGGTAGGACTGATTGAAGACGACATCGCCTTCCGACACGTACACTCTAATTCGGCCATGTGAAACCGGCGGCGCTTCTCCGACGAGGAGCAGGGGACCAGTAAAAAGGGAGCGCGGTCTGGGATCATGGATGCGTTTTTGCGCGAATGCCGTCAGAGCGCCACTATCGACGAGAATCCCACTGGCGGCAGTTGGATCAAACTCGGGCAAACCATGCAAGTAACCTGCGTCAGCACCGGGTTGTCCATCGCCGGAAATGCGACGTCGGCTGCTGTTTCGGAGTCGTTGATATCCGTTTCCCGTTCCGCGTGGGCGCCCTCTCTCTTCACCGAATGTTTGGCGCCAATACTGAGCGAGTGAAGGAAACTTTGAGGCGGCGAGCCGGTCGTATGCTTCCAAGTCGAGACGCGTGCCTCGAAACAGAATTTTCAGGATTTCCGGTCGTTCTTGCACCTGCGCGCTTGTTACGACCTCCGAGTTCGCAACATCGATGCGCCACGCGCCGGCCTGATTTAGGCGAGTTTCCAGACGCGGGCTCGTGAACCGGAATCCCGAGCCAGGCCTTGGCGTCCTGTTTGTCGCAAAAAGCAGGCAAAAGGGCGCGGATATTTCTGGCCAGACTTTTGAGTTTCTAAGTTCGGTTCCGTTGATGATTCCCGTCACGTCGAGCGCGCGAAACAGCGCACGCCGAGCGTCTGGCATATTTTCGCCTTGCTGAAACAGAATGCGAGAATGGAGAGCGAAGGCGATCTGGGCGCCGGGTTTCGCCCATTCCATGGCGCGCCAGACGAACGGCAAGTCCAGAACTTCATTCGGTAGTGGCGCGTCGTGGATGTTTGCGCGAGCGCGCGCCGTTTCCCGCGCTCGCGACAGTATGTCAGACCACTCAGCGAGCTGCGTCGAACTCGCCCACGGCGGATTGCCTACAACGACATCGAACTGGTGATTATGTTCTGAACGAACCGCATTACCCAGGCTTCCTAGCTGGGGCTGTTGGCACTGGGGATCACCTGTCCAGTGAAGAACGGTCGCACGCAGATTGCGAAATTTAAGCTTGCTAACCGGTTTGGGGTTGGGATCGAGCTCAATCGAGATCAGATAGAGACCGAGGGCGGCAAACCGTAGAGCCGACTCGTTTATGTCGAATCCCGTTACTTGCTTGTAGAGCGTTTCTCGCAGCGTCTTTGTATCGGGGCGAATGCCTGACGCCCGCCATTTCTCGGCGATCAGTTCGCGAAATGCCGTCAGCAGAAACACGCCCGCACCAGATGCGGGATCCAAGATACGCGCTTGATGAGCCATTTTCTGCTTGCGGAGCGGATGCAGGGTGGCGCGAACCATAAGGTCCGCAATGTGTCGAGGAGTGTAGTAGCCGCCTTCTTTCTTTTGTTTGCGCGGGTCGTGTCTGCTTAAGTAGCGCTCATACGCTTGGCTGAGAACGCCGACAGGAATGTGCGCAAAATCCAGATTGTCCCAACGCTCTTGCCAGCCAAGGTGCAACTGTCCACCCGGCGCACGTCGCAGTATGTTGCCCAATTGAAGCAACGAATCCGTATCCAGCGCTGCAATCGTCGTCTTTCGTAGACGCAGAAAGTCTCCGTTGAACGTCTCGTCTAGCCAATCTGACGTTGCTCGGGCATTGCGTCTGTTGTCGAAGAGCGCATCCGCGCCACCTTGCGTATCCGGTACTCCAGAAGGAGGCAGCAGCGATCTGTCTGCGAGGAAGCGCACGAACAATGCGCGACCGACCAGTGAGATGGCTTCTTGATCGTCGATCCCGTGCCCGATCAGGGTATCGATGGCGTCAGATAGGAGCTTCAAGATCACATCGCTGATCCAACGGCTCTTCGCCACGGCGGGACGAAGATTACCGAGGTGCGGAATCGTGGCGGCCTCAGACTGCGGGAGCGACTTTTTCGGCAGGCGCGCGCGTGACGGCGTGTCGGCGTCGAGACCGATTTGATAAACGGTCATCACGCCGGCGTTCACCACCGCGAGGTATGGCGCGTCGCCCCGCATGGCCAGCACTCGGCGTATACGACCAATACTGGCGTTCCCGTCGGGAAGGAGTTCTCCATCGATCACAAAGAGAAGGGGACGTTGCTGCCATTCGTAGACGGCGCACAGGCTGGCCAGTTCGCCCCCCACCGCTCTCGCGGCTAGCAGGGTTGCGTAGGGCAGCAGGTCGGCGCTGTTGGCGTCGAGACGAACGACGGAGTTTGGGTCGCCGCCATACTTCTCGATGGTATCGACAACGGCGCTCATGACTTCTGCCCGATGGCCATCGAGGCCTTTGGCTCAGAGCAGGATCGTTGCGAGATCGAAATGAACACGAGCGAGAATCCTAAACAATGTGGTTCTCACATTGTTCTGTCGGTGACAAGATGAACAGGGTTAACGCGGGTCGATATTGCTGCTTCTGTTGCTGAGCACTGTAGGCGTTGTGCTTTAGAAGCTACGTCTCCACCTGCCCTGCCAGCATCTCAAGGAACCCCTGAAACCTGATCTCGGCGTTGGCGCTTGCGTCGGGGTCTTCGTCGTCGAGCGGACCGGCGTATTCGAACCACACCCGCACGAACAGCAGCACGATCTCCTTGATCAAAGCGAGTTCGCGGGCGCGGGCGTGATCGCGCTTGTCGAGGCGGTCGAGGCGGGCCTTGACGGTGTCGGCGAGCGCCTGGCCGGCCTCGTCGATCAGGGCGCGCCGCAGCGCATCATTGGCGGCGCGCGACAGGTTGAGGCCGCGCCGCTTGCCTTCGGCTTCGATGGCCGCGGCGACGTCGGCGTCGAGATGCAGGGTCAACTGGCGTTTGGCGCTCATCGGGTCTTGCGTCCGGCTGATTTAGGCTTGGCTTTCGCTTTCGGCGTCACCGTGCGCGTCAGCGCGCGGCGCAGCTTGGCGCTGGCTGCGGTCGAGGTTGCGGACATGGCCGCTTCCCCTTGAGGCGAGGCGGCGGCCGTGGGCCATTCCAGCGGCGGCGCGGTCCAATCATGCGTTGCAGGCGCGAGCTGATCCGGTGCGACGTAGGTGCAAGGGCCGCCCTCGCTGGTGAGAACAGCGATACGCGCGGGCCGCGCGCCGCGCGGCAGCAGAAACGATTGGCCTCTGCCAGCATTGCGAAGCTCCTCCGCCGGCAGGCGCGGCAGCGACACGCGCAGCCACGGCCTGAACATGAGCAGGCGCCAGTGCGAGATGGAGATGCGGTCACGGCGATAGGTCTCAAAGCGGCCGCTCAGTTCGGAGATGGCGTGAGCGCTGGCTTGGATCTGCGGGCCAATGGCGAGCACAACGTCGAACGGCTTGTCTTCACGCACGCCCGGGCCGCGCACGTCGCGGGTTGCGTGGGCGATGTCGCCGGCCTGAACGAGGAGGTCGAAGCCAGCACCAGCGACCAAGGGCGTGGTGGGTTTGCGATCACCTCTCAGCCAATCGCGACCCAGTTCCGGCGCCAAGGCGCGGACGACCTCGGCTTCGATGACGACAAGCAAGCGTCGTTCGGCGTTGAGCGATTGCGCGCAAGCAATGGCAAGCTGCGCCAATAGCCCAAGAACCAGCGGCGCGGCGACGTCGGCGTTGTGAGCATTCATCGAAAACACAAATGTCTGCGGGCCGTCGCCGGCAACGAGATCGGCGAAGCGCAGATGATGCGTGGATGTGGCGCTCGCAAATGTTGGATCGGCGAACAGGCCGAACCCATGGTCGATCGCGATAAGGCGCCTACGTGCGGTTTCGAGATCATCGAGCAGATCGCGCGCGGCGCGGGCCATCTCCCAGGCCGCCGGCGGGAAACAACCGGTAAGCACCGTGACCGCCCAGCGCCCGCAGAGCACGGCCAGCAGCGTCTCCTTGTCGAGCAGACGGCGGCGCAAAGCGGCGAGGTTGCGCGCCTCCGCCGGCGCGGTCAGCAGCTGGTCGAGCATCAGCAGCGCGAAGGCGTCGGCGATGGCGTCGTTGTCGGGCCGGTAACGCTCATCGAGACGCAGGAAAGCGCGGGCGAAGGCGTGCGCATCCGACCAGGCGTGGGTGCCGCCGCGGATGTTGAACAGCGGATTGATCGCGGCGCTGCCAAAGCGGCCTGGCGCAACACGCAACACATTCTGCCGGCGGAGCCGATCGGAGAGCCCGCGAGCGTCGATCATCACTAGGGCGCCGTTCCAGCCGGAGAGCGCGGCGATCAGCGCATCGTCGGTGACCTTGGGATCGCCCAGGATGAGGCAATGACCGCCCGAGAAACGAAGGAAGTCGTGCTTGGCGAAGGCATGGCGACGTACGGTGCCCAGCGGCAAGCCCTCGTCCCCCAATAGCCCGCAATCGCCCAATTCGCGCCAACGTGCGAGATTGCGCCAAGGTGACGGCGCAAACAGCGTGATCGGCTGCAGCTCCGCGAACAGGATCGCGACGGCGTAAGCGGCGAGCACGCAGGCAGCGTTCAGGACGAGAACAATCAGCGCAAACCACGGCGCCAGCAGCGCCCAATGTACAGCCCAGCCGAGCGACGCCCACGGCGCGTAGAAACGCGCGCCGGCAAAATCGAAGACGCCGTCGCCCAGTCGCGGATCGTCGCGCAGCAGATGGGCGATCAATTGCGTGACCGCGCCGCCGAACAGAGCGAGCGCCGCGAGAGCTATGAGAAACGTACGCAGATGCGTCGGCCAATTGACGCGCGTTTCCCTAATCATGACGACGCGCACCTTGGCGCAGCGACTTTCTCGCGCTTGCCGCCCTCGCATAGTTTTTGTCTTAAATCACCGCACATCGTCATTACTTGCAAAGAAAAGTATTGGCTGATCTGTTATTTTAATTATCCCAAAACGCAACGGTTACAGTAAGATAAAGAGGACGTTTTTATTGTGTTTTGCCGTTGGTTTTGCTATGGTTTCGCCAAGTTTGGCGGCGCGCGAACAACTTTCTCGAACGCACTGCCGCCGCTGCAGAGAAGCTGCAAACGCCATGGTCGATCTCTTCTCGTTGCGTGCGAACAGCGCCGGGCGAAACGCCGATGACGACGAGTTTCGCGGCCGCATCGGGCGTGCGCGCGGCCAGAAAACTGGACGAGGCGTCAGCGGCAAACTGGGCGCGCGGCTGACCAAAGCGCTCAAGGGGCAACGGATTGGCGGCTCGCGTTTGGGCGGCGGATCGAACAGCCCATTCGCGTCAGACCCGCGCCAGCGCGTCGTTGTGAAGATGAGCTTCCGCAATCATGGCCGCGGCGCCGGCGGCGCGGCCGGTGGTGGGGGAGGCGGACCGAGCGGCGGTGGTGGCGGCGGCAAGCTGATGGCGCATGGCGCCTACCTGGAGCGCGACGGCGCGGCGCGCGAAGGCGAACGCGGGTACTTCTATGATCGCGAGCAGGATTTGGCCGAGGACGCGCGCGAGCGACTGAAGGAATGGAGCATCGACGACAAGCGGCATTTCCGGCTGATGCTGGCGCCGGAATGCGGGGCGCGCATGGTCGGCGAGGACGGCGACCTCAAGAGCTTCACGCGCGAGGTGATGGGGCGGATGGAGCGCGATCTGGGCGTCAAGCTCGATTGGGTGGCGGTGGATCACCACAACACCGACAATCCGCATTCCCACGTGATCATTCGCGGCGTGCAGCGCAACGGGGTCGAGCTGATCCTGCCGCGTGAATACATTTCGCGTGGCCTGCGCGAGGCGGCGCGCGACGTCGCCACCGAGCAGATCGGCGAGCGATCACCCGCTGACGAAAGGCTCAAGCTTGAGCGTGAAATCGAAGGCCGAGGCTTCAATCGGCTCGACCGCGCCATCGAGCAGCAATTGGGCGATCGCCGGGAAATCCTGATGCAGGAGCTGGGGCGCGGCCGCAATCCGGAGTTCGCCAATGGGCTCAAAGCCCGTGCGCAGGAATTGGCGCGGCTTGGCCTGGCCGAAGAGGTGCGCCGCAACGTGCTGCGCTTCGAACGCGACTGGAAGGAGCGCCTGGAAGCAGCGCGCCCGCTCGACGTGCGGCGCGAGCTGGCGAAGAGCCGGCTCTATGAGCCGCGCCTAGGGCGGGTGATCGGCGAAGTGCGCGAGCTGGGGCCGCGTGGCGAAACGCCCGACCGTGGCTTGCTTGTGATCGAGACGCCCGAGCATGGCCGGCTCATGCTCAACACCTCGATGGAGGCGATCACCGATCTGCAGAAGGGCTCGCTGGTGACGTTGGAACCTGACGGCAAGCGCGCGGCGATCGAGCGGCTGTCCTATCACCCATTGGAAGCGCAGATCCCGGCGCGAGCGGAGACCGAACTCGACCGCGAGCTGGACCGCATCGCGCGCGGGGCCGAACGGCGCCTGCCGGCGACGAAGGAGGTCGAGAAGGCCCTCGGCAGCCGCGCCGAGCTGCTGGAGCAGAACGGCTATGGCGTCAACAGCGAGAGCGGCAAATTCTATTTCCGCGACGGCGCGCGCGAGAGCTTGAGAGAGGCGGAACTGGAGCGCGAGGGCAAGGATCAGGCCCGCGAGCGTGGGGCCGTGTTCCGCGATCCCACGCGCGACATGGGCGACGATTTGGGCAAGAGCACTTGGAACGTGCGCGACGTCAAAGAGCTGTTCTCGGGACGAACCGCCGTGCTGCAAAACGGCCGCGACCTGGCGCTGCATCCGCTCGGGCGCGATGCGGGGATCGGCGTCGGCGACCGCGTGGCGTTCAAGGCGATGGGACGCGGCGTGGGCCCAGCAATGGAGCGCCAGGTCGAACTGGTCAAAGCGATGGGCCGCGGGTTGGGGTTGGAGCGATAGTTGCGCAAACAACCTCCACTTTGCGAACTTCAGACCTGCGCGGAGGAAGATTCGCGGCGGTGGCCGCTCCCTAGTTCGTAATCGGCTGGCGTTTAGGCGGCGAGAAGGTCAGAGTGAGCAGAGCCACTTCGTCGTCGAGCACGTCAGTGTTACCGTGCGCGTTTCCATATGAAAGTTCGAGCCAAGTGCTACTGTCTTCGTTGCCTAAGCGGAACTGGGCAGACACCAAGTAACGATTGCCCGAGCGCTCGAAGGGGCGCCCAATGGCCTCGCGCGCGTCCGTCTCCCGATAGCCGTATTGTGCGGTCAGGTGCAGTCCGTCGCTAAAGCGTTCGAGGCCGATCCAGGCCTCGCGAGTGTCCGCACGCATTTCCGGTGTCGTCTTGTCACCGGTTGAGACAAATTCCTCAAAACCAAACCGACCTGAAGCGGCGACAAGATAAGAACTTGCGGCCGTCCTCGCGGGATTTGGATTATCCGCCGTGGGTGCATCGCGGTGATATGTGATGTGCACTGGATAGCGTCCCGCCAACCAGAGCACGCCACCGGCATCTTCAAAACCACTCAGTTGGCCAGGATCGCCGCGCCAAACCGCGCCGAGACCAATGTCAAGGTCTGCACTGTTCTGTGCGTTTGTGCTCGCGCTCTGCACGCATTCGTTAATCGCGAGCGTCGCGCTTCCACGCGGGCCAAATATGCCTGCTGTGGCTCGCGAATATGCGTCTTCAACGGCTTTGTCAGCGGCTTCCTTGGTTTGGGTTGCTTGCGCAAGCTCAGCGGCAAGCAGCCCCGCGATCACAGTTCGTTGCGCTGTGTCATAGGGGCCACGAGCGGCAAACCCCTCCGGTTTGTTCTCAAGCGCGGCGAGCGCTGCGGCAAATGCTGTTTCAATCTCGGCCTCGCGATTGGACTCGAGCGCTCTGTTGAGGCCGTCCTGCGCAACCTGAAGATTGTTTTGTGTTGCATTTGCTGTCGCCAAGGCGGTCAGGGCCGAATTCGAATAGCGCGAGATGTTGGCATTCACGAGGGTGTTCTGAGCGCTGAGGCAATGCAGCAAGTACGGTTCGTTTTGATTGCGATCACGCGTCATCAATGGATCACTTGAATCCAGAAGCGAGGCGCTGGCACCTATCGCCAATCGCGAACCTACGCTCTTTGCGGCGTTCGCACTGTCCTCGTTGCCTTCAAAAAAAGCGAGATTGAGGCGCGTACGATGGGCCAGGCGATACAAGTATCCCTGCGCTCGATAGTGGCTAAAAGTGGCTTCGGACGGTGCTTCCAAGAAGGACGCAGGCGCCAAGTCAAGCGCTAGTGATTGGCCCTGTTGTGATCCGCCAACAATATTAGGAAGCGCCAAAACAAAACCGCGTAAGCTGGTGGATGTCGGCGTCTTGTTGGCGGTCAAACCGGCGAGGTTAAGTGCGGGCGATGTCGGAACGGCATAGTCGAATGTAAAGATGTTGTGCTGACTGGCATGATCCACGAGATGAATATCTGGCGGCGGGTGGTCATCGCTTGCGCCGGATGTCGGAGTGCCTGAGGGTTGCGCGATCGCTGGTTGTGCGAACAGTACCAACAGCACCAAAGCGAATACAAAATGGCGGCTCATTGGAACCATACTCGGTAATTGTAGGGCTTGTTTTCGCCCTGCTTTTGCATCCCCATTTCCACCGGCGCGAACGTGGAACCCTTTTTGTTGATCACCTGCAGCTGCATGTTCAGCGCGGGAAGTGTGACGCCGTTCTGGCGCACATTCAGATAGACCGATGCCTCCCCCTGTGATGCAAACGCCAGCAATACTCGTTGCTTGAAGAACGCAGTCGCAGTGGCGCCTGGCGTTGGCACAAGCGCAGCGAGCACATAAGCGGCGTCGCCATCGGCGTCCTCCGCGTCGATGCGTTTGACGTCTGTTGGACCAGTCTCGCTGATCTGTTTCAGGCTGAACCAGCCCAACCCCTGATTGCCGATATTAGTGAGAATCTCGATCGGCACTCCAGCTTGAGCGCGCCAAATGACTTCTGCCGCCACTATTCGCCTCCCTGTAGAGGCGAGTTTCGATACCTCCGCGTGCAGGATGCAAAGGAATTCCCCCTGCGGGAGAGCGCTTTGTTTTGGGCGACCACCTAGAGACTTTGCTACTGTTCGGAGCGGACAAATCTATTTTTTCTTCCACCGCACTCCCGGCTGATCGCCATTCGTGAACTCGACTCCTGCTTTTCCGAATGCTTTCTCGACGGCGGCAACTGTCGAGGCACGCCCGCTGATGAGGGGGCCGTCTTGCGCCTCGAGGCGCTTGATCGTTTCAACTGACAATTTGGACGCCGCAGCTAGGTCGGATTGCTCCCACCGGAGCATCGCGCGACCAGCCCGAACCTGTTCACCAGTTAGCAATTGACACCTCAGGCAACAATATTGACACGCCACGGGTTGACACGTAGGGTGTCAATCTATACCCTCCACGTGTCGAAGCAGTCGTAACAGGATTTGCGCGCCCGAGCCAGCTTGGGACGGCTACGCGCTGCTGTCTGGAGGGTTGCATATGTCGCGTGTCTCAAGACGCAAGCTTGCTCAAGGCGCAGTTGGCGCAATGATCCTAGGCGCCGCGCCAGCAGCCTCAGCGCACGGCGATGCAGACGAGCGCCTGTCGGAGCTAATCGCCGAGCATCATCGTTTCGAGTGGCTAGCGGAGGCAGCCCAAGACGAGGCGGACGCGGCGAATGCAGCGGAGCGAAGAG
This sequence comes from Caulobacterales bacterium, assembly GCA_035549695.1. Taxonomy (GTDB): domain Bacteria; phylum Pseudomonadota; class Alphaproteobacteria; order Caulobacterales; family Aquidulcibacteraceae; genus Vitreimonas. The sequence goes on along the minus strand of DASZQK010000020.1, from coordinate 69,866 downwards.
CGATCGCCCAAGAAATCCCGCACGTGGCGGCATTGTATCACCGCGTCGAGGCGCTTCATCGCGAGCAGGGCAAGGTGGCGAACGCCATCATCAATCTGCCCGCCGCGAGCTTCGTTGGCATGGCCTGCAAGCTGATCTTGTGGCGTCACGAAGCGGCGCTTTGCTCTCCCGACGACTTCGACAGCGCGCATGAGAGCTTCACCTTCTCAGCATACCTGGACGCGCTGCGGCTGACGGGTCTTACGCAGCACGCCAATCCCAATGATCGCGCCACCCGGGCGTTGATGGCTCGCTATTGGCTGTAGCGGCCATGGCTCTCTCGTCTTTCTGGCCCAATCGGAGGCGGTGATGGTGTTGCGTCGTGATCTGTTGTCGGCGCCTCTCGGATTTCTCGGTGCGCCCGACCTTGCGCTGAGTGATGAACCCGAACTCGCAGGTCTTCACAGCACCTGGGCGGCGGTAGCGCGGGGGATCGACGAGGAGAACCGCGCTTATGACGCCGCCGAGGAGGCCGCAGACAGGCGTGGCCTCGACGCCGAGGATTGTCCGCAAGTGGCGGCGATCAAGGCCCGCTACGATGCGCTCTGGGTGAGGAAGCGCAGGATCGCGCGGGCGGTGGCCCTCACGCCGGCGCGGAGCGTGGCCGGTATGGCGCTTAAGATGATGCTGTGGCGGTGCGAGAGCATGACGCTCACCAGCGGGATGTTCGAGGATATTGACGGGCCTTATGCGTTCTCGACCTATCGCGACCTGCTGCGTCTCTCGAACCTTGAAAGCTGTACTGAAGCGCTCGACCAGAAAGCGTTGCGTCTGTTGCGCTGTGGTCACTTTCTGAGCGGCGAACGCGAATAGTTCAGGAACAGCGCGTAAGCTGAGCTCATCAAAAATGATGAGCGCACAGGAATACCGGCGGCGCGTCCGCACCTCACAAACACCCTGCGTAGACGACTCACATGTGAGTCGCGGGGGCGCGAGTCGCATGTCCCACGAACGCATGATTGCTTCCCCAAATGGCCGAACAATCTTGGCGTGCGCGAGCGATCATGTTTGCGTCGATGATGTCATGCGCGCGCTGTTGTCGCCGCGACCTTCGCACGACCCGCGCGCGACTAGTGGCTGGCCGTGGCGCGGTCTAGTCGAAGCGGCCTTTAAGGAGGCGCGGTCGATGGCGGGACGCAAAGGCGAAGGGAAGGGCAGGGGCCGGGGCAAGGGCGGATTGCAGCGGCGGCGCGGCGATCCGCGTCAACTCAGCCTGTTCGAGGATCCGGTGCAGGGGCCGCCTCTCCCATCGCGGTCGCCCAAATCGACGGCCATCGAAGTCAAACGCGTCGAGACGAGCACCGTCGGACGACCCGCGATTCTGACGCCGCCGGAAGCGGCGCTTTATCTCAACGTCAAAGTCTCAACCTTGAAGAAGCGGCGAAGCATCAATTTCGGTCCGCCGGCGCGCATGCGCGGCGCGCGCATGGTCGGCTATCTACCCGCGGACCTCGAAGCCTTCGTGCAGCAGCGCGCGCAAAAGCCACGCAAGCAGCGCTAGCAGAGCAAGCCCTGACAAATTCCGCGTCCAATATGAATGCGAATTTACTCGCGCGTCATGCGAATTGTGGCGTTGGGCGATTGAGGGAGATTAAGGCCGATGGAAAGCGAGGCGCGGTTGTTCGTGAATGCATGTGGAAACGAGCGGAAACAGCTTGAGACAGTTCGCTGGTTTTGCAGTGATTTCTGCTTTTCATCGTGGAGTTGAAAGGCGTTGTTGAGCGCGCATCGTCGCTGCGGCCCGGCTGAAGATCTCCAAGCACACGCTCAATCGCTGGCGCGTCACTGGCGAAGGCCCGCCCTTCATCAAGTATGGCCCGCGACTTATCCGCTACGTCGAGTCCGTGCTCGACGAATGGGCGCGCCGGCGCCTGAGGCGCTCGACCAGCGAGAGGCCCAAGGACGAGAGGGACAAGGAATCGGAGTAAGCGGGCTCCATGCGGGTTGTCCTGGACACTAACGTCATCATCGCTGGCCTGAGATCCCGAACGGGGGCCTCTGCGGAGCTGCTCCGTCGCGTGCTGGGCGGGGAGTTGGAGGCGGCCGCCACAACTGCGCTCCTGTTGGAGTATGAAGCCGTGGCGACCCGCCCAGGGCTGCGGCAGGCGTCTGGCTTCAGCGCGAGCGAAGTCCTGGAGGTGATCGACGCGCTAGGGGCGGTCATGGTCCCGGTCCCGGTCCGCTGGCGGCTTCGGCCCCAGTCCAGCGACCCCGACGATGATTTCGTCATTGAGGCGGCCTTTAACGCCAGGGCCGATGTGCTGGTCACCGCAAACCGGCGAGACCTGGAAGCCGCCTGCGCCGTGTTGGGGATTCGAACGTTGAGCGCCCATATGGTATTGAAGGAGCTACGGAGCGCGGAATGACCAAGACCATTAGTCTCCCCGACCAATTGGTCGACGAGGCGGCCGAGGCCGCTCAGAAGGCTGGCGAAAGTCTTGAGGACTTCGCCGCCCGCGCCCTGTCGTTTGAGCTGGAGCGTGAGCGCACCGAGGCGTTCTTCGCCGAGCGAAAGGCGAGGGCCAATATCGCGCGGGCTCTGGAATTGCTGAACCGCCCCGGTGGGGAGCCGCCGCAGCCGGGCGACGAACTGCCAGAAGGCTACAAGCCGACGCGCTGATCGGTTGGCGCGGACCCCGGTGATTGGACGCCCCGACGGCTATGTCAGACGCTGAAGACCAGCCCCCCAAACCGCAGAAAGTCGCCGCAAACGCTGCCTTCTTCGGCCGTTGCGCCAAGTCATTTGATCGCGCCGCGTTCCTGTCTGTTCTCAATCGCGAGGGTGGTGAGCCGGCGCGGCCGGGCGATGAGCTGCCCGAGGGCTACGAGCGGACGCGCTGAGCGACGAGGCTCGCGATGAGTGTCCAGCGTTTCTCAAGCGTGTGGAACGCCGTCGAAAGCGATCCGGCGGCTGCTGAGAAATTGAAGTTGCGCTCGGGGCTGATGATGGCGCTGACCGATCACATCGAACGCGAGGGCCTGAGCCAGGCGCAGGCCGCCAAGCTGTTCAATGTGACCCAGCCGCGGATTTCCGATCTGGTGCGCTGCAAGATCGAGCTGTTCAGCATCGACACGCTGGTCAACATGCTGGCGGCGGCGGGCCTGCACGTCGATATGAAGATCGCTCGGGCGCCGTCCGCCCGCGGCGGCCGCAAGCGAGCCTGATGCCGCCCCTCAGCCGCCCCTTCAAGCAGACGGTGCGAGCGCGCGTCCGCGAGGACGCCGCGTTTCGAACGGCGCTGCTGAAGGAAGCGGTCAAGGTCTTGATCCGCTGTGACGCCCGAGGCGCTCTGGCTCCGATTTCGCTGCTGCTTCGATAAAGCCGTGTCTGGCGCTTGCGGCGCCAGCCTCTGAGCGCCACACGCCCCTCCACGAAGGCGTGGACCGGCGTGCCTCACGAAAATGGACGAACCCCACGGATGCAGGTCAAAGGATGGAATTCAGGTTGACACTGCGGACCACATGCTGAGCAGCGTTCGTCATCCCCACGGCTTTCTGCCGATGTAGTCTCTTCGGAGGCGGCCGAACCGACGGAGACGTTCCCTCAAAATCGTATGAGCGTCCCGAAGCGTAGTCAGGGCCCGAGCCGTAGGTCTCTTGAGCTGCCTTGATGAAGAGATTGTGCAGCCAATCCGGGATTCTTGTCGCCTGCCGCGCAAGGGCGTGGGGCGGGTTGTGATAAACCTGTGGGCGGGGGTCGAAAAGACAGTCCAATACCGCGGCGATAACAGCTTCCGTTACGTGATCGGATATCCGATCCAGCGCGTGAGTCTCAAATTCCCGGCGCCGCTCCCTCGCTGATGAATGGCTCTCTGCAGGTGAGGTCTGATCGTAAAGGCGAAGAACGGCGCGACGAATTTCTGTGCGCACCCACGTCGTTAGACTCTCTCCCCGCGGAGTTGGACGAGTTAACAGCGAGCGTATGCGATCCGCTTCATGCTTGTCACTCTCTGAGACTTGCCGTGGCATCCCACGGTAGGGCTGCGCCTCATGCTCTCGCATGGCGGGCTCGGGCAGCGATGCCTGGCCCACAAACCCAGCGACGAGCGCTTGGGCTTCCGGATGGCGCCCCAGCCACAAGTATCGCTCCTTCAGCGCCGACTTTATTTGGGCCGCGGTACCCATTCTCCAACTGCGCGCCGAGAAGACGTAGCCGTAGACCAAAGGCGATCCCACTCGTGCGGGCGCTTCTCGGCTTCCGAGCGGATATCGCGGTGCATCATGGTCCGACAGTTCTACCTCTACGAACTCGTAAATCCTCTCGCCGTCGAGGGAGGTCTGAATCCATGACGCATTGGAGCCTTCACGGGAAAATACCGGAGTTGCAAAACTCGGAGGCGGAATGCTTGGCACAAGCAACCGAGGCCAGAAGGAAAGCGCCTCAGTCATGGAAGTAGCTTCTTAGCTGCGAGGTAGTGCCAGAGCTCCGAAACAATGGCGCCGTGGACTTGCAGAGGATCGTGTAACGCGGAAAAATACTCCAAGATATCGGCTCCGCTGGCCGCGATTAGTCTGTCGAGCAAGGGGTACTTCCGTCTGTCCTTCGGCAAGACAAAGGCCATGATATTGGAGGGGTGAAGATCGACTTTGTCCCGAAACTGAAATTCGACGAGACCGCGCCGCATATCAGCAGGACTGTGAGAGCGATCTCCGTTCATTGAGAAGTAGGCGGCGGTGTGCGGACCAACACCAGTGGGCGATGCGAGCGCTTTGCCTTCGAAGTATTTCTGATTTGATCCGTAGAAGCCATTTACAACGCGAGCGGCCGTCTCAAACGCCGGGTCTAGCTCAAAATCAGCGAGCGCCATGCCCTTCATCCACGTGTCGTACAGACCTCGATCCATAGCGCCGCTGTCGAATGGAAGGACGCGCGCGGGAGTTGGTAACCCTGAGGCTTTCAACAGAACGACGAAAGGTTTTAACTCGTCGAGTCGATGCGGCAGAGCACCTTGGTCGTAGACGTATCCAGCAAGTCCATAGAACGCGTAGATCAACCGCTCCTTGTAAACCGAACAGTCTTTGACCGCGGTTAGGCTCCCGGCGGTCACAATCGTGTCGAGGTGCTTCATGCCCGACGTGTGCGCCAGCGGTAGCAATGGCATAGCCGCCCCCTGACCCGATACAAATGCCCTGACTGTGGTCATCGAAGCCCCCAGCGCGACGTTAACCTCTCACAACTCATGGTTACAAGGGGAGGTTTGTCCGAACCGGGCGTCGTAACCGACGGCGAAGCGACCGACAGGGGTGGACTCAAAACGGCTCTCGACTACCTTGAGGGCCAATTTCTAGCCGAAGCCGGCATGAACAAGCCTCACATATAGTAGCCGCTTCCCAAACGCTCGGGCGGCGACAATAGGCGCTGCACTGGTGGCCGCCGCTTTCGCCCTGATAGCCTGACCGCTTGCTCGGCGCGTTCAAGGACAAGCCCTTCGGGGCGCGCTTCGCGCGATCCTTGAGCGCGCCTTGCGCGCGCGGTCCTCTTTGAAGGCGTCGGGGCGAGGGACGTCTGAATTGAACACGACGGCCTGCGGCGCGTCGTGCAAGGGACAGAGAGATCGCGCTGGTGCCAAGTTTGGGCATTGTGTGGGCTAGGGCGCGCGAATTCCGGCAATCATACCGAGTGTCGCCCTGCCGTTCGCCCTGATGAGAGCACAAGTCATTTCGATCAAAAACGCGAGTTCGGCTGCATTGGCGCGCTCGTTAAGGTGTTCCATCGCAGCGGCGTACAGCGGAATCCACTCCTCTTCAGCTCGCCGGAATGCAAATCCCATCCTTGCATATGCTGTTATCATTTCGTCCCGCATTTCCAATCTGTCGAGGTAGCCGTCACTGAGCCGCCCAAGCGGTGTGAGCCATGCCTTGAACGCTGCGACGACCTCCCCAAGAAAGGGGCGATCATGCTTGGCCAACAAAGGAGCCAATTCGATAAGAATGAGAACCGCGTTTTCTTCTGCCTTGGAGCCTCCGTATGCCCAGTGGCGTTCTGCCCACTGAGTCCTGAAGTATGAAATCGTGCGGTTGAGTGCCGTGACGCAGATTTGCCGTTCCTGTTCGATGAGGCCCTGATCTTCGATGGCAGCATCAAGAAGTCTCGCCGCATAGGCGGAGCCCCAGAGGTCGGAGCCGATGACCTCTTTATCGCACTGGGCCCATCCGCCGTCGTCGTTTTGCCAGCGACCTTTGAGATCAATCATCGCACTCAGCACGTCGCGCACGATGCTGTTCCGCGGATCAGCATAGCGAAGAATGAGCGCTGCTCCCATTGTATGGCGATAGGATATGATCTGCGGCTGGCCGGTCGTTGGCATGTCGGTGACGGCAGCTTGATAGACTCGAACTCGATCGCGAACGAAGAGGCGGCGAATGCAATCGACGGCGTAGCGGCGATTGCCGCGCAATAGCCGGTTTGCCGTGAGTACAGCGACAGGCCACAGGGTGTGATAGATGCGAGGTTTGACCTGAATGTCCTCAAGGCCGGTCTGCCACTTTTCCTCCCCGCTAGCCGAGCGCCCGAATTGACCCGCGTGAAGTCCAGTTCGGCTCTGATCTTGGCGCAGCCTTGTCATCAATCTGCGCAGGACATGGCGCAGAGGCAATCGGTTCCAGTTGCTTGACCCAACTGAGGGGAGAGAGGTTGGTCGATCCCGTCCAATCCATCGGCTCAGCGGTGGCGTGCGATAGGAAAATACGGCGACGGCCACGAGGGCGCTCGCGATAATGGACGACAGGACGCCGATAGAAAGGTCGGCGGTCAGATCAACAGCTAGCATATTGCCCCTTGGTTCTTCCCTCTGAGAGACAAACCCAGCAATACCCACCTTCCCCCAGATGATGCCGAGTGCAGTGAGAATAGTCAAAATGGCGGCGGAACCCCATTCCCCATAAGACTGCGCAGACCGTTGATATTAGTCGGAACTCCGCTTCCTGCGGGCATTTTTGACTCATTATTGGTGACGGGCATCCGTCTTTGGTGGAGGCTTTCTATAGAAGGTGCGGTAATGCCAGTTGCAAGGCAATCGATGATCTCAACGCCGAACGCAGAGGCCCTCCGAGATTTGATCGCAGAGACGCCCCTAGTCGCGCTGAAGTCATATCCGGGGGTGCTCTTGAAATGCGAGCACGAGAACCCAAGCGGAAGTCACAAAGATCGCGCATACGTTCGCATGCTATCCTCCTTGGAGGGTGTCGAGGCCGCGTCAACACTTTGCGATTTCACAACCGGAAACGGCGGAATCTCGCTTGCGTGGCTGGCCCGGCGTTTGAGCAAGCGCGCGGTCGTATTTATGCCCGATGGCATGACGAAAGAGCGCAGCGAGCTGATCCGCGCGAATGGTGCCGAACTTATCATTACGCCGAGACACGACTTCATCAGGGGAGCACGTGAGGCCGCTGAGCAATACGTTGAGCGACATCCAAGCTCTCTTCTAATCAATCAGTCCGACAACCTTGCGAACCAGGCAGCATACATTGATGCTGGCGGCGAGGTGGTGCGCCAGTGCGGTGAGTTAGGCCTCTCACCCCGGGCGTTCGTCTGTGGCCTCGGGACAGGCGGTGCCTTCTCGGGATTCAGCTTTGCGATGGCCGAGCGCTTCAATCCATTTTCCTGCGTAGCCATAGAGGTCGCGGAGGCACCGGTAATTTGGGCGAAACGCCAAGGCGTGATCGTCACGCCAAAGCTCCCATCGATCATCGGCTTCGGTGCAGGAACTGTCGCGCGGAATACCGATGAGCGCTTGATCGACGACCTGGAGGTTGTCTCGATCGACGACGTAAGAGAGCCGCTAGAGCGTCTGAAGGAGCAAGATGGTTTATCTGTTGGGCCATCCACCGCGGCAAACGTTTGGGTGGCTGCGAAACGCGCCGAACAACTTCGGGCTCCGGTTGTTACAATTTCCTTCGATAGAGGAGATCGGTACTCGTAGGGGAGAACAATGCCCGATCGATTATGGATCGAGCTCAAGCACGATACTGAGGATGATGTCCTCAAAACGGTGAAGGAGCTTTGGACCGAGACCGCAACGCATCGCGGTACTGGCGGCGAAGCCTTGGTGATTGCGGAGGATGACCCCTCCGCAGTCACCGTGACACCGACTGGCTACGCGCGACTCCAGAAATTTGCGAGCGCGATCTCAGCGGAAGTCCGCTTCAAGTGCGTGGAAGTGTTTCTATCGCCCCGCTCCGAAGGCTCTTGGCGACAATCCAGTCCCCAAATGGTCGCTGCCGCCTATCGGAAGACAGACAGCGCCTATGGGACAACAAAAAACCCTTACAGCAGAAGCACGCTGCGCAAGGGAGTTTACTGCCTTCCTCATCAACCTTTGGCCCCTTTGCGGCACCTCTTGGTGCACGGCGAGCCCTACGCCGCCGTCAATGCGCGCATCGAAGCCTTCAAGGGAAATGGCGTTATCGAGGACGATATCGGCAGCTACATCAACTACAGAATTCTCGGAACGGTTGTCGCATACGCCGCAAAGATTACGCGGGAGCAGCGGCGAGGACCGGGTCCGGAACTGTGGTCAGCTTGTTCGAGTCTCGTGGGCGGCGCGGATCAAGACAAGCACGTTCGCCTCGCGTTGAACCACCTCATCGAAGCATATAGCGGCCGGCTCATATTCGAACACGCAGATATCGCGGCAATCGATGAGTATGTGGCGAAGGCCGACGGCCTGATTAGAGCCAGAGTGCGACACGCCGGCACACAGAACGATACAATCAAGGCCCTGCCGAAGGCTGCGGAGTTCTGGTGCGCGGTTACCAAGAAGGCGGACGATATCGGTCACGCAGTGCGAGGGAAAATCGATGAGCTGTCGTTCGGGACCGTCAGGTTCCTGTTTGAGGCGCGTCCGCACACCTATGTGCCTTGGCTTCAATCGGCGACGCTTGAAGTGGAGAGAGCCAGGCAAGCCGTCTACCATCGCAGCCTCGACCACAAGATCAGCTCAAGCGCGGGGCACCTGAACAAGTCCGTCGATGTCATCGCCAAGAGCGCATACGAGCAAGCGGCCAACTGGCTTCTCGGAGACGGCGGCCTTGAGTCAATGGTTCTAGCGCCATTCACCGCCGAGAACGGCGGCGCGATCCATGGCTTTGTTCGTCTAATGAATCGGTTCGTCGGTGATCGCCACTACCGCTACGAGAACGAATACGATCGCGACGAAGCCTACCTCGCATCCGCCCTTTCACTCGCGATGTCCGATGGACTTGCCGATCCAACGCTCATGAGCCCGCCCGGCCCCTAGTTCCTGAAGGAGAAGACTATGACAGACACCCAACTTGTCGTGGCGGCGTTTGCGGCCACCTACACGGCGATCATCATCGTTTATGGGATTTGGCGATCAAGAATAAGGAGGGCTTCGGACGAAGACTATTTTCTGGCCGGCCGATCCATGGGGCCGTGGCTAACGGCGTTCTCAGGCGCTGCGTCCGCCGAGAGCGGCTGGGTGATGCTTGGTCTGGTTGGAACCGCCTACGCCTCCGGCTTGTCGGCGCTGTGGCTGATCCCAGGCACACTCTTCGGATATCTCTTCAGTTGGCTGGTTCTCGGGCCGCGACTTCGCGCAGCCTCCTCAAAGCACGGCACTATCACCATACCGGAGACGTTGGCTGCCCTTAGCGACAGGCACAAGGCGGCTATCCGCTTGGTCGCGTCGATTATCATTCTGGTCTTCCTCACGGCATATGTCGCGGCCCAATTCAACGCCGTCGGTAAGGCCATGAACGCCATCTTCGAACTGCCGTACTGGACGGGGGTCGTTGTCGGCATGGTATTGGTGCTTTCGTACATCATCTTCGGAGGATTTCGCGCATCGGTCTGGGCCGATTTTCTCCAGGCGATCCTAATGGTCGCGACTCTCCTGGTCGTGCCGATTATCGCGTTTGCTATGGCGCCAACTTCTCTGCAAACGCTGGCAACCGCTCAGCCTCAACTCTTTGACTTCACCGCGGGCAATGCTGGCCTTGCGCTGCTGGGTTTTGTGCTGGGCTGGGTCGGCATTGGCCTGGGTTATCCGGGGCAACCGCATGTCGTTGTGAAATTTATGGCAGCAGAAAGTGAAGCAAGGCTGCGACTGGCCGGCGTCATCGCGGTGGTGTGGTCGCATCTCGTGTTTCTTGGAGCGATCCTGCTGGGGCTTTTAATCCGCGCGCAAATTCCAGGTCTGTCCGACCCAGAGCAGGCAATGCCGACGTTCGCGCTGAACAATCTCAGCGCGCCACTGGCGGGGATGGCTGTTGCCGGTATCCTGGCGGCGATTTTTTCGACCGCATCCGGTCAGCTCTTGGTCGCGGTTTCCACGCTGGGGTACGATCTTCTTGGTCGCCAGGCGCAGAAGGGATCGTACACGCCGTGGCGCAATGAGTTGGTGGTCGTGGTGCTTGGGCTCGCTGCAGGCGGATTCGCGCTAACCCAGAACCGCGTCATCTTTGAATTCGTTCTTTACGCGTGGGCAGCGCTTGGCGCATCGATCGGATGTGCATTGATCGGGCTACTGTTATTTCGCAGGGTCTCCGGTACTGGAGTGCTCGCGTGCCTGATCGGCGGCGCGGCGACAGTTGTCATTTGGAAGGCCGTCCCGGGACTCTCCTCATCCGTCTATGAACTGATCCCTGCGTTTGTTGTGGGCCTTCTTCTCGTCCGCATGGTGCTTCCGAGGCGAAGTGCCGTGCCGAGCGGCACTGACGCCGCGTCTACCAGCGCCGAATAAGGAGTCCGGAAATGGGCGAGAAGTGGATCGAGATGACCCGTGCCCTCGTGCATCCGTGGCTGTGCGACAGTCAGGATCACCTCAACACCAGGCACCATGCCGCGATGTTTGATGAGGCAAGCTGGCTCGTGCTGGGAATGATTGGCTACAAGAGCAGCATGGCGAAAGACATCGGTCTCGGCTGGGCCGACGTAAAGCACACGACCGAGTTCAAGAATGAAGCCCCTCTGGGCGCGTTCCTGCGCGTGGAAAGTACGATCTCGCGGGTCGGAAATTCGTCGATCACGATTTGTCATCGCATGCTCAATACCGACGAAGACAGCTTGGTTGCGACCTTTGAGGGAATAACTGTTGCGTATGATCTCGCGACAAGAAAGTCGCAGCCGCTTCCTCCACAAATGAAAGAGTCTGCCGCGAGCCTTTTTGCCGTGGTTTGAAAGTCTCGGATCGGCGTGGCAAGCCTACGGCCCGCGCCTCGCCGATTTCTGTCGTTCCTTCGCTTTCCATGATGCCGAAGCTAGTCGCGGTCGAAGTATCTTTCCGCAATCCGCGAAAGCGCGCGAACGAACGCATAAGCCAGCATCAAGAGAACGCCAAGACCAGCGGCCAGCTGACCGTTCTTCACTTGACCATTCTCCCACAAGGGAACATCCGCGGGAGAGGTCAGCACAAGACCAATGCCAACCGCGCCGAGGGCGATGATTGGGATGCCCACGATGATCAGACTCGTCCAGGATGGAGGGCGGTTCGAGTTTTCCACGAACCGACGCTACTGAACGCCTGCTGAACGCTCTACTTTAAAAGGTAAAACTGCCGCCGACGCGGAATTGCCGCAGCGTATCGCGTTGAAACAGGCGGCTTTTGTCGTCGAAAAATTTTCCGATTTTCCCGCTTCGGAAGGTGCTCGTTTTGACGATTCTTCCTAAAGCGTACTGCTCTCCAAGGCCAATTATCCAGCCGTGCGGCAGCTCCGCGATGCTGCCTCGGAATTGCGGTCATAGTTCGACGATGCGTGGTGGCGCTCCTCGCGATCGCTACGCCCGCGCCCGGTGCTATTGCGGTGAAGACCGTCGCGGCTTCATGGCTAGGTGTCGCTGCACGCGGCTGGCGCAATCGCCTCGCTCCATTGTCGCTGGAGGTCATGACAAGCTTGCATCTGTACTCGCAGTTGCTCGGGACTGCCCGCGCTACTATCGAACAAGGAAAACCCAGAACGTAAAGTGTGCAGCCTCACACTCGCCCTTGTGGCATCGAGAAGCTTCTGGTTCCGTGGCGGGGTGTTTTCGGGCTCCTATTTGCCGGTCGGCGCGAAAGTCGCTCAAGGGACGTTTCGAAGTTCACGCTGCAGTGCGCCGCGAAGGGATCGGGTCAGGGCTTTTGTGAAGGTACCCCATCGCAGCCGCCACCTGATCAGCCAAATTCTCGACCACCTGCCGCACTGGCGCATCTGAGAGGTGCGCGTAGCGCTGCGTGGTCTTGGTGTCGGCGTGGCCAAGGACGCGCGCGATCATGGGAAGGGAAGCGCCGTTGGCGACGGCAATGCTCGCCGCCGTGTGCCGCAGGTCGTGCAGGCGAACGCCGGGGAGGTTGGCCTTGGCGCGGACGCGGTACCAGATCGCATTGATGCCCTGAAAATAGGTCCGCTCGGCGCCGGCGCGGCCAAGCTTGTCGGCAGGGAAGACGAGCGCGGAGTTGGCCATGCGCGGCTGCGCCGCCAGGATGGCGAGGGCCGACTTCCCGATTCGGTCGCCAGCGTCGAGGCCTTCTTGGTCGGGCATCCCTCGCGCAGATAGAGGTCGCACAGCTCCGCCACAGTCAGATCTTGGCGCTTGGAACGCCGCTCGGCGCCTGGATCAGATCCGGTCGCCGCCGCGCCCAGGAGCTTCTTGGCTTCGCTCCGAGCTTGGTCTGGCGTCATCACGCCGTAGGCGCCGATCGTGACCAGGCGTTGCGGCGCATTGCGGCCGCCGCCCTCAGCACGATAGCGGATGATGAATGACTTCCGGCCCGAAGCCTCGACGCGCAGGCCAAATCCGATCAACTCAGAGTCCCAAATTTGATAGCGTGCGCCGTGCACCTCGGCGGCGTCGACGATGCGCTTCGTGATCCGCGTGGGAGGAGTCGCTGATCGCTTTTTCGCGAGAGCAGAGGTCATCCTGGTCAACACCTGGTCCGCACCGAAATCGAAAACATGAGACCAGCACCAATCAGAGGAGGCAAGTGAAATTCTTGATTTAAAGGGGTTTTTGCAAGCCGCGACAACGCGCGATTGTCTGAGAAAACAGCCGAAAACGGGCTCCGAAGGCAGAGGTCACAGGTTCGAATCCTGTCGGGTGCGCCAGCGGGTGGCTTTGTCCGTTGCAACAAGCGGGGTTGCCGGTCGGCGCAGGGGCGCGTAGACAACCGCCTCGATTTTCGGGCCCTCCGAAAGCCGCCTTAGCTCAGCCGGTAGAGCGGCGCATTCGTAATGCGTAGGTCGCGTGTTCGAGTCACGCAGGCGGCACCACAAAATCAGTGATCGACGCTTTCGCGCTTCCGGAGCTGCCTGTGAGCGTGAGGCCAGGATGCGCTGACGCTGCGAACACGTCCCTCGTCCTTCAGATGCAGCCGCCGGATTGCTGACATGCGCCGGCGTCCGTTTTGTGAAGCGGCGGGTGAGCGCGGAGTTCAGATTGAAGCCGCTGCATTACAGCATCGGAACGAGGATCATGGTGGTGGGGGGGAGAATTGAACTCCCGACCTTGGGGTTATGAATCCCACGCTCTAACCAACTGAGCTACCCCACCTCCGGCCGCCCGCGGCCCGCGAGGGAGGGGGATGTACGCGCGCCGACGGCGCGGCGCAAGCCGGCCCGGGACTCAGGCGCCGAACGCCGTCGTCAGGAAAAACGTGGCGAGGCCGATCGCGGCCAGAAACGTCGATACGGCGAGAATGGCCAGCACGTCCGCGCCTTTGAGCCCCTGGCGCGCCCGCGCTGGCGTCAGTTCGATATGATCATCGTCGAAGTCCACCATTTGACATTCTCCGTGAGCCTCAACGGCTGGCGCAGGCCGGGGTTCCGGCGCTGGGCGCCCTTGTCAGATCGACAGCGGGGTGAAAGAATATTTTGGCGCGGAGGCGGCGGATTGCTTGCGCAGACGCCCTTTTCAGCGCAAGAGATCAGTTAAAATTACTAATGATGGGGATGGCGGAGGAAACTTTGACCGAAGAGCTCGACGCCGTCGACGTCAAGATACTCGACCTTTTGCAGCAAGACGCCAGCCTTTCCATCGCCGATATCGCGGAGAAAGTCGGTCTTTCGTCCTCGCCGTGTTGGCGGCGCATCGAGCGGCTGAAGAAGATCGGCGTCATCGTCCGCCAGGTGACGCTGCTGGACTATGAGAAGCTGGGTCTTGGGTTCGAAGTCTATGCCAGCGTGAAGCTCCAGCTGCCGTCGCGCGAGAACCTCGAGAAGTTCGAATCCGCCGTCGCCAAGTGGCCCGAAGTGGTCGAATGCGCCACGGTCACTGGCGCCGCGGACTACATGATGCGCGTCGTCACCAGCGACATGCATGCGTACGACGACTTCTTGCGCGACAAGATGCTCGCGCTCGGCCTTATCTCCGACGTTCAGTCGCGCATCCGCATGCGCGTCGCCAAGCGCACGACAGCCGCCCCGCTTGGTCTGGCCGCCGAACATTTGCAGGCGCGTTAGGCGCGTTGGCGCGCGGGCGCGGCGATGAGCGGCGCCGCTGGCGCCTCGGCGCGCTTGGGGAACCATGTCTCCACCGGCTCGGCCTTGCCGAAATGGAAGCCTTGGCCTTCCTGGCACCCCATCAGCTTGAGATAGGCGACGTCGTCGGCGTGCTCGACGCCCTCGGCCAGCACCGTCAGCCCAAGGCTTTCGCCCAGACCCAGAATGGCCCGCACGATCGCTTGCGCATCGGCGCTGGTGCGCAGCTCGCGCACGAAGCTCTGGTCGATCTTGATTTTCGTGAAGGGAAAATTGCGCAGGTAGGAGAGCGAGGAATAGCCGGTGCCGAAATCGTCCATCGAGAGACCGACGCCGAGCGCGCGCACGCCGTTAAGCACCGAGAGCACTTTCTCGCTGCGCTCCATCAGCAGCGCTTCGGTGATTTCCAGCTCCAGGCGGCGCGGCGCAAGGCCGGACGCGGCGAGCGCCTGCACCACCGCGCTCAGCACATCGCCGTGCTTGAACTGAGTGGGCGAGAGATTGACCGCGACCTTGAGCTCGCCCGGCCAGTGGGCGGCGTCCTCGCAGGCGCGGCGCAGAACCATCTGCCCGATCTGTCCGATCAAGCCGGTGTCTTCCGCCAGCGGCACGAATTCGGAGGGCGGGATATAGCCGCGTTCCGGGTGGCGCCAGCGCAGCAGCGCTTCAAATCCGCAAGTCGCCCCGTCCGCGAGATTGA
Source organism: Caulobacterales bacterium (assembly GCA_035549695.1). Lineage (GTDB taxonomy): Bacteria > Pseudomonadota > Alphaproteobacteria > Caulobacterales > Aquidulcibacteraceae > Vitreimonas. The sequence goes on along the minus strand of DASZQK010000020.1, from coordinate 54,712 downwards.
CCAACGGTTGATAGTGCACGTCGAGCTCGCCGCCGAGCACCGCGGCGTGCAGGTCCGCCTCCAGACGCCGGCGCTCTTGCACGCGCGCATCCATATCGGGCGCGAAGAAGCGCAGCGTTCGCCGCCCTTGCGCCTTCGCCTCGTAGAGCGCGAGGTCGGCATGCTTTAGCAGAACGTCACAATCGTCGCCGTCGCGTCCGGCGCAGGCGATGCCGACGCTGGCGCTGATCGTCACCTTGTGGCCGTCGAGATCATACGGCGCCGCCAACGCGCCGATCACGCGCTCGACCTGCGCGGCGATCGCCGCTTCGCTTGAAGCGCCCATATGCAGCACGACGAATTCGTCGCCGCCCAGGCGCACGGCCATGTCGTCGGCGCGAATCGAAGCGGAGATGCGCCGCGCCACTTGCTCCAGCAGCACGTCGCCCACGGAATGCCCCAGCGTGTCGTTGACCCCCTTGAATTCGTCGAGGTCGAACAGCATCACCGAGAAGGGACGGCTATAGCCGATCAGCTCGTCCACGCGCTCGCGGAAGAGGGTGCGGTTGGGCAGCCCGGTCAGCGCGTCGTGGCGCGCCATGTAGAACAGGCGCTGCTCCGCCCGGCGCCGCTCCGTCACGTCGATCGCCGCGAGCAGAACCGCGGGCGCGCCGTCGAGATCGAGCTCGCGCGAGAACAGATGCGTTTCGATGACGGCGCCATCGGCCTTGCGGTGCCGCCAAGCGCCTTCCGGCGCGCCGACCGGCGCCGGGCCGTCGAACAGCACGCCGACGTCGCGTCCGCGCAAATCCGCTTCCGCGTAGCCATAGTGGCGCCGCGCCGCTTCGTTCGCCGCGCGCAGGCTGCGCGTGCGCGCATCGTAGAGAAACATCGGCAACGGATTGTTCTCGAACAGCAGGCGAAAGCCTTCCTCGCGCTGCTTGAGCGCCGTCACATCCACTCTGAGGCCGATCGTGCTGCCGTCCGGCAGCTTGCGCTCCTCGATGAGAATGGTGCGCCCATCCGCGAGCCGCTGCTCGTGCGGCGCCACGGGCTGCGCCAGGCGGGCCAGGCGCTCGGCGATCCATTCGTCCTCGCGGCCGACCGCTTCGGGATAGTCTCCGCGTTCGACGCCGACGCGCAGCGTGTCGCGCAGGCGCGCGCCGACTTTGAACAGATCGGCGCTGTTGCGATAGATCTCGGCATAGCGCCGATTCCAGAGAATGTAGCGTCCGTCCGGATCGAGAAACACGACGCCTTCGGGCATCACCTCGATGGCGGCGCGGAGCCGTTCCTGGGCCCATTGCGCATCGCGTGCGGCGTTGCGCGCAGCCATGCGCCGGCGCGAGACGCGCAATGCTTTGCGATGATGATCAAATCGAGCGGCCATGATCCCACGCGCATCGCACACGTCTTGGCGACAGCGCTGTCAGAATACGCTTGCGCGCGTTAAATTTTCGGGGCGCCGCCATAGTTGACTAACGGTTTCTTTGCCAAACGAAGCGGCAAGGCGCCGGCGCAAATGCGGGCAGGGCGCCCGCATTGTGTGCGCTCGTCTTAGTCGGCCGCGGCGGCCGTTCGGCCGCGCCCGACCGCCCGCTTCGTCAGCCAGATCAGCGGCACGAGACCGAGCGTCACCCACGCCGACAAGCGGAAGAGATCGAGCGTCGCGAGATAGACGGCTTGATGCGCCACTTGGTGCGCCAGCGCCGCCGTCGCCTCGGCGAAGCTCGCGCCTTGTTGCTCCAGGGCATGAAGCGCCCTCATCCAGTTCGGGTCGGTGGGGCCGCCCGTGCTGTCGGCGATGTGTGTCTGGTGCAGCGCCTCGCGCTGCTCCCACCATGTCGTGGTCAGCGCCGCGGCGAAGCTGCCGGCGCTGATGCGCGCGAAATTGGTGAGGCCGGTCGCTTGCGGCACTTGCTGCGGCGAGACCCCGTTGAGCACGAGCGTCACCATTGAGATGAAGAACCCGCTCATGCCGACGCCCATCACCAGCATCGGCCATACCAATTGCAGGAAGTCGGCGTCGGGCGAATAGTCCGAGCGCATCCAGAAGGAGAGTGCGAAGGCGCCGATGGAGAAGGTGGCGGTGACGCGCGCGTCGATGCGGTTGAAGATGCGCGCCACGAACGGCGTCAGCACCACGGCGACCAAGCCGCTCGGCGCCGCCACCAGACCCGCCCAGGTCGCCGTGTAACCCATCTGCGTCTGCAGCCAGAGCGGCAGCAGCACGGCGTTGGCGAAGAAGACCGCGAAGCCCACGCACATCGCCACCGTGCCCAGCGCGAAATTGGGCGAACGGAACAGCGAGAGGTCGACGACGGGGTGCTTTTCGGTGATCTCCCAGATCACCCAGGCGAGGAAGCCGACCACGGCCACCAGCGCCTCGATGACGATCGCGGGCGAAGAGAACCAATCGGCGTTCTTGCCGGTGTCGAGCATGATCTGGAAGGCGCCGACCCAGACCACGAGCAGGCCGAAACCGACGCCGTCGATCGGCAGCTTGCGCGTCGGCGTCTCGCGCGAGTTGAGGAAGCGCCAGCAGACGAAGGCGCAGAGCAGCCCGACCGGAAGATTGATCAGGAAGATCCACGGCCAGGAAAAATTGTCGGAGATGTAGCCGCCGAGGATGGGGCCGCAAATCGGCGCCACCAGCGTCGTCATCGACCAGATCGCCAGCGCGCTGGCCTGGCGCTCGCGCGGGAAGATCATGATGAGCAGGGCCTGCGATCCGGGGATCATGGGGCCCGACACCGCGCCCTGCAGCACGCGAAACAACACCAGCGACGGCAAATTCCAGGCAATGCCGCACAAGAACGACATGAAGGTGAACAGCAGCACCGAGCCGACGAACGTTTTCACGATGCCGTAGCGCTGCATGAACCAGCCGGTCAGCGGCACGGAGATTCCGTTCGAGACGGCGAACGCCGTGATCACCCACGTGCCCTGATCGGTGCTGACGCCGAGATTTCCCGCGATGGTGGGGATCGAGACGTTGGCGATGGTCGAGTCCAGCACTTGCATGAACGTGCCGAGCGCGAGCGCGATGGCGGCGAGGGCCAGTGCGCCGCCATGCAGCGGCGCCGGCCCGTCCGGGGCGGAAGCGTCAGCCATCAGGGAGCGCTCGAAACGTCAACCCGCGCCGTCATCGACATGCCAACGCGCAAGGGATGCGCCGCGACCTCGCCCGGATCGAGATGGATGCGCACCGGCACGCGCTGCACCACCTTGATCCAATTGCCCGACGCGTTCTGCGCGGGGATCAGCGAGAACGCCGCTCCGGTGCCGCCCGAAAGCCCGGCGATCTGCCCGTGATAAACGACGTTGCCGCCATAGAGATCGGATGTCAGCGTCACCGGCTGGCCGATATGCACGCGCCGCAACTGACCTTCCTTGAAATTGGCGTCGACATAGGCCGCGCCGATCGGCGCGATCACCATCAGCGGCGTGCCCGCTTCGACGCGCTGGCCGACCTGCACGTTCTTGTTCGACACGACGCCGGCGATCGGCGCGCGGATGGTCATGCGAGAGAGCGTGAGCTGAGCCGATTGCAGCTCAGCGCGCGCCGCGGCCTGAGCCGCGATGCCGGTGTTATACGCGTTTTGCGCCGTGGTCAGTTCGTCCGCGGAAACCGCGCCTTGCGGGGCAAGCGCGCGCCGGCGCGAGAGATCCACGCGCGCGCGCGCGACATCGGCGTCGGCGCGCGCAAGCTGCGCCTGCGCCTGCGCCACGGCGAGCTGGGCGTCGGCGCCATCGAGCTCCACCAGCACGTCGCCGGCGTTCACGCTTTGCGTCTCGCCCACCAGCACGCGCAGCACCGGCGCGCTGACGAGCGGAGTGACCTCGGCGGTGTCGGCGCCGACATAGGCGTTGTCCGTGCTTTCGTAGTGCGACGCGTAGAGCATGTAATACGCGCCATAGGCGATCGCGCCGAGCACGACGACGATGGCCAGAAGGCTCAAAAGACGTTGACGCTGCGAGCGCTTGGGCGGCGCCTCGCCTTCGCTTTGCACTTGCGCGCGCGTGACGGTGTCGGCCATGGATGATGTCCCTCTCAAAGTCTCATGATGCGCTGTAGCCGCCGCCCAGCGCGCGCACGAGCGCCACGTCGAGCGTGAACGCGCGCGCCTCGAGATCGGCGACGGCGAGACGCTGCTGCAGAACGGCGTCCTCGGCGATCAAAACAGCCTGGTAATTGGAAAGCCCGCCCTCGTAGCGCAGGCGTGCGATGCGATAGGCGTCCTCGTACGCGCTGAGCGCGTCGCGCGATTCCGTCAGCCGCGTTGACAGGGCGCGTTCGCTCGTCACGACGTCGGCGACTTGATGCAAAGCTTCGCTCAGTGCGCCGTTATACGCGGCGATCGCCGCGTCGCGCTCGGCGTCGGCCCGCAGGCGATTGGCCCGCAGGCGGCCGCTGTCGAAAATGGGCAGGCTAAGCGCCGGCGCAATCGCGCCGACATCGGAACCCGACTTGGTCAGATTTTCCAGCCCGAGCGATTGCACGCCGATGAAGGCCGCGAGGTTGACGTTCGGATAGAACGCCGCATTGGCGCCTTCCACGCGCGCGCTGGCCGCTTCGGCGCGCCAGCGCGCGGCGACGATGTCGGGCCTGCGTCCGATCAGATCGGCGCCGAGATTGGGCGGAAGGCCGAACGCAGTCAGCCTGACTTCCGCCGGCGCCGCGATATCGAGTCCGCGGTCCGGCCCCGCGCCCGTCAGCGCCGAAAGCCGATTGCGGGTGGCGCCGAGCGCCTCGTCCAGCGCCGCGAGCTGCGCGCGAGCGGCGGGCGGTCCGGCTTCGGCCTGGCGAAGTTCGCCGCGCGTATCGAGGCCGCTGTCGACGCGATGGCCAACCAGCGTCGCGGTTTGCGTGCGCACCTCAAGGGCCTGGGCTGCGATGGCGCGCTCCTGCGTCAGCCGCGCCAAGTCGGCATAGGCTTCGGCGATGGCGGTTGAAAGCATCAGGCGCGCTTGGGCGGCTTCGGCCTCGGCCGCGCGTTGATCCGAAGTCGCCGCGGCGATCGCCGCGCGATTGCGGCCCCAGAAGTCGAGATCGTAGGCGAAATCGAGCGTCGCGCGCCCGTAATCATTGTAACCCTGCGGCACGAAGGCGGCGGGGATGCCGGAATTGTAGCTCTGCTTTTCCTCGCGCACGCCGGCGTTGAGCGTGACGTCGGGGCCCGCGGCGGCGCGCGCCGCGGCCTGTGCGGCGCTCGCGGCGCGCAGTCGCGCTTGCGCCTCGGCCAGCGTCGGTGAGCCTTGCAGCCCCTCTTCGATCAGCGCCGTCAGTTGGGGATCATTGTAGGCTCTCCACCAGCTCTGGGCCGGCCACGCCGCCTCGGGCGCCTGAAAGCTCCGCGCGGCCGCGAAGCTGTCGGGCGCCCGCGCCTGGGCGGGGGTCTGTCCCGCCGGAGGCGTGGCGCACGCCGCCAGGGCGACGGCCAAAGCGAGAGCCCCGGCCCCGCGCAGGAGCTTTGACGCCGCCAAATCGGCGGTAACCTCGGAGAATCGAACCATTGAGCTGTCCAGACGCCTTGAAATGACCGTACTGTACGGTCAGATTGGCAGAATGGGAAATCACAGAGCGATGATCAAGGCCTCACACGCAACGCTTGAGCAAAATTTAGCTGGCGCCGCCGCTGCGACCACCCCTGAGGCGCCGCGGAAGGCCAGGGGCGCGGACGCCGACCGGCGCGAGGCTATCCTCGACGCCGCCGACGCCGTGTTTCTGGAACAGGGTTTCCAGGCGGCGTCCATGTCGGCCATCGCCGCCAGGGTCGGCGGCTCCAAGGGGACGCTTTACAATTACTTCCCCAGCAAGGAGGAGCTCTTCCTCGCCTGCGTCTCGCGGCATTGCGAGAGCCTGCAATCGCAGATGTCGGCGCTGGCCACGCGCTCCGAAGACGTTCGAACCGCGCTCACGCAACTTGGCCGCCACTACGTGTCCGTGGTTTCGTCCGACGACGTCGTCCGCAAGTTCCGCATGATCGTCGCCGAAGCCGAGCGGGTTCCCGAGCTGGCGCGCGCCTTCTACGAGACGGGCCCGGCGCGCGGTCGCGCCATGCTGGCGGATTATCTGCAAGGCGCGATGCAGAAAGGCGAACTGATCGAGGCCGATCCGCTCCAGGCGGCAAATCATTTCCTCGGCCTCTGCAACAACCGCCTGTCCAAGGCGCGGCTCTGCGCAGTCGAGTCCGCGCCGGACGACGCCACCATCGACCGCGACGTCGGCGACGCCGTGCGCATCTTCATGGCTGCTTACGGGGCGAAATAGCGGCGCAGGTCCTATTCGATCAGTGCTGACTTCTCGGCAGGCGCACGATCAGCCCGTCCAGATCGTCCGTCACCTTGATCTGGCAGGAGAGGCGGGAGGTGTCTTCCACGTCGTTGGCGAAATCCAGCATGGATTGCTCCATGCTGGAGGCTTCGCCGGTCTTCGCCGCCCAATCCGGATCGACATAGACGTGGCACGTGGCGCAGGCGCAGGCGCCGCCGCAATCGGCGTCGATCCCCGGCACGCCATGCTTGATGGCCGCTTCCATCACCGTCTGTCCCACGGGCGCGTCGACGACATGCTCTTTGCCGTTCTGCTCGATGTAAGTGATTTTCGGCATGGCTCTCCGGTCAATCTTTCGCTGCGGCGACGATTTCCTTCATCGGCCGCGTTTCATCCGCAAGGATGTCGGGCGCGACGCTTCGCCCGGTCTGGATCAAAAGCTTGGCGCCAAGATATTCACCCGGCCGGTTCACCGCATCCACCGCAATCAGCCGGCCTGCCTTGTAATAAAACATGGCGAAGGCGCGCTTTTCCATGGAGCCGCGCTGAATCGCGCGATCGTAGCCCTGAAACAGCCCGGCGATTTGAAACTTGAGATCGTACTGATCCGACCAGAACCAAGGCGCTTCTTCCGCCGGCGGCTTTTGTCCGAGCAGCGTCGCCGCAACGATCTTTGCGCCTTCGACGGCATTGTGCACGCTCTCCAGCCGGGCCATGCGCTCGCCGTAATGAATCATCGGGCGCCGCGCGCAATCGCCGATGGCGAAGATGGCGGGATCGGAGCTGCGGCACGCGCGGTCGGTGACAACGCCGTCCTCCACCACCAGCCCGCTATGGCTGGCGAGCGTGGTCTCCGGCGTGACGCCAATGCCGGCGATCACCAGATCGGCGGCGATTTCCGCGCCGTCGGCGAGGCGGACGCCGGTGACATGCTCCACGCCCTTGATCACCGCGGGCTGCGCCGAAAGCACGAAGCGCACGCCTTGGGCGGTGTGTTCGTCGAGGAAAAAGCCGGCGACGTCCGGGCTCGTCACTCGCGCCAGCGGGCGCACCGCGCTTTCGACCACCGTCACGTCGAGCTCAAGCTGGCGCGCCACGGCCGCCGCCTCCAGCCCGATATAGCCCGCGCCGACCACCACCAGCCTGGCGCCCGATTTGAAGTCGTGGCGGATGGCGTCGATGTCGGCGATGGTGCGCAGCACGTAGGAGCCGGCGAGGTCGGCGCCGGCCAGCTTCAGCACCCGCGGGCGCGCGCCCGTCGCCAGCACCAGGGCGTCATAGGCGAGCTCGCGCCCGCCTTCGAGCCGCACGCGCTTGTTGGCCCGGTCGACCCAGACCGCGCGCGTATTGGTCAACAGCGCTACGTTTTCGTGCGCATAGACTTCGGGCGGACGCAGCATCAGCCGGTCCTGCCCGTATTCGCCGGCAAGATATTTTTTTGACAGCGGCGGGCGCTGATAGGGCGCGATCGGCTCTTCGCCGATCAGCGTGATGTCGCCCTCGAACCCGCCTTGCCGCAATCGCTGCGCCGTCTCTCCGCCAGCTTGGCCGGCGCCAATGATGATCACGCGGTTGATTTCGGCGGTATTCACGGGCGCTTTGTTAGAGGCGGTTCATGCTCGGGCGCAAGCGGGGGCCCCCGCGAGGCTTGATGGGGCCGGTTCGCGAGGGCAGCATCCGCGCCGCATGGAAGCCGGCCTTAACCTCGATTCGCGCACGCTGACGCTGCCTGACGCGGAGGCGACGCACGCGCTGGGTTTGCGCCTCGGGCGCATCTTGACCGGGGGGGACGTGGTGTGTCTGTTGGGCGGGCTCGGGGCGGGCAAGACGACGTTGGCGCGCGGCGCCATCGAAGCTTGGACCGGTCATGCGGAAGAGGCGCCGAGCCCCACCTTCACGCTGGTCCAGACCTATGAGGGAGAGAAGGGCGTGCTCTGGCATGCCGATCTCTATCGCTTGAAACGCGCGGGGGAGGCGGACGAATTGGGCCTGGACGAAGCCTTCGCCAACGGCGCCTGCCTGATCGAATGGCCGGAGCGCCTTGAGGGCGCGCTGCCGCAAGATCGTTTGGACTTATCGCTCGAATTTTCGGATGAGGGCCGGCGCGCCGTCTTGACGGGGCGCGGTTCGTGGAGGACGCGCGTTCATGCGATCTGAGGCGTTGGCGAGTTTGCTGAAGGATACCGGCTTCGCCGCCGCCGCGCGCCTGCCGCTGGCGGGCGACGCCTCGACGCGCCGCTATGAACGGCTCGTGCTCGGCTCGCGCACCGCCGTTTTGATGGACGCGCCGCCCTCGGCGGAGAGCCCGCCATGTCCGCCGGGCGCCACGCCCGCGCAGCGCCGCGCCATGGGCTGGAACGCCGCCGCGCGCCTCGCCGCATCACGCATCGAAGCCTTCGTCGCCGTGGGCGCGTATCTTCGCTCCATCGGCCTTTCGGCGCCGGAGATTTACGGCGTCCATATTGCCGCGGGCTATGCGGTGATCGAAGATCTGGGGGATGATCTCTACGCGCGCGCGATCCCCGAGGGCGCCGACGAAATCTATCTCTATGAAACCGCCGCGCGCGTGCTGGCGCACGTGCATGCGCAGACGCCGCCGCTCCGCCTCGAAGGCGAGGGCTGCTCGTGGCCGCTGCTCGACTACGATGCGCTGGCGCTCGAAGTGAACCTCGATCTGTTCGCCGAGTGGACGCCGCGCTTCGCCGACGTGCAGATCGACGACAAGGCCCGCGCCCGCTGGGAAAAGCTGCGCAACGAACTGGTCGAGAAGGCGATGGGTTTCCCGCGCGTCTTCACCATTCGCGACTATCACGCCGAGAATCTGCTCTGGCTGCCGGATCGCCCCGACCTTGAGCGCGTCGGCCTGCTCGACTTCCAGGACGCCGTGCGCGGCTGGCGCGCATGGGATTTCGCCATGCTGCTGCAGGATGCGCGCCGCGATGTCAGCGTGTTCGCGCGCGAGGCGGCGATCCAGGCTTATTGCATCGTCTCGAAGACGGATGAGAACGCGTTCCGCCACGAGCTCGCCGTGCTGGGCGCCATCAACGCCATGCGCATTATCGGCCGCTTCGCCCAGCTCGCCCACGACGGCAAGACCAAATATGCCGGCTTCATGCCGCGCGAATGGGCGCATCTGGCGGAAAACCTGAAGCACCCGGCGCTTTCCGAGGTGCGCGCCTTCGTCGAGGAGGTCGCCAAGCCCTACGTGGAGCGCGCGGCTTGATCCCGAAAACCGCCATGGTGCTCGCCGCCGGCCTCGGCACGCGCATGCGTCCGCTGACCGACGATCGCCCGAAGGCGCTGGTTACGGTCGGCGGCCGCTGCCTGATCGATCACGTGCTCGACCGCATGGTGGAAGCCGGCGTGGAGCGCGCCGTCGTCAACGTCCACGCCTTCGCCGACATGCTCGAAGCGCATGTGAAGAAGCGCCGCGACATCGAGATCGTCATCTCCGACGAACGCGCGCGCCTCATGGAAACGGGCGGCGGCGTCAAGCAGGCGCGGCCGCTGCTGGGCGACGCGCCGATCCTCGTCAGCAATATCGATTCCGTGTGGGAAGAGCCCTATGGCTCCGCCATGATGCGTCTCGCGCGCGGCTTCGACGCGAACCGCATGGGCGCGCGCCTCATGCTCGCCGGCATGGATCAGCAGCTCGGCTATGACGGCGCGGGCGATTTCGTCTGCAGCGAGGAGGGCGTGTTGGCCTTCCGCGATGAGCGGCCAATTTCGCCTTGGGCTTATATGGGCGTGCAGGTGATCGATCCGGCTATCGTGGATCCCGAGCCGCTCGAGCCATTTTCCTTCACCCGCATCTGGCGCCGTCTCGCGCGCGAAGGGCGTCTCTACGGCGCCCCGCTCGGCGGCTATTGGATGCATGTCGGCGATCCTGGCGCGCGCGCCGAAGCGGAAACGCGCCTGAAGCTGCCCGCGGCCTCGTGAGCCGGGGCGACTTGTTCGGCGGGCCCGCGCCGCACCTGCGCGCGATCCCTGCGTCCGCGCCATTCCTCGACGTGCTCGCCGACGAAATCGTCGAAGCCCTCGGACCGCCGGCGGTCCGCGACGATCCGTTCGCGCTCTCCGACGCCATCGTGTTGCTGCCTAACCGCCGCGCCGCGCGCGGCTTGGTCGACGCGTTCGCGCAGCGCCTCAACGGCGCGGCGCTGTTGCCGTCCATCAAACCGCTCGGCGATCTTGATGACGACCCCGACGTCTGGGGCGCCGAACCCATTGCGCTCGACGTGCCTCCCGCCATCGAAGCCACGCGCCAGCGTCTCGAACTTGCCGCGCTCGTCCGCGCACGCGAAGCCGCCTCCGGCGGCGTCGAAGATCCCGCGCGCGCCATTGCGTTGGCCGACGAACTCCGCCGCGTGCTGGATTCAGCGGCGGCGGTCGATCACGTCGATTGGGCGAAACTCCCCACACTGGTCGAGCAAGCCGATCTCGCCGCGCACTGGGCGCAGGCTGCGGAGTTTCTGAAAATCGTCGCGGAATATTGGCCGACGCGCCTCAGGGCCGACGGCCTCACCGATCCCGGCGCGCGCCGCTCCGCTTTGCTGCGCGCGCTCGCGCGCGAGTGGGAGCTCAATCCGCCGCAGCGGCCCATTATCATCGCCGGCTCCACCGGCTCCATCGCCGCCACGCGCGCTTTGATGCGCGTCGCCGCCCGCCTGCCGCGCGGCGTCGTCGTGTTTCCCGGCCTCGACATTGAGCTTGATGACGATGCGTGGGACGCCGTCGCCGATCAGCACCCGCAATTCGCCTTGAAGGAAACGCTGCAAACGCTCGGCGTTGATCGCCGCGACGTCGCCGTGCTCGGCGCCGATACCGAAGCCGGCCGCAGCCGCCGCGTGCTGCTGCGTGAAGCGCTCGCGCCCGCCGAAAAAACCGCCGACTGGCTTGCCCGCCTTGAAGCCGCCGGCGGCGCCGCTTTCGTCGCCGAAGGCGCCAGCAATGTGCGTCTGTTGGAGGCCGCCACCGAAGACGAAGAGGCGAGCGCCATCGCGCTTCTGCTGCGCGAGACGCTCGAAACCGAAGGCCGCACCGCCGCCCTCGCCACGCCCGACGTGAATCTCGCCCGCCGCGTCGAGGCCAAGCTCGCGCGCTGGGGCGTCGCGCCCGTCGTCAGCCATGGCCGCCCGCTGCGCGAAACGCGCGCCGGATCTTTCATCGCGTTGCTCTGCGAGCTCGCGGATGATCCCGCCGAATCGGTCGCGCTCGCCGCGCTCCTGAAACACCCGCTCGCCGCGTTCGGCTTGAGCGCCGAACAGCGCGCCCATCGCGTTGCCATCCTCGAACACGCCGCGCTGCGCGGAGCTCGCCGTTGCGACACGCTCGCGGATTTCGCGCCGCTGCTCAAAGCCGAAACCGCGCGCGATCTCATCGCGTGCGTGGAAGCCGCCTTCGCGCCACTCACGGCCCTGATGCGCGGCGACGAGATCACGCTGGCGCAATTCACCGAAGCGCTCACCGAATGCGCCGAGGCGATCACACCCGCGAAAGCGCTCTGGCGCGATCGCGATGGGGAAGACGTCGCCAAGCTCCTGCAGGAAGCCATCGCTCACGGCGCCGATCTCGGGCCGCTGAAGCCGCACGCCGCGCCGCGCGTGCTGATGATGCTGATGCAGGGCCGCGAAGCGCCGCCGCCATCGGGCGGCGATCCGCGCATCGCCATCTGGGGGCCGTTAGAGGCGCGCTTGCAGCGCCGCGACCTGATGATCCTCGGCGGCCTGAATGAAGGCGTCTGGCCCGCGCCGCCCTCGGAAGATCCGTTCATGTCGCGCGCCATGCGCCAGCGCCTCGGGCTTGCTTCGCTCGACGCCCGCATCGGCCTCGCCGCGCACGACTTCGCTCAGCTCGCCAGCGCGCCGGAGATTGTGCTCACGCGCTCTCTCAAGCGCGACGGCGCCCCGAGCGTCGCCTCGCGCTGGCTTTGGCGTTTGCAAACCTTGGTGCGCGGCGCGGGCGTTGAGCTGCAACGTGCCGAAGCGCCGCTCGATTGGGCCCGCGCGCTCGACGCGCCCGCCAGCGCGCGCAAGCCGCGCGTTCCCAAACCGCGCCCGCCCGCCAACTCGCGCCTGAAGCGCATCAGCGTCACGCAGGTCGAAGCGCTCATCCGCGATCCCTACGCCGTGTATGCGCGCCGCATCCTCGGCCTCGAAGTTTTGAAGCCCATTGGCACGCCCGCGGACCACGCGGAGCGCGGCACCGCGATCCACGCCGCCATCGATCGCTTCAGCAAAGGCGAAACCACGCCTCTGCTCGATATGCTCGATGACGAACTCCGCAAGGCCGGCTTCCCCGCCGAACGCCGCGTTGCTGAGCGTTCACGCCTTGCCGCGTCCGTCGAGATGCTCGTTGCTTGGCTCAACGAACGCACCGCAAGTGGCGCGCGTGTTTTCTCCGAAATGAAGGGCGAGCTGAAGCTCGCCGTCGGCGCCACGCTCTCAGGCACGGCGGACCGCATCGAGATCGCCCCGCATGGCGCGGCGATCCTCGATTATAAAACCGGCGCGCCGCCGGCGGACGCCGTGGTAAAGAGCGGCCTGTCCCCACAGCTTCCGCTCGAAGCCGCCATGCTCGCGCGCGGCGCCTTCAAGGATGTGCCGAAGGCGAAGGTGACCGAACTGGTCTATTGGCGCTTCGGCGGCGCCGATCCGGGCGCGCGCACGCTCGATCTCGACACGCCGGCTCATGAAGCCGGCGAAAAAGCGCTTGCCGAGCTCGAACAGCTTCTGAAGCGCTACGCCGATCCCGCGCAGCCCTTCCTGTCGAAGCCGCGCGTGCAATTCCTCAAATCCTACGCCGATTACGATCTGCTCGCCCGGCGCAAGGAATGGGCGGATGCGGAGGGCGAAGAATGACGCCCCTGGAAGCCGCCAACGAAGCGCAACGCATCGCCGCCGATCCGGCGGCCTCGGTGTTCGTCACAGCGAACGCCGGCTCGGGCAAAACCAAGGTGCTGGTCGACCGCATTGCACGCCTCTTGCTCGAAGGATCGAAGCCCTCGGCCTTCCTCTGCATCACCTACACCAAGGCCGCCGCCGCCGAGATGCAGCGCCGCCTGTTCGAGCGCCTGGGCGCCTGGTGCGTCGCGGACGACGCAAAGCTTGCCGCCGAACTCATGTCGCTCGCGGGCGAGGGCGCGAAGACACCCACGCACAAAGATCTCGCGCTCGCCCGCGCTTTGTTCGCCCGTGCGCTCGAAACGCCGGGCGGCCTGCGCATTCAAACCATTCACGCCTTCTGCGAGCGCCTGCTGGCGCGCTTTCCGCTCGAAGCCGGCGTGCCGCCGGGCTTCGATATCGCCGACGAGATGCGCGCCGGCGAAGTGCTTCGCGCCGCGCGCGCATCGTGCATGCTCAACGCCGATCACGAAGCCGCGGAGGCTCTCGCGCGGTTCGCCGCGCGCTTGCACAACGATAGTCTCGAAGGTCTGCTCAACCGCTTCGTCATGCAGCGCCGCGATCTGGCGCGCCACATCGCGCTCCGCGCCGACGCGCGCCTCGCCATGCGCGCGCGCCACGGCGTCGAGCAAGACGCCGAGACGTTCGCCGCCGAGGCCGCGCGGGCCGCGCCGTGGGCGCGTCTTGCGGAAGCCGAAGCCGCGCTCGCCGCCTCGACCGCCGCGGATCAGAAACTCGCGCGCCGCATCGCCGCCGCCCGCGCGGATTACGCCAAGAACGGCCCCTCGCGCGCCGCTGTCCTGAGCTTGGCGCGCGTCGCGCTCAAGGAGGAGGGCGATCCTTACGACAAGCCGGTGACGCGCAAGCTGGCGGACCGCCAGCCCTGGATCGCCACGCTCATCGACGACATCGCTGCGTGGGCGCTCGCCGCGCTTGAGCGCCTAAACGCCATCGACCGCGCCTTCGACGCCGCCGCGGCGCTCACGCTCGCATCGCGTCTGGAAAAAACCTACGCCGCCGCCAAGACGCGCCTCGGCGTGCTCGACTTCGACGATCTCATCGAACACGCGCACGCGCTGCTGTCGCGCGCCGACGCCGCGCCTTGGGTGCTCTACAAGCTCGACGGCGGCGTCGATCACATTCTGATCGATGAAGGCCAGGACACCAGCGCCGCGCAATGGGAGCTGATCGAGCCGTTGCAAAGCGAGTTCTTCGCCGGCGGCGGCGCACGCGAGAAATTGCGCACGGTCTTCGCCGTCGGCGACCCCAAGCAGAGCATCTACGCGTTCCAAGGCGCCGATCCCGAGCGATTTCTGGCCGAGGCGCAAACCCTCTCCGCGCGCGCGCATGAAGCGGGCCGCAAGTTCAGGGCGCCGATCCTCGAAACCTCATTCCGCTCCTCGCCGGAAATTCTACGCGTCGTTGATGCGACCTTTGCCGGTAAGGATCTCGCCTCCGGTGCGCCAAGCGCGCAAGACGAAACCCGCCACCTGGCCAGCCGCGAACACGAACCCGGTTTCGTCGAGCTTTGGCCCGTCGCGTTCAAGCCGCAGACGCGGACGTCGAAACCGTGGGACGCCCCGCTTGATGTCGAGACTGGCGTCACGGCCCCCGCGCTCCTGGCCAAGGCCGTCGCCAAGCAGGCGCGGCGCTGGATCGACGAGGGCCACGCCGTGTGGGAGAAGGGTGCGCTGCGGCCGATGCACGCCGGCGATATCCTCGCGCTGGTCAAGAAGCGCGGGCCGCTCTTTCACGAACTGATCAAGGCGTTCAAGCGCCACGGTCTGCCCGTCGCCGGCGCCGATCGCATGACGTTGAAGGACGAACTCGCCGTCGAGGATTGTCTCGCCCTCATGCGCGTCGCGCTCGATCCCACCGACGATCTCGCGCTCGCCTGCGTGCTCAAGGGTCCGTGGTGCGATCTCGATAACGATGACCAGGACCTGTTTCCGCTCGCGCATGGGCGCCAGCCGGGCCAGAGCTTGTATGCACGGCTCATGGCCGACGACACGCTCAACTACGCCAGCGCTCGCACGTTCGTCGGCGAACTGGGCGCGCGCACGGGAGAAGATGCGTTTTCCTTCTTGAGCTGGGCGCTGGACACTATCCACGGCGAAGGCCGTTCCGGCTGGCAACGTTGCTTTGCGCGCCTCGGCCTGGAAGCGCGCGATCCGCTCGAAGAATTGCTGAGCCGCGCTCTCAGGCCCAGCGTCTTTCACGCGCCGAGCCTGCAGCGTTTCCTGCACGAGATCGAAACCGACGCCGGCCAGATCAAGCGCGAACTGGAAGCAGCGGGCCGCTCTGTGCGCGTGATGACGGTGCACGGCGCCAAGGGCCTCGAAGCGCCCGTCGTCATTCTACCAGACTGCACCAGTCCCGTCGCCGACCGCCCCGAAGACGGCATCATCTTCGCCGAAGACGGCCCGCATCTGTCGCCCGGCGAAAAGAGCGACGACGCCGTCACCGCCGCCGCCCGCGCCAAGTTCAAGGAACACGCGCGCGGCGAGCATCTGCGTTTGCTCTATGTGGCCATGACGCGCGCGCGCGATCGCCTCGTCGTTTGCGGCGCGCAGCACGCCAATCTGAAGACCGGCGAGGCTGAAGGCTGTTGGCGCATGGAGGTGGCGAACGCGATGGCCAAGCTCGGCCAGCCTTGCGAAACGCCGTTCGGCGAGGGGCTGCGGCTTGGCGAACCGTTATTCGCCGGCGCCGGCGCCGCGGACGAAACATGCGCGCCGCCGCCGCCCGAATGGAGCGCGAGCGGCGTCGCCGGCGCCAAGCGCATCGGTCACGCCGCGCCCTCGCGCCTCAAGCCGCTCGACTCCGCCGTGTTCTCGCCGCGCGGCGATGGACAGAAGCGCTTCCGCCGCGGGCGTCTCATTCACGGCCTGCTCGAACGCCTGCCCGACGTCGCTCCGGCGAGCCGCAACGAGCAAGCGCGCGTCTGGTTGAGACGCCAAGGCGTGCGCGAAGACGAAGCGGAGGCGTTGGCGGGCGAGGCGCTGGGCGTCATCGCCAATCCTCAATTCGCGTCGGCGTTCGCGCCGTCGAGCCGCGCGGAAGCGCCCATTGTCGGCATGGCCGCGGGCAAGCCGGTCCGCGGCGTCGTCGATCGGCTCGTGGTTGACGATGGTGGCGTGCTCATCTTGGATTTCAAGACCGACCGCCCCGCGCCGGAACGGATCGAGGACGCGCCGGACGCCTACATTCTGCAAATGGCGCTCTACCGGGAAGTGTTGCGACAAATCTTTGTCAACAAAATCGTTCGATGCGCGTTGCTGTGGACCGAGGCGCCGCGTCTCATGCTCGTGCCGGACACGCGAATGGATGCTGTTTTCGAGGTGTTCTCGCGCGGTTGAATAAGATGCTGTTCACGCCTAAATGCGCAGTCTAAGTTTTCGCGGAATCAGGAGAGCGGCCTTGGCCACGGTGAAAATCACGGACGACAGCTTCGAAAGCGATGTCTTGAAGGCGTCGGGCCCGGTCGTGGTGGATTTCTGGGCGGAATGGTGCGGCCCGTGTAAGCAGATCGGCCCGGCTCTGGAAGAGATCGCCAACGAAATGGGCGGGCGCGTGTCCGTCGCCAAGCTCAATATCGATGAAAACCCGATGACGCCCGGCCGTTACGGCGTGCGCGGCATCCCCACTCTGATGGTATTCAAGGACGGCAAGGTCGCGGCGACGAAAGTCGGCGCCATGCCCAAATCCAAGATCGTCGAGTGGCTCAACGAGAGCGTCTGACGCTCACGCCACGCCGATATCGCTGAGCGCCTCGGCGACCAACGCAAACGAACCGCAAATGAGAACGCGCTGTGCGCCTTCGTCCAGCGCGCGGCTGAGCGCATTATCGATGCTATTCGCCGTGCGCGCCTCGGCGCCGAACGCGGCGGCGACCGATTCCGGCGTGGCGCCCCCGTCCGCCACCGGAACCGCGATGACGATCGCGGCCGATCCGGCCAATCGCTTCGCGAACGCGGCCCAATCCTTGCGCGCGCGCAATCCGACGATGAGCGCCGTCTTCACTGGCCGTTTGCGTTGAAGCAACGAGAGCATCTGCGCCAGCGCGGCGGCGGCTTGTGCGTTGTGGCCTCCGTCCACCCAAATCTCGGCGTCATGCGCGCGCGCCGCACCCGCAAGTCGCCCGTGCGTCAGCGCCTGCATGCGCCCGGACAAGCGCGCGCCGGCGACGCCTTCGCCAATCGCCCGGGCGTCGATCTCCGTCCGTTCAAGCGAGAGGAGGGCGACCGCCGCCAACCCCGCATTGTCGATCTGATGCGCGCCCATCAAGGCCGGCAACGGCACATGCAGCGAGCGCGCCCGCGTTTCCAGGGCGAGTCCGCCGGCCTGCGCATATGCGTCCCAATCCACGCCCTGTTCTTGCAACAGGGCGTCGACCCGCTTCGCCTCCGCCTCGATCACATCGCGCGCTTCGTCCGGCTGACGCGCTACGATCGTCGGGACGCCGCGCCGCGTCACGCCCGCCTTGTGCGCCGCGATTTCGGCGAGTGAGCCGCCCAGCACATCCTGATGGTCGAGGGAAATCGGCGTGATCGCCGTTACGGCGGGGCGCGCGACGACGTTCGTTGAATCGTTGCGCCCGCCCATGCCGACTTCAAGGAGAACGATATCCGCCGGCATTTCCGCAAACAGCAAGAACGCCGCGGCCGCTTGCGCGTCGAATTGCGTCAGCGGCTCGCGCGTTCGCGCCACGTCGTCCGCGGCGGAGATCAGCACTTGATCGTCGACGGTCTCGCCCGCGACGACGAACCGCTCGCGCAGGTGCAGGATGTGCGGCTTGGTGAACGCATGCGCCCTGAGCCCGCTCGCCTGCAAAATCGCGCGCATGAAGGCGATGGTCGAGCCTTTGCCGTTGGTGCCAGCGACGTGAACGACGGGCGGGAGTTTATCCTGGGGATCGTCCAGTTTCGCGAGGGCGCGCCGCAATGGCGCCAGATCGAGCGCCTTGCCATGGCCGAATTCGGGGCCGAATAGGGTTTCGAAATGCGCGAGGGCGGGATCGCTCATTGCGCGTCGTGGCGACTACTCCGCCGCCTTCGGCCGCGCCTGTTTGCCGTTGGTCTTGCGCCCGCGCGGTGGGACGCGCAGTTCGGAATCGCTGGCGATGGCCGTCAGCTCCAGCGCGCCGTCGTCTTCCTTCACGGCCTGCACGCGCTTGTGCATCATGATGCCGAGCACGGTCGACAGCGTCTCTTTCAACTGGCGGCGGTCGACCACCATGTCGACCATGCCCTTGTCCAGCAGATATTCCGAGCGCTGGAAGCCTTCCGGCAATTTCTGACGTATGGTCTGTTCGATCACGCGCGGGCCGGCGAAGCCGATCAGCGCGCCGGGCTCTGCGATGTGGATGTCGCCCAGCATCGCGTAGGACGCCGTCACGCCGCCCGTCGTCGGATCGGACAGCACGACGATGTAAGGGAGGCCCGCTTCCTTCAAAGTTTGGATGGCCAAAGTCGTGCGCGGCATCTGCATCAGCGAGAGGATGCCTTCCTGCATGCGCGCGCCGCCCGATGCGGTGATCACGACAAGCGCCGCCTTGCGCTTCACCGCGCTTTCGGCGGCGGCGATGAACGCTTCGCCGGCGGCGACGCCGAGCGAGCCGCCCATGAAATCGAAATCCTGCACCAGGACGACGGCGCGCACGCCGCCGATCTGGCCGAACGCCGCGGCCATCGTATCGTCGCGGCCGACCTTCGCGCGCGCCGTCCTCAAGCGGTCCGCATATTTCTTGTCGTCCTTGAACTTCAGCGGATCGTTGATCACTTTCGGCAGCGGAATCTTCTGCCATGCCGCGTCGTCAAACAATTGCTTGAAGCGCGGATCGGGCCCGATGCGCATGTGGAAGCCGGAGGGCGTCACCCACTGCGCCGCTTCCAGTTCGGCGCGGAAAATCAACTCGCCGGTGCCGGGATCCTTGACCCAAAGATTGTCTGGCGTTTCGCGCTTTTCGTCCTCGGGCTTTTTCTTCTGCAGCCCCGGCCGCGCGAGATTCGACAGCCAATTCATGTACGCGATCCTTCCACAGCCCGCGCCAGGCGGACAGCTTCGCTCAACTGACGCACCTTGCGCAAGACGCGTGCTGGAGCTTCGTTAACCACGCCCGCGCCGATTTCATCGACGAAGGCCGAGCCGACGACGACGGCGTCGGCGGCTTGTGCGATTGCGCGCGCCGCTTCTGGCTCGCGCACCCCAAAACCAACGGCAATCGGCAGCGCCGTTGCGCGTTTCAGGCGAGCGACCGCCGCGCGCACCTGATCTGTGACCGCAGCCTTCGCGCCCGTCACGCCGGCGACCGAGACATAATAGAGAAAGCCTGACACTCCGTTGAGCACGGTGGGCAGGCGCTTTTCGTCTGTAGTCGGCGTGGCCAGACGAATAAGCGAAATCGATTGCGACGCCAGCGCGCCGCGCAGCTCGGCATCTTCTTCCGGCGGAATGTCGACAACGATCACGCCATCCACGCCAACTTTCGCCGCTTCGTCGGCGAAGCGCGCGTGGCCGAATTGTTCGACGGGATTCGCATAGCCCATCAGAATAATCGGCGTGGTTTGATCGTCTCTGCGGAAGCGCCCCACCAGATCGAGCGTGCGCCTGAGCGATCCGCCGCTTTTCAGCGCGCGCTGCGCCGCCTTTTGCACAGATGGCCCATCCGCCATCGGATCGGAGAAGGCAAAGCCCAACTCGATCGCATCCGCGCCGGCGCCCGGCAATTGCCGCAAGATTTCGAACGACGTTTCGTAATCCGGATCGCTCGCCATGATGTACGCAACAAGGCCAGCGCGGCCCTCGCGCTTCAGGTCAGTAAAGCGAGTATCAAGCCGCGTGCTCATTCCCCCTCCTCTTGAGAGGAGGGGGTTAGCGGGTGGGGAGAAGCGCGGCGTTCGAGAGTCCGCGTTTCGCCAACGCGCAAATTCTGAGAGTGCGGAGGTTCACCCCGGGGCGCGAAATACAGCGAACGCATCAGAAGCTCGCTCCATCCACCTTCGTCAGCGTCAGCGCGTCGAGATCGACATCCGGCATGCAGCGCACGTTGACCATGCCCATGCGCTTGCCGCGCACATCGCCGAACGCGTGTGTGGCCGTGCCACACCTGGTGCAGAAATGATGATCTATGGTGTTTTTGTTGAAGTGATACGTGCCGAGCACGTCGCCTTGCACCTCGACCTGGATGGTTTCCTCCGACCCAAACGCCAGCAGGAAGCCCTTGCGCCGGCAATGCGAGCAATTGCAGCTGATCACGCGATCAAGCTCGCCCTCGTACGTGAAGCTGATCGCGCCGCAATGGCAGGAGCCGGAATAGGTGGTCATTTCAGCTTGGCCCCCAGCGCGTCGGCGATGGTGAACACGTCTTTGTCGCCGCGCCCGCAGAGGTTCATGACGATGAGCCCGTCCTTGCCCAACTCCTTCGCCACATCGCCAACGCGCGCCAGCGCGTGCGAAGGCTCCAGCGCCGGCAGGATGCCTTCAAGCCGCGCGCAGAGCTGGAACGCTTCCAACGCTTCCTCATCCGTCGCCGTCAGATATTTGGCGCGGCCGATGTCGGCCAAGTAGGAGTGCTCCGGCCCGACGCCCGGATAATCCAGCCCCGCGCTGATCGAGTGCCCCTCGATGATCTGCCCGTCTTCGTCTTGTAAAAGATAAGTGCGGTTGCCATGCAGCACGCCGGCGCGCCCGCCATTGATCGCCGCCGCGTGCATATTGCGCGCATCGATGCCAAGGCCCGCCGCTTCGACGCCGATCAGAGCCACGTCTTCGTCATTGATGAAGGGATGAAAGAGGCCGATGGCGTTGGAGCCGCCGCCGATGCACGCCACTGCTGCATCCGGCAAACGCCCCTCGCGTTCCAGTATCTGCGCGCGCGCTTCGCGGCCGATCACGCTCTGAAACTCGCGCACCATTTCCGGGTAGGGGTGCGGCCCCGCCGCCGTGCCGATGCAGTAGAAGGTGTCCTCGACGTTGGTCACCCAATCGCGCAGCGCTTCGTTCATCGCATCTTTCAGCGTCGCCGCGCCCGCCGTGACGGGGCGCACTTCGGCGCCCAGCAAGCGCATGCGAAACACGTTCGGCTTCTGCCGCTCGATATCCGTCGCGCCCATGAACACGACGCACGGCAGGCCAAACCGCGCCGCCACCGTCGCCGTCGCCACGCCGTGCTGACCCGCGCCGGTTTCGGCGATGATGCGCGTCTTGCCCATTCTGAGCGCGAGCAGGATTTGCCCGAGGCAATTGTTGATTTTGTGCGCGCCGGTGTGATTGAGCTCGTCGCGCTTGAACCAAATCTTCGCGCCGCCGTGATGTTCGGTGAGGCGTTCCGCGAAATAGATCGGGCTGGGGCGGCCGATATAATCGCGCTGAAACTCGTCCATCTTCGCGTGGAACGCCGGATCGGCTTGCGCCTCGCGATAAGCGCGCTCCAGATCCAGGATCAGCGGCATCAAGGTCTCGGCGACGAAGCGTCCGCCGTATTTGCCGAAGCGGCCTTGCGCGTCGGGAAGGTCCTGCCAGTTACGTCGCGCGTCCATTAAGAGCTCAGGGCTGGGGGGCCTTTGCGGCGGCCAGGAAAGCGGCGATCCGCGCCGGGTCCTTTATCCCCGGGGCGCTTTCGACGCCAGAGGACACATCCACCAAGGCCGCCCCCGAAAGCGTGATCGCCTCGGCCACATTGTCCGGATTGAGACCGCCCGACAAGAACCAGGGCCGGGAAAAACGCCGATCTTTCAAGAGCGTCCAATCGAACGCCAAGCCGTGCCCGCCGGCCCGCTCCGCGCCCTTGGGGGGCTTGGCGTCGAACATCAGCATGTCGGCGACGCCCTCGAACGGGGCAGCGGCTGCGAAATCCTCGCTCCGGGCGATCCCCAGCGCCTTGATCACGCCCTTACGCGCCAGCGGCTTCATCTCCGCCAGCTGCTCCGGCCCTTCGCCGCCATGCGCCTGGATCCAGTCCGGCTTCAGCGCCTCGCAATGCGCCTTCAGGCGCGAGAACGGGGGATCCGACACTACGAACACGATCTCCGCCCGCCCGCGCGCGCGCTCCACCAACGGCGCCAGCATCTCCGCCTTTACGAGCCGCGGGCTCTTCGCATGCACGACAAAGCCGACATAGCGCGCTCCGCCCGCCAACGCGGCGTCGAGCGCCGCGAAGTCGGTGATGCCGCAGATTTTTGCGCGCGCCATGATCAGGAACCTAGGAAACCGATGCGCTTTCGTCATCCCGGACGCGCGGAGCGCGATCCGGGACCCAGAATCAACATGCGCTATCGCTCGACGATCCCCTGGGTCCCGGCTCTCCCTTCGGTCGGCCGGGATGACGGAAGTGCGAACTGCTACTTCGCCTTCAACAGATCGCGGATTTCCGTCAGCAGCTTCACGTCCGCGGGCGTTTCCGCCACCGGCGCGGGCGCGGCTTCTTCCTTCCGTTTCATCGAATTCATCGCCTTGATCACCAGGAACAGCACCCAGGCGACGATGATGAACTTGATCGCGGCGTTGAGGAATTTCCCGTAATTGATCGCCACTTCGGGCACGGCCGGCGCCGCGCCGGCGGCCGGGACCGCTTCCTTCAACACCAGCTTCAGCGCGCTGAAATCGATCCCCGCCAGCAGCAGCCCGATCGGCGGCATGATGATGTCGTCCACCAGCGAGGAGACGATCGTCCCGAACGCCGCGCCGATGATTACGCCGACGGCGAGATCGACGACGCTGCCCTTGAGCGCGAATTCACGAAATTCCTTGAGCACTGACATCATTGCCCCGCAAAGAAACCGTTGGCTGAACCGCCGCGCCTTGTGCGCTTACGGCTCCACGCCGCCATTGACCTTGAGCCGCAATTCTTTGCCGGGCTTGAAAAAGGGCACGCGCTTGGCGGCGACCTTCACGGCGGCGCCGGTGCGCGGATTGCGCCCGGTCCGCGCCTCGCGCTTGCGCACGGAAAACGCGCCGAAGCCGCGCAGTTCGACGCGGCCGCCGCTCGCCAAGGATTGCGCGATTTCCTCAAGCACGATGTCGAGCGCCCGCTCGACGTCGGCCGCGCGCATGGGCTGAAATTCTTCCTGGAGGCGCGCCACCAATTCGGACCGCAGCATTGGATTCGCTCCACTTTCCGGTCCAAATCAACGCCCGCCGGCCGGCTGCCGTCAATAAGGCTTTCGTCTGAAACAAGAAAAAACCCGCCCGTGCACGGCGAATCCGGGCCGGGAGGCGCGGTTGGCGCCGTCGTCGGCGCTCCGCCGGTAGCAAAAAACGCGGCTGGCGAGGGCCAGCCGCGTTCTGTTGCGCGCCGTATGGGCCTTACGGCTTGTTCTTTTCCTTGAGCGCCGCGCCGAGGATGTCGCCCAGGGAAGCGCCCGAGTCGGACGAGCCGAATTGAGCGATGGCTTCCTTCTCGTCGGCCAGCTCCATCGCCTTGATCGACAGCGAGACACGGCGCGACGCCTTGTCGAAGGCGGTGACCATGGCGTCGATGCGGTCGCCCACGGCGAAGCGTTCGGGGCGCTGCTCGGAGCGGTCGCGCGAGAGGTCGCTCTTGCGGATGAAGCTGCGCAGCGCATTGCCTTCGCCGAAGGCGACGTCGATGCCGCCGGAAGCCACTTCCACCACTTCGACGGTGATGATCTGGCCCTTGCGAAATTCGGCGCCGGCGATCGGGTCGGCTTGCGCCTGCTTGATGCCGAGCGAGATGCGCTCCTTCTCGACGTCCACATCCAGAACGCGCGCCTTCACGACGTCGCCCTTGTTGTAGCGCTGCAGCGCCTCTTCGCCCTGGGCGTCCCAGGCGATGTCGGAGAGGTGCACCATGCCGTCGATTTCCGGCGTCAGGCCGACGAACAGGCCGAACTCGGTGATGTTCTTGACTTCGCCTTCAACCGCCGACCCGACCGGATGTTCGGCTAGGAACGCTTCCCATGGATTGGCCATGGATTGCTTGATGCCGAGCGAGATGCGGCGCTTGTCGCCGTCCACGTCGAGCACCACGACATCCACTTCCTGGCTGGTGGAGAGGATCTTCGACGGGTGCACGTTCTTCTTGGTCCAGCTCATTTCGCTGACGTGCACCAGGCCTTCGACGCCGGGTTCGAGTTCAACAAACGCGCCGTAATCGGTGATGTTGGTGACACGGCCGGAGAACTTGCCGCCGACGGGATATTTGGAATCCACGCCGTCCCACGGATCGTTCATCAGCTGCTTCATGCCGAGCGAGATGCGCTGGGTGTCCGGATTGATCTTGACGATCTGGACTTTGACGGTGTCGCCCACATTGAGCACTTGGCTCGGATGCGAGACGCGTTTCCAGCTCATGTCGGTGACGTGCAGAAGGCCATCGATGCCGCCGAGGTCCACGAACGCGCCGTAATCGGTGATGTTCTTGACCACGCCTTCGCGAACTTCGCCTTCCTTGAGCTGGCCGACGATTTCAGCGCGCTCGCTGGCGCGGCTCTCTTCGAGCACGGCGCGGCGCGAGACGACGATGTTGCCGCGCTGGCGGTCCATTTTCAGGATCGCGAACGGCTGCACGATGTTCATGAGCGGACCGACGTCGCGCACCGGGCGGATGTCGACTTGGCTGCCGGGCAGGAAGGCGTTGGCGCCGCCGAGGTCGACGGTGAAGCCGCCCTTCACGCGCCCGACGATCGCGCCCTGCACGCCTTCTTGAGCGGCGAAACTCTTTTCGAGGCGCGTCCAGGCTTCCTCGCGGCGCGCCTTCTCGCGGCTGACGACAGCGTCGCCCAGCGCGTTTTCGATGCGGTCGAGATAGACTTCGACGATGTCGCCGGCCTTGGGAGCGCCGTTCTCCATGTCGAGAGTGAATTCACGCAGAGGGATGCGTCCCTCCGTCTTGAGACCGATGTCGACGACGACGAAATCGTGTTCGACCGCGACGACGGTCGCCGGGATGACCCGGCCTTCGATCATGCCGCGCGAGGAGAGGCTCTCGTCCAGGAGGGCCGCGAAATCATCGCGCGTGGGGTTCAGGGCAGTTGCCGCCATACTTCAAACTTCTCCAAAATGTTTAGGGCCGACCGGTTGGCTCCGGCGGTCTCGGCCGCACCATGCGGCCGTCCCGATGTGGCTTGCGGAGACCTCGGAAACGACGAGAGCCCGCGGGCCTTAGCCCCGCGGGCGCGCCATGGCCGCGTCGACGATGCGACAAGCGGCCTCCACGGCCCCCTCTATAGAAAGAGCGCTGGTGTCGAGCAAGTGCGCATCCGCCGCCTGACGCAGGGGCGCATCGGGGCGGTTGGTGTCCCGCGCGTCGCGTTCGGCGATCTGCCGCTCCAGCTCCGCAAAGGTGGTGAGTTCGCCCCGCGCGCGCAACTCCTTGAGCCGGCGCTCGGTGCGGATGGGCAGGGAGGCGGTGACGAAAAGCTTCACGTCGGCGTCCGGGCAGATCACCGTGGCGATGTCGCGCCCGTCCAGCACCGCGCCGGCGGGATCGGCGGCGAAAGCGCGCTGCGCGTCGAGCAGGGCGTTCCGAACCGCTGGCTGCGCCGCGACGATGGACGCCGCCGCGCCGACTTGGCTGGAGCGGATGCGGCTCTCGTCGATGCCTGAGAGATCGAGCGCTTGCGCGGTTTGCTCGGCCAGGGCGGCGTCATGCGGATCGGCGCCCGCATCGAGCATGGCCAAGGCCACGGCGCGGTAGATCGCTCCCGTGTCGAGGCGCTTGAGGCCGTAGCGTTTGGCCACGCCGGCGGCGACCGTGCCCTTGCCGGAAGCCGTCGGCCCGTCGATGGCGATGATCATGTCGGCGGTTTAGAGCGCAGCGGCGACGGGGGAAAGCGTGTCAGGCCGCGTCGACCAGTTCTTCGTCGTCCTCGTCGTTGGCCGCGTTCGCCTTGGCGTTGGGCAGTTCGGCGGGCACATGCACGGTGAAGATCGCCCCGTGCCCCGGCTCGCTCTGCACGGTGACGTCCCCGCCCAGCAGCTGCGCCAGGCGGCGGGTGATGGCGAGGCCAAGACCGGTGCCGCCATAGGCGCGCGTGGTGGAGGCGTCGGCCTGGACGAACGGCTGGAACAGCTTCTCCTGGGCTTCCTTGCTGATGCCGATGCCGGTGTCGGCCACTTCGAACACGAGCCAATCGACGCCGTCGAGCATTTCGCGCCGGGTGCGCAGCGTGACTTGCCCGTCCTTGGTGAACTTGCAGGCGTTGGAGAGCAGGTTGAGCAGGCACTGCGAAAGCTTCATGTCGTCGGTGAAGGCCTCGCCGAGCGAAAGCGGCTGATCGAGCACAAGGCGGTTGCCGTTGGCTTCGGCCATCGGCGCGGTGATCTTCATCATGTCGTCGATGACGGCGCCCACTTCGAACGGCTGCGCTTCCGCAATCATCCGCCCGGCCTCGATCTTGGCCAGGTCGAGCATGTCGTTGATCAGCAGCAGGAGGCGCTGGCCCGCGCCGCGGATGCGCAGCACGTCGGCGTTCAGGTGGTTCGCGCCCGCGTCCTCGGCTTCTTCCATCACCAGTTCGCTGTAGCCGATGATGGCGTTGAGCGGGGTGCGCAGCTCGTGGCTCATGGTGGCCAGGAATTGCGATTTGGCGATATTGGCGGCGTCCGCGGCCTCGCGCGCGGCCTTCAGCGCTTCGAAGGTTTCCTGCAATTCCATGTCGCGCCGTTCGATCTCGTCGAGGATGTTGCGCAGCCGCTCGGTCGGCGGCGCGTCGGTGGCGTCGAGCGCGGCGCCGCGGCGCGCCAGGATCTCCTCGGCGCGGCCGACGGCGACCAGCATGGCGCGGCGACTGCGATAAATCAGCACGGCGATGGCGACGGCGGCGATCAGGCAGGCGACCGCCAGGATGATCGCCAGCGTCATCCCCTGCATGGCGCGATTTTGCAGCTCGGAGCGGATCGCCTGTTGCTGCGCGCGTTCGTCGGCGCGGGCGATTTCGTCTTCCATCGTCGCCCGCAATTCCTTCACGCCGGCGTTGAAGCGGCGCAGCACGTTGCGCTCGGTGTCTTCGTGATAGACCAGCAAGGCGTTGTAGGCGTCGCGGACGCGGCCCTCGGCCTGCAGCACTTCCGGCTCGATCGAGTGGATGCGGTCGATCAGGGCGGGGTCGCCGCGGGTGGCGGCCAACGCCTGCAATTCATTGAACTCGCGCCGCGCCGCATGTCCTTCGCCCAACCTGGCCAGGCCCCTCGCGCGCAGCACCATGAGGCGCGTCACGTATTCCGGCGGCGCGTTGTTCATCGCGCGGCCTTCTTCCGAGCAGCGGGCCGAGCCCGCATAATCGTGCGCCGCGAACCGCACCTTGGCGCACAGCAGCTTGGCGTAGAACCGATTGTCGGGATCGCCGGTGCGGACGGCGAGTTCTTCATCGATAGCCGCGATGCGCAGCGCGATGTCCGTCTTCTGGTCGTCGGCGAGCATGCTGGCGATGTTGTAGACGAAGGTCAGCCCGTCGACCGGCTTGCCAGCCGCCAGGTCCATCTCCAGGCTGCGCTGCATGTGGTCGAAACCGCCCTCGAAATCGCCGATGCGCATCGAGACGTAGGCGAGCGCGTCCTGCAGTCCGGAGCGCAGCGTCAGCGTGAGGGGCTCGTTGGGCAGCTGGGCCAGACCCGATCGGGCCGCCTCGAGCGCGTTGCCGACGAGGCCGAGATCCGTCAGCGTGTAGGAGCGGAACCGCTCCGCCGCGCCGACGACGTAGGGGTCGCGCGCCGTGCGCAGCAGGATTTCCAGGTTGCGGCGCGAGGCGATGTAATCGCCGTCGAGCGCCGGCGCGTAGGCGACGAGCACGCGGGCCATGTTCTGGTAGCGCACGTCGTGCTGCGCCTCGGCCTCGCGCTGCAGCATCGGAAGCGAATGGGCGGTGCGTTCGGCGCTGGAGGCCACGAAATCCTCGGCGGCGATGTCGAACAGAATTTGCAGGCGCTGGCGCCCGGTCTCGCGCAACGCTTCGCGCTCGTGGTCGGCGCGGATGCGATCGGTCATCACCAGGTTTTGCGCCTCGATGCGGCGCGCAAGCGCCTCCGATTCCGCCACCCAGTTGGAATTCTGCTGCGCGCGCGCGACCCCCGCGGCCGTCAGCAGCGACACAAATAGAGCGGCCGTCACAGCGCTCTTATAGCCAGGCAAACCCATACGCCCCACCAAAGTTCGAAGTCCGAGGCTTTCTTATTATGTGGCGAGATATGCCTTCGATGTTTTAAGGAACCGTGCAGATGCACGCACATAAATCGCTTGTTCACCATTCTTGAGGGCGCATGTTTCGGTCGTTGAGCTTCTATGTGCTGCTTGGGCTTGTCCTCGGCTTGGCGGCGGGCGTGGCCATACAGAGATATGGCGGATCGGAATGGCAAGCCGTAGCGCAGGGCTTCGCGCCCATTGGCGGCCTCTGGCTGAACGCCCTGCGCATGACGGTCGTGCCACTGGTGTTTGCGCTGCTCGTCACCGGCGTCGCTTCGGTGACCGACGCCGCCTCCACCGGCAAGCTCACGGCGCGTGCGATGGTGCTGTTTTCGGTGCTGTTGGTTTTCGGCGCGCTCTACAGCTTCGCCTTCACCGGCGCCTTGCTGCATTGGTGGCCGGTCGATCGCGCGGACGCCGCCAAGATCATGGAGGGGATCGATGCCAGCGCCGCGTCGATCCCGCCGCCCGATTTCGGCGCCTGGGTGAAGGCGCTCGCGCCGGCCAATCCGATCGCGGCGGCGGCGTCCGACGCCGTGTTGCCCTTGAGCGTATTTGCGCTGTTCTTCGGCTTCGCCGTCACGCGCCTCGCGCCGCCGCTGCGCGATCTTCTCGTCAACCTGTTTCGGGCCGTGTCGGAAGCCATGGTCGTCATCATTCACTGGGTGCTGCTGGCCGGGCCGATCGGCGTCTTTTCGTTGGCGCTGGGCGTCGGCGCCAGCGCCGGTCTGGCGGCGGCGGGCACGCTGGCGCACTACATCGCCATCGCCGTCATTGTCGGCCTGGGGGTCACGCTGATTGCGTTCGTGCTTGCGGTGACGTGGGGCGCCTTGCCGATCGGGCGTTTCGTCGCCGCGGCGACGCCGGTCTGGGCGATCGCTTTCTCGACGCAATCGTCCTTGGCTTCGTTGCCGGCCATGCTCGAGGCTTCGCGTCAGCTCAAGATCTCGGAGCGGATCGCCGATCTGATCTTGCCGCTGGCGGTGGCGATCTTTCGCTTCACCAGCCCGGTGATCAATCTGGTGGTGGTGCTTTTCGTGGCGCATGTGCACGGCGTCGTGCTTGCGCCGCAGGCCTATCTCGCCGGCATTCTCGCCTCGTACGCCGCCAGCATCGCCGCCGTTGGCCTGCCCGGCCAGGTGTCGTTCATCACCAGCATCGCGCCGATCTGTCTCGCCATGGGCGTGCCGATCGATTTGCTGGGCGTGCTGCTCGCCGTCGAAGTGATCCCGGACATCTTCCGCACGCTCGGCAACGTCACCGGCGATCTGGCGGCGACGGCGATCCTCAGCCGCAAGGAGCGCGCGCTCTAGTCTTCGGCGATCTCCGCGCCCAGGCCTCGCATGAGCGCGACGAAGCCTGGAAAGCTGGTGGCGATCATCTCCGCCTCGTCGACGATCACCGGATTCTGGGCCGCGAGGCCCAGCACCAGGAAGGACATGGCGATGCGATGGTCGCCCTCGGTGCGGATTTCTGCGCCGCCCTTGACGCCGCGCGGCCCGGCGCCGCGCACGATGAGTCCGTCCGGCAATTCCTCCGCGTCCACGCCGCAGGCGCGCAGTCCGGCGACGGTGAGGGCGATGCGGTCGCTTTCCTTCACGCGCAATTCCGCCGCGCCGGTGAGGCGGGTCTCGCCTTCGGCGAACGCGGCGGCGACGGCGAGGATCGGATATTCGTCGATCATGCTCGGCACGCGCTCCGGCGGCGGCGCCGTCGCCTTGAGCAGGGATGCGCGCACAACCAGATCGGAGATCGGCTCGCCCGCCAGCTCGCGCGGGTTGGCGAGAGTGATGTCGGCGCCCATGTCGCGCAGCGTGTGCACGAGGCCGATGCGCAGCGGGTTCATCAGCATGTCGTCCACGCGCGCCTCGGCGCCCGCCACCAGCAAGGCGGCGACGATCGGAAACGCCGCGGAGGAGGGGTCGGCCGGCACGGAGACGGGCGCCGCGCGAAGCGTGCTCCGCCGCACGCGCGGATGCGCCGCGCCATCGATCTCGACGGTGTCGATATTGGCCCCGAAAGCGCGCAGCATGCGCTCGCTGTGATCGCGCGAGCGTTCGGGCTCGATCAGCACGGTTTCGCCGTCCGCCTGCAGTCCGGCGAGCAGCACCGCCGACTTGATCTGCGCCGACGCCACCGGCGAGCGATAGGTGACGCCCTTCAGGCCCCCGCCCATGACCGTCAGCGGCAAGCGCCCGTCGGCGGCCTCGAAGCGCGCGCCCATCTGCGAAAGCGGCGTGATCACCCGGTTCATGGGCCGTTTGCGCAGCGAGCCGTCGCCGTCGAATCTGGCGCTGATCGGATAGCCGGCGGCGGCGCCGATCAGGAGGCGCGCCCCGGTGCCGGAATTGCCGCAATCGATCGGCCCGGCCGGTTGTCCAAAGCCGCCGGCGCCTTCGACGGTCCAGCGCCCCGGGCCCAGCCTGCGCGCGTCCGCGCCCAGCGCGCGCACGGCATCCGCCGTCCGCAGCACGTCATCGGCCTCCAAAAGCCCTTCGACCTCTGTGGTTCCTTGCGCCAGCGCCCCCAGAATCAGGCTGCGGTGGGAGATGGATTTGTCGCCGGGCGGGCGGGCGCGGCCGCGCAGCGGGCCGCCGGCGCGAGCCTTGAGACGCATGAAAAGGCCTCTATCCGAAGAGAGCTGAATTTAGGCGACAAAGCTTTTGACAGCGCCCCCCGCGCGTGGCAAGCGAGCGCCCCGCGAAAGCGCCG
Source organism: Caulobacterales bacterium (assembly GCA_035549695.1). GTDB lineage: Bacteria > Pseudomonadota > Alphaproteobacteria > Caulobacterales > Aquidulcibacteraceae > Vitreimonas. The sequence goes on along the minus strand of DASZQK010000020.1, from coordinate 23,700 downwards.
ATTCACCGCAAGGAGACGCATTTGGCCAAGGCGGAGCTGGGCGAGAAGCAAGTGTGCCCCAATTGCGGTGCGAAGTTTTACGACCTGCGTCGGCGCCCGGCTGTGTGCCCGAAATGCTCGACCACGTTTGATCCCGCCGAAGAAGGCGTGAAAGTGAAGCGCGGCCGCTCCCGCGTGGCCGCCTACGAGGACGATTACGAGGACGAGGAAGAGGCCAAGGGAGGCGCCGAAGCCGAGGCCAGCGACGAGGAGGAGGAGGTCGAGGAAACGCCGGAGATCGACGCCGAAAGCCCGGAGGAAGCTGCAACGCTTGAGGAAGACGAAGGCGGCGAAAGCGGCGGCGACGCGCTGCCGCCCGGCTTCTCCGAAGAGGAAGCGGAGCTGGAAGGCGACGCCGCCGACGATGATGTCCCGCTGCTTGAGGACGAGGAAGAATTTCCGGAGGACGAAATCGGCGATCTGCCGGCCGAGGACGAGGACGAAGGCGAGGGCCGGTAAGCCGCGCTTGAATCGAATAAGGGCGCGGCCTAGGTTCCGCGCTTCCCAAATCCGCGCCGGCTCGCCGGCGTTCGGGGCCATAGCTCAGTTGGGAGAGCGCTTGAATGGCATTCAAGAGGTCAGGGGTTCGACTCCCCTTGGCTCCACCAAATTTATCAAGCACTTGACGCAAACGGCGAAGGTGCTGACTCAGTCCGGGGTAACGCCCGGGATAACACCAAGACCAAGACGCCGCTGCCGTGGTTGCCGCGCGGACTGAACCGCGTGCAGGCCGCCGCTTATGTTGGAGTAAGCGCGGAGACGTTTCGATAAGTGACGGGCGCATGGAAGTCTGGGGCACGGCATCAAGTCAGGTATCGCGCGAGGCATGGTCGGCGATGCGCTGATGCAAGCGCGTTGGCGCCGGCGCGAAATGAACGTTGTCGCGGTCGAGGCAAGGTTGTCGGCAAACTTCACCGTGGACGTAGGCGCGGGCGCGCTGATCCTGGAACCTCCACTGAGACCGCAGTCGGTGTGGCGCACGCGAGACGATCTTGCTTCCCTGCAAAACAACGCACCCGTTGCGCACGCTGAGGAGCGTGATTTCGAACGTATCCAAGTCTCGCGTTTCATCGCCGAGTCGCACCGGTGAATTGGTTTCGAGCATCTTCTTGACGCGCGTCTGGACGAGCCTGTCTTTCGCCCACCTGGAAATCCAGACCGGCCTTTTTTGAATGGGCCGCTTTTCGGTGGTTTTCCGTAGCCAACGTCGCAGCTGCCGGGGTCGCCTTCGCGCATGTACGTCAATCCGGAAAGGCCGATGTGCATTGTTGTTTCTCCGTGAAAATCAGTGGCCGACCTGCGTCATGTCGATGGCGCGCGCGGGCTTGGGTGAAACCCAGATGACGAAGGCCGCGATGAAGAAGGCCGCGGTGACGAGGCTCATGATCTGATTGGTGGCGATGGTGACCGCCTGCCCATCGACCATGTGCGAGAGCGCGGTGAGCGCCTGCTCATGGCTCATGCCCGAGGCCTGCAGGCTCTGCAGCGTCTCGCCGCTCTTGTCGGTGAGGCCGGCCAGTTCGGCCTGATTGTAGGTGGTCTTGTCTTCCCACATCGTCGTCACGATCGAGGTGGCGACCGCGCCGGAGAGTGTGCGCAGGAAGTTCTGCAAGCCGGCGGCGGAGGCGGTTTCTTCGGGCGTGACGCTGCCGAGCGAGAGCGCGGTCAGCGGTACGAAGAAGAACGGCAGACCCAGTCCGGTCAGCATCAGCGGCACGGCGATTTGCCAATAGGTAATGTCGCTGGTGACGGTCGCGCGCAGCGCGGTGACGCCGGTGAGCCAGATGAGGCCGACAAATACCAACCGCCGCGGATCCACCTTGCCCATGCGCGCGCCGACGATGGGCGCCGCGAACACCGCGAGCACGCCGCTCCACGCCGTCGTCATGCCGGCCCAGGTCGAAGTATAGCCCATGAAAGATTGCAGCCACTGCGGGGTCAGCACGTTGGCGGCGAACATGGCGCCGTAAGCGAGCGTCAGCGTCACGACGCTGGCGGTGAAGCCGCGATGACGGAATACGCGCAGATCGACAATCGGATGCTTCTCCGTCATCTCCCAGATCACGAACACCACGAAGCCGACGGCGGCGATGGCGGCGAGCGCGCAAATGGTCGTGGATTCGAACCAGCCGTCGTCCTTGCCGGTGTCGAGCATGATCTGCAGCGCGCCGACGAAGAGGATGAGCAGGCCAAGGCCGACCTTGTCGATGGGCGCGCGGGTGACGCTGGTCTCGTAGCGTTTCAGCATCCGCCAGGCGACCGGCGCGCATAGCGCGGCGAGCGGCACATTGATGAAGAAAATGAACGGCCAGACGAAATTGTCGCAGATCGAGCCGCCGAGGATCGGGCCGAGCACCGGCGCGATGAGCGTCGTCATGGCCCAGATGGCCATGGCGGCGTTGGCCTTGTCCTTCGGGAAGATGCGCAGCAGCAAGGTTTGCGACAGCGGCATCAGCAAACCGCCGGAAAGCCCCTGCATGATGCGTCCGAACACCAGCATTTCCAATGAATGCGAGATGCCGCAAAACGCCGAGAAGGCGCCGAACAGCACCATGGCGGCGGCGAACACGCGCACCGTGCCGAAGCGGCCGGCGATCCAGCCGGTGAGCGGCACGATGATCGCCTCCGCCACCGAATAGGACGTGATGATCCACGTCCCTTGGCTTGAGGAGATGCCAAGACTGCCGGCGATGTTCGGCACCGAGACGTTGGCGATGGTCATGTCGAGGACGGCGATGAAGTTCGCGCTCGCGAGCACGATCGCCGCCAGAAAGAGAAGGGGGCCCTTGAGCGGCTGATCGCCGCCCAAGGAAGAGTGTGCGCCGGACATGGGCGTTTAGCTCCGCGTGTCGATGGTGGCTTCCATGGAGAGCCCGACGCGCAGCGGGTGCGCGGCGAGTTCGGCGGGATCGAGCGTGATGCGCACGGGCACGCGCTGCACGACCTTGATCCAGTTCCCGGTGGCGTTTTGCGCGGGAATCACGGCGAAAGCCGATCCCGTGCCGCCGCCGAGGCCGGTGACGTGGCCGTGGAAGACGACGTCATGGCCGTAGAGATCCGAGGTAAGGCGAACGGCCTGGCCGATGCGCACCCGCGCGAGCTGGCCCTCCTTGAAGTTCGCATCCACGAAGGCTTGTTGAAGCGGCGAGACGCTCATCAGGGGCTGGCCGGGGTCGACGCGCTGGCCGACTTGGGCCTTGCGCTGGGCCACCACGCCATCAATCGGCGCGCGCACCGTGGTGCGCTCGAGATTGAGCCGCGCGGTGTTGAGCGACGCCAGCGCGGACAAGGTTTCCGGATGGGTCTCGACGCTCGATCCGCGCGTGAGCGCGCGCTGCGCTTCGAGGTTTTGCTGCGCCGCGGCCAGATTCGCCTGCGCGCTTTCGTAGGCGGCCCGGGCGGCCGTCAATTCTTCGCCCGAAACGGCGCCGGTTTCCGCGAGCGCCTGGCGGCGCTGGTAGTCGGCGCTGGCGCGGTCGAGATCGGCTTGGCGGGCGCGTACTTGCGCTTCAGCCCCGGCTTCCTGCGAGAAATACTGCCGCACGCGCTGCAGCGTGCGCCGGTAATCCGCTTCGGCGCGCTGGAAGGCGAGGCGCGCGTCCGCGGGGTCGATCACCGCAAGCACGTCGCCGCGATGCACCGCTTGGGTGTCGTCCGCGCGCACTTCGAGCACCTGTCCCGAAACTTGCGAATTGATCTGCGCGGTCGAGGCGCCGACATAGGCGTTGTCGGTCGCGACGTAGTGTCCGGCCTCCGCGGCCCAATAGATGCCGCCGGCGACGGCGATCTTGGCCACGACGCCGGCGACGGTGAGCAAGAGCACCTTGCGGCGCTTCTTCATCTTGCCGGCCTTCGCCGCGTTGGCGTCGTCGACGTGCATGTCGTCGACCGCTTGAAAGCCTTCGGTGCTGAATTTGAGATCGTCTGCCATGGATGTAACTCCCCAGAAAAAATGGATGGGTCAGGATGCGATGAAGCCGCCGCCGAGCGCGCGCACGAGCGTGACATCGAGGGCGAAGGCTTGTGCGTTGAGGTTCGCGACGGCGCGCTGTTGAGCGATCAGCGCGTTTTCGACGCTGAGCGTGTCGATGTAGCTGGCGAGGCCGCCCTCATAGCGCGTGCGCGCGATGCGGTAGGATTGCTCGGCGTCTTGCAGGGCCGCGCGCTGTTCGGCGAGCTGCCCTTCGAGCGCGGCGCGATCGCTGTACGCATCCGCGACTTCGCGCATCGCGTTCGCCAGCGTCTGGTTATAGAGCGCAACCGCTTCGTCGTACTGCGCGCGCGCGCCGCGATACTCGCCCTGCAAGCGCCCGCCGGTGAAGATGGGAAGCGATACCGCGGGGCCGGCTTGCGCCGCCGACAGCTGGCCGCCGCCGATGGCGTCGATGCCGAGCGTCTGATAGCTGACGAGCGCCGAGAGATTGATGTTCGGGTAGAAATCGGCGCGCGCCACGCGAATGTGTTGGGCGGCGGCCGCCGCATTGAACCGCGCCGCCGCGAGGTCCGGCCGACGCCCGATCAGGTCGACTTGCGCGCTCGCCGGCAAGCCGAGCGCGAGCGCGCCCGGTTGACGCGGCGCGGCGATGGCGAGACCGCGGTCCGGGCCCTTGCCGAGCAGGGCGGCGATCTGGTGGCGCGCGCGAAGCACGGCCGCGCGAACGGCCAGCACTTCGGCGCGAGCCCGCGCCGCTTCGGAAGCGGCTTGGTGAGCGTGGCCTTCATTTTCGAGTCCGGACGCGACGCGGCTTTGAACCAATCTCGCGCTGGTCTCACGCGTCGCCGCGGCGTGCTCGGCCGCGTCGAGATCGGCGCTCAAACGCAACAATTCGCCATATGCGAGCGCCACCGAGGTCGAAAGTTGCAGCCGCGCCTCGGCGGCTTCCGCTTCCGCCGCCTTCACGTGCGAGGTCGCGCCGGCGAACGCCGCGCGATTGCGCCCGAAGAAATCCAGTTGGTAGTCGAGCTTCAGCGCTGCGTTGCTGGTGGTCGACCAATCGTTGGGCAAAGCGTTCGCGATGTCCGGCGGAAGATTGTCGGCGGAGAGATGCTGGCGGGTGGCGTTCGCGCCGGATTGCGCGCCGAGGGTGGGAGAGAGCGCCGCGCCGCTTTGTTGCGCGATCGCCTGAGCCTGATGCACGCGCGCGGAGGCGATGACGAGCGATGGGGAGTCGGCGAGCGCCTCCTCGATCAAGGCGCTGAGCTGCGCGTCGCCGAACGCCGTCCACCAATGGTCGGACGGCCAATCCGCTTGCGGCGCGGCGAAGCTGCGCGTGGCGGTGAAATCGGAAGCCGGCGCCGGCTCGGACGTTGGCCCGAGGTCCGGCGGCGACGCGCAAGCCGCCAGCATCGCGGCGAGCGACACCATCAGCCATTTCTGGCCAGTTTGAACAGACATGACTTTTCCCCTTGGAAATCAGCCCTCTACGGGCCGTCCACCTACACGCGACTGCAATCTCTCGCGTTGCAACGGAAAGAAAGGCTTTCTTTTCTTTTTGTCAACGGGTAAAGTCAAAAAAAGGAACGGGATATTTTCTTTTTGAGGCTAAGCCGCTGAAATCATGGCAAAGAAACTTGAACGAAAAATCGGCCCCGGGCGGCTTTCCGCGGAAGAAACGGCGCAATTGCCCACCCGCTTGCTCGACGCGGCGTTCAAGTTGTTCATGCAGAAGGGCTATGCCGCGACCTCGATGGAGCAGATCGCGCGCGAAGCCGGGGCTTCGACGAAGACGATCTACAGCCGCTTCGCGAACAAGGGCGAGATTCTGCGGGCCGTCGTGCATCGCATGGTCGAGCGCACGATCGCGGCGCACACCGTCACGTCGCCGCTTGAACCGCGCGGCGCCGATCCGCGCGACTATCTCATCGGTTTGTGCGGCGCCATTTCGATGCGGATCGCCACCGACGCGGCCGGACTCAATCGCCTCGCGCATCTCGAAGGCGAGCAATTTCCCGAATTCAAGCAGATGCACGACGAGGCGACCGCGAATGCGACACAGCTCATTCGCCAAGCGCTGGAAGTGTGGATTGACGAAGGCGTGTTCCCGCCGCTCGACGATGTGGAAAGGGTCGCCGCGCTTTGTCTCAGCATGACGACGGATTGGGTGCGGATCGCCACTTCGCTTGGCCATCCGCCGAAGCCGCCCGAGGTGCGCGAGCACGTGGCGTTCGCCGTCGATTTCTTTCTGCGCGGCTGCAATTACAAAAAGAAGCTGACCCGCGAGGCCGCTGCAAAGAAATCGCGGCGCTGACACGCCGTCCCGTGCGTTGATCAGCAAGCGGTTGGCCCTTGTCTTCCGCCGGTCGTCGGGATGAATGGCGGACGCTCAGTCTACTTCCTTCATCTGGTCGTCAGTCATGCCGACGCAGTCGAGGTACACTGAAGTGCAAGGCGTCTTGCGACCGATCATGCGCGCGAGATCTTTCTCGACTTCAAAGAGAAACGATACGCGATGCGCGCGAAAACCCTGCGGAACCGAATCGCGATGCTCGCGTTCACAGAGACGCGCTCGTCAAAAGCAGCGAATTATTGGGCATTTGTCCGGTTTTTCTTGCGTGGTCTTCATGGGGCGCCTATATATCGATGACATCGCCATGCGTCGTTGCGTGCGCGGCAAAGTTCGCCGCGACGATGCTTTATATGTCCGCGTTTCGCGTGGGCGAGGATCGACATGAATGCTTTAAAGAAGAGGGCGCGGCCGCACGCGCCGTCATTGCGTGATCTGACTCGAATTGCGCTCTTTGTGGATATTGACGGCACGCTGCTGGACATCGAGTCGCGCCCCGAGGATGTGCGGGCCGACGATGCGTTGTGCGAACTCCTGCGCGGGCTCGAGGCCCGCACCGGCGGAGCTTTGGCGATTCTGACCGGCCGCTCGCTTGCCGACGCCGACCGCGTTTTGCAGGGCAGCGTTCGCTGTGTGGCGGCTCTGCATGGGCAGGATTGCCGGCTGGATCAGGGCGTGCAGCGCCAGGCGCCCGCGTCGGAAACCTGGAAGAATACCAAGCGAACGTTGCATGCGCTGGTCGAGGAGGGCGCGCTGCCGGCCATGCTTGAGGACAAAGGCGGCGCCGTCGCGCTGCACTATCGCGGGCAACCCGAACAGGGAGCGCTGATTACGCGCGCCGTGGACGAATTGGCGGCGCTGCACGGTCTGCGGGCGCTGCATGGCAAGATGGTTTCAGAAATCATGCCGCTCGGCTTTGACAAGGGCATGGCGCTCTCGGCGCTCATGCAGGCGCCGCCCTTCAGCGGGCGCACGCCGATCGCGATCGGCGACGATCGGACGGACGAAGATGCGTTCGCGGCGGCGAATGCGCTTGGCGGAATGTCCGTGCTCGTCGGCGACCGCGAGGATACCTCGGCGCAATACGCGCTGCCCGATGTGGCGGCCGCGCGCGCGTGGCTTGAGGCGGCGCGGTGAGCAGGGCCGCCAATCTCGATCTGGCGCCGATAGGCAATTGCTCGGTCAGCGCGCTGATTGATCGTCGCGCGCGCTTCGTGTGGGGCTGCGTGCCGCGCGTGGACGGCGACCCCGCCTTTTGCGCGCTGTTGGGAGCGCCCGACGCGGATGAACGCGGCGCGCTGGGCGTATGGTCGATCGACGTGGAGGACGAAGCGGAGATCGAGCAGCACTACGAACGCAACACCGCCATTCTGCGGACCATCGTGCGCGACAAGGCCGGCGGCGTGCTTGAGATCATCGATTTCTGCCCGCGCTTCAGGCGCCACAACCGCGTCTATCGTCCGCTGGCGTTCGTGCGGCTGCTGAAGCCGGTTGCGGGCGCGCCGCGCATCCGCATGCGCCTTGCGCCCGCCGCCGACTGGGGGGCCCGGCCGGCGGAGCGGACATTCGGCTCGAATCATATCCGCTATCTCACCTCGGGCGCGAGCATGCGCCTGACGACGACAGGGCCGGTCTCGCTCGTCGGCGAAGAGCGGCCGTTCCGCGTCGAGCGCGACCTCGCCTTTTTCCTTGGTCCGGACGAACCGTTTGTGGGCGACGTGCGCGAAACCGTGTTCAGCATGTACGAGAATACGCGCGCCTATTGGCAGGAATGGGCGCGCACGCTGGCCACGCCGCTGGAGTGGCAAGAGGCGGTCATTCGCGCCGCCATCGCTCTCAAACTCTGCGTCTATGATGAAACCGGGGCCATCGTCGCGGCGCTGACCACGTCGATTCCCGAGGCGCCGAAGACCGGGCGGAATTGGGATTACCGGTATTGCTGGATTCGCGACGCCTACTACACGGTGCAGGCGCTCAATCGGCTGGGCGCGGCCGATATTCTCGAGGGCTACCTCGCGTACCTGCGCAATATCGTCGACATGACCAAGGGCGGGCGCATCCAGCCTCTCTACGGCGTCGGGCTCGAGCCTGTGGTCGATGAGAGGATCGTTGAAACGCTGCCCGGCTATATGGGCATGGGGCCGGTGCGCGCGGGAAACCAGGCGCATTTGCAGGACCAGCACGACGTCTATGGGCAGATCGTGCTCGCCAGCGTGCAGGCGTTTCACGACATGCGCCTGCTGCGCGCGCCGAGCGAAGAGGATTTCCGCCGCCTCGAAGGGGTGGGGGACCGCGCCTATGCGCTTTACGCCCAGCCCGACGCCGGGCTCTGGGAGTTCCGTGCGCGCGCTTCCGCGCACACCTATTCGGCGCTGATGTGCTGGGCCGCCTGCGATCGCCTCGCCAACGCCGCCGAGCGGATCGGACTCGACGACCGGCGCGCGTTCTGGCGCGGGCGCGCCAACGAAATTCGCGCCGTGATCGAGAAAAGCGCCTGGAACGAAGAACTCCAATGCTTTGGCTCGACGCTCGAGGGCGCCGGCGTCGACGCGAGCCTGCTGCAGCTCGTGGATACGCGCTTCCTGGCCGAAGACGACCCGCGCTTTCTTGCAACGCTGGCGGTGGTGGAGAAGCATTTGCGGCGCGGTTCGCAAATGCTGCGCTACGCGCACGAGGACGATTTCGGCTACCCCGAGACGGCGTTCAATTTCTGCACGTTCTGGTACATCGAAGCGCTCGCGCGCGTGGGCCGGCGCGACGAAGCGCGCCAGCTCTTCGAGGAGATGCTGTCGCGGCGCACCAGCGCGGGCCTGCTTTCGGAGGATTCCGATTTCAAGACGGGCGAAGCATGGGGCAATTACCCGCAAACCTATTCGCTGGCGGGTCTCATCAATTGCGCCGTCCTCCTCAGCAACCCCTGGAGTACAGTGCGTTGAGCAGATTGATTGTCGTATCGAACCGGGTCTCGCCGCCGAGCGAGGACCAGGGCGCAAGTTCGCAGGGCGGGCTTGCCATGGCCATCTCAGCCGCGCTTCGGGAATATAGCGGCATCTGGTTCGGCTGGAGCGGCGTCACCGCGCCGCAATTCACCGGCCAGATTTCCATTCAGAAAGTGGGCGGCGTCACCGTGGCGCTGACCGATCTCGAAGAGCAGGACGTCCAGGAATACTACAATGGCTACGCGAACCGCACGCTGTGGCCGCTTTTTCACTATCGCATCGATCTGACGGCCTACGAGCGCTCCTATGACGCCGGATACGCGCGCGTCAACGCCCGCTTCGCGGAAACGCTCAGCCCGCTGATCAACGCCGACGATCTGGTCTGGGTGCAGGATTATCACCTGATCCCGCTGGGGCGTGAGCTGCGCGAACGCGGCGTCTCCAACGCGATCGGGTTCTTCCTGCACATCCCCTGGCCGGCGCGCGAACTGATGGCGACGCTGCCGAAGCATCGCCAGCTCGTCGAGGCGCTCTTTCACTACGATGTCGTCGGCTTCCACACGGAGGAATGGCGCGACGCTTTTCGCAGCTATGTGATCTTCGAAGCCGGCGGCAAAGTGCTTCCGGACGGAAGACTGAGCGCGTTCGGACGCACGCTTCGTGTCGAGGCGTTCCCGATCGGCATCGACGGAGAGGGCTATCGCGCGCTCGCGACGTCGGACACCGGCGCGGCCAGCTTCGAGCGCATGGTGGAAAGCAAGCTGGGGCGGAGGATGATCCTCGGCGTCGACCGCCTCGATTATTCCAAGGGGCTGGAGGAGCGCTTTCTCGCCTACGACCGCTTGCTCAGCGACAATCCGCAATTGCGCAAAGAGATCTTTCTGCTGCAAATCTCCACGTATTCGCGTGGAGACGTTCCCGAGTATCAGGAGATCGCTTCGCGGCTCGATGCGCTGTCCGGGCGCATCAACGGCGCCAACGCCGAAATGGACTGGGTGCCCATCCGCAACATCCATCGCGTGCATTCGCGCGAGGAGCTGGCCGGCGTTTACCGCGCGGCCGATGTCGGGCTCGTCACGCCGCTTCGCGACGGCATGAACCTCGTCGCCAAGGAATATGTCGCCGCGCAGGACGCCGAGAATCCCGGCGTGCTCATTCTTTCGCGCTTCGCCGGCGCCGCGTCGCAGATGAAGGAGGCGCTTATCGTCAACCCGTTCAGCCAGGAAGACGTGGCCGACGCCGTCAAGCGCGCGCTGGCGATGAGCCTGGGCGAGCGCAAGGACCGATGGCAGGCGCTGTGGGAAGGCGTGCGGAAGAACAATGTCATGGAATGGCGCGACGCCTTCGTGAGTCGTCTTGAAGAGGTGAAGGCGGAACGCGGCGCGGCCGAGGCCGAGCCGCGCCCGGCCGGAAACGGAGCTGGATTGTGACGCAGGCCGCCGACGCCTTCAGCGCATATTTCGCCGACGCGAACGTCATGGATGTCGCGCTCAACGCGGGACTCTCGGTCCTCCTTCTGGCGGGCGCGGCCCTTATCGGCTCGGTGCTCACGTTCACATTGCGCAGCGTGTTCAAACGCATCGCGACGCGGTTCGAGGCGATGCAGGTGCGGCGCCCGCCGCAGGCCCTGGCGCTGGCCGCGTTCATCGTGCGTTCGGTGGTGTGGCTGTCGGCGTTCGCCGTGCTGCTGAGCCTTTGGGGCGTGGACGCGCTGGCGTGGGCGGCGGGCCCAGGCGCTCCGTACATCTATGGCGCCTTGCGCATCGTCGTCGTGCTTGTCATCGCCATCGTCGCCTGGGAGGCCGCCGCGCTCAGCATCGGCGGTCTGTTCGAGAAGGCCGCCGTACGCGCCGCGACCGCGCGCCGCGCCTCGCAATTGCGGTCGCTCGCGCCGATGTTGCGCGGCGCTGCGCGAGCAGCGATCGTCACGTTCGCGGGCATGGTCGTCATTTCTCAGCTCGGTGTGGAGATCGCGCCGTTGCTGGCCGGCGCCGGCGTCGTGGGCATCGCCGTCGGCTTCGGCGCGCAGACGCTGGTGAAGGATTATCTCACCGGATTTTCGCTCATCCTGGAGGACATCGTCTCGGTGGGAGACATCGTGCGGATCGGCGATTCCGGCGGGCTCGTGGAAACGATGGCGCTGCGCACGATCCGGCTGCGCGATTTCGACGGCACCTTGCACGTCATTCCCTACAGCGAGGCGCAGACGGTTCACAATCTCACCAAAACCTTTTCCTATTATGTGTTCGATCTTCCGATCTCGTACGATTCCGATATCGACCGGGCGCTGGAATTGATGCGCGACGTGGGCGCGCAATTGCAGAAGGACGCCGCCTTCGCGAACGACATTCTCGAGCCGATCGAGGTTGTCGGCGTCGACTCCCTCGCCGACAGCGCCGTCCTGCTCAAGGCGCGCATCAAGACGGCGCCGATCAAGCAATGGAGCGTCGGGCGCGAATACAACCGGCGCATCAAGCTGGCGTTCGACGAGGCGGGCATCGAGATCCCCGTGCCGCATCTGAAGCTTCTGCTTTCCGATCGCGCGCTGGCGGCGGTTCAGGGGGGACATTGAGGAGGATGGCGGGTTGCTTCCCTGGTCGTGCGACGCCGCGATGATCCTGCGCCGCCGAAGGCCTCGCGACCGCGCGGGCTTGGCCTGATGTCGAAGCCGAGCGGCGCGCATCGCGCCGATCGGGAACGAACGCCGGAACTTGAAGAATGAACGCAATCCAATTGAATCACGCAGGGCCTTTCCAATCTGATGGAAGCGCTTGAACCAGAGCTTGTTGAATTCGTCGGCGGGACTTTTCGCTCACTTTGGGCCGTTGAGACGCTTTTGCTGCTGATGCGCCACAGTCCGGAGGGGCGCGCCGCCTCGGAAATCGTCCGTGAATTGCGGGCCAGCGGGTCGCTTGTCGAAACCTGTCTGGAGCATCTCACGCGCGCCGGCCTCGTCGCGCGGGAGGGCGCGGAAGCCCGCTACGCGCCGGCGAACGAACGTCTGCGCAGACTTGCGGAGGAGCTGGAGCGCGCCTATCGCCAGCGCCCGCTGGCGATTATCAACGTTGTCGTGCACCGGGGCCGCGTGAGTCCGATCCAGCGATTTGCCGACGCGTTTCGGTTCAGAGAGCCGAAGGAATAGCGCCCGCCGCCTCGCGCTTCATCGGCTCGCCGCCGCGAACGGGTGGATGATGGCCGCGCGCGCGGCCACGCCGTCGAGGGCGATGCGCGAAGGAACGCTGACGTCCGCCGCGATTCCATGCGCTTGCAGCAGGGCGGCGACGGTTTGCGCCCGCGCCGTCGCCATCGCCCGCTCTCTCGCCGTTCTATTCGACGCCGATACGCCGTCCACGACCACCGAAGAGACAGACCATCGTTGCAGCGCCCAGACCACATCGTCGACGGCTTTGCTCTCGGCCCCGTCGAGATCGGTCTCGTTGTTCTCAAAAACGATGACGAGGCGCGATTGCGCGGGCGGGACGATCATCACGGACCAGCCGAATCCGAGTGCGCCGAGGCGCGATTCTTCGCCGTGAAAAAACGCCAGGTCGGCCTCGCCTTCGGGCGCGGCCAGCAATCGGATGGTCTGCGTGCGGGGATCGGCCCACGCCGAGACGATTCCGATATTGGCCGCGCTGCGGACGCTCGAAAGCGCGGCGTCCGCGGCCGCGGCGTCCGGTGCGCGCGCCTGCGAGGCAAGAGCCGCGGCGATCAGCGCTTGTGTTTCGGCGTGTGAATCGGTGGCGACGATCTGTTGCAGGCGCACGTCGACCGGCGTGTGAAGCGCGCGCGCCAAACGTTCTTGAAGGCGGCCCTGCGCCTCGGTGACAAAGTGATTGGTGATGGCGATGGCGTCGATGCGCGGCTGGTTGAGCAGCTCCCACTTGACGTTCAGTTGCGCGATCTGGCCGTCCTCGGCCCGCAACACGTCAAGCAAGGCGCTGCGCGCCTGCGCCGACGCCCGCGCTTCTTGAGACACACGCGCCAGAGTGAGCGCGAGTGGCGTCGCCAGCAGGAGAAATGCGCCGACGCCTGCCGCCAGATACACCGGATTGAACTCGATGCGCTCCACCGGCCGCTCGACCCCGCGGATCCGCGCGACGAGCGCGAACGAGAACGAGATCGCCGCGAGATTGGTCAGGAACAACAGCGTCGCGCCGCCGGCGAAATCGAGCCGCCACACGGCCAGCGAGTAACCGATCGTCGCGATCGGCGGCATCAGCGCGGTGGCGATGGCGACGCCGATGGCCGTCTCGCCTTTGTGGTGCACGGTCGCGTAGCCGCCGGCCAGTCCGGACAAGACGGCCACCGCCAGATCGAGCAAGGTCGGCGTGGTGCGCGCGACGATTTCAGGCGTGGCGTTCTTGATCGGGCTGAGCCAGGTGATCACCAGACCGATGACGAGGCCGACGCCGACGCCGACGCCCACGACCTTCGCCGCCTCGGTGGCGCGTCGCGCGTCCAGCGAGGCGAAGCCGAACCCAAGCGCGGCGATCGGCGACATCAGCGGCGACACCAGCATCGCGCCGATCACCACGGCCGCCGAAGACTGAAGCAATCCCAGCGTGGCGATGCCCGCCGACAGCGCGCACATCAGCACGTAACGTTCGCTGAGACGGCCCTCGCGCTCCACGCCGATGCGGACCTCGCGCGCTTCGTCCGTGGGCAAACGGCGAAGAACGAGCCGGCGCAGCAGGCGGGCCCAGGCGCGCAGCGAGCCGCGGATGGAGGAGCGCGATTCAGTTTCGCCGGTTGGATTTCCCGTGGACAAGCAAACCGCCAAGCATCCGTTAAAGCGCAAAACGCTAAAGCAAAGCGGTTAAATTCGCGGAACCGTCAAGAATTCGCACCAGTTCGGGGCCGGCGCGGCGCGGCGCCGCGGATCGCGGCCATTCGCCCATTGCGCCGGCCGGCGAGCCTTGCGCTAAATGCGGCGGAGGTTTCCCATGCTTGATCGCCGTACGCTCTGCCTCTCCGCCGCCGCCCTGGCGATCGCGCCAGACGCATTCGGCGAGCCATGCGAGCCGGGCTGGGTCGGCGATCTGAGGCGCGAGCTTGCCGCCATGGCGGCGGACCTGACGCGCACGCTGCGTCCGTGGCGCGGGCCGCGCCGCGTCTTTACGCCGGAGGCTCACGGATATCGTGGAGAGGGCTTGGCGACGGCGCCGATCCAGGCGGCCATCGACGCGGCGGCGCAAAACGGAGGCGGCACTGTCGCCCTCGCGCGCGGCGAGTACGTCTCCGGCACGATCGTCCTGCGCTCCAACGTGCGGCTGGAGGTCGGCGCCGGCGCGCGCCTCGTCGGCAGCACCGAGCTTGCCGACTATCCCGATCATGTCGCGCGCCGGCCGACCGTGATGGACAGCAACATGGGCATGAACCAGTCGCTGATTTTCGCGGAAGCCTGCGAGAACATCTCCATTTGCGGACGCGGCGTGATCGACGGGCGCGGCGTCAAGGCAAATTTTCCCGGCGAGGAAACGGCGGGCGCAACCCCCGGGCGCCCGTTCCTGATCCGCGTCATTGACTGCACGCGCGTGCACGTCAGCGACATCCGCCTCCTGAGCTCGCCGTGCTGGATGCAGAACTATCTCAATTGCGAGGATCTGCTGATCGAGCGCATCACGGTCGAGAACCAGGTCAATCACAACAATGACGGCATCGATATCGACGGCTGCCGCCGTGTCATCGTCCGCGACTGCGTGGTCAACGCCGAGGACGACGCCATGTGCTTCAAGGGCGCCTCCCAGCGGCCCATGCACGACGTCCTGGTCGAGAATTGCCGCTTCTACAGCACCTGCAACGCGCTCAAGTTCGGGACCGACTCGCAAGGCGATTTCAGCCGCGTGCTAGTGCGCAATCTCGAGGTCGGCGGCGTGCCCGCGGACATGCCCGCGACGCGCCGCAAGCGCGCGGATTCAGGGATCGCCTGGGAAACCGTGGACGGGGGCGCGGTCGAAAACGTCATGGCGCAAGACATCCGCATCGTCCGCGCGGACAGCCCGTTCTTCCTGCGTCTCGGCGACCGCGGCCGCGTACGCCCGGAACAAGAGCGACCGGCGCCCGGAAATCTCCGCCGCATCGTTTACGAACGTATAACCGGAGCTGACAACGGCGCGCGCGGAAGCTATTTCACCGGCATCCCCGAAAAGCGCATCGAGGACGTCGTGCTGATCGATGTCGATCTCCATGTCGCCGCGGCGAGCGATCCTGCTCCCGACCAAGCGTCCATCCCGGAGAAGCCGGCGGACTATCCCGATCCGCCGATGATCGGCCCGGTCTCGCCGGCGCACGGGCTTTGGACCCGACATCTCAGCGGCCTTGACCTCATTCGCGTGCGCTTCGCGCCGGACGCGCCCGACGCGCGCCCCATGCTCGTCGCCACGCTCGACACCAGCGGCGTTCGCATCAGCGCCTGCATGTGATCGCGTGGTTAACGCCGCCCGGCGCGTTCGGCGTGCGCGGAGGCGGACGATTTTTTGCGGATTTCACGCACTATTAACAACACTTGCCTTCAAGCTCGATAAACCCTCTTCGCGTATGTTGGGAGCATGCGCACAAGCGAGCAAATCGCGGCTGGGGGGGTGAACGGGTACTTTTCTCCGGAAAAGGTGACCCGCCGCTACGTCCTTGGCCTGTCGCTGCTCGCGGCCTGCGTCATCGCCAATTTCGTCATCATGCAGGTGTCGTTGACGTTTCAGCAACGCCAGGTGCGCATCAGCGCCCTCGCGGCCGAGCAGTCGCGGCTGTTCTCGGACATCGGCGTCTATTCGCGCAGCCTGATGCGCGCCGCGGTCGCCAACGATGTGCCGGAAGAGAGCATCAACGCCATCCGCGAAAACATGCGCAGCGCCGGCCAGCGCCTGCGCGCCAACATGCATGAGCTGCTGCGGCTGGACGACGAACGGATCGCCGGCGTCCTGCGGTTCCAGGTGATGACGCCGTACTACCGCCAGCCGCCGCACAATCTCGAGCAGAAGATCGACCGCTACATCGAACGCACCAACGAGCTCGCCAGCCTCACGCCCGAGCATCTGGCCGTCCGCTTCAGCCAGTGGGTGCCGATGGATATCGCGGTGACCACCGGCAGCCTCATCCAGAACAGCTTCGACCAGGCCATGGCGGGGGGCTATAGCGCCGCGCAGCGCAGCGTCGGCATGATGCAATTCGCGGAAAAGATCATCACGCTCCTCACGCTGATCATCCTTGTGCTCGAAGGCGTCTATCTGTTTGCGCCGCTGCTGCGCGTGCTGCAGGCGCAAGCGCGCCAGGATCGGCTCACCGGACTGGCCAACCGGACGCTGTTCTATGAGACGCTCGCCAAGCGCTTGGACGCCGCGCGCGCCGGGCGCGGCCATGCGGCGCTGATCCTGTTCGACCTCGATCGCTTCAAGCCGATCAACGACACGCTGGGGCACGTCGCCGGCGACGCCTTGTTGCAGGAAGTCGCCAACCGCACAGTGAAGGTCGTCGGCGAGAAGGGCTTCGTCGCGCGGCTGGGCGGCGACGAATTCGCCATCCTGCCCTCGCCCGATCTTGAGCCGCAGGAACTCGAAGGGCTGCTGGAGCGCGTCGTCCAGGAGATCGAGGCGCCGCTCTATTACGGCGAGTGGGAAATGCAGCCGGCCGCCAGCCTGGGCGCGGCGGTCTTTCCGGTGCACGGCGAGGACGCGGAGCGCTTGTTCGCCTCCGCCGACGCCGCGCTCTACGTCGCCAAGAAGCAGCGCTCGACCTTCCTCATCTATGACGAGGCCATGCGCAGCGATGACGACGAGGCGCGCCAGATGACGCTGGATCTGAGGCGCGCCGTCTCGCAGCACGAGCTTTGCGTCTATTACCAGCCCCAGATCGCGATGCACGAAAACCGCTGCATCGGCTTTGAGGCGCTGCTCCGCTGGCGCCACCCGACCAAGGGCGTGCTCAATGCAGGGCAGTTCGTGCATATGGCCGAGCGCCTGGGCCTGGTGCCGGAAATCACGGCTATGGTGATCGCTTCGGTGGCGCACGACATTCGCGCCTGGCTCAATCAGGGCTTCGATCCGGGCATCGTCGGCATCAACATGCCGGAAGAGATGTTCGCCACCGACCTGGCGCAGCAAATGCTCGACCGGGGGCTCGCGCCGCACGCCATTCCCTATGAACGCATCTGCATCGAGGTGACGGAGGACGTCTTCCTCAATCGCGCCGCGGATCAGATCAGCGCCCGCCTCAGCGCCATGCGCGACCTCGGCTTGCGCATCGCGTTCGACGATTTCGGCACGGGATACGCCTCCCTCAGCCACCTGAAGCGCTTCCCGTTCGACGAATTGAAGATCGACCGCAGCTTCGTCGACGATCTGACGCGCGACGCGCGCAGCGTCGAAATCATCCGCGCGCTCACCGGCCTGGCGCGCAATCTGGGCAAGAGCGTCATCGCCGAAGGCATCGAGACCGAGGAGCAGCGCGCGCTGCTGCTTGCTGAAGGCGTGCCGGTGGGGCAGGGCTATCTGTTCTCCAAGGCCGTGCCGTTCGATCAGGCGACGGCGTTTCTGCGCCCCTCGGCGACGCGCATGGCGAACGCGCGCGACGCCATCGCCGACATCAGCGCGGCGATCGACGCGCGCAAGGGCCGTTACGCCGCCCACGCGGTCGGAGGCTGAGATGCGCGCCGTGGCATGGAAACCGGGCAGGATCGCCGCCGCGGCGCTCGCGGCGGCGGCGCTGGCGTTGGGCCTTGTGTTGCTGCACGCCGGCGGCGGCCGGATCGCGACGGAGCAGGCGCAGGGCGCCGTATTGCCCGAGCGCGCGAGCCACGCAGAAGTGATGCACTTCTGGAACTCGGGCAGCGAACGCAGCGCTCTCAACGAAATCCGCCAGGCCTTTGAGCGGCGCGGCGGCGCCTGGATCGACACCTCGGAGCCGGACAACGGCGCGTTACGGCGCGCCCTGGTGGAGCGCATCTCCACCAACACCATGCCGGCGGCGGTGCTCTGGCAATCCAATCTTGAACTGCGCGACATGGCCGAACTCGGCGTGTTCGGCAATCTCGACGAGGTCGCGGATCGCGAGCACTGGGACGCCTTGCTGCCCCCCGCGATTCGCTCGCGCGTGCGCATCGACGGCCATTATTACATGGCGCCCACCAACGTCCACGCCATCAACTGGGTCTTCTACAACAGGAACGTGCTGCAGCGCATCGGCGTCGACGAGCCGCGCACGTGGCCGGAAATGATCGCGGCGATGCATCGCGCGCGGGCCGCCGGCATACGTCCGGTGGCGCTCGGCGACGGCGAATGGGAAGTGCAGATCATGTTCACGACGATCCTGGCGGGCGCGCTTGGCCGGGAAGATTATCGTCGGCTGATTTCGGAGCAGAACCCCTCGGTGATGGACAAGCCGAGCGCGCTTGAAGCGTTCAAGGTGCTCGCGGAAATCCGCGGCATGACGCGCCGCGGCGAGCGCTACCCAGGCTGGGACGCCGCCGCGCACGGGCTCGCGCACGGCGAAGCGGCGTTCAATTTCATGGGCGATTGGGCGAAGGCGGAAATGATCCGTTCGGGCGGCGTCGTCGGCGACAGTCTGGGCTGCATGCTGACCCCGGGCGTGCAAAACGCCATCATGCTGACGGTCGACGGGTTCGCCTTCCCCGCCACCACCGACCCGGAACACATCGCCGCGCGCAACATGCTGGCTTCGGTCATGCTGAACCGTGAGGTGCAGATGCGCTTCGCCGCCGCGAAAGGCACGCTGCCGGCGCGGATCGATGCGCGCCCGCGCCAGCCGGACCGCTGCGAAAGCATTCTGATGGAGCGCCTGGCCGACGATACGCCGCAATTGCAGGCGCCGAATGCGGGCCTGCCGTCCGGCCTGGCCGGCGATTTCCAAATGCTGGTCTCGCGCTTTTTCGCCGACGACAGCATGACGCCGGAGCAGGGACGCGCGGCGATGGCGGCGATGTTCCGGTCGGCGGCGAACCGCGCGCGAGGGCGCTAGGCGTCCGGCTCGTCCAGCTTGTCGCGCACGCGCCGGGCGAGATCGGCCATACGGTACGGCTTGTTGATGAGCGACGCGTTGGCCGGGATCTCCATGCGATTGGCCAGCGTCTCCAGCGGGTAGCCCGAGGTGAACAGCACCTTGAGCCCGGGCGTGAAGGCGAGCGCCTGTTTGGCCAAGTCCCAGCCGCTCGCGCCGCCCGGCATGACGACATCGGTGAACAAAAGGTCGGGGTGCGCGCCGCCGCGCAGCACGGCCAGCGCGTCGCGGCTGTCGGCGGCGACCAGCACGCGATAGCCCATGCTTTCCAGCGCCGATACGGCGTGGCTGCGCACAAGGCTGTCGTCCTCCACAACGAGAATGGTCTCGACGCCGCCGGGCGTGGCCGGTGCGGCCGGCCGCACCGGGCCAGGGTCGGTGTTGGCGCTGATGGCGACCGGCAGGTAGATGCGCACGCTCGTGCCGAGGCCGACCTCGCTGTAGATCGCCACATGCCCGTTCGACTGGTTGGCGAACCCGTAGACCATGGAGAGGCCGAGCCCCGATCCCTTGCCGACCTCCTTGGTGGTGAAGAAGGGTTCGAACACGCGGCGGCGGACATCCTCGGGCATGCCCGTGCCGTTGTCCGTCACGCACAGCATCACGTAGCGCCCGGCGCGCACCTCGATGTCCGGTCCCAGCGAGGTCTCGTCGAGCTCGACCTCGGCCGCGCTGATGTGCAAGGCGCCGCCTTGCGGCATCGCATCCTGCGCGTTGAGCACAAGATTGAGGATGGCGGATTCGAGCTGGCCGGGATCGGCGAGCGCGATGACGGGTGTCGGCGCGAGTTCAATGTGCAGTTCGACATCGTCGCGCAGCGTCCGCTTGAGCAATATCTGCATGCTTCCCAGCAGCACATTGCAATCGGTCGGCAGCGGTTGCAGCACTTGCCTGCGGCTGAACGCAAGCAGGCGCTGCGTCAGCTCCGCGCCGCGCTCGGCCGCCGTCACGATCGTGTCGGAGAGGCGCCGCAGGTCTTCGCGGGCCTTGAGCCGCAGGCTCAGCGCTTCCGCGTTGCCGAGAATGACGGTGAGCAGATTGTTGAAGTCATGGGCGATGCCGCCGGAGAGCTGGCCCACCGTTTCCATCTTCTGCGCCTGCGCCAATTGCTGTTCCGTGCGCTTGCGGCTGGTGAGGTCGTGAATGATGCCGACGAAAATGGATTCGCCGCCCTGTTTGGCTTCGCCGACGGAGAGATCCATCGGAAACGTGCTGCCGTCCTTGCGCCGCCCGACGACTTCGCGGCCGATGCCAATGATCTTCCGGTCGCCCGTGGTGCGGTAATTGTCGATATATCCGTCGTGCCCGGCGCGGTACGGCTCAGGCATGAGCATCTTCACGTTCTGCCCCACCACCTCCGCGGCCTCGTAGCCGAACAAGCGCTCGCAGGCGGGATTGAACATGCTGACGACGCCTTGCGCGTCGATCATGATGACGCCGTCGACGGCGGTCTCGACCACCGCGCGCAGGCGCGCGCCGCCCTCGATCAGCGCGGACTCCGCGCGGCGCCTCTCGCTGATGTCGCGCGTGATCTTGACGAAGCCGATCATGGCGCCGGATTCGTCGCGCACGGGATCGATAACGACGCTGGCCCAGAACCGGCTGCCGTCCTTGCGGACGCGCCAGCCTTCGGATTCGTGCTTGCCCTTGGCGCGAACCTCTTCGAGCGCGCGTTCGGGTGCGCCCGCCGTCCGGTCGGCGTTGTCGTAGAACATGCGAAAATGCAGGCCGATCACGTCTTCCGCGGTGTATTGCTTGATCCGCTGCGCGCCTGTGTTCCAATTGGCCACGCGTCCTTGCAGATCGAGCATGAACAAGGCGTAGTCGGTGACGCCTTCAACCAAGAGACGGAAGCTGCGTTCGCTTTCCTCCAGCGCGAGTTCGGCGCGCTTGCGCTCGCTGAGGTCGCGAATGATGCCGACATAGACGAACTCGCCGTCTTCCTTGGCTTCGCCCACGGAGAGGTACATCGGAAACGTCGAGCCGTCCTTGCGCCGTCCCACCACTTCGCGGCCGACGCCGATGATCTTGCGCACGCCGGTGGATTGGTAATTGGCGAGGTAGCCGTCATGCTCGGCGCGGTAGGGCTCGGGCATGAGCATCTTCACGTTCTGCCCGACGACTTCCTGCGAAGAATAGCCGAAGAGTTTTTCGCAAGCGGGATTGAAGACGAGGATGTTGCCCCGCGCGTCGATCAGGATGACGCCGTCAACGGCCGTTTCGACGACGACGCGGGCGCTTGATTCTTGCCGGCGCGCTGACACCCTGGCTCCGCCATATTCTGGAATCAGTCCACCTCCAATTGAGTCGAACTTTCCCCGGCGCGCCAGGAAAAACTTGGGGCGCGCGCTCAGGGCGAGTTTTGGACGAGCCGCGTCAGCAGCGCGGCAAGTTCGCGCGTGCGGAACGGCTTCACCAGGCAGGCGGCGGCGCCGACGCCGCGCGCGACGTCGGCAAGGTCGCGCCCGCCGATCTGCTGCGCGCCGGAGATCGCAACGATCGGCAGCGCCGGTTTTGCGGCGTGCAGCGCGGCGATGAGGTCCGCGCCGCTCGCCGCGGGCATGGTCATGTCGGTGACGGCGGCGTCGAAATGTTCGTCGCCGATCAAGGCGAGCGCGCTCGCCGCGTCGCCCGCGGCGACGACGTCAAATCCGGAATCGCTCAGCCCAAGCGACAGCGCGTCGCGCACCATCGCGTCGTCGTCGATCAGGCAGATGCGCGGACGTTGCGGCACGTCGTCCTTCTCCCTTGCGGCGCCGGCAATCTAGCATGCGTCGCACCGGCATGAAGCGGCATTGCTATGGCCGAAGCCTGCGCGGCAGCTTGGCGACGACGAGACGGTGTGCTTCCGCCAGATAAGCTTTGATCTCGGCGTCGGGCAGCGCCCGCAATGTATCGAGCGCAACCCATTTGGCGCGCGCAAGATAAGGCGCCGGCTTTATCCCCGGGCGGGCCGTCAGCATCTCAAAAGCAATGTCCGAACACTTGAACGAAGCTGAGCGCGGACGCACGGACGGCCCGGCCAGAACGGCGAACATCTTGCCGCCGACCTTGAAGACCCGGTCGTCGCCCCACTGCACGGTGACCGTCGCGCCCGGCAGGGCCAGCGCCACCTTTTCGAACGCGTCCGGCGTCATGCCTCCGGTCTAGCCGATCCGGTCCGCCCCAGGGGAGAATTACGTGGAAATCGGCGTTCAGACGCCGCGCGGCGCGCCGGGACTTGCAAACAGGCCTTTTCAGGGGGCGCGGGCGCGGTCATAAACCCGGCTCCCGGACAGGTGGCCGAGTGGTTGAAGGCGCACGCCTGGAACGCGTGTATAGGTGCAAGCCTATCGAGGGTTCGAATCCCTCTCTGTCCGCCATCCGCCATGCATGGCGTTGATTCATAACGGGGTTGGGAATCCGGTTTCGCGGGTTTGGGAATCGGGCGCTCGCAATCCGACCCGCTCGCCGACTCAAGCTAGCACTGCGCTGCATGCGCACCTCGAAAAGGACTTACGCTCTAGGGCTGATCGCTCCGATTGCTCAGGCGCTGATGTTCGCCACAGAACAGTGGGCATCGACAAATGGGGCATGGTCACGTTGGGTGGCAACGTGGCGTATGGACCTTCTTTGGATTGCGGCTGTCGCTTTTACGCTGGGCCTGCTCATCCAGGACCGACACAATCCGGACTCTTGGCTGCGAACGGCGTGGCGAGATTGGAATCGCTTGTTCACGGTGCCGTTGTTGGAAATGTTTCCCTCAACAGACCCTCTCGACTCCAGTCAAAAGCTTGTGGTTGGAGTGAAAGCGGCGCGCCGCATTCCCGACGCCGAGATTGTTTTGATTGCAGTCATGTTTAATAACGGTGTTTTCTCCGACACCTACGTTTTCCGGAAACTGATCGATCAACACTTGGCTGCGGGCGAGCAGCGCGATCTCACCTTGGCCACGATTCCGGCAGAGCCGATCCACATGGCTACCCAACAAGTTCACACGAAACCGATGCACTTCGGCGACGATCCCGCAAATGCGGTTATACCTCCCAATGCCTCTGTGTGGCTTAAAATCGAAATGCTTGGCCTTGGTAGGAAGCAATCGTTCTTGGTCCACTTCAAGGCGCCGTGGGGCCAATCACTTGGGGCCATTCATAGCTATTCTTTCAGCCGCGAGGATCAAAATCCCTTTGACGGAATTCGCTTCCCATATCCGCGCATTTAGTCGCCAATCCGTTTGATCGCATCATGCGCCAAGCGCTCTTGAGCCGCCGCCGCCGTGTAGCGCGCCACTTCCTTCAACCTCTTAGGGCCAGCGATTTCCACGCTAGCGGCCGTGGCGCGAAACCAAGCCGCGCTTTGGCGCGGCTGTTGGCGGCGCCCGTCAGCCCCGTGTGAAAGTATACGGCCTCCGCGCCGGCGGTCTTCAACGCGTCGTGCACGCTGACGCG
>DASZQK010000019.1:0-29130 GCA_035549695.1 Caulobacterales bacterium | reverse complement strand
CGCTTGGCGCCGTCGACGTCGCCACGGTCGAAAGCGATGTCGCCCAGGACGGTGAACGCCAGTTCGTTAGGCTGCATTTGCACCGATTGCCGCGCGTGCCGCTCCGCTTCGTCGCGTTCGCCGAGATTGGCCTCCGCCGCTCCTAAGCCCGCATAGGCGAGCCAGGACGGCTGCAATTCGATGGCGCGGCGAAATTCGTTGCGGGCCGCCCACGAATGGCGCGCGCGTATAAAGGCCATGCCCAGATTCACATGCCGCGCTTGGTTGTCCGGATCGAGCGCGGCGGCGATCTGCAGATCGACGACCGCGGAATCTTCGTCATCGGATAATTGCAGCGCAACCGATCGCACGGTGAGCGCATCTGCCTTGGCATTCCCGGCGCCGGCGGCCATGAACAGGGCCGTGCAATCGCCGATGAAATGCGCGGGCACGGCGGCGGCCCCGCTCAAGCGCTGCATCGCGCACGCATCCCCTGGAGCGCCCCCCGGAGACGTTTCGCTCCAGAGCGCCACACGCGCGCGCGCCGCTTCCGCATCCCGGGCGAGCTGCTGGTCGCCGGCGCGCGCCGCGGCGCTCGCCACCGTCTCGGCGTCTTGCCGGGCGGCGTCGAACTGACCGGCCCAAAGAGCGTCATCGACGCGCGCGAGCACGGCTTGGATATCGTCCGGACGCAGTTCGATCTGACGCCGGCGGTCCTCGTAGGCGCCTTGCAGATTGCCCTGGTGGAAGCGCGCGAAGGCGCGCTCCTGATAGACCGTGGGATTGTCAGGCTCGGCGCGCGCCAGCATATCGAGGTCGATTTCGCCTTCACGGTAGCGTCCAAGCGCGTTGAGCGTATAGGCGCGCTCGTGTAGCGAAGACGCGTCGCCGGGCGCGAGCGCAATTGCCGCGTTCAGATCATCAAGCGCCTCTTCGTAGCGCTCGTGCTCGTTGTAGTAATAGGCCCGGCGCCACAACAGGCGCACCTTCGCGCGCGGGTCCATGACCGACGCGATGGCGCGGTCGCATGCCTCCGCCGCCGCCGGCGTATCGAACGAAGCGCAGGCCTCCGGCGCGGCGCTTTGCGGTTCCGCGTCCGCCAGGCCCGCCGCGCCCATCAACCAAAGCGCCCCCGCGAGCATGCCGGTTCTCATGCGACCCACCCATCTGTTCAGACATCATGCCTAGCACGGCTTCCGGCCGCGAGCAGCTTCACAAACCTGTTGCAGCACTAGCTTTCGGGCGCCCGCGCGGGCAGCGTGAGCACGAACGCGGCGCCCTGCTCGCTCTGGCCGAGTTCGATGTCGCCGCCGTGCGCGCGGAGCAAGGCGCGGACGATGCCGAGCCCCATCCCGGTGCCGCCATCCGCGCGCCGCGTGGTGAAGAACGGATCGAAGATGCGGCCCCGATTGCCGGGCGAGACGCCACGCCCATTGTCGGCGACCCGGATTACGAGCTTGTCCTGCTCGGAGGCCGCGGAAATGGACATGCGCGTGGCGCCGTGCTGCAAGGCGTTGTCGGCCAGATGGCCGAACACGATCTGCGCGTTCTCCGGCGACATGGCGAGGGCGTGGGGCCCTTCGCATTCGACCGAAAAGTCCAGGCCCTCAAAGCGATCGCGAAGCGATTGGACGACGGCGTCCAGCGGAGCCGACCCGCCGATCGCCGGGTTTTCCGCGCGCGCCAGCTGGCGCAGCCGATCCAGCAAGATGCTGATGCGCTCGATGTCGGCCAAGAGGTTGGCGAAGAAGCGCTCGCGCTGTTCGGGCGTCATCGCGCTTTCGGAATCGCGCAACAATTCCGCGGCCCCGCGTATGGCGGTGAGCGGCGATTTCAATTCGTGCGAGACGTGGTTGGCGAAGCCGCTGAGATAGTCCGAACGATCCGAGAGCCGCCGCGCCATGGTCATGAAGCTGGCGGCGAGGCTCGCCAGTTCGCGCGTGCCGTGGCGTTTGAGCGGGCCGATCGCTTCACTGCGGCCGGCGGTGATGGCGTCCGCCTTCGCCACCAATTCCCGCATCGGCCGGGCAATGGTGCGCACGAACACGAACCCGATCGCGCTCGCCGCCGCCAGCATCAGCACCGCCGCCGCGATCAGCTTGGAGCGTTCGCGATAGAGCGCGCGCAGGATATTGTCCGGCGTACGCGAGAGGTAAACGACCCCGCGCACGCGATCGTTCACGAACACCGGCATCGCCAGGTAGAGCCGAATTCGCGTGCCGCGGCTGATCGAATAGATCGGCGGCGGAGGCACGGCCTCGTTGCGCACGCGCATGACCGTGCGCACGCGTCCGGCCATCGCCTCGCGAACTTCCGGCACATGCGCGAACGAGAGGCCGATATCCTCGCGCCCGCCGATCACCACGCCGTTGGCGTCGAGCACGCGAAAGCCGGCCAAAGTGGCGCGCTGCGTCTGCGCAGTGATCTGGGTGAGGTCGGCGCCGACGGACAACGCGCCGCCATTGACGGGCGCGCCGGCGGGCGCCGCGTGCGGCCGCGCCGGCAGGATCGGCGAAGCGGCAAGATCGAGCATCGGCACGATCGGCGCGTAACGTTCGTCGAGCTCGACGGCGGGATCGCGCGCCGGACGCGGCGCGCCCTCGGGAAAGGCGCCGGGCGGAGCGGCCTCGATCTCGCGCGCATAGACGGCGGCCAGCATCGCTCCTTGGGCGATCAGCTCGGACTCGGACTGGCGCACGAGCTGGTTCTCGAACAGGCGGAAGAACAGCAGCCCCACGAGCGGCAGCAGCAGAACGCTGACGATGACGGCCGCGGTGATGGCGCCGATGCTGGGACGCCACTTGACGGGCGCCTCACTCACGCTTTGACGCCGACATCGCCAAGTCTGAAGCCGACGCCATGCACGGTTTCGATCGCCGAACCGCAACCGGCGGCCGCGAACTTGGCGCGGATATTGCGCACGTGGCTGTCGATGGTGCGGTCAGACACGTGGATGTTGTCGGCATACGCCGTATTCATGATCTGATCGCGGCTGAAAACCACGCCGGGACGCATCGCAAGCAGGCGGATGATCGCGAACTCAAGCGCCGTCAGCGGCACGGGCGCGCCGGCGAACTCGGCCAGGAAGCGCGGGGAATCCAGCGTCAGCGCGCCGTGGCGAAGCACGTCGCGGCCGGCTTGCGCCGCCGGCTCGCGCTTGGTGCGGCTGAGGATGGCGTTGACGCGCGCGATCAGTTCGCGCGGGCTGAACGGCTTGGTGACGTAGTCGTCCGCGCCGAGTTCGAGCCCAACGATGCGGTCCACCTCCTCGCCGCGGGCGGAGAGGAACAGGATCGGCGTTTCGTCGCGCCTGCGGATCCGCCGGCACACCTCAAGGCCGTCCATCTCCGGCATGCCCACGTCGAGGATGACGAGATCGGCGCCGCCATTGTCCAGCCGCCGCAGCGCCTCGGCGCCGTCCTGCGCCGTCACCGCCACCATGCCCGCCTTCTCGACCGCGTAACAGATCACGTCGCGGATGTGAGGATCGTCGTCGACGACGAGAATGCGATGGCCCATGCGTTTGCGTCCGCCGAAAGCATAGAGCGCGGGACTGACCGCGTCACCCTCCGGCATGACTAGAACAGATCGTCGAAACGGCGGCGAGATTGGAAATCCGGATCCTTGGCGCGGCGGTCCTGCCGCGCGCTATCCTGCCGGGGCAAGCGGCCCAGCGTTTCGGCGGGCGGCGGCGATTGCGTGGTCTTGTGCACGGTCGGCTGCATGACGCCACCATGACATCGCGCACCGGCGAGAGCATGGCCGACCCGCGCATGCGCCCCACAGCTTTTGTGCAATTATTCAGCAAAGCCGACCGGCCCGATCCGCCGGCAGAAGCCGGTTGTCGGAACGGATCGGGCCTGATATGGCAATTGTCATATAAAACGGGCGCGTTGCCAATCGCGCTCGACAGGGCGAGGGGCGGCCATGGGACTTTCCACCATCGATATCGCCGTTGTGGCGATCTACGCGATCTCGATCTTCGCGCTGGCGCAATGGGTGTCGCGCGAAAAGAAGGGCCACGAGAAAAACGCGCAGGACTATTTTCTGGCCAGCCGCGCGCTGCCCTGGTGGGCGATCGGCACCTCGCTGATCGCGGCCAATATCTCGGCCGAACAGATCATCGGCATGTCGGGCCAGGGATATACGGTCGGTTTGGCTATCGCCTCGTACGAATGGATGGCGGCGGCGACCTTGCTGATCGTCGGCAAGTGGCTGTTGCCGGTGTTCCTCAAGAACAAGATCTACACGATGCCGGAATTCCTGCAGCGCCGCCATGGCGCGAGCGTGCGGCTCGTCATGGCCGTGTTCTGGCTCGTGCTCTACGTGTTCGTCAACCTCACGTCGATCCTGTGGCTCGGCGCCACCGCCGTGCACACCGTGACGGGGATGAGCCAGGACTACGCGCTGATCGCGCTCGGCGTGTTCGCCGGCGCCTATGCGCTCTATGGCGGCCTCAAGGCGGTGGCGTTGACCGACATCGTGCAAGTAAGCCTGCTGGTGCTGGGCGGCCTGCTGATCGCTTACATCGCGCTTGAACAAGTATCAGGCGCGACGGGGCTCGACGCCGTCGTCTTCGGCTTCAACAAGCTGCGCACCAGCTTCCCCGAACGGTTCGACATGATCCTCGACCGCTCCAGTCCCTATTACAAGGACCTGCCGGGTCTCGGCGTCCTGCTGGGCGGGCTCTGGATCATGAATGTGAGCTATTGGGGCTTCAACCAATACATCATCCAGCGTGCGCTGGCGGCGAAGGATACGCGCGAAGCGCAAAGCGGCATCGTGCTGGCGGCGTTTCTGAAACTGCTGATGCCGGTGCTGGTGGTGCTGCCCGGAATCGCGGCGGTGATCCTCGCGCCCAACCTGCCAGCCCAGGATCAGGCCTATCCGAGCGTGATGCGGCTGCTGCCCGGCGGCGTGCTCGGTCTGGTGTTCGCCGCCCTGGTCGCGGCGATCATCGCGTCCATGGGTTCGAAGATCAATTCGATCGCCACGATCTTCACCATCGACCTCTTCAAACCGTTCCACACCAAGGCGAGCGAACATACTCTCGTGCTGGTCGGCCGCATCACCGCGATTGCGGCGCTCGTCATCGCCATGGCGTCGGCGCGGCCGCTGCTCGGCAATTTCAAGGGGGCGTTCTCCTACATTCAGGAATATACGGGCTTCGTAACGCCGGGCATCGTCGTCATCTTCCTGCTCGGAATGTTCTGGAGGCCGGCGTCGACGGCGGGCGCGTTCTTCGCCGCGGTGGCGTCGGTCGGGACCTCGATCCTCTTCAAGGTGTACGCGCCCGACATTCCGTTCATGGACCGCGTCGGCTACGCGTTCCTGATCTGCCTGGGCGGCGCCGTGATCTTCTCGCTCGTGTTCAAGCAGAAGAGCGAGGTCACGATCGAGACCAAGGACGTCGACTACTCCACCAGCGCGAGCTTCAACATCGCCGCGGCGGTGATTGTCGCGATCCTCGTGGGGCTCTACACGGTGTTCTGGTAGGCGCCGCAATGGCGCCTCAGTGCTGACGCTCCGCCTGGGCGAGCATGTCCGCCGCATGCGGGCCGATATAACGCTGCGGGTTCGAAGGCGGCGTGAGATTCTGCTCCTGCTCCCAGCGTTCGATCAGACTCTTCGCCTGATCGAACGCCGGAATGAGGTTGGCGCCGCCGCGGACCGCGTGATTGAAATAGGCGTCGCCGAAAAAGGTCCATTCGTTTTCGGGCTGGCAGCCGAACGACGTGCGGTCGGGAGCGGCGGCGGTGAGCACCACGGTGTTGCTGTCGGCGAGCGGCGCGATGAAAGCGCCGGAGAAGCACGCCGATACGATCACGACGCGGTTACGGATTCCGGCATTGGCGAACGCATCACGCAGATGCGCCGGCCGCAACGAGGACTCAAGGCGGCCGCGCTCCAGCATGGCGATGGCGCCGTCGGGGCTGCCGTGCGAGGTGAAAAACACCACCACCAAATCTTCCGACGGATCAATCAGCGAGCCGATCTTGCCGAGGGCCGCTTCGACATTGTTGGGTGAAGCCGCCGGATACTGGCGCACGGAGGTCCCGACGCCCGCCGAAAGGAGAATCGTGCGCCCCTGCGTGTGCAGATGATCACGCAGGATCTCCATGGCCTTGGTCGCCTCGCTTTCGAAGACCGGGTCATCCCAGAACGACGCCACCAGAAGATAGACGTCCTGACGGCCCGGGCGCTGCGGCGCCAGACCCGACAGCGCATCCTGCATGAGCTGCGCTTGATGCGCCGCCTCGCGCGGCGGGAACGCCACCTCCATGGCGCCGAACTGACCCCCGAACCGGTCGCGCTCCTGCGCCACGGCGGGACCCAGGAGCCCGGCCACGATCACCAATCCCAGCAGCCATCCCTTGCCCATGCCGGCGCTCCCAGAATCCCCTTTTGCGAAGCATCCCCCGCCGGTTTCGCGCTGGCAAGCGGCGTCCGCCTTGGCGCCGCCCTTCGAGCTGGTTTAGCACAGAAGCCATGGCACTGGCGCCGCAACCCGAAACCGTCGCGCGCGACGGCTACATCTCCATTCGCCGCAGCGATATGGCCGCCGCCCTGCAGGACGCGGGCGGCGCGCGCGACGCCAGGCTCGCCGACGTCGTCAAAATGCTGAGCGCCATCCTGCACTACGAAGCGCATGACGATCTGGAGCGGCTCAAGACGCTCTACGATCCACTTGACCCGGATACGCCGCCGGCGCGGCGCGACACATCAGTCGCGGCGTTCGAGCGCTTCGAGGTTGCGCTCATGGCTGCGCTCAAGCGCGCCAATTACGCGGAAATCCCGCATGCAAGCTTCGAATCGCGGCGCGCCACGGCGATGCTCACCGGCCTCAACATCAAGGCGTCCGACGCGGGCATTCGCAGCATCCGCTTCTTTGCGCGCGGCGAGCGTACGCAGACGCTCGATCGGCGCGCCTGGCTCGGGCTGAAGCGCATCGCCCTCGACGCCAACGTGTTCGAGGATGTCATTGTCGTGGTGGGGTTCAAGTCCGAAAGCGAGATCGGCGACGCCGACAAGAGCGCGTTCTCAAGGATGCGGCGCGGCGTCCGTCCCGGCGCGGCGCTGGTGAAGCACTTCCGCAACGTCGCGCACGCAGAGCTGGTGACGCTGCACCCCGGCGCGCGGCCCGGCATGCGCCCGAGCGATCAGGTGTTCCTGGCCGCCCCCGCGATCGCCGGCGGCGTGCCGGTGCTGATCAATCTGTGGCCCGCGCTGACCGTGCTGTTTGCCGTGCTGGCGGCCTATTTCGGCGCGCGTGGGGCGATCGACGACAGTGACCTGAAGCGGGCGCTGGCCGCCATCTCGGGCCTTGCCGCCGTCGGCGCCTTCGTAATGCGCCAGCGCATGAAGTTCGAGGCGCAGACCCTGCGCTACCAGAAGCAGCTCGCGGAGACAGTCTATTTCCGCAACATCGCCAACAATGCCGGCGTCCTGGATTTGCTGGTGGGCGAAGGCGAGGACCAGGACGTGAAGGAAGCGCTGCTCGCCTACTGGACCTTGCTGAAAGCTGGACGGACGCTCAACAAGGCGGAGCTGGACAAGGCCGCGGAGAGTTTCCTCAGCGAGACGTTTCATCTCGCCATCGACTTCGAGATCGGCGACGCGCTCGCCAAGCTGGAGCGGCTTGGGCTGGTGACGCAGGACGGCGAGACCTATCGGGCGATCAGCACGAACGAGGCGCTCGCCAAGCTCGACGCCGCGTGGGATTCCTATTTCAAGTTCAGCGCGCCGACGCCCGCCGGCTAGATTTGCTCCACCCAACGGGCATGGCCGTGCGTCTTGCACAGCAGCCTGCGTTCGCCCGACGGCCATAGGCGCATGTCGACGCCCATGTCGTCGACGCGGCCTTCGACGCCGATGAACGGGTTGGGTTCGAGGCGAAGGTGCGCGAGGCGATGCGCGTCGTCGGCCCTCGCGGCGGCGCTGGCGATGGCGGCCTCGATCGCCGCGCGCGTTTCGTTCGAAAGATATTGCCAGACGACGGAATGATAGACGACCGTCACGCCTTCAGGCAGCGGCGCGGCGAGGCGCGCCGCGAGCCATGCGCCGGCGTCCGCGCGCTCCGGTTGGACGCCCGCCTGCTTGGCCAGCGCGATGGCGGCGTCGAGGCGCGTGAAGCGGTCGGGCTGATCGGCCCAGATGTAGGAACGCAGACGCAAGGCCTGTTCAGGATCGGTGATGTCGATGGGATTGCGGTCGCAGCCGGCGCGCGAGGCGACGACGACGTGTGCATCGAGCGCATCCGGCGGCGCGCCGCGCCATTCGGTGTCCATCAGCGGCCGGCCCGCTTCACCCCAGGACCACGTGCTCGTCTCGTAGCGAAAGCGATCCCAGTTGAGATTGAGGCCGGCGCTGGCGCCGATCTCAAGCGTGTGCAGCGGGCCGAGGCGCGCGAGGCGAAGGAAGCCCGGAAGCAGCGGGATGGAGCGGCGGGTTTCGTTGGTTTGAGGCGGCGAGGTGAGAAACGCGGCGCACCATTCGCGCTCGCGCTGCATGAAGGCGCGCGCGGCGGGCCAGAAATCGCTCATGCTCCAGTCGGCGCGCGACCACGGATATTGCGCGGCGAGCGAGGGATCGCGGCCGGAGAGCGCGGCGGCCTGCAGCGCGCCGGCGATACGCATCATCAGCGCGTCGGCGATCGGGTTGCCCGGCCAATCGCCGATCAGATCGTGGACCGGGCCCGGCGCCGCGAGCTCATCTGCAAAGCATTGCATGAGCTGCGCCATGAACGGCGAGCCGGCTTCCTCGCACCACGTGCGCTGCAGCTCGAACGCGAACTTGACCTGTTCAGCGTTCGACACAGAGCGCGATCCCCTCGCCGCCGCCGATGCACAGCGAGGCGACGCCGCGCTTGGCGCCCCGCGCTTCCATCGCCGCGATCAGCGTGACGAGCACGCGTGCGCCGGAAGCGCCGATGGGATGGCCGAGCGCGCAGGCGCCGCCATTCACGTTGATCTTGTCATGCGTGATCCCAAGCTCCTGCATGGCGATCATGGGCACGACGGCGAAGGCTTCGTTGATTTCCCAGAGGTCGACGTCGCCGACTTTCCAGCCGGCGCGGTCGAGCGCTTTCTTGATGGCCGGCACCGGTGCGGAGGTGAATTTCGCGGGCGCTTGCGCATAGCTCGCTTGCGCGACGATGCGCGCGAGCGGATTGGCCTTGCGCTTTTCCGCTTCGCTGGCGCGCGTGAGCACCACGGCGGCGGCGCCGTCGGAGATGGCGGAGGCGTTGGCGGCGGTGACGCTGCCGCCGTCGGTGAAGGCAGGCTTCAGGGTGGGAATCTTTTCCGGCTTGGCTTTGCGCGGCAGTTCGTCGGTGTCGATCTTGACCCCCTTCAGCTCAACCGGCGCGATCTCGCGGGCGAAGCGGCCGCTGCTCGCGGCGCTCTGCGCGCGCTTCAACGTTTCGAGCGCATACGCATCCTGCGCCTCGCGCGTGAGCTGATAATCCTTCGCCGCCTGATCGGCATAGACCCCCATCGGCAAGCCCTCGTACGCATCTTCGAGGCCATCGAGCGCCATGTGATCGAGCATCTTGTCGTGACCGTACTTGCGCCCGGCGCGATGGCTGTTCAGCAGGAACGGCGCGCGCGACATGCTCTCCATTCCGCCGGCGATGATCACATCCGCTTCCCCGGTGAGGATCGCCTGGCGCGCCATGGCGATGGCTTGCAGGCCGGAGCCGCACATCTTGTTGAGCGTCACCGCTTCGGTGCGGTCCGGCAGGCCGGCTTTCAGCGCAGCTTGGCGCGCGGGCGCCTGGCCGAGGCCAGCGGAGAGCACGTTGCCCATGATCACCTGATCGACCTTGGCCACGCCGCCGTCGATCAAGGCCGCTTTCACCGCAACCGCGCCAAGCTCGGGCGCGCTCATGCCGGAGAGTTCGCCCAACAGCCCGCCCATGGGCGTGCGCGCGATGCCGATGACGACGACGTCTTCGCTCATTTCGATTCTCCCTTGGGCGCGAGCACGAGCAGTGTCGATGTGCCGTGCGCGTAGAGTTTGCCGCTCATATCGGTGATCCGGCCTTCGGCGGTGATGACGGTGCGGCCGCGCGAGACGACGACGCCTTCAGCGCGCACCATTCCGGTGCTCGGCATGATCGGGCGGACGAAATTGCCCTTGGTTTCGAGCGTCGTGTAGAGCACGCCCGCCGGCAGCGTCGTGTGCGCGGCGCAGCCGGTGCAGGAATCGAGCAGCGTCAGCGCGAAGCCGCCATGCACAGTGCCGAGCGGATTCATGATGCGGTCGTTGGGTTCGCCTTCGAAGACGGCGCGGCCGTCATCGACCTCGACCAGGCGAAAATTGAGCGTCTTGGCGATACTCGGCCCGTCGATCTCGCCGCGAATGAGCGCACGCATCAGCTCAAGCCCGCTCATCGTCATGCGCGCATCCGTCACGCTCATCCGGTCGCTCCGATCCAGCCGCCGCCGAGGACACGCGAACCTTCGCGCGCATAGAACACGGCGGCCTGGCCGGGAGCTACGCCCTCTTCCGGCGCGTCAAGCAAGACGCTCCAAGACGCACTGCGGTTTGGTCCCACGCGTGCGGGGGAGCTGTCGCGCGCAGCGTGACTGAGGGGGCGACGACGCACGGAGGGTGGTGCGCCCCCTTCGTCGTGAGCTTCGCTCACGCCACTTCCCCCGTGAACGGGGGAAGAAATGGCCAATCGTCCCGGCACGGGCGGACGGGTCGAGCGCACGCGGACGAGGATTTCGCGGCCGTCGAGATCATCCTCGGCGGCCACGCGCTCGCCGATCCAGTTCACGTCCTTGAGTGAGATACGCGTCACGCCGAGCGCTTCGCGCGGGCCGACGATGACGCGCTTGCTGGGCGCGTCGAGCTTGACCACGAAGAGCGGTTCGCCAGTGGCGACGCCGATGCCGCGGCGTTGGCCGACGGTGAAATTGATCACACCCTGGTGTTGGCCGAGCACACGCCCATCGATATGCACGATGTCGCCGGGCTCGATGGCGCCGGGGCGGAGCTTTTCGACGATCGATTGATACTTGCCCTGCGGCACGAAGCAGATGTCTTGGCTGTCCGGCTTTTCCGCGACCTTGAGCCCGAACTCCGCCGCGAGCGCACGTACTTGCGGCTTGGGCATGCCGCCGAGCGGGAAGCGCAGATAATCGAGCTGTTCGCGCGTCGTCGCGAACAGGAAATAGGATTGGTCGCGGTCGGGGTCGGCGGCGCGGCGCAGTTCGGGGCCATCGGCGCCCATGATGCGTTGCACGTAGTGTCCGGTGGCGAGGCAATCGGCATTGAGATCGAGCGCGACGCGGCGGAGATCGGCGAACTTGACGGTTTGATTGCAGCGCACGCAGGGAATCGGCGTGGCGCCGGCAAGATAAGTATCCGCGAAATCTTCCATCACGGCTTGGCGGAAGCGGCTTTCGTAGTCGAGCACGTAATGCGGAATGCCGAGGCCGTCAGCGACGCGACGCGCGTCGTGGATGTCTTGCCCGGCGCAGCACGCGCCCGGCTTGTTCACGGCCGCGCCGTGATCATAGAGCTGCAGCGTGACGCCGACGACGTCGTAGCCTTCCCGCGCCAGCGTCGCGGCGACGACCGAGGAATCCACGCCGCCCGACATGGCGGCGACCACGCGCGTTTGTGACGGGGGCTTGGCGAAGCCCAGGGAATTGATTGGCGCGTCGGCGTCTCGCCGACGGTCCAAGCGAACGTCTGTCATCTGATCCTCTCCCCCCGGGTTCAAGGCCCGGGGCGAAACGGCGGCGCTTATGGCCGAAGGCTCACAGATAATCGAGCAGCGTGAGCTTTGAAAGGTCGGAGAACGTCTTGGCGGAAGCCTGGTATTGCGTGATCAGCGAGGAAAGCTCCACCGACACCATGGCGAGATCGGCGTCCTTCTGGTTGCTGATTTCCTTCACCAGCAGGTTGGAACGATCCGTCAGGCGCGTGGCCTCGGCGGAGAAACGCTGTTCCAGCTGGCCGGCGCGGCCCTCCTGGTTGGTGAAGGTGTTGGCCTCGGCGTCCAGCTGCGCCGCCAGAACCTGCAATTGATCGCGCTGTGGGCCGGTGAGCGGGGCGCCGAGTTCGCCGCCGGCGTCGTCGATCATCTGCTTCAACTGCCTCAGCGTGTCGAACAGCGGCTGAGCCATATCCGAAGCTTTGCTTGCGAGCACGATCGGCGGGCCGCTGCCGAGATCGAAGGTCTGCTCGCGCTGCGCTTCCTGAAAGATTTGTCCCGGCGTCGTTGCTGCGATCAACTCATCAAGCGAACTGATCTTGATCGGACCCGGGCCGGACGTGCGATCGCCGGCGAACAGCGGCTGGCCGTTCCATTTCTCGTTGAGGCCCGACACCGCGCTGGAAAAGGCCAAGGCCAGATCAACGCCGATTGCGCGCCCATCGTCGGAGCTGACCGCGTCACGGATCGAATTGGCGAGCGTGGAGGCGCCGGTGGCGACCTGCTCCAGCGCCGAGGATTGCACGCCGAAGCGCGAGACGACCTGGCTGATCGCGGAGGCGCGGGCGTCCGCATCGGCGCGCAGACTTTGCGCGTTGAGCAGGCGGCTCGCGCCGGCGCCGAACCCCTGCAGGTCATTGGCCTTCTGGCTTGACGCCACCTGGCGCTGAAGATCCGAAAGCTGGCTCGCCATGCGGCGCAAATCCAATTGCGCCTGCGTGGTGAAGCGAAGCGTCAGCGCGCCGCTCATGCGTCAATCCCCAACATTATGTGACCCCCATTTGCAGGAGGACATCGAGCATTTCCGTCGCCGCCTGGATCACGCGCGCCGCCGCCGCGTAGGCGTTCTGATAGACGGTCATTTTCATGAGTTCGTCGTCGAGCGTCACACCTTCGACCTGCGCGCGGCGATCGTTGGCGGCCGTGGCGACGGCCTCGGAGCCGTTGGCGGCGCGCTGCGCGTCCGAAGCGAGACGTCCGGCTTCGCCGCCGAGGCGTGCGGCGTAGAGCGAGAGCGATGTATTCTGCGCCAGCAGCAGCCCCGCCCTCGGAAACGAGCGCGTCGCGTCGCGCGCGTCCGAGAGCGCCTCCGCGCCGCGATTGTCCCCGGCCTCGATCAGCATCTCGCCAATGGCCGTGGTCATGTCGGGTCTGCCGACGGCGAGACGGCCGGGATCGCCGGCAACCACCACGTTGACGTCCACCTCGATCGCGCGCGCGGCGGTTGCGCTTTGCGACAGGCCATGGAGCGCGGACACGGAGATGCCCGTGCCGCCGCGCGTCGTCGTGTCGTTGGCGAGCGACACATGGAACCCGGCGGCGTCGGTCAAGGTCAATTGGCCGGTGCTGGGATCAAGCGCGAACGCGCCGTAGCCGCCCACGCCCGAGCCGTTCGCGTTGAGCGCGGCGACGAGATCGTTCCAGGTCGCGCCGCCGGCGGCGAGCGAACCGGCGATCGTGATCGAACGCGTCGTGATCAGCCGGCCCGCGGAATCGGTGATCTGAAAATCCATCTGCCCGCCGGCATTGAGATTGAGCAGATCCGTTCCCTTGATCCCGGTCTCGAAAAACATCGGCGTCGGCCGCGACACCAGATCGTTGAGACCGAAGAAATGCGAAAAACCGCGGCCGGCCCGATCGCTGGGCGTCGTCGGATCCTGTTGGATGACGACGCCGCCGCCGCCGCCGACGTGAAGCGACATCTGCCCGTTGGCGAACGTCGCGCTGCCGGCGGGCGTCGCGGCGGCCAGCGCCGCGTTGAGAGCGGAGGTGAAGCCGCCGATGTTCGCGCCCCAGGTGAACGTCCCCGCCGGCTGCTCGCCAGTAATCGTGCGCGCGTCGAAGTCGATTGTGAGGCGCTGCGTGAGCACGCCGTTCGAATCGACGACGCCGACGACGGCCTTGCCCGTGAAATTGAGGGTGTCGGAACTGAGCAGGCCGGTATTTCGCCCAACCATATCGCTGACGGCCGGCGATGACGCATTGTTGTTGTGCACTTCGTTCAGCGCATCGCCCAGCGCGCCGGCGAATCCGCCGAGCGCTTCGGCCAGTTCCGGCAAGTCGTGGTCGCGCGCCTGCAGCAATCCGGCCAGTTCGCCCCCGGCGATGTAGGGCTCCAGATTGGCCTGCGTGCCGTTGTCGGCGTTGAAGCTGATGACGCCGTGCGTGGCAAACGGCGCGGTGTTCGGCGTGTAGCTGAGGCGCGCCGGCGTTTCGCCGACAAGCAGCGCGCCGCCGCTGGTGCGCACGTGCACGCCGCCCTCGGACAGCGGCGATACGCGGACATCGATGATGCCGGAAAGCTGATCGATCAACGCCGATTGCGCGTTTTCCGCGCCGCTCGCGTCCGCGCCCGCGCGCTTGGTGAGCTGAATCTCGTCGTTGAGCTTGGCGATGCGGTTGATGAGATCCTGCGCGTCGGACACCGCCTCGCCGATCCGCTGATCGGCCTCGGCGATCAAGGACTGAATGTCGGTCCCGACCTGCTGCACCTGCGCGAACGTTTCCTGCAGCGCGCCGACGGCGTCGTCGCGTCGCAACGTCGAAGAGGGATCGACGCCAAGTTCGGTCAACGCCGACCAGAAGCGATCGAGGTTGCCGAATATCGAGGTGTCGCTGGTGGGATCGCCGAACGATTGCTGCGCGCGCGCGAGCAGGTCGGAGCGGGCGGCGGCGGACCCCTTATTGCCTTCGGCGATGTAGCTCGCCGTCGCCAGGAAGCGGTCGGCGGCGCGCTTGATGCTGGTTACGTCAACGCCCGTGCCGCCGCCGAGATTGGTCAGCGGCGAGAGCGTGATCTCGGTGCGGACGTAGCCGGGGGTGTTGGCGTTGGCGATGTTCTGCGAAGCCACGCGCAGCCCCGCCTGCGCTGCGTTCAGCGCGGAGAGACCCGACAACATCACCGAGTTGAGGCTCACGGGCGCCCTCCGGTGGGCAGAAAGCGCCGCTCACCCGGCCAAATCTGCCGGGCGCGGGCGCGCGCGCGAGGCGCCAGCCATTGCCACAAACGGCGCGTAGAGCGCTGTAAGATCACGCTTTTTCTCCGATCGGCACGGCCGCTCGCGAAGGCGGCGGACGAGCCGTCGGCGTTAAGCATCGCAAGCTCGGGGCCACGCCGCGGCGGGCGGCAGAAGCTGCCGCTAACCCGGCGAGTTTTGCCTAACCAGGACGGTCCGCGCCGCGGCGCCACAATCGTTTTGCTTTGTTTTCATGGGATTTTTCTTGGTTAGCGGACTGGCCTACGGCTTGCTCGCCTGCGCCTTACGCCCGCCGCGCTGGTTGCGGCGGCGTGGGGGAATGCATGGCTCTGGCCACTGACGCCATATTCGACGCGATCGCACCGCCCCCGCCACGGCCGCGCTCGCGCGGCGACGACGCCAACAAGGATTCGGGATTTCAGGACGCACTGGCGCGCACCGCGCCTCAGCACGAGACGCCCGCGGCCGCCGCCGCGCATAAAGGCGAGGCCGAACCTGAACAGGCGCAGGCGCCGGCGAAGAACGAGGACCAACCCGGCGGTGAGAACGAACAGGCGCCGGCGAGCGCCGACGCCTCGCATCCGCCCGCCAGCGGCCAACCGCATATCGTGTTGCAATTGATCGTGGCGCAGACGCAGGCCGAAACCACGGCGCCAGCAGCGCCGACGGATGCGACGCAAGCCGCGCCGCCGCAGCCGAACGCAAACGCCGCGCAGGCTCAAAGCCCGCAGCAGCCGGCGCCGACCAAGACGGTCCGCCACGGCCGCAACGGCAAAGAGGGCGCGACCGCGCACGCCGCGGCGCCGAAGACCGACGCCGTCCCGGCGCCAGCGGCCACACAAACCCAGGCTCAAACGGCGACCTCGGGCTCCGACACCGCAACAGCGCAGGTTCAGGCGCCGGACGCACCGCCCGCGCCGGATGCGCCCGACGTCACGCCGCTTCTCGGACAGCCGAACTCCAGCCCGCCACCCTCCGCGCAGGCGCAAAAATCCACGGTCGAGAAAACCGCCGCCATCGATGCAAACGCGCCGGCGCCGATGCGTGATGCGAAACAGCGCGCCGCCACGGCGCAAAAGCCGGAAGCCGCGGCGCTCGCACCCGACGGGCGCGCCAGCGCGGCGCCGGCGCAAGATTCCAGGACGGGCGACTCAAAATCCGCGTCTCGACCGGCGGCTGCTCCGCCGCCGGCGCAAGGCGCATCGCCGGCCTCGGCGAACACAACGCCGTCGCAGGCGCCGCCGGCGCCGAACCCACCGGAAGTCCAGCGCGCGAGCCCGGACCTCGCTCAGCAGGCGGCCGCTCGGGCGGCGCCGATCGCCGCGCAGGTCGGACACGAAATCGTGCGCCGGTTCAACGGAGAGAGCACGCGCTTCGAGATGCGGCTGGATCCCCCGGAGCTCGGCCGCATCGACGTGAAGCTCGATGTGACGCGCGATCACCGCGTGACCGCAATCGTCTCCGCGGACAATCCTCAGGCGCTGAGCGATCTGTCGCGCGCGACGCGGGACTTGCAACAGGCGCTGCAATCGGCCGGCCTTGAGCTCGCCGACAATGGCCTTTCGTTCGACCTGTCGGACCGGCGCGGCGAAGCGTTCGCCAATGCGGATCGGCAAAGCGGCGCCTCGCTTCCCGACAACAAGATGGCGGCGGCCGACGAACCGCCCATCCCGGCGCGACCCGTTCAGCTCGAGAGCTGGCGCGGCGCGCGCATTGATTTGATGGCTTGACGAGGTGCGCCGGTGACAACCCCCGCGATCGATCAGAATACGGTCAACGCTCTCAACGCCGCGAACGCCGTGGCCAATTCCAACAATGTCGCGGCGACGGAGGATTCCCGCACGCGCCTGGCGGACAACTACAACACGTTTCTGACGCTGCTGACTGCGCAATTGCAAAACCAGGACCCGCTCGCACCGATGGATTCGACGCAATTCACCCAGCAGCTGGTGCAATTCAGCCAGGTCGAACAGCAGATCCGCACCAATGAAGAGCTGAACACGTTGGTGGCGCAGTACCAAGCCGCGTCGGCCGGTTCGGCGCTCTCCTATCTGGGCCGCGACGCGATCCTGGCCAGCCCCTATTCCACACTCGGCAATCAGGAAGGCGCCAAGGCCAATTGGGCCTATGCTTTCGACAAGACGCCCGCCAACGTCACGCTGAGCGTCAAGGATGCGGCGGGACACGTCGTTTACAGCGCGGACGGCGAACTCACGTCCGGCGATCACCTGTTTTCGTGGGACGGGAAGCAGACCAACGGCAGCCAGGCCCCGGCCGGGGTCTACACGCTCGTCATCACCGCGAAGGACGACAGCGGCGCGACGATCAACCCGACGATCACCACGCGCGAAACCATTCTGGGCGTCGATTTCACGGCGGCGACACCCACCGTCATCACCCAATCCGGTTCGCACGGCATCGATTCCGTGCGCGCCATCCTGAACACGGCAAGTTGAGAATGAAACCGCGCGCTGAATGCGCGCGTCACTGCGCAGAAGCGCTCCACACGGAAACAACAACGAACGCCCGCATGCGCGGGCGGTGATGGAGCTGAACGATGTCTATTTATACCGCTCTCCGGGCGGGCGTTTCGGGGTTGGCGGCCAATTCCAGCGCCTTCGCCGTGATCTCGGACAACATCGCCAACGTGAACACCGTAGGCTACAAGCGCGGCACCGTGGATTTCAGCGCGCTGGTGAACGCGCAGAACGCGGCGACCACCTACAATGCGGGCGGCGTGCTGCCGCAAACGCGCCAGCAGATTTCGCTGCAGGGTTCGTTGGAGCAATCGCGTTCCTCGACCGACCTCGCCGTTTCCGGCGAGGGATTCTTTGTGGTCTCGACCAACAACAAGCCGCTCGCCAATGGCGGCCACGTGCTGTTCACGCGCGCTGGCTCGTTCAACATCGACGCGCAGGGCTACATGGTGAATGCACAAGGGCTCTATCTGCAGGGCTGGCCCGTCAATAGCGACGGCAGCGTGGTGTCGAGCCCCACGTCACTCTCGGCGATCACGCCTATCAACATCGCGGGCGTCGGCGGCCTCGCCGAGGCTACCGGCCAGGTCTCGATCAACGCCAACCTCAATTCAGCGCAAGACCCCTATGCCGGCGGACAGGGCGTGTACGCCGCCGGCGCGCTGGCGTCCGGAACCATCACGCCGCAATTCGAAAGCTCGCTCGAAATCTTCGACAGCCTGGGCGCGGCGCGGACCATCGCCTTCGGATTTTTGAAGACCGCGCCCAATACCTGGCAGGTGGAAGCCTATGCGCGCCCGGCCACCAATGTCACCGGCGGCGCCGCCAATGGCGGCATACTCGCCAGCGGCACCATCAACTTCAACACCGACGGCACGGTCGCCAACGTCACCGGCACGATCGCCAATCCCTTCACGATCAATTGGGCCACCACAACGGGCGCGGCGCCGCAGACCGTCGACCTCGATCTCGATACCGGCATGACGCAGTTCGCCAACAGCTTCGGCGTCACCAGCGTCACCGCCGACGGCGTGCCGCCGGGCGATCTGGTGGGCCTGGTCATGGAAGGCGACGGCTTTCTGACCGCGCAATTCTCGAACGGCCGCTCGCGCGCCCTCTACCAGATCCCGCTCGGAACGTTTCTTAACCCCAACGGCCTCGAAGCCGATGTCGGCGGCGCGTTCAAGCCGACGCTGGCCTCCGGCCTCTACAATATCAACGCCCCGAACGCCGGCGGCGCGGGACGCATCCAGTCCGGGGCGCTGGAAGCTTCCAACGTCGACCTCGCCGCGGAGTTCACGAACCTCATCACCACGCAGCGCGCCTACTCGGCGTCCTCGCGCATCATCACCACGGCGGACGAAATGCTGGACGAGCTTCTGCGCCTCAAGCGATAGAGAAATCGTGAGAACAGGAAGACTTCGGTAAGAAGTTCCGTGTTCTAATTTGGTACATGCGCCTAACCAGGATTAACTCCTGGCCTTAGTCGTTTCTTTAGCTGCATGACGTATAACCAGCAGCAAGAAGACGAGGAGCTTGGCGCTATGCAGAAGCAACGCCGGTATGACGGGGTGGTGATGGGTCCGGATGGCAACCCACTCACGATTGATGATTTGCCGCCGCCGAACACGACGCGGTGGGTGATCCGCCGCAAGGCGGAAGTTGTCGCCGCGGTTCGTGGCGGCCTGCTTTCGGTCGACGACGCGTGTGCGCGCTACAGCCTGACTGTCGAGGAGTTCGACAGCTGGCGCAAAGCGATCGAGCGCCACGGCCTGCCGGGCCTGCGC
This sequence comes from Caulobacterales bacterium, assembly GCA_035549695.1. GTDB lineage: Bacteria > Pseudomonadota > Alphaproteobacteria > Caulobacterales > Aquidulcibacteraceae > Vitreimonas. The sequence goes on along the minus strand of DASZQK010000019.1, from coordinate 9,962 downwards.
ACGACCCGCTTGCAGCACTATCGCCACGTCGACGCCTGACGCACTCAACGCTTCAGGAAAGAGCTCCTCGCGTTCACGCCCCCGCCCTCAAGGCGGGGGTTTTTGTTTTGCACGCGCAACCCTTGCGCGCGGCGCGTCCGGCGCCGCGCTTTAACGCTCCCTTCACCCGAACCCGGAATTTTCTGCCGACCACCCGGCGAGATTTGCCCAGTGACCCTGGGCGCGTCCGCACGGTTGCGGAGGGCGGACTTGAACGGGCTGACGCAACTTCTGCTGAAAACCGGGCCGACGCGGCTAATCGCGGCGCTGGCGGTGACGGCGATCGTGGCGGCGCTGCTGTTCGCCGTGATCTTCCGCATGGGCGGCGAAGAGAAGTCGCTGTTGTTCGCCGACGTCGACATGCGCGAGGCCGGGCAGATCACGCAGAAGCTGGAACAGGCCAACATTCCGTATGAATTGCGCGGCGACGGCAGCTCGATCTTCGTGGCGCGCTCGCGCGTGCTGGAAGCGCGCATGATGCTTTCGGCCGACGGCCTGCCCTCGCGCGGCTCGGTCGGCTACGAAATCTTCGACAACCCCGACGCGCTCGGACAGACGCAATTCCAGCAGAACATCAATCGCCTGCGCGCGCTCGAAGGCGAGCTTGCGCGCACCATCGCCTCGCTGGACGGCATCGCCAGCGCACGCGTGCACCTCGTGCTCCCGGAACGGCAATTATTCTCCCAGGACACCGAACAACCCTCGGCCTCGATCGTGCTGCAGCTCAAGCGCGATGCTTTGACCTCCGGCCAGGTGCGCGCCATCCGCAACCTCGTCGCCAGCGCAACGCCGGGCCTCGCCAGCAACCGCGTCACCATTCTCGACGAGACCGGCCGCCTGCTTGCGGCGGCGAGCGACGGCGCGGGCGACGCGGCCGGCGACGGCATGGATGCCAGGCAGGCGGCGGAGGAAGAACGAATCCGCCACGTCGTCAGCGACATCGTCGAAGGCGTCGTCGGCCCGGGCAATGCGCGCGTGCAGGTCTCGGCCGAAATGAATTTCGACCGCATTAGCGAAACGTCGGAGCGCTTCGATCCCGAAGGCCGCGTCGTGCGTTCTTCGACGACGACAGAATCCACGGCCAACAGTCAGGACCGCACGGCCGCGCAAGGCGCGACCGCGGGCGCCAACGTGCCCGACGGCGCCGGCGCCAACGGCCCGCAGGCGGGATCAAGCAACGCCAACAATTCGAGCCAGGAGGTCACGAACTACGAGATCTCCCGCACGACCACCACGCGGATCAGCGACGGCGGCACGATCAAACGGCTTTCCGTGGCGGTCGCGGTCGACGGCGTCACCGCTCCGGGTCAAGGCAACGCGGCGCCGCAATGGACGGCGCGCACGCCAGAGGAGATGCAGCGGCTGACCCAATTGGTGCGTTCGGCGGTCGGCTTCAGCGAGCAGCGCGGCGACGTGGTCGAGGTCGTCAATGTGCGCTTCGCCCGTTCGCCCAGCGAAGGCGCCGCCGCCGCCGCTCCGGGGCTGTTCGACAATCTCAGCATCATGCGCCTGGTTGAAGTGGGCGCCGGACTGATCGCGGCGCTCGCGCTCATCTTCTTCGTACTGCGCCCATTGATCGCCGGACTGGTGCGCGGCGGCGCCAACGCCGCCGCAGCCGCCGTTGGGACGCCCGCGCTCGCCGGCGCGCCTCCATACGCCGCCGCCCTGCCCGCGCCCGAGGGCGCCGCCGGCGGCGCCGGGGAAATCGAACCGTCGATCGACATCGCGCAGATTCAAGGCCGCGTGCGCGCGTCCTCGGTGAAGAAAGTGGCCGAAGTCGTCGACCAGCATCCGGATGAATCGATCCAGATCATCCGCGGCTGGCTCAACAACGCGTTGTAACGATCATGAACGCACTGGTGAAACCCAAACCCGGCGACGAAGCCAAGCCCGAGAAGAGCGGCGCCGACGCGCGTGTCGACCTTTCGCGCTACAGCGGCGCGGAAAAATCGGCGATCATCCTGCTCTGCCTCGGCGAGGAGGCCAAGCGCATCTGGCCGATGCTGGACGAGGAAGAGATCAAGGAAATCTCCCAGGCGATGGCCTCGCTGGGCGTCGTGCCCGCGGCCCACGTCGAAGCGCTGGTCATCGAGTTCGTGCAGAAACTTTCCGGCTCGGGCGCGCTGATGGGCTCGTTCGAGCAGACGCAGCGCTTGCTGGGCGCGTTCCTGCCGAAGGAAAAAGTCGAAGCGCTGATGGAGGAAATCCGCGGCCCCGCCGGCCGCAACATCTGGGACAAGCTCGCCAATGTGAACGAGTCCGTTCTCGCGAGCTATCTCAAGAACGAATACCCGCAAACCGTCGCGGTGGTGCTGGCCAAGGTGCGCCCGGAGCACGCCGCGAAGGTGCTGGCCGAACTGCCCGAGGATTTCGCCGCCGAGTGCGTGATGCGCATGCTGGCGATGGAGCCGGTGCAGCGCGAAATCCTCGAGAAGATCGAAACCACGCTGCGCACCGAGTTCATGTCGAACCTCGCCCGCACGTCCAAACGCGACAGCCACGAAATGATGGCCGAGATCTTCAACAATTTCGACCGCCAAACGGAAAGCCGCTTCATCACCGCGCTTGAAGACAAGAGCCGCGACAGCGCCGACCGCATCCGCGCGCTGATGTTCGTGTTCGAAGACCTGGGCAAGCTCGACACCGGGGGCGTGCAGACCCTGCTCCGCGTCGTCGACAAGACCGATCTTGCGCTCGCGCTCAAGGGCGCCTCGGACTCGCTGCGCGACCTGTTCATGAACAACATGTCCGAACGCGGCCGCAAAATTCTCAAGGACGACATGGCGGCGATGGGCCCGGTGCGGCTGCGCGACGTCGACGCGGCGCAGACGCGCATGGTCTCAACCGCGAAGGATCTGGCGGCGCGAGGCGAAATCGTCCTTTCCGACGGTAAAGCCGAAGACGAGTTGATCTACTGATGGCGCAGATCCGCAAATACGCCTTCGACACCGAATTCGCACCTGACGGCGAAATTCTGCGCGCGGCGGCGGCGGCGCCGAAGCGGCTCACGCCGGAAGAAATCGAGGCCGAACGCGCCGCCGCGTACGAACGCGGCAAGAGCGACGCCGTGGCGCGCGCCGAACAGGAAACGGCGGCCGCGCTGCAGGCGCTCGCATCGGCGGCGGCGGCGATCCTCAATCGCCTCGATGCGGAAACGCGCGCCATGCGGGGCGAAGCCGCCCGCATCGCCATGTCCGCCGCCCGCAAAATCGCCGGCGGCGCGCTCGAGGCTTATGGCGTTGCGCGCGCGGCGTCGGCGGTGGAGGCGGCGATGGACGCGCTGCGGCATCAGCCGCGCCTGCTGGTCAAGCTCGATCCGCAATCGGCGGAGGCGCTGCGGGAGCGTATCGAGGCCCTGTGCGAGACACATGCCTACGCGGGCGCGGTGCTGGTGCGCGCCGAGCCGAACATGAAGGCCGGGGAAATTTCCATCGACTGGTCCGACGGCGTGATCACGCTCGATCCCGCCGAGGCCGCTCAACGCATCGAAGCCCTGATCGACGCGGCGCTGGCCGGCGCCGACACGGCGCACGCAGGAGACGTCCCATGAGTTCCGGCGACGGCAAGGAAATGCAGTTTGACGAGCTCTCCCCCACTGCGCGCGACGAAGTCGCGCCCGAAGCCGGCGAACGCAGCGCGGCCGATCTCGCCGCCGTCTATGACGTGCCGGTGAACATCCAGGCCGTGCTGGGGCGCGCCCACATGGAGGTGGCCTCGTTGCTGCGGCTTTCGCGCGGCTCGGTGATCGAACTCGACCGCAAGGTCGGCGAAGCGATCGACATCTATGTGAACAACCGGCTCGTCGCCCGTGGCGAAGTCGTCGTCGTCGACGACCGCCTCGGCGTGACAATGACGGAAATCATCAAGGACGGCGACGTCGCATAAGGCGGCGGAGGAGAACAAATGCGTTTGCTGATCGTCGGCGCCCTAGGCGGGCAAATCTCCGCGGCGACGCGGATCGCCATGAACCACGGCGCGAAGGTCGCGCACGTCGATACGATCGAGCAGGCGACCAATGCATTGCGCGCGGGCCGCGGCGCGGATTTGCTCATGGTCGATGCGCGGCTCGACATCGCCGCGCTGATCGCCGCCAACGAGGCGGAACATATCGTCGTGCCGGTAGTGGCGGCGGGCGTCGGCATCGATCCGACGCTGGCGGCGAAAGCCATCCGCGCCGGCGCGCGCGAATACATCTCGCTGCCGCCCGAGCCCGAGCTGATCGCCGCCGTGCTGGCCGCCGTGTGCGACGACGAGCGGCCGATGATCGCCGAAGACGCTTCCATGAAGCAGGTGATCGCGCTGGCGGATCAGGTCTCCTCCTCCGATGCTTCGATCCTGATCACGGGCGAAAGCGGGGTCGGCAAGGAGGTGCTGGCGCGCTACGTTCACAAGAAGTCCAAGCGCAAGGACGCGCCGTTCATCGCCGTGAACTGCGCGGCGATCCCGGAAAACCTGCTGGAAAGCGAATTGTTCGGCCACGAGAAAGGCGCCTTCACCGGCGCCGTAGCCCGGCGCATCGGCAAATTCGAGGAAGCCAATGGCGGCACGCTGCTGCTGGACGAAATCTCGGAAATGGACCTGCGCCTGCAATCGAAGCTGCTGCGCGCGATCCAGGAGCGCGTGATCGACCGCGTCGGCGGCGGCAAGCCGGTGCCGGTGAACATCCGCATCCTCGCCACCTCGAACCGCGACCTGATGCAGTGCGTGCGCGACGGGGAGTTTCGCGAGGACCTGCTCTATCGCCTCAACGTCGTGAACCTGCGCATTCCGGCGCTGCGCGAGCGCAAGGACGACCTCTCGGCGCTGGCGCGCTTCTTCATCGAGAAATACGCGCGCGCCAACGACCGCCCGGCGCGGAAGCTTTCCGACGACGCGATGAAGCAAGTTCTGGCGCATGCCTGGCCGGGCAATGTGCGCGAACTGGAGAACGCCATGCACCGCGCGGTGCTGCTGGCCAATGGCGAGGAGATCGGGCCGGACGCGATCCGCGCGCCCGATGGCGCGCCGGTTGGCGTGCGCGACAATGCCGGCCTCGCCATCGCGGCGGCGCAGGCGGCGGCGCGCGATCTGGTCGGACGCACTGTCGCGGAGGTCGAGCAGGACCTCATTCTCGAGACGCTGACGCATTGTCTCGGCAACCGCACGCATGCCGCGCATATTCTCGGCATCTCGATCCGCACCTTGCGCAACAAGCTGAAGCTTTATTCCGACAGCGGCGTTGCGGTGCCCCCGCCCCCGACCGGACAGGCGGCTTAACCCATGGTCGACGCGGCACAGCCACAACGCCCCGCATTCGCGATGGGCGACCTTCGCGGCATGCTCATGCGCGGCGAAGTCGCGCTCGCGGGCGGCGTTCTGGCGATCCTCGCCATCATGCTGGTGCCGCTGCCGTCGTTCATGCTCGATATGCTGCTGGCCCTGTCGATCACGACGGCGATCCTGGTGCTGATGACGTCGCTCCTGATCAAGAAGCCGCTGGAATTCACCGCCTTCCCCGCCGTGTTGCTGCTGACGACCCTGATGCGTCTGGCGCTCAACATCGCCACCACGCGGCTCATTCTTTCGCATGGTCAATCCGGCGAGGAAGCCGCCGGACAAGTCATCCGCGCCTTCGCGCAATTCGTGATGGGCGGCGATTTCGTCATCGGCCTGATCGTCTTCGCGATTCTCGTGATTGTGAATTTCGTGGTGATCACCCGCGGTTCGACGCGGATCGCCGAAGTCGCGGCGCGGTTCACCTTGGACGCCATGCCCGGCAAGCAGATGGCGATCGACGCCGACCTCTCGTCCGGCCTGATCAACGAACAACAGGCGCGCGAGCGCCGCCGCGCGCTCGAAGACGAAAGCGCCTTCTTCGGGGCGATGGACGGGGCCAGCAAGTTCGTGCGCGGCGACGCCATCGCAGGGCTGCTCATTGTCGGCATCAACATGATCGGCGGCATCATCATCGGCGTCGTCTCGCACGGCATGCCGATCGAGGAAGCGGGCCGCACCTACACCCTGCTCACGGTCGGCGACGGCCTCGTCACTCAGATTCCGGCGCTGATCATTTCCGTCGCCGCCGGCTTGCTGGTCACGAAAGCCGGCATCGACGGCTCCGCGGACAAAGCGCTGGCGAAGCAGTTCGCGGCATATCCCATGGCGCTGGGCATCGTCTCGGCGTGCGCGATCGGCGTCGGCGTGCTGCCGGGCATGCCGCTTATCCCGTTCTGGACTTTGGGCGGCGCGGCCGGCTTGCTGGCTTGGCGACTGCACCAGGCCAGCAAGGCGAACGCGCTCAAGGCGGCGGAGCCCGCGGCGCCGGCCGCGCCCACCGAGGAGACGCCCGCGCAATCGCTGGCCATGGACGAAGTGCGCGTCGAACTGGGCTTCGGGCTGTTGCCGCTGATCAATGACGTAACGGGGCGGCGGCTCACCGATCAGATCAAGGCGCTGCGCAAGACGCTGGCGCAGGATCTCGGCTTCGTCATGCCGAGCGTTCGCATCTTGGACAACGTGCAGCTGCCGCCCGACAATTATTCCGTGCGCGTGCGGGAAATGGATGCGGGCAGCGGCAAGTTGAAGATCGGCGCGCTGCTGGCGATGGACCCCGCCGGCATGGGCGTGGCGCTGCCCGGCGAGCCGGTGAAAGAACCCGCCTTCGGGCTGGACGCGGTGTGGATCGATGAGCGCGCGCGCGAGGAAGCCAGCTTCCGCGGATACACAGTAGTCGATCCCGCGACGGTGCTCTCAACGCACCTGACCGAGATCATCAAGGAGCATATGTCGGAGCTGCTCACCTTCGCCGAGGTGAAGAAGCTGATCAAGGAACTGCCGAAGGAAACGCAGACCCTGCTTGACGATGTCGCGCCCGCCCACATTTCCTGGTCCGGCGTGCAGCGCGTGCTGCAAAACCTGCTGAAAGAGCGCGTTTCGATCCGCGATCTCACGACCATCATCGAATCCATCGCCGAAGCCGCGCCAGGCGTGCATGATCTGGTGCAGATCACCGAACATGTGCGCGGACGCCTCGCGCGGCAGATCTGCTATCAGCACCGCAACGCCGACGGCTTCCTGCCGATCGTCACGCTCTCCCCTGCTTGGGAGCAGGCGTTCGCGGAGGCCCTCATCGGCGAGGGCTCGAACCGCACCTTGGCGCTGGCGCCCTCGAAGCTGCACGAATTCGTGGCCGATGTGCGCGGCGCATTCGAGCGCGCGGCGCAGATGGGCGAAACGCCGGTGCTGCTGACCTCGCCGCTGATCCGCCCTTACGTGCGCTCGCTGATCGAGCGCTTCCGCCCGGCGACGGCGGTGATGAGCCAGGCCGAAGTGCACGCGAAAGTCCGCTTGAAGGCCATGGGCCAAGTATGACGCTTTGGTGAAGGCGCAAGCCTTCGTTAACCAACGCACCCCCGCTAACGCCTCGGCAACTTCTTTCGGCGTTAAATCAATCCCGAATGGAGTGCGCATGAGTGCGGCTCAAGCCAACGCCAGTCAGCCGCAGCCGCGCGCGCGCGCGGCGCCGATCTTTGCTGTGGCGTCCGGCAAGGGCGGCGTCGGCAAGACGTGGCTCTCCACCATGCTTGCCTGCGCCTATGGCCGCGCCGGCCAGCGGGCGCTTTTGGTCGATTGCGATCTGGGGCTTGCCAACGTCGACGTGCAGCTCGGCGTGCGGCCGCAGGCGGACGTACATTCCGTGGTGCGCGGCTTTCTTGAACTCGACGCGGCGGTAACGCCGGTGCTGGGCGGACCGGGGCGCAATGGCGGCTTCGACCTGATCGCGGGGCATTCGGGCTCGGGCGCGCTGTCAGCCGTGAAGCTCGAAGAAGTGGCGCGCATCGCGCAGGGCGTGGCGAAAATCGCGCCGCACTATGACCGCGTCATCATGGATTGCGCCGCCGGCATCGACCCCAACGTGCTGCGTTTCGCGCGCGCCGCCGACCGGCTGGTGCTGGTGACGACGGAAGAGCCGACGGCGCTGACCGATGCGTATGCTTTGGTGAAGCTGCTCAGGCTGCAGGGCGCGAATGTGGTGCCATGGATGATCGTCAACATGGCGGAGAACCGCACCAAGGGGCGGCGCGTGTTCGATCAATTCTCGCTCGCCTGCAATGAATACCTCGGCTTCAAGCCGAAATTCGCCGGCGTCGTCTGCCGCGATGTGCGCGTGCCGGACTCGATCCGCGCGCAAACGCCCCTGCCCGTCCGGCATCCGCAGAGCCAGGCGTTCGAGGACGTGATCCGGATCGTCGAGACGTTGAACGCGAACTAACGCTGCCGCCCGGCGCGGATGGTGGCGATTTCATCCAGCTCAGCGGCGTCGCGTTTTTCTTCCGCCTTGCGTTCGCGCTCCGTTTCAAGTTCGAGCAGACGCTCGAACTTGCGCATCTCGACATGCGCTTCGGAGATCAGCACGCGCAGGCGCTCGGCTTCCGCATCCACCGCGACCAGCTCCGCCTCCAGCGCGCGCTTGCCCGCAACGGCCATTGCGGCGAAGCCGCCATAGGCGCGGTGGCTATCGTAATCGCGTAGCGCGGCTTTTTGTTCGGAGAGCACGCTCTGTTCGTGCGTCCTGATGCGTTCTTCGATCGCGGTGCGCTTGGCGATCTGATCGGCGAGCGCGCGGCGCAGCAGGTCCAGATCGCGGCGGGCCAGCTTCAAAAGCGTGTGCAGCGATTTCATGGCTTACCCCAGAGGATTTAACCCAGAGCCTGCGCCAAAGCGGCGAAGCTTTGCTTGAACGTCGACTTTTCCTCGCGGCCTTGCGCCAGAACGGCTTCGATGGCGGGGCGCACGCGGATGGCGTTGTCGACGCCGACGTCAGCGCCCGGCTTGTAGGCGCCGATGCGGATCAGCTCTTCCATTTCGCCGTAGAGCGAAAGCGCTTCGCGGGCGCGGGCGACGAGCGCATTTTCTTCGTCCGAATGGCACATTGGCATGAGGCGCGAGATGGATTTGAGCACGTTGATCGCCGGGTAGCGGCCACGTTCGGCGATAGCGCGCTCCATGACGATGTGACCATCGAGGATGCCGCGCACCGCGTCGGCGATCGGCTCGTTGTGATCGTCGCCATCGACAAGCACTGTGAAGAGCCCGGTGATCGAGCCCTTCTCGCCTTCGATGCCGGGGCCGGCGCGTTCGAGCAACTTCGGCAACTCAGCGAAGACGGAAGGCGTGTAGCCCTTGGTCGTCGGCGGCTCGCCAACGGAGAGGCCGATCTCGCGCTGCGCCATGGCGAGGCGCGTAACGCTGTCGACCAAGAGCAGCACGTCGAGCCCTTCGTCGCGGAAATGCTCGGCCACCGCCGAGGCCATGTGCGGCGCGAGGCGGCGGCGGGCGGCTGGTTCGTCCGAGGTGGCGACGACGACGACGGAGCGGCGGCGTCCCTCATCGCCCAGCGTGTCCTCGAGAAACTCTTTCACCTCACGCCCGCGCTCACCGACGAGGCCGATGACGATGACGTCGGCGCCGGCGCCGCGTGCGAGCATGGAGAGCAGCACGGACTTGCCGACGCCGGAGCCAGCGAACACCCCCATGCGCTGGCCGCGGCAGATGGCGGCGAAGATGTTGAGCGCGCGCACGCCGCTGTCGAGACGCGCGCCGACGCGGCCGCGATCATGCGCCGGCGGCGGCGGGGCGCGCACCGGGCGCGGCAGCAGGCCTTGCGGCAGCGGCCCCTGCCCGTCCACCGGCTGGCCGAAGCAATCGATGACGCGCCCGAGCCAGGCGCGCGAAGGGCGCACCAGGGGCGAAGCGCCGTCGAGCGCCACGCGCGCGCCCGGGCGGATGGCTTCGATGGAATCGTAGGGCGCGAGCAAAGCGCGGTCGCCGCGAAAGCCGACGATCTCGGCGCGCACCGGCTGCGCCACCTCGATCGTCGCGCGGGCGCCGAGCGCCAGAGCCTCGATCGGCCCCGAAGCTTCGATCACCGAGCCTGACAGACC
>DASZQK010000018.1:0-20448 GCA_035549695.1 Caulobacterales bacterium | reverse complement strand
AACGTCACCAAACGTACAAAAAAAGTTCCCGCCTCCCCCAAGTGGGGAGTGGCGTTTCGGTGAACATCGCATTTAGTCGCTATCACAGTCTGAGCGACCGCGAGGACGTGCTGCGTCTAACGAAATCGATGCCGAAGACCTCGCCGAACCGCTCCCAAAATCAACTGCTTGCACGACTTTCGGCCCGTGATTTCGGGCTGATCGAGCCGCATCTGGAATCGGTCGATCTGCCGCTGCGCCGCTATCTTGAGCATCGCAATCGGGAAATCGAGGACGTCTACTTCCTCGAAACCGGCATCGCCTCCGTCGTCGCCAACGCGCAGACCGCGCGCAGCATCGAGGTTGGCTTAATCGGCCGCGAGGGCGTGACCGGTTGCGCCATCATCACCGGCGGCGGCCGTTCGCCCCACGACACCTTCATGCAGGTGGCCGGCTCCGGCCTGCGCATGGAGGTCGCCCCGTTCCGCGAAGCGATAGCTCAGAGCGCCACGCTGCGCGACGTGCTGCTGAAGCATCTGCACTGCTACATCGTGCAGACGGCGCAGACCGCCTTCGCCAACGGCCGCGGCAAGATCGAGGAGCGGCTGGCGCGGTGGCTGCTGATGGCCAACGACCGGCTCGATGGCGAAGAGGCGCCGCTGACGCACGAATTTCTGGCGATGATGCTGGGCGTGCGGCGCCCGGGCGTGACCATGGCGCTAAAGCTCCTGGAGCAGCGGGGACTGATCGACACCCAGCGCGGGGTCATCGTCATCCTCGACCGCCGCGGGCTTGAAGAGCATGCGGGCGCCTTCTACGGCGTGCCCGAAGGCGAGTGGCGCCGGATGTTCCCCTGAGCGGGCGGCGCGGCGTAAACACCGTGCGTGGCCTGGACCAAGACTTTCGGCGGCGCTGCTCCCGAGCGCGTCAACAAATGGCTCGCGCAGGCGGGCGTGTGTTCGCGCCGCGAAGCGGAAGCGCTGATCGCGCAAGGCCTTGTCAGCATCGACGGCCAGCGCGTGGCTGATCCGGGCCACAAGATCGCGCCAGGCCAGACGATCACCCTCGCCGACGCGGCCGACCGTCAGTTGAGGAGCGCGATCACCGTCGTGCTCAACAAGCCCGTAGGGTACGTGTCGGCCGCGCCGCAGGGCGCTGAGATACCGGCCGCGCGCCTCATCTCCGCAAAAACGCTGTTCGGCCAAGCGGCGGCGATTCCGCCGCGCGCGACGAAGCTCGCCCCGCTCGGGCGGCTGGATCAGGATTCGCGCGGCCTGCTGCTGTTGTCCGAAGACGGCGTGCTGGCGAAAGCCGTGATCGGCCCGCACAGCGCCATGGAGAAGGAATATCTCGTCGCCGTGCGCGGCGCGCTCAGCGAACAGAAACTCGCGCTGCTGCGCGAGGGCCTCAGCCTCGACGGGCGGCGGCTGAAGCGGGCGCGCGTTTCCCGCCTCGAAGACGCAAGACTGCGCTTCGTTCTCACCGAAGGCATGAAGCGTCAGATCCGGCGCATGTGCGAAGCGGTCGGCCTCCATGTCGTCGATCTGCAGCGGATTCGCATCGGGCCGGTCGAACTCGGCGATTTGCCGGAAGGCAAATGGCGGCCGCTCAGCATTGCCGAGCGGGCCGCGCTCCTTGGCTAGCCCCTTGCCGCCGAGAGCGCCGGCGGGGAGACGGGCGCGTTGCGCCGACGCAACTCGGCCAGGACGGCGGCGTCGAAATCCGCCGGCGGATGGGCATTCAAGCCGCGAACGAAGGCGCTCATGTCGGAGCGCGCGTGCGCGGTCGCGAAATCGGGGCCGGGAATGAGGCCGATCTCGAACAGGTGCTCATCGGAATAGCCGGTGAGAATGTAGGAATAGTGCCACTTGAGATCGGTCGCCTTCGCAAGCTCGTTGGTGCAATTGGAAAACAAGGTGTTGTAGAAGCGCGGCCGCCGTTCGAGATCGTCTGTGCGCTGCAATAGGCGCGTCAGCAGCACGCGCTTCTGCTCCTCGCTGATGCGGATCGGATAGATGAAAACTTCGTGGTTCAGCATGACTGCGCGGCGCGTCAGCAGATCGCGCGAGCCGCCCCAGAGATAGGCGAGCTCATAAGCGTTGAAGGCGCCGTCGATGGCGGAATATTCCTCATGCTCTTCGCGCCGCGCCTCGATGGTGACGCCCAGCAGGCGGTCGCCGCCGAACTCGAACAGCAGGAAGGTGTGCGCGGCGTAGGTCATGCCCGGCTGCGGCTCGAGCACGAACCAGACGTTCCGGAGATCGGAAAAGGCGAAGTGCGCGTCGGCGTAGGTCTGCGTCACCGGCCCGGCGGCGTCGTAAGTCCATTGCGTCACGGGCGATACGGAAAAGCGCGCCGCGTCCATCTGGACATGCGGCGTGCGCGCCAAATAGGGATACCATTGCCGATCGGCCCGCGGCGGCGACCACGCCCAATGGCTGCAGCCGAGCAGGCTGATCGCCAGCAGCATGGCCAACGCCGGTCGCAGCGGGTGCGACGAAAACCAGCGCGCGAGACGCTTCACCTCACTCCTCCCGCACAGTCTTTACGCCGGATAGGCTCGACGCGCATTAATCGATCGATCTCCGCCGGGACGAAAGTCGAGGCTCAATGCTTCTTCAACCATTCCTACCCACGGGTTGTTAATGACGATCTGCGATGATCCGCCTTCATCTCGCCCACTTCTACTCGTGGTCGCGGCGGCGATGTTCGACGACGCCGGGCGCGTGCTCATCGCACAGCGTCCCGCGCACAAGATGCTCGGGGGCCTCTGGGAATTTCCCGGCGGCAAGCTCGAGACCGGCGAGAGCCCGGAAGCGGCGCTCGTGCGGGAATTGCAGGAGGAGCTCGGCGTGACAGTCGAACCGGATTGCCTCGACCCCTACGCGTTCGCGTCGCACTCGTACGCGGACTTCCACCTGCTCATGCCGCTTTATGCGATCCGTGCGTGGAAGGGCGAGCCGCAAGCGCGCGAGGCGCAGGCGCTGGCCTGGGCCTCGCCGGAACAGCTTCGCGACTACAAGATGCCGCCCGCAGACGCCCCGCTGGTCGAGCAAATCATTGCAAGGACGCGCGCGTGATGGCCCGTTTTCTCTCCGACGCGCGCGGCGCAACCGCGATCGAATACGCTTTGATCGGCTCGCTGATCGCGATGGTGCTGGTCACGGCGCTCGGCAGCATGGGCGGCAGCATTTCGCAGATGCTGACCGACGTCGCCGCGCCGTTCGGCGCCTGACGCGCCTCGGTCGGTCATTTGGCGCCGTTCGAGACTTAGGCGTCCAGTTCGACATCCCAGTAGAGATAATCGACCCAGCTCTCGTGCAGATAGTGCGGCGGGAAGCGCCGGCCCATGTGCTGCAACTCGTGCATGGTCGGCCGCCGCGGCCGGCGATGCGGACGCATGCCGTGATCGCGCGCGAGGCGACCGCCCTTCCTCAGATTGCAGGGCGCGCAGGCGGTGACGATGTTGTCCCACGTCGTGCGCCCGCCCTTGGAGCGCGGGATGAGGTGATCGAAGGTCAGGTCCTCGCCGACGCCGCAATATTGGCAGGCGAAGCCGTCGCGCAGGAACACATTGAAGCGCGTGAACGCCGGCGGACGATCCTGCGCCACGTAGTCCCGCAGCGAGATCACCGACGGGAGCTTCATTTCGAACGAGGGCGAGTGGACGACCTGATCGTACTGCGCGACCACGTCGACGCGTTCCAGAAAGACGGCCTTCACCGCTTCCTGCCAGGGCCATACCGACAACGGGAAATAGGACAGCGGCCGAAAGTCCGCGTTCAGCACCAAGGCCGGCCATCCGGACAAGGGGGCGCTGACGACGTTCACGCCCGGCTGCCCTGCGGCGGCCGGAGCGGGATCAAGCGGGGTTGCGTCTGATCCGAACTGAAGGCGGGCCTCCTTTCGCATGCTCAGTATAGCACATGGGGCGTCCCAAGCAGCGGCGGAAGCTATAACTGATTTGGCGCGACGCTTTGGTGACAACCGGGCCACGAAGCGCTGATTTGTCAGCGCGCCGAATGAATCGCCTTTACTTTCAGATACTTGGACAGGAACGCCCCGCCCAGTTCGAGCCCGTCCGGGCCGATCGAATGGGGAATCCCGTAGGACACGTGCCATTGCGCGCCGAACCCGGATGCGGCCAGCGCCTCGGCCGAATCGAACATGGCGGCGATGGGGATGGTGCCATCCTGGTCGCCATGGATGAGGAGAACGGGTGCGGCGCGCGCCACTTCCTCTTTCAGCTTCCGGGCCCCCACCAGAAGCCCTGAAAAGCCGAGGATCGCCGCCGGGGGAGTCTTGCGCCGGAGCCCAACGTGCAGCGCCATCATCGTGCCCTGCGAAAAGCCGACGAGCGCGAGGCGGCTGTCGTCCAGGCCGTATTTCTCGAGCTCGCGGTCGATGAAGCGATCGATCGAGGGCGCGGCGTTGCGGGCGCCGGATTCCATCAGGTGCGGGTCGAGATTGGAGATCGGAAACCATTGATAGCCGCCCGGGACTTGCGGCACGGGCTCGATGGCGTTGGGCGAAACGAACGCCGCGCCTGGCAGCGCCTTGGCCCAGTAAGGCGCGAGGCTGATGAGATCGGCCCCGTTCGAGCCGTAGCCATGCAGCAGCACCACCAGCGCTTTGGGCTTGCCGCCGCGCGCGGGCGGCATACGCGGGCCGTCGATGAAGACTGTCATGCGCGTCTGCTACCGCCTCGCGGCGGCGCGCGATAGCCTCCTTGCGTGTCCTTTGTCACCCGCTTCGCCCCCTCGCCGACTGGCTATTTGCACTTCGGCCATGCGCTTTCGGCGCTGACGGCGTTCGACGCGGCGCGGGCCGCGGGAGGGCGGTTTCTGCTGCGCATTGAGGATATCGACCAAGGCCGCGCGCGGCCGGAGTTCGAGGCGGCGACCTTCGAGGATCTCGCCTGGCTTGGGCTCGCCTGGGAAGAACCCGTGCGGCGTCAGTCCGAGCACATGGACGAGTACCAAAGCGTGCTCGACGATCTGATCGCGCGCGAACTGGTCTATCGGTGTTTTCTCACGCGCCGCGAGATCGCCGAAGCGAGCGCCAGCGCGCCGCACGGCGCGGGCGACGTGTTTCGCGGCGAGGCTTTGCCACCCGAAGAAGAAGCGGAGCGCCTCGCGAAAGGCGACGCGTTCGCGTGGCGGCTCTCGCTCAAGAAAGCGCGCGCGGCGCTGGGCCCGGCGTATTTTTCTCTGACGTTCGAAGATGAAACCGGCCTCGTGCGCGCGACGCCGGATGCGCTGGGCGATGTTGTTCTGGCGCGCAAGGACTGTCCGACAAGCTACCACCTCGCCTCAGTGTGGGACGATGCGCGGCAAGGCGTGACGCATGTGATCCGCGGCGAGGATTTGCGCGAGGCGGCGCATCTGCATGTGTTGCTGCAAAAACTGCTCGGCCTGCCGCAACCCATCTATCGCCACCACCGCCTCGTGCTCGGCGAAGACGGCAAGCGCCTCGCCAAGCGCGACCACGCCGCCACGCTCCGCGCGCTGCGCGAGAGCGGCAGGACGGCGGCGGATGTGCGCGCCATGCTCCAGATGTGACTCGCGTTCATCCGGAATTGGATGGAGACTGTCGCCGCAAGCGGGGCAAGATGAAGGAATGGGTCTTTCGCGTCCTTTCGGCATTCTCTGCTTACTTGTCCTTGGCGGGTGCAGCGGTCTGACCGCGCCAAAGCCGCTTTTCGGCGCCGCCGACCAGGGGGAGCCGCCGATTGTTGAAGGCATGTGGACGGCTCGCGCAGCAAGCGGCGAGCAGGCGCCCCTGTGCGACGACGCCGCCCGAATTGAGATGCGCCCCTGCTACCAAGTCGCCATTCGCCGCGAGAAGACGGGCTTGTGGCGTTACCACAGCGTCGAGCGCGAAAGCGGCGGAAAGCTATCAGAGACGGAACAACAATTCGCGCTGGTCCCAATCAATGCCGATGCGCCGAGCGCTTATCTGCTTGAGATAAGAGACCGTTCTCCGGGCACAAACGTCGTCTATTCGGCCATCGTGCCGGTCGGGGCGCGGCCCGCGCGCGAAATCATTGTTATCGCTTACCTCGACTGCGAGGCGGTCCTCGGAGCAGGCCCCGTTGCGGGCATCGTCGAAACCCACGCCGCCGCCAGCGCGCTCGACGAGTCGAACGAAACCCCACGAAAAGCCTGGCTGCGAAACGCGTCGCAGCCCGAACAGACGCTCGCGCGGCACAGGAGCTGCGAGGCAACCACACAAGGCGGCGCGCGGGAGGCGGCGCGGCGCGTCGTCTCTCGGCTCGTGGACAATCCTGAAAATATGAGACTTGTTTTCGTAAGGCCCTAACCCGTCGGAGCGCCCATGCTCGCCCATGCCGTCACGCCCATCCTCAATGTCTCAAACATCGCCGAGAGCTTCGCTTGGTTTGAAAAGCTCGGCTGGAAGAAGGGCTGGGATTGGGGCGACCCGCCGACGTTCGGCGGCGTCTGTTCCGGCAAAGTCGAGATCTTTCTGTGTCAAGGCGCACAAGGCGGACGCGGAAAGAGCGCGCTGACGTCAACGAGCGAGGACGACAGCCAAGAAAAAGGGGTTTGGCTTTCGCTCTGGGTCGATGACGTAGACGCGATCTACCAGCACTGCCTCGCGCAAGGACTAGACGTCACGCATCCGCCAACAAACGAACCCTGGGGCGTGCGCGAAATGCATCTGCGCCATCCTGACGGCCACGTTTTCCGCATCAGTCGCGGCATCGAACCCGAGCACGGCTAAATCCGCACGCCGTTCGGCGCGGTGTAGGTATCGTCGCGCATGTCGCCGGTGTTCACCACCGCCGCCGGCTCGAAGATCAGCACTTCAGCTTCTTCATCCGCCGCCGTGCGATGCTCCACGCCGCGCGGCACGATCGTGAATTCGCCCGGCGAAAGTTCGACCACGCGGTCGCGGTACTCGACGCGGAAGCGCCCGCGCCAGACCAGGAACATCTCGTCTTCGCCGGCATGGCAATGCCAGGGAAACACGCCCCGCACTTTCACGAGCTTGACTTCCTGTCCGTTCAGCTCGCCGACGATCTTTGGGCGCCATTGCTCCGAGAACAGCGAGAACTTCTCGGCCAGATTGATCTTATCCATGATGCGCCGCGACTGGCCGGTTGGCGAAGCTTTGCACGACGCTTTGCACCCAATCGCCCAGCTTGTTCCAGCGCTCGCCCGTATCGTCGAAGCGACCCAGGCGAACGATGACCAAATCCTTGGACGGTACGATGACGATGAGCTGGCCCTCGTGCCCCTGCGCTTCGAACGCGTCGCTCAACGCGTTGTCGGTCAAGAGAGAACGGATCGGCGCGCCAGTCCCCTGCGACGGCGTCAGCCAGAATTGCGCGCCGTAAATCGTAGTGTGCGTGTCCGGCCCCGGCGTACGCGCGAAATCGACCCAGCCCTCCGGCAACAGGCGCTTGCCGTCCCACACGCCGTCGCGGAGATAGAGCAAGCCGAAGCGCGCGAAATCGCGCGCCGTCGCGAAGATTTCAGCGCTGCCGTAAAAGAGCCCCGCAGGATCGAATTGCACGACCGGATGCATGCCCATCGGGTCGAACAAGGATTGATCCATCCAGGCGCGCATGCGCGCGCGGCGCACGTTCGGCGAAGGCGCGTCCGGCACTACGGCGCGCGTCAGGCCGTCGGCCAGCAGCGCCGTGCCGCCGGAATTGTAGTTCCAGTGCGTCCCTGGCGGATTGATCAGCGGCTGGTTCGCGCCGTAGCGCGCCGTGTTCATGCGCCCTTCGCCATACAGCATGCGCGCGGAATCGTTTTCCGTCGGCTTGGTCGCGTAGGTTTCGCTCCAGCGCTGGCCGTCGACGAAATTCAAAAATTGCCGCCACGTGATCGCCGCGCGCGGATCATTGGCTGCCCAATAGGGTGAACCGAGCGGCGCATCGATGTTCACCCGCCCCTGCAGCACCGCCGCGCCCACCAGCGCATGCGTAAACGACTTGGCCATCGACCAGGAGATGAGCCGCGTCGCAGGACCATAGCCATCGCCGTAGCGCTCATAAACGAGCCGGCCGCCCTGGATGATCACGACGGCGCGCGTCTCGCCGAGATCGGACTGAAATCCGCCGAACGCGTAATTCATCGCCGCCTCGAGCTGTTGGCGGTTGACGTCGGCGGCGAGTTCGCCCGTCGGCCATTGCTGCGTGGGCCAGGGCGTGTCCGCGGGCTGGGGCGGCAGCGGCGCAAGCTGGGCGGAGGCGGGGCCCGCGCCAGTGAGCAACAGAGACGCAGCGATGAGCGCTTCACGCAGCATGATTTCCCCGAACGCCTGGTCTAGGATCAGCGCCGATCATATCGGGAGAATGCGATGGGCCGCAAACGCTGGCTATGGGTTGTGCTTGTCGTTGCGGCAATAGCCGGGCTCGCCGCGTGGCTGCTGCCGCGCCCCCTCGCCTATGCGAACATCGCCACCGGATACGCCGCGCAGCAGACCTGCGCCTGTCTTCACGTCAGCGGACGCGCGCTGGACTCCTGCATGGCCGATTTCCCCAGCGACGCGCGTAAGATGTTCAGCGTGAAGCAGGATGGGGACGACGTGCACGTGTCCGCGCTCGGCGTGTTCAAGGCCGATGCGCATTATGACGGAACGTACGGCTGCCGCCTGCTGAACTAGAAAAGAAGGCCCGTGGGACGCCAGATCGGCTTGCGCAGGATCGCCAGCACCAAACCGACGCCGGCGCGTACGGCCACCCAGATCAACACCGCCGCCCAGACAAAGATCGTCGCCGCGCCGAGAGGACCGAAATAGCTGAGGAGCGAGCCCAGCGTCCAAATCACGGCGCCGATAACGATAGTGCGCACCGCGTGCTCGTGATGGGTGCGCGCCCACGGCATCCCCTCATAGCGATGCGATACCGCTACGAACAAGGCGGCCGCGCCGACGCCCAGGCCCAGCAACGACAGCGGCGGCACGGGAAACAGGAAGCTCAGCACGAACGCCGCGAGCGTCAATGCCTGCACCAGCACGGCGCGCCCGCGATGCGTCGCCAGCCCCATCGCGTTGTTCTGCTTCGGCGGCGGCGGCCGCGCTGGGCGGCGGAACGGCGTGACGTTGTCGGGACGTGCCATGTCGAAACTCATATGCGCCGCGCGCGCGGCCAAGCAAGCGCCTTAGAGGTTGAGCAGGTGTGGATCGCCCCCTTGCGCTGCAATATTAACGGACACCGCGCGTTCTTCCGCAAAGCGCGGCAGATAGTTCGGCCCGCCCGCCTTCGGACCGGTTCCGGATAGCCCTGCGCCGCCGAACGGCTGCACCCCGACGACGGCGCCGACGATGGAGCGGTTCACATAGACGTTGCCGGCAGGAACCGCCGCCATCACCGCCTGCGCGAAGCTGTCCAGCCGCGAATGCACGCCGAGCGTCAGACCATAGCGCTTCGCCGCAAGCTGCGCGCCGACCTTGTCGATTTCCGCCGGATCGTAGCGCAGCACGTGCAGGATCGGTCCAAACACTTCGCGCTCCAGCACGTCGAGGCTTTCGATCTCGATCACCGCCGGCCCGAAGAAATTGCCGCCGAGTTTAGAGACGTCGATCTGCTTCAGCACGCGCGCTTCCTTCTTCATGCGCTCGATGTGCTTTTCGAGATTGGCCTTGGCTTCGGCGTCGATGATCGGACCGATGTCCGTTCTCGGGTCGGCCGGATCGCCTATGACAAGCGCATCCATGACGCCGGTTAACGTCTCGATGATCTCGTCCGCCGTTTCGTGCGGCAGGAAGAGAATTCGGAGGCTCGAACAGCGCTGGCCCGCCGAATTGAAGGCGGAGAGGATCACGTCATCGACGACTTGTTCTTTGAGGGCGGTCGTATCGACGAAGAGTCCGTTCAGGCCGCCCGTCTCGGCGATCAGCACGGGGATCGGGCCGTCCTTCGCCGCGAGCGTGCGATTGATGGAGCGCGCGACCTCGGTCGAGCCCGTGAATGCAACGCCCGCGACACGCGGATCGGCCACCAGCTTGGCGCCAACCTCGCCATCGCCGACGACGAGCTGCAGCACGTCGCGCGGCAAACCCGCGGCGTAGAACAAGTCCACGGCCGTCTGCGCGATGCGCGGCGTCTGCTCGGCGGGCTTGGCGACGACGCTGTTGCCCGCGGCCAACGCCGCCGCGATCTGGCCGGTGAAAATCGCCAGCGGGAAATTCCATGGGCTGATGCACGCGAACACGCCGCGCCCGTGCAGCTCCAACGTATCGGTTTCGCCGGCCGGCGCCGGCAAAGCGCGCGCGCCCGCGAACAAACGCTCCGCTTCGGCAGCGTAGTAACGGCAGAAATCGACCGCCTCGCGCACTTCGTCGATCGCGTCCTGCAAGCTGCGGCCGGCTTCGCCGGCGATCAGCGCCACGAGGCCATCCGCGTGCGTCTGCAGTGCGTCCGCCATGGCGCGCAGGATCGCCGCGCGCCCCACGCCGCCACGTTCGTTCCATGCGGGCTGCGCAGCAAGGGCCGCACCGATCGCTTCATCGACGGCCAGCGACACTGCAGCAACTTTGACCGCGCTCGCCTTCACATCCGCCAGCACATCGCGCTCTTCGGTGACCGAGAGGTCGCGGCCGGTCGAATTGCGACGACTGGCGCCGTAGAGTTGCGGCGGCGGCGGCAAGCGCTTGTGGCGGTGCGGATTCGCTTCGAGCTGCGCCAGCGGATCGGCGGCGACGATGTCCGGCGACACGTCATCGTCGAGAAACGAATGCACGAAGCTTGTGTTCGCGCCATTCTCCAGCAGGCGCCGCACCAGATACGGCAGCAGATCTTCGTGCCCGCCCACGGGCGCATACACGCGCACAGGCAAGGATGGGCCGACAGCCGCGTAAAGCGCTTCGCCCATGCCATGCAGACGCTGGAACTCATAGGCCTTCACGCCCGCCACATCGGCCATGCGCCGGACGGCGGCGACGGTGTGAGCATTGTGCGTCGCGAATTGCGGATAGATCGCGTCCGCCGCGGCGATCAGATCGCGCGCGCACGCCAAGTAATGCACGTCCGTCGCGGCTTTGGTTGTGAACACTGGAAAATCCGGGCGGCCCGCGACCTGCGCGCGCTTGATCTCGCCGTCCCAATACGCGCCTTTCACCAGACGCACCTGAATCCGCGTCCCACGCCGCCGCGCCAAGGCCGCGAGCTTGCCGACCACCGCGCGCGCGCGCTTCTGATAAGCCTGCACCGCGAGACCCAAGCCTTCCCAGCCCTTCAGTGAAGGTTCGCGCGCCAGGCGCTCAAATAATTTCAGCGAGAGTACGAGGCGATCGACCTCCTCCGCATCCATTGTAAGGCCGATATCGTGCCGCTTCGCCCGTTCGGCGAGTTCGAGCACGCGCGGATAGAGCTCGGCAAACACGCGCTCCTCCTGCCGCGCTTCGTAGCGCGGATGCAGCGCCGAAAGCTTCACCGACACCGCCGAGGCCGCACGCGCATCAGCGGCGTCCTCGCCGACGGCGTCGATCGCATCGGCGTAGGCTTTCGCGTACCGCTCCGCATCGGGATAGGTGCGCGCGCCTTCGCCCAGCATGTCGAACGAAAAGCTCGCCGCCGCGCCGCCGCGTTGCATGCCGGCGCCGCGCTTCAGCGCCGCTTCGATGGTGCGCCCCAGCACGAATTGCTCGCCCAGGATGCGCATCGCCTGCATGGCGCCCATGCGCACGACCGGTTCGCCGGCGCGCGCTACAAGGTTCGACATGAACTTGTTGGGATCGTCGCGCACATCGTCCGGCAAAGCGACGAAGCGCCCCGTCAGCATCAGCCCCCACGTGCCGGCATTGACGAGCCAATGATCCGAGCGCCCGAGATGTTCGGCCCAGCGCCCCGTCTTGATCTTCTCCGCGATCAGCTTGTCGATGGTCTCTTCGTCCGGCACGCGCAGCAGCGCCTCCGCGAGGCACATGAGCGCCAGGCCCTCGGCGTTGGAGAGCCCAAATTCTTCGAGGAAGCTTTCCATCACGCCTTTGCGGCGCTTCAGCGCCCGGGCCTCCGTCACCAGCGCGCGGGCCTCGGCCGCGACCGCCGCGCGCGCCGCTGCGTCAAGCGGAGGATCGGCCAGCAGCGCCGCCACGGCGCGGTCTTCATCGGCATATTTGAACGCGTCCAGCGCGTCCCAATCGGTGGATTCGGTCATGGACCGCCATTTGCGCGCGCCCGGCGGGCCGAGCAAGGGCTGCGCCTGCCCGTGCGCCCGACTTGCGTCCGCCCGCGACGCATGGTGAGAAGCGCTCCGTGAGCACGGACGTCCAAGACCGCCCAGCGGCCGAGACGGCGGCGACCCCGCTGGCCAAGCGCATCATGCTCGTCACCGACGCCTGGGAGCCGCAGGTGAACGGCGTCGTGCGCACGCTGGCCAACACCGTGCGCGAACTGGTCGCCATGGGCTGCGAGGTCGAGATCGTCTCGCCCGCTGATGGCTACAAGACCGTGCCGCTCATCACCTATTCCGAGATCAAACTGGCGCTGGGCGCGCGCGACGATATCGAGGAGCGCTTCCTGGCCTTCGCGCCGGACGCCGTGCATATCGCCACGGAAGGCACATTGGGCTGGGACGCGCGCGCTGTCTGCCTCAAGCACAAATTTCCGTTCACCACCTCATACCACACGCAATTCCCGGAATACGTGACGGCGCGTTTTCCGTGGATTCCGCTGTGGGCCGGCTATCGCTTCATGCACGCCTTCCACGACAAGTCCGGCCGCGTGATGGTGGCGACACCGACCATGATGGAGCGGCTCTCCATTCACGGCTTCCGCAACATCGCGCCATGGAGCCGCGGCGTCGACACCGAGCTGTTTCATCCGAGCAAGCGCGGCGTCGAGGGCGGCGTCTACAAGGATCTGCCCAAGCCGGTTTTCGCCTATGTCGGCCGCGTGGCGGTGGAAAAGAACATCGAAGCGTTTTTGAAGCTCGATTTGCCGGGGTCGAAAGTCGTGGTCGGCGACGGCCCGGCGCGCGAAGGACTGGCGGAAGAATTTCCCGACGCGATTTTTACCGGCGCCAAGTTCGGCGAAGAATTGGCGCGCCACTACGCGGACGCCGACGTGTTTGTGTTTCCGAGCTTCACGGATACGTTCGGGCTGGTGATCCTCGAAGCGATGGCCGCGGGAACGCCGGTCGCGGGCTTCGTCGCCCCCGGCCCGAAGGATATCATCCCCGGCACCGGGGCCGGCGCGGTCAGCATGGATCTCAAGGCGGCGTGCCTGGAAGCGTTGCAGTGCGATCGCGCGGCGGCGCGCGCTCTGGCCGATCGCTATTCGTGGCGGGCCTGCGCCGAGGAGTTTCAGCGCAATCTGGAGCCGCTGCCCAAGCCCGAGAAGCGCCGTTTCTGGACCAAGCTGCGCGAGGCGCGCCAGCGCGCCCGCGCCCGCCGCGCCGCCAAACGCGCCGCGAAGGCCGAAAAGAAGGCGATGCGCTAGGCGCTACCTTCTGCCGGAAATGAAGTGGTGCGACAGCCGGCTGAGAATGTTGAACAGCAACACGCCGAACGTGATGATCAACGCGCCCGTCCAGGCCAATTGCACCAGTTCCGGATAGGGACTCTGCGCGTTGCGATAGATGGCGATCGGCAGGCTCGCCATCGGTTTGGTGAGATCGCTCGACCAGTTGAAGCTGTTGAACGAGGTGAAGATGAGCGGCGCGGTCTCGCCGGAGATGCGCGCCACCGCCAACAGGATTCCGGTCAGGATGCCGCCAAACGCCGCGGGAATGATGACGCGGCCGACCGTTGTCGCTTCGCGCGCGCCGAGCGCGATCGAACCCTCGCGGTAGGAATCCGGCACCAGCTTGAGGATGTCCTCGGTAGTGCGCGCGATCACCGGCATCGCCAGCAGCGCCAGCGCGACCGAGCCGGCGAAGCCGGAGAACCCATGCATCGGCAGCACGACGAGCTGGTAGACGAACAAGCCGATCAGCACGGACGGCGCCGACAGCAGGATGTCGTTGACGAAACGCACCACCGCCGCGAAGCGGCTGTTGTGCCCGACCTCGGCCAGATAAACGCCGGCCGCCATGCCCAGCGGCGTGCCCATCAGGGCGCCCAATCCGGTCTGGATCAGGGAACCGAGGATGGCGTTGCCCAAGCCCCCGCCCCGCGCGCGCATATTCTCGGTGAAGACCGACAGGGACAGGCCCGCCAATCCCTTCTGCAGCAAGGTGATCAGAATGAGGGCGAGAAAGACAATGCCGATCATCGCCGCCAGCGTGCACGCCAGATTCATGGCGATCGAGCCGAGCTTGCGGCGCTGATAGTTCGCGCGATTGAGTGCGAGCATGCTCATCCGGTCATCCGCCCTTGTCTGAGCAGCAGGCGCGCCATCGCCAACACCAGGAACGAGACAACGAACAGGATGAAGCCGAGCGCAAACAGCGAACCCTGCTTCAGCGAACCGTTCACTGCCTCGGGGAAGCTGTTGGCGACGAGCGCGGCGATGCTGGTGGTGGGCGCGAAGAAGCTGTCCGGCGCCCGGGTTGCGTTGCCGATGACGAACGTCACCGCCATGGTCTCACCGAGCGCGCGCCCGAGGCCCAGAAAAACGGCGCCAAACAAGCTGCCGCGCACGGCGGGAATGACGATGCCGGTGAGCACCTCCCACCGCGTCGCGCCCATTGCGTAGCCGCCATCCTTCAGCAGCTGCGGCGTAGTGAGCAGCACATCGCGGCTGGTCGCGGCGATGAAGGGCAAAATCATGATCGCCAGCACCACGGCGGCGGTGAACAGACCCGCGCCGCCAATGGCGCCGCCTTGGAACCACCACCAGAACGGGTTGTCGAGGCTCGGCAGCACGGGAAGATCGGTGCGGAACCAGGCGAAATACCCGATCGCAGCCAGCGCGCCGAGCAGGAAGACGCCGTTGGCGATCCGCGCCAGGCCAGTGCGCCCGAGCGCGGAGCCGACAACGCCGCTGAAAGCGAAATAGAGCGCGATGATGGCGGCGATCCAGATCATCCAGGCATTGGCGGTGATCCACGGCTGAATCGGATCGGCGATCAGCGGCGCCATCACGAACAGGCCCCACATGCCATAGACGATGGACGGAATGGCGGCGAGCAGCTCGACCGCGACGCCGAGCGGCGTGCGCAAGAACTTCGGGCAGGTTTCGGTCAGGAAGTAGGCGATGCCGAAACCGACCGGCCAAGCCAACACGAGCGCAAGCGCGGAAGAGGCCAGCGTGCCGATGATCGGCGAGAGCGCTCCGTAGACGTCGCGGACCGGATCCCACGCATCGGTCCACAAAAACGGCAGACCGAATTGCTGGAAGGCCAGACGTCCCGCCAGGAACAGGATCACGAGGATCGCGCCCAGCGTGGCGAGGATGATCAGCGCCGCCAGCAGCAAGAGCGCCTTGAAGGCGCTGTCGCCCAAATGGAACTTGCGCGAACCCTCAATGGGAATGGCGGTCATCGTGCGGGCCCGTCATACAATCGGCGGGAAAAAGAAGGGGCGGAGTCGCCTCCGCCCCTTCACTACGCGATCTGTTTAGCGGCAGCCAGACCATACGGCGTGGCCGCCGGCCTGGACCTGACACCAGCGTTGGCGGACTTGGTTGCGCACCGCGTCCGGCAACATGATGTAGTGCAGCTGATCGGCGGCTGGCTGGCCGTTCTTGAAGGCCCAGTCGAAGAACTGCATGACCTTGAGCGAGCGGCCCGCGTCCGTCGGATTCTTCGGCAGCAGGATGTAGGTGGCGCTGACGATCGGCCAATTGGCCGCGCCGGCCGTGTTGATCATGCTGGCCGCCATGTTCGGCGCATGCGCCCAATCGGCGGTCGCCGCGGCGGCGGCGAAGGCCGCCGTGGTCGGACGCACGAACTGGCCGTTGCGGTTTTGCAGTTGCGGCGTCGGCATGTTGTTTTCCACCGCGTAGGCGTACTCGACATAGCCGATCGCGCCGCGCGTGTTGCGGATGGCGCCGGCGACGCCGGCATTGCCCGGCGCGCCGATGCCCGCGCGCCACGACACCGACGAACCCGCGCCGACGGTGGTGTTGAAGGCGAGGTTCACGCTGCCGAGATAGGTGGTGAAGATGCTGGTCGTGCCCGAGCTGTCGGCGCGATAGACCGGCGCGATCGGCAGCGCCGGCAGGCTGACGCCCGGATTGAGCGCGGCGATGCGCGGATCATTCCACATGCGGACGCGGCCGAGATACATGTCCGCCACCAGCGGGCCGGTGAGCTTCAGCGCGTTGCCGTCGACGCCCGGCAGATTGACCGAAACGACGACCGCGCCGATCACGGCCGGGAATTGCAGCAGGTTGTTGGAGGCCAGCCGCTCCGGAGCGACAGGGGCGTCAGAGGCGCCGAAATCCACCGTTCGGTTGATGATCTGGTTCTGGCCCGCGCCCGAACCGATGCCTTGATAATTGAGGCTGTCGCCGCCTTGAGCCGCATATTGCTCGGCCCAGCGGGTGTAGACCGGTTGCGGGAAGGTCGCGCCCGCGCCGGTGATTTCATCGGCGTTGGCGGCGACGGCGCCGAGCGACGCAAAAGCGGCGACCGCCGCGATCGCGCCGACGGCGAACCGCCGAAGAGTGATTTTCGAGTTCATGATGAGCTCCTGAAATTCAAATTCCGTCTTGTTCTCGCGAAGCGGCGCCCGCCTCTGCTCAAGGCGGGCGCTTCCCCGTTGGCGATTACCAGTCGAATTGCGTGCGCAACGTCACCGCATCGATCGTGTTGTCGACATGCGCGGCGTTGTTCACCGTGTAGTCGACATCGGTCTGCGAGTAATTGAGCTGGAACTTGACGTGGCTGATCGGAACCCAGGTCGCACCGACCGTCCACGCCTTCGATTCGTTGGCGTTGGCGCCGAAATTGGCGTCTGAAAGGTCGAGTTCTTCGATGCGGCCGCTCAGCATGATGTGGCCGATGCCGCCGTCCGAACCCAGCGTCCGGGCCGGCGAAACGCCGCCGAAGCTGCCGTCGGCGGCGTTGTAGCGGCGGCTTTCGCCGGTCGGCGACCAGAACACGTCGACGTACCAACCGGTGAGATCGGCGTCGCCGAGCTGCGTGGCGTTGCCGACATAGTCGCGCGTTTGCGCCTTGCCGTATTCGCCGTCAAAGCCCAGCGAATTCCATTGGAAGGCGAATTCCGCGCCGTAATACGTGTCGCCAGCGGCAGCGCCGACGCCCGCATTGTTGCTCGACTTGTTGGAGAGCGCGCCGGGGCTGTAGGAGAACGTGCCGTTGAGCGCGTTGCCCGAGCCGTTGCCGTTGTTGCGATAGCGCAGATCGAGGCCGAGGTGCAGGAACATCGTGCCTTCGGGCGTTTGCTGATAGATCGGGGCCCAGGTGCCGCGGCCGATCACGAAGAACGGCTCGCTGCCGTTGGAGGCGGTGTCGCCAGTGTCGAGGCCGTCCGGCGATTGCACGGCCACGCCCGCCGACCAGTTGCCGCCATTAGTGAGATACCCGACGCCCGGCTTCTTGCCGAAACCCAGCGCGGTGATCAGGAACGAGCGTTCGTTGAACGGGATGTTGAGCGAGGAATCGCGATCTTCCATCGGCGACACCCAATTGCCGTTGCCGAAGAAGAGCGAGCCGGCGTCGCCGGCATATTCGAGATAGAAGTCGTCGGCCTTGATCGAGCCGGCGCTGCCGAAGCCGAAATCGAACTTGGCGTTATAGCGCCAATGCTCGGTGAGACGGCCGTCGACGCCGATGAAGGCGCGGCGAGCGTAGGAGCGGATGCCGGCTTCGTTCGCGCCCGTGCAGCCGGCGTTCGCGCAGTCGGCGTCCGTGTAGGCCACGTCGTACATGAAACGGCCGCTGACATGGAAGCGGCGGTCCTCTTCGCGGGTTTCCGTCGCCCCGTTCCAGCGCGTCGTCACGTCGGCGCTTGCTGGCGTTGCGATCGCAAATCCCGCGGCGGTGGTCAGGGCCGCGAGCGCCGCGGTCCCGATAAAATCCTTCGTCTTCATTTAAGAGACCCCCTCTTGAGCCTGAATCCTGCGGCGAACCGCCGGCGGGCGCGGCTTAGCCACTGGGGATGACGGGATCGCGAAGCTTACGTGAAGCCAACGCGACAATTGGGTTTCAGTTTTGTGACGTTGCGCGCGCGCCGCGCGAAAACCTGTCGCATGCCGTTAAGAGCGCCTCGGCAAATTTTGCCGCTTTACTTTTGGGGAAACCGGACCTATTTCGCCTCTTTACCGGCGGACCTGGAAACAGCGTCCACTAACGCCCCCTCGGCCCAGGCCACTACGGGGACCGACCAGAAGTGAAGCTTCAGGCGACGCTTCAGGCACGGCCCCCGGCGTAAGCTCCCAAGGGCGGACCTGACATCGAGCATGTCCGACTAACGCCGGCCTGGGTTGAACGAAGACGCAAGAACGCGAAGCGTTTTTGCGCATCGAATTGGGAGTTGCCGGATGGACTCAGTCCTCTCGCCCCTCGATTTGGTCACGCTCGGCGCGCCGGAAGGTCCGGTGGCGATCGCGCGCCCACATCGCGTCGCCGCCGCCGCCGAGTGGTTTCGCAGCCACTTCCCCGGCGAGATCTTTTACGCCGTGAAGGCCAATCCCTCGCCGTGGGTGCTGGACGCGCTCTGGGCAGCGGGGATCAAGGGCTTCGACGTGGCCTCGGAAGTGGAAGCGCAGCTGGTCGCCAGCCGCTTCCCGACCGCGCAACTCGCTTTCATGCACCCGGTGAAGTCGCGCCGCGCCATCCAGCGCGCCTTCTATGAACACGGCGTGCGCACCTTCGCGCTCGACAGCGAAGACGAGCTCGACAAGATCCTCAAGGAAACCGGCGGCGCCCGCGACCTCACGCTGATCGTGCGCCTGGCCGTCGGCAACGAAGGCTCGGCCTATCCGCTTTCGCAGAAGTTTGGCGCGAGCGCCGAAGAAGCGCCCGGGCTGCTGCGCCGCGTGCGCGGCGCGACCGAAGAAATGATGGGCGTCTCGTTCCACGTCGGCAGCCAATGCATGCGCCCGGACGCGTTCCGCGCCGCCATGCTGAGCGCTGGGCGCGCCATCGTGCAAGCCGGAGTCGTGGCCGATGTCGTCGATGTCGGCGGCGGTTTCCCGGCGATCTATCCCGGCATGACGCCGCCGCCGATGCAGGACTACATCCGCACCATCCGCGACACGTTCGAGACCATGCACGTGCTCGAAAACGCGCGCCTGTGGGCCGAGCCGGGCCGCGCCCTGGTGGCGGAAGCCGGTTCGATCGTCGCGCGCGTGGATCTGCGCAAGGGCGATGCGCTCTATCTGAACGACGGCGCCTACGGCAACCTGTTCGACGCCACGCACTCGAACTGGCCTTATCCGGTGAAGCTGTTGCGCGGCGACGCCACGGATAAGACGGCGCACTTCCGCTTCTACGGCCCCACCTGCGATTCGATCGACGCCGCCGCCGGCACGTTCGAGCTGCCGGCCGACACGCGCGAAGGCGACCTGATCGAGATCGGCCAACTCGGCGCCTACGGCGCAACGATGTCGACGCGTTTCAACGGCTTCGGCGACACCGTCACGATCGAATCGAAGGACGCGCCGTGGCCGACGCTGTTTGTCGATGCGGTCGAAACGCCCGCGGAGCCGAAGGTGGTCCAGCTCGCCGGCCGCAAGCGTAAGCCGCGCCGCCAGCGCTGACGTTCACGATGGGCTTCGGCTAGAAGGGGCGAATGGATTGTACCATCCGCCGCTGCGCCCCCGTCGACGCGCCCGCGCTTGCACTGGTGGCCCAGGCGACCATGCTGGAGACGTTCGCCGGCGCGATCGAAGGCGCCGATCTGATCGCCAACGTGCTTGGCGCGCGCGACGCCGCTTCATTCGACACATGGTTCGCCGAACCGGATGCGCGGCTTTGGCTCGCTGAACTGCGCGGCGCGCCGGTCGGCTATGCGGGCCTTTCCGCCCCCGACCTGCCGCAAGAGACGAGCGAAGCCGATATCGAGTTGAAGCGCATCTATCTGCTATCGCGCTTTCAGGGCGGCGGCGTCGCCGCGCAGCTCATGGACGCCGCACTCAGCGAGGCTCGCGCCATGGGCAAGGCGCGCGTGCTGCTCGGCGTGAAGGCCGACAACGCCCGCGCCATCGCCTTCTACGCCAAGCATGGCTTCGCCCCGATTGGCG
This sequence comes from Caulobacterales bacterium, assembly GCA_035549695.1. Taxonomy (GTDB): domain Bacteria; phylum Pseudomonadota; class Alphaproteobacteria; order Caulobacterales; family Aquidulcibacteraceae; genus Vitreimonas. Next base: position 401 of record DASZQK010000018.1, on the reverse strand, counting down.
CGCGCCGCTTTCTGGTGGGCGCGAACTATTATGACGACGTGGTGATGGCGCGCGCGCTCTAGACCGGTTTCATCTCCAGCATGGTCTTGAGATTCGAGAGGATGTGCGGCCACCCGCCGGAGACGGCCTTGATGAATTTCGAGTTCGGCGCCGCCTTATCCAGCGTATGCGTGACGGTGAGCTTCACCGCGCCATGATCGACGGGCTCCAGTTCCATGACGCAATGCGCCCAGCCTTCGGCTTTCAGCTCCGGCGTAAGCTCGTGCAGCCATTTGATCACCAGGCGCCGCGGCGGATCGGCTTCCACGATCTCGCCCGTATCGGCCACGCGGCCGTCGGCAAACACGAGACGCCACGACGAGCCGGCCTTGAAGTCGCTTTCAGCGTTCACGCCAAACCAA
>DASZQK010000017.1:0-28446 GCA_035549695.1 Caulobacterales bacterium | reverse complement strand
CCGCCCTATTCGCTCTCCAAGCAGCTCATCGCCGAGATCGAGGATCAGACGCGGCGCCTGGCGCTCGCGCTCGACGTGAGGGGGCTGATCAATATCCAGTTCGCCGTGAAGGACGGCGCGATCTACGTGCTCGAAGCCAATCCGCGCGCCTCGCGCACGGCCCCGTTCGTGGCCAAGGCCATCAACCAGCCGATCGCGGCCGCGGCGGCGAAAGTCATGGCCGGCGCGACGCTCGCCGAGCTGAAGCTCGAACGCCCCGCGCGCCCGCACGTGGCGGTGAAGGAAGCGGTCTTCCCATTCGCGCGCTTCCCGGGGGTCGATCCGATCCTCGGGCCCGAGATGCGCTCCACCGGCGAGGTGATGGGGCTCGACGACAATTTCGCCGCCGCCTTCGCCAAGAGCCAGATCGCGGCGGGCTCGACGCTGCCGGTAGCGGGCTGCGTCTTCATCTCGGTGAAGAATTCCGACAAGCAGGCCATGGAACCGATCGCCCGCGATCTCATTGAATTGGGCTTCCGCATCCTTGCGACAGGCGGCACGGCCGCCCATCTGGCGGAAGCTGGGCTCACGGTCGAACGCGTCAACAAGGTCGCGGAGGGCCGTCCCCACATTGTCGACGCGATGAAGAACGGGGAGGTTCACCTCGTGTTCAACACCACCGAAGGCGCCCAATCCTATCGGGACAGCTTCTCCATCCGCCGCACGGCGCTGGCGCAGAACATCCCGTATTACACCACCGTGTCGGGGGCGCGGGCCTCCGTCCAGGCGATCCGCCGGCTCAAGACCGGCGCGCCGCTGGGCGTAAAGGCCCTCCAGGCCTACGCTTGACGAGCCGGGGCCCAGCCTGTTCAATCTTAGATGTCCTAGAGACCGGAAACTCACACTCCATGGAAAAAATTCCAATGACGGCCGAGGGTTATTCCGCCCTCGACGCAGAGCTGAAGCGTTTGAAGTCGGTCGAGCGGCCGACCATCATCGCCGCCATCGCGGAGGCGCGGGGGCATGGCGATCTTTCGGAAAACGCCGAATATCACGCCGCCAAGGAACGGCAGAGCTTCATCGAGGGCCGGGTCGCCGAGATCGAGGACAAGATCGCCCGCGCTCAGGTGATCGACGTCTCCAAGCTTTCGGGCAAGCAGGTGAAGTTCGGCGCCACGGTCCAGTTGCTCGACGAAGATTCCGGCGAGAAATCAAAGTACAAGATCGTGGGCGAGGACGAGTCCGACGTGAAGGCGGGCAAGATCTCGATCACCTCCCCGATCGCGCGCGCGTTGATCGGCAAGGAGGAGGGAGACGTGGTCGAGGTCATGGCCCCCGGCGGCGCCAAGTCCTACGAGATCGTCAAGGTGAAGTTCCTCTGACGCCCCTTCGGGGGGAGCTGGCATGAGGTCCGCGGGGTTCCAATCGGCCGAGCCGCTTCAGGTCTGGGCCGTGAGCGACGGGCGCTCGGGGATCGAGAACCAGGCGGTCGGGCTTGCCGAAGCGATCGCGCGGCGCACGCCGGCCAAGATCACCATCAAGCGCGTGCAATTGCGTACGCCGTGGCGCTGGTTTCCGGCGGGCTTCACGCCCGCGCCGCGTCAGGCGCTGTCGGATGCGTCCGACGCGATGGAGCCGCCCTGGCCCGACATCTGGATCGGCTGCGGCCGCGCATCGATCCCGTTTTCCATGGGCATGCGGCAATGGTCCAGGGGCCGCACTTTGGTGGCGCAGCTGCAGGATCCGCGCGTCAACCCGCGCGAGTTTGACGTGGTCGTGCCGCCCATCCACGACGGATTGGAGGGGCAGAATGTCATCGCCATCGTCGGGGCCTGCCACCGCGTCACGCACGACCGCATCGAACAGGCGCTCCGCGAATATCCCGTCGCGCTCGAAGAAATGGCGCAGCCGCGCTTCGCGGTGCTGATCGGCGGCAAGTCGAAGCGCCAGGACATCTCCGCCAAGCGCGCGCGTCAGATCGCCGACACGATGACGCAAATCCAACGCGCCACCGGCGGCACCCTGATGACGACGCTGTCGCGGCGCACCGGCGAGCCCGCGCGCCTGCAGTTCCAAACCTTTCTCGCGCCGCACAGCGCCATCTTCTATGACGGCGAAGGGCTCAACCCCTATTTCGCGCTGCTCGGCGCGGCCGACTACATCTTCGTCACCGCCGACAGCGTCAATATGGCCACCGAAGCCGCTGCCACGGGGCGCCCGATATACGTGCTGGATGTCGACGGGGACGCGGGCAAGATCGACCGCTTCCACAAGAGTCTGATCAAGCGCGGCTGCGCCAGACCCTTCACCGGCCGACTGGAAAGCTGGACCTACCCGCCGCTTCAGGAAACCGATCGCGTGGCGGCCGCGGTGCTGACTGCCTTCGCCGCGCGCGGTCGCCGCTCGCGATAGAGCCAGCCGCAGGCAAACATTCCCAGCAACGCGCCGGCGAATTGCGCACCGATGAACCCGGGCGCGTCAGCCGGACGGATGCCTGCGAAGGTGTCGCTGAGCGCGCGGGCGACGGTAATCGCCGGGTTGGCGAACGATGTGGAGGATGTCCACCAATACCCGGCGGCAATCACCAACGCGACGGCCAGAGGCGTCGCATCGGGCTTGTGGCGCGAGACGAGCAAGATGCAAGCGATCAAGGCGAAGGTCGCCGTCGCTTCCGACAACGCCTGCGCCGGCCCCGCGCGCTCATGCGCGCTTACCTGCACCAGCGGCAGTTCGAACAAGAGATGCGCCAGCATGGCGCCGGCGATGCAGCCTGCCACTTGCATCGGAATGTAGCAAACCGCGTCCGCCGTCTTCGTGTCGCCGCGCAAGGCCATCACCAGCGTCACCGCCGGATTGAAATGCGCCCCGGAGATCGGGCCGAGCGCCGTGATCAGCACGTAGAGGATCGCCGCTGTCGCCAGCGTGTTGGCGAGCAAGGCGACGGCGACATTTCCCCCCGCCAGGCGATCGCCCATCACGCCGGAACCGATCACAACCGCGGTCAGCAGCAGCGAACCGAAGAATTCCGAGGCGAGGCGGCGCGATAGGCTCATTGTGACAGTGTCCGGACTGAAACGCTGGGGGCGCCGTCGACGTTAGGACGCCTCGCGCTCCGGCGCATCCGGCGTTTTGCCGATCTGATTGAGGCGCTTCTGCAACGTGAGCCGATCGAGCCCATCGAACGGCAGGTTGACGAAAATGGTGATGCGGTTCTGCAAACGGCCATAGGCGCCGACGAAGGCCGCGGCGATTTCCGCATCCGTACCCTCAACGGCCGCGGGATCGGGCACGCCCCAGTGGGCGCTCATCGGCTGGCCCGGCCAGATCGGACAGACTTCGCCGGCGGCGTTGTCGCAAACTGTGAACACGAAATCGAGCGTTGGCGCGCCCGGCTGAGCGAATTCGTCCCAGCCTTTCGAGCGAAAGCCTTCGGTCTTGTAGTTGAACCGCTTGAGCAGCTGAAGCGCATACGGATTGACTTCGCCCTTCGGCTGCGAGCCCGCCGAATAAGCGTTGAACTTGCCGGCGCCGACGCGGCTCAGGATCGCCTCCGCCATGATCGAACGGGCGGAATTGCCGGTGCAGAGGAAAAGCACATTGTAAGGACGATGTTGCGGCGCGCTCATGTCGCTGTCTCCAGCTTGGGTTCGCAGCATGGCGGCGGTTTCGTAGCCGCATGCGATTCAGGCGCCGCGGCGTCGCCGCCGCCGCCATACGAAGTGGCTTCACCGGTGGTGAGGAACGTCTCCCACGCGACGCCTTCGGGATCGCTGACCCAGCTCTTCTCCGACCGGGCGTAGCAGCATGTCGTCTTGCCCTCTTCGAGCACGGGCGCGTCGGCCTCGCGCAGACGCGCGTACACGTCCGCCAGTTCGGCCTCGTCCTCGACCTGGATGCCGAGATGACGCACGCCCGCCTCGGAGCGGAGCGAGATCGCGAAATTCACGCGCGGATCGTCCAGCATCCATTTCGCATAGTCGCGCTTGCGCACGCTCGGCGGCGCCGCGAACAGCGTGGAATAGAATTGGATCGAGCGATCGAGATCGCGCACGCCGACGTGTACGTGCAGCCGCTTCACGCCGCGCTCCTTTTCGGCTTCGGATTGGCGCCCGGCGCGCAGGAGCGACCACCGCAACATTTCTCGGTGAGAAAGCCGATCAAGCCGTTCATCGCCTCGAAATCCGCCGCGTAGATCAGCGACCGGCTCTCGCGGCGCTGGCTGATCAGCCCGGCGCGCATCAGATGCGCCAGGTGGAAGGAGAGCGACGAGGCCGGCAAACCCAATTTCTCCGCGATCGCGCCGGCCGCTCTGCCTTCCGGGCCGGCCTGCACAAGCAACCGATAGGCCGCGAGGCGGTGCGGGTTGGCGAGCGCGCTCAAGGCGCCGACGGCGGTGTCCGCAATCATTCGATATTTCCAGTATCATAAAAATATGAGCCGCGCAAGACCCGGGCCTTGCGCGAGGCGCGCGGCTATCGGCTGAGCTGCTCCAGCGCCGCCTTCAATTCGTTGTCGCCGATGGGCTTGGTGAGGATGGGCGTGCCCGACATGCCTGGGGGCAGCCCCTTGATTTCGTCGTACCCGGTGCAGAACGCCACGCGCACGCCTTTAGCCCGCAGGCCGACGCCGAATTCGATCGTGGTGGCGCCGCGCAAATTGGCGTCGAGCAAGGCAATATCGGGCAAGCCGGCGGCGATCGCGCGCTCCGCCGCCTCCAGCGTCGCGGCGGGACCGACGACTTCATAGCCCATCTCGGACACGCGCTCGTGCATCTCCAGCGCGATCAATGCATCGTCCTCGACCAAGAGCACTTTGCGTCTTTCCGGCACGGCAAACCCCGTCGGTTCGCAGCCCCCGCTGCAGTCCTGGGTCGCACGCGGTCCGCTTCAAGACAAGGCGGCGCGAGCGGAACAGGCCAGATTTTGTTGGTCAAAGCGCAGAGATCACAGTTACTTAGCGCAGAGCGCGCGGCGACCGGTTTCACAAAAGCAACCACCTCGCCATATTGAGGCTGCGCGATTCCGAAGGAGCCTCGATGTCCGAAGCCGCATTGCCCACTCGTCATGCGCAGATTGTCGTGATCGGTTCTGGGCCGGCCGGCTACACGGCCGCCATCTACGCCGCGCGCGCCATGCGCAAGCCGCTGCTGATCAGCGGCCTGCAGCCCGGCGGCCAGCTCACCATCACCACGGACGTCGAGAATTACCCGGGGTTCGCCGACGTGATCCAGGGCCCATGGCTCATGGAGCAGATGGAAAAGCAGGCCCGCCATGTCGGCGTGGAGATCATCACCGACACCATCACCTCAGTAGATCTGTCGCAGCGTCCTTTCCATCTCAAGGGCGACGGCGGCCATTCCTACATGGCCGACGCGCTGATCATCGCCACCGGGGCGCAGGCGAAGTGGCTCGGGCTGCCGACTGAACACAAGTTCCAGGGCTTCGGCGTGTCCGCCTGCGCCACCTGCGACGGCTTCTTCTTCCGCGGCAAGGAAGTCGTGGTGGTCGGCGGCGGCAACACCGCCGTTGAGGAAGCCCTCTACCTCACCAATTTCGCCACCAAAGTGACGCTGGTGCACCGCCGCGACAGCCTGCGTGCCGAGAAGGTTCTGCAGCACCGCCTGCTCAACAATCCCAAGATCGAAGTGGCATGGAACAGCGAGGTCGAGGAAGTGCTTGGCAATGAAGCCCCGCTGGGCGTCACCGGCGTCGTGCTTCGCAATCTTGTCACAGGCGAGCGCGAACAGCGCGCCATCGACGGGCTTTTCGTGGCCATCGGCCACAAGCCGCAGACCGATCTGTTCAAGGGGCAATTGGCCATGAAGGCCAATGGCTACATTCAGGTGACACCCGGCGCGACGCAGACCAGCGTGCCCGGCGTGTTCGCCGCGGGCGATGTGGCGGACGAAGTCTATCGCCAGGCCGTCACCGCGGCCGGGCTCGGCTGCATGGCCGCGCTCGAAGCCGAGAAATTTCTGGAAGAACGCGCCGCCGAACCGCACGGCGAAGAGCGCGCCGCCTGAGCTCTTTGCTCGCCGGGAACGGCGCTCTAAACTCCGCCCCAGGGTCGGAGGGGGCGTGATGCGCGTCTATCTATGCTTGGCGGGCAGCTTGGCGGCGCTGGCGGCTTTCGCGGCGCCGGCGCGGGCGCAAAAGCCGGACGACGATTGGGCCCGCTGCACCAATCACGAGCTTCCCGCCGAGCAGGCCGTGGTGGCCTGCACCGCCATCATCGAAAGCCACCGGGAAAACACCACCAATCTCTCGATCGCCTATACCGACCGCGGCATCGCCTACGAGCGCGCCGGCGATCACGCGCGGGCGATCGCCGACCACGACGAGGCCATCCGGCTCGATCCGAAGAGCGGCGATGCGTTCTACAACCGCGGCGTCGCGCACAACAATAGCGGCGATCACCAAGCCGCCGTCGACGACTTCACCCAGGCGATTTCCATCAACAGCAACGACGCCGACGCCTACGAATACCGGGCCATCGCGCGCGGCGATCTGAACGATCACGCCGGCGCCGTCGCCGATTATGACGCCGCGCTCCGTATCCGGCCCAACAGCGAAACCACGCTGTCCAACCGCTGCAACGCGCGCAGACAGGTTCAGGATTTCGCCGGCGCGCTGCAGGATTGCAACGCCGCCATCGCGCTCGACGCACAGGATTACGCGCCCCTGCACAATCGCGGCCTCATTTATTATGACCAGCAGCGCTGGAGCGAGGCCATTGCCGATCTGACGCGCGCCCTCGCCTTGGCGCCCGACGCCGACGCGGTGCGCTACGACCGCGGCGACGCCTATATGAGCGCCGAAAAATATCCCGAAGCGATCGCCGATTTCACGGTTCTGATCGAGCGAGACCCGCAATGGGACGTGCTCTACGAGCGCGGCCGCGCCTATCGCCTGAACGGCGACGCCACGCACGCGCTTCAGGATTTCAACCGTTCGATCGCCCTGCATCAGGAATTCGCCGGCGCGTTCATCGAGCGCGGCAACGCCTATCTCGATCAGGAGGACAATGCGCGGGCGCTGAGCGACTATCGGCGCGCCATTCTGATCGATCCCGCCGACGGCGCGCCGCATTTCAACAGCGGGCTGGCGCTGGAGGCTCTGCGCCAGCGTCCGGAAGCGATTCAGGAGTACGGCGAAGCGATCCGCCTCAGTCCGCACGACGCGCAGTATCTCTACTATCGCGGCGCCGCGCTCAATGAGGAGGGTAAGAGCGACCTCGCTCTGGCCGACTACGCCGCGGCGCTGGAAGCCGATCCCGATCACATCGATGCGCATTATGCGCGCGCTCAGATCTATCTCGACCGCGGCGACTATGCGCACGCCCTGGCCGACACCAACGAGGTCGTTCGCATCAATTCCGCCCTGGCCGTCGGCTATTCGCGCCGCGCCGAGGCCTATATCGGGCTCAACGATCGCCCGCATGCGTTGGACGATCTCACCCGCGCCGCCGCGCTTGCCCCATCGGACGCGGAGATCCGGCTCCGGCGCGGCGGCCTCTACACGGCCATGGCGGACTACGCGCACGCGCTTGAGGATTTCGACGCCGCGCTCGCGATCAATCCGCGCTCGACGGAGGCGCTGCGCGGCCGGGCGCAGGTTTTCGAACAGCAACACAATCCGACGCAGGCGATCGCCGAGCTCGACCGCGCGCTGGAACTCGTTCCCACGGACGCGATAAGCTTGAACGAACGCTGCTGGCTGCGCGCAACGCACCGCATCGATCTCGACGCCGCGCTGGCCGATTGCGAGCGCGCCCTGCAGCTGTTGCCCGGACGCGCGTTCATCATCGACAGCCGCGCCATGGCGCACCTTCAACGCGGCGAGTTCGAAGCGGCGCTCGCCGATTACAACGCCTCGCTGCAGGCGCAGCCCGGTTTGCCGGCCTCGCGCTACGGACGCGGCATCACCTATCTGCGCTTGGGGAGAATTTCGGAGGGACAGGCCGACATCGCCGCGGCCACGGCCGCGGTTCCCGATATCGCGGCGCGGTTCGCCGAATTTGGCGTAGCGCCTTAAGCGGTTCGCGTGGCGCGCGCGACGAGCACACGCTCTACCCAAGCCTGCAGGCGGTTTCCAGCTCGCATGAAACGCCGATCGTCCCGCGCCTCCGCCGACGCCGCCGCCGCCTCGAAGTAACGACGCGCGTCCTCCTTCATCACGCGGCTCATCGCCTGCCTCCAACCAAATCCCGGAAAAAGGATCGCACGATTCGTCCGCGCGTGACGGTCCGATGCTGCATTTGCGTCAGTTCTATGAAGTTGAAGTGACGTCGAATGCGAGCGGGCGCCGTGTCGTCGTTCGCACGTGCAGCATGATCTCGACGGGTAGTTTGAGCTATGCAATATTGCAGAGCTAGCGCCGTCGTGGCGCGCGCGGGACGCCGTCATGGATTGGGACAAACTCAAGACCTTTCACTACGCAGCCGAGACCGGAAGCCTGACGGCGGCGGCGGAGAAGCTTGGCGTCAGCCAGTCGTCCGTGAGCCGCCAGATCGCCGCGCTTGAGGGCGGCATGGGCGTTCCGCTGTTCCAGCGCCACGCGCGCGGATTGCTGTTGACCGGGCCAGGCATGGCCCTGCGTGAGTTCACGCGCGAAATGGCGGGCGCGGCCATGATCGCGGAATCGACGCTAAAGGACGCGCGCGAGAAGGTGATCGGCGATCTCAAGGTGACGGCGCCGGTGGCGTTCGGCTCGACCTGGCTCGCGCCGCGCCTTGTCAGTTTCGCCGACGCCTATCCCGAGACGCGCGTGCAATTGATGCTCGACGACCGCGAGTACGATCTCTTGAAGCTGGAAGCGGAGTGCGCCATCCGGCTCTGGGCCGCGACCCATGCCGACCTCATTCAGCGCAAGCTGCTCGACGTCAATGTAAGCCTCTATGCGTCGGCGGAATACATCGCGCGCCACGGCGCGCCGAAAAACGTCGACGACCTCGACCACCATCGGATCATCGCCTACCAGGCCGGCGTGCCGACGCCGATGCGGGAACTGGATTGGGCCCAGCGCGCCGGGCGGGAAGACGCCAAGCCGCGCCAACCGCTGCTCGAACTCAACAATGTGTACGGCATGCTGCGCGCGGTGCAGTCCGGCTTCGGCATCGCGTCGGTGCCCGACTACATGGCGCGTGAAAACCCGAACCTGGTCAAAGTGCTCCCGGATTTGCCGGGGCCCAGTTTCGAAGTCTATTTCATCTATCCGAGCGATCTGAAGCGGTCGAAACGCATCGCCGCGTTCCGGCAGTTCCTGATCGAACAGGCCGCCTCCTGGAGCGACTAGCGCCGGCGCGTAAGCAGCACGCCCAGGGCCGCGCCGACCGCGGCGGCCGCCGACAGGGCGACGAATGGATGGTCGGTGACGGCGCTGCGCATGGGCTTCGCCGCTTCTAGCGCCCGCCGGCGCGCTTCCACCCACGCCAATTCCGCCGCTTCCGAAACCGCCTCTCCGGTCTCCGAGCCGGCGCGGCCGGCGTCCTCATACGCCTTCGCCAAATCGGCATAGGCGCGCGCCAAGTCCGCGCGCACCCTGCTGGCGCCTTTGCGCGCGGTGCGCAGAATCTCGCCCGCGGCTTCCATCGTGCCTTCCGCCATCACCCACTCTCCTTGGCCTGACACACACCCATACGACCCGCCTGCCGGCGGTCTGCGCTCGAACAAACGCCCGGCCGCGCTATTGTTCCGGCTCCGTCCGGCAGGAAATCTTATGCATCCAATCCGCTCGCCCGCCCAGCAGAATGCGATTTCGTTCACGCGAATGCGTGTCGTCGCCACCGGATTGCTGCTCGCCATGAGCGCGCTCTACGGCGCGGCCGTGACGCAACATGGCCCGGGATGGGCCTATCTGCGGGCGTTCGCCGAGGCCGCCATGGTCGGCGGCTTGGCCGATTGGTTCGCCGTGACGGCGATCTTCCGGCGGCCGTTCGGACTGCCCATCCCGCACACCGCCGTCATACCCAGAAACAAGAACCGCATCGCCGACGCGCTGGGCGAGTTCGTCACCGTGAACTTCCTGGCGCCCGCCGTCGTCGCGCAGCGCCTGGAAAAACAGGACCTGGCCACCGCGCTGGCGGGGCAACTGGCGGAGCCGCACACGGCGCGACGCTTCGCCGACGGCGTGATCGACGCCGCGCCTTCCATTCTCGACTTGCTTGACGACGACGTCGTCGCGGACTTCCTGAAGCGCCAGCTCGCGGAATTTTCGCACGATGCGCGCCTCGCTTCCGCGATCGGCCAGGGAATCAAATTGCTGACCGATCAGGGGCGCCATCAGCCGGTGCTGGATGCGGCCCTGATCGAGGGCTGGCGCGCGCTCGAAGATCACGAACCGGCCATCCGCGCGCAGGTCAGCGCGCGCACGAACTGGCTGTTGCGGCTCGTCTCGGTCGACGCGCGCGCGGCCGACGCGCTGATCAACGCGATTGAGGACACCCTCCGCGCCATCGCGCGCGATCCGAACCATCCCGCGCGCCAGCGCGTGACGGAGCTGCTGCAGCGCTTCGCGCACGACCTGCAGACCGATCCCGATTTACGCGCACGGGTGGAGCAGATCGTGGCCGACATCCTCACGCATCCCGCCGTCGCGTCCTATCTCGGCGCGCTCGGCAAGTCCCTGAAGGACATGCTGCGCACGGGCGCCCAGTCCGACGATTCGGTGCTGCGCGCGGCGTTCGCCGACGCGCTCGCGCGCATGGGCGCGGCGCTGCTGGCCGACGCGGAGGTGCGCGTCTCGCTCAATGTGCGCCTGCGCGCGCTGCTGGTGGAAGTTTCAGGCCGTCACGGCGGCGATGTCTCGCGTCTGATCTCCGACACGATCCGCAGTTGGGACACGGCGACGGTGGTCGAAAAGCTTGAACAGAATGTCGGGCGCGACCTGCAATACATCCGCATCAACGGCACGCTGATCGGCGGCCTCGTGGGCCTTGCAATCCATCAGCTGACGATCTGGTTGACTTAGGGCGGTGGACTTAGGCCGGGCGGGTTTCAGGCGCCGACCCGCTCGATGCATACGCCGCCGGCGCCAGCACCGGACTGCGGCAATCGGCGCCGCTGGCGCAGGCCTCCATGCGCAGATTGTGCGCCGCCGATTCCACGTTGCTCAGCACGCCCGCATAGGCGCCGCGAATCTCGCTGACTTCCGCCTGGGTCGGCGGGCCGCCGCTGACGGCGAAGAATGTGATGGTCAGGAGCACGAAAGACGTGCCGAAGAAAGCACGCAGACAACTTCGGGCGGGTGCGAGAATGCGCGACGCGGACATTTTTCCTTCTCCTGGGGCCAGTGGGCCTTCGACGAAAGAAACAGGCGCCGCGCGCGTCAAGTTTCACGCGAGCGCGCGCAAAGTGCAGTTATCGCGGCTAAATCGCGCCTTCAGCTTGGATTCATCGCTTGGCGCTGGTGCTACGCCGCGCGCGTGCTGAAGCTTGGGCTCGACGGAGCGGGCGGCGGGCCCGCGTGAGGCGCGGTGGCTGGCAGATGGCACGTCACCGTGGTTCCGCGCCCGGGTTCCGACGTCATCGCCACCCAACCGCGATGCATCTCGATGAAGGAACGCACCAGTGCAAGCCCCAATCCCGCGCCGCGACGATCGCCCGAGGCGAAGCTATCGAACGCGCGCGCCTGAGCCTCGAATGGCATGCCCTTGCCGGTATCCTGCACGGTGATGCGCACGACGCCGTCCAGACGCTCGGCCGACAACGTGATCGCGTCGCCGCGTTCGGTGTGGCGGAGTGAATTGGAAAGAAGATTGACGAGCACTTGCTTGAGCCGCTTCTCATCCCCTTCCAGGGTTCCGATTTTTGGATCGCACTTGATCTTGATCGGCACTTCGGTGTCGCGCGCCTTGGAGGCGGCCCATTGCGCGCTTTCGGTCAACGTTTCGTAGATGTCGACGGGGCCGAGATCGAGCTGCACGTTGCCGGCTTCCACGCTAGCCACGTCCAGGATGTTGTCGATCAGCTTGGTGAGATTGCTCGACGCCTCGATGATCGCGCCCACTTGATCGACCTGGCGGTCATTCAACGGGCCGAACAGGCGATGCTGCAGCATTTCGGCATTGCCATGGATCGCCTGTAGCGGATTGCGCAGCTGGTACGAGACGTTCTCGACGAATTGCGTCTTGAGCTTGTCGGCCGCTTCGAACGCCTCGGCGCGATCGCGCAGCGCTTCCTCGACGCGGCGATCCGCCGTGATGTCCTGGAACGCGACCAGCGTGGCGCCGTCCGGCAGCGGACGGGTGAGAAACTTCAGCACCGTTTCGTCGGAGCGGCGCATTTCACCGCGATATTCGGTGCGCGCCTCGGGCGAGGGATCGGTGATGCGCGCGCGCACCTGCGCCCAGACGGCGCGATCGTGGAACAGGGGCTCGCAGGCGAGCACGACCTTGTCGAACGGCATGTCGGATTCGAGCGTTTCCGGGGCCACCTTCCACATCGCCGCGAACGCGGCGTTGGAAAGCTTGAGGCGCCCGTCGAGGCCGAATACGGCGATGGCTTCATGCAGCTTGTCGAGCGCCGCCTTTTGCGTTTGCAGCAGCGCATTGTATTGCGATTTCAGCGTGATCTCGTTGGTGATGTCGCTGAACACCAGCAAAAGCCCGCCGCCTGGATGGCGCTGGCGGGCGATGCGCAGCGTCCGCGCGTCAGGCAGCACCCAGAGCGCTTCCGGCAATTCCGCCACTTCCTGATAAAGCGCGAGTTCGCCTGCGCGCCACTCGGCGTAATTGGCGTGCGCTGGCAGCTTGCGCTTCTCCTTCATGTAATCGAGCCACGCTGCATGCGTGGGGCGGTCGGCGAGGAAAGAGGGATCGAGCCCCCACAGGTTTTCGAACGCGCGATTGTGGAACACGAGCCGCTTGTCCGGACCGAATACGGCGACGCCCTCGGCCAGGTGGTTCAGCGTTTCGTCATTGGCGCGCTGCAGGCGCACGATCTGCTCGCGCGCGGTTTCGGCCTCGGTGACGTCGATAGCCATCCCCGCCGCGCCGCCGGCGACCGGCGTCACCACAATCTTCAGGAGCCGCCGCTCGCCGCCGACGATCGCCGCGCGCGTCTCCTCGATCGCCTCGCCCGTTTCGATGACCTTGCGCGCCGTCTCCGCCGCAGCGGAATCGAGTTGCAGGTTGCGGGCGATCGCCTGGTCCACGCTTTTGGCTTCGAGCGCCGTCAAATATTGCGGATTGGCCCATTCGAGCTTGAGCGCGCCGGAGACGCGCCAGGCCATGAACGGCGCCTGGTTCAGCATTTCCAAGAACGCCGCGGGATCGCGGGCGATGACTTGGCGCGCCTCCTCGATGCGCCCGCGCGCGCCGCCTTCCTCGACGCCGCGCACGCTGGCGTCCAGCAGCCACAAAACCGCGCGCGCGCCCGCAGTGCGGCCGTCGACTTCGACGAACACGCCGTCGGGCGTTGAAATGGTCAGCGAGAACGCCGCGCCCTCGCGGCGCAGCCGCGCCAGACAGGGCGCGAGCCGCGTCGTCCCGCCGGTGGCGTCGGTGGCGTCGAACACGGACAGACCTTGCAAGATGCGGATCGCCGGTTCGGCGGCGATGGCGGCGTCGGAGAAGCGCAACAGGCTGGCCAGCGCCAGCGGCGAGCCATAGATGCGCGGACTGCCCCAGTCGGACTCCTCGCTCGGACCCTTGGCCTCTTCCCAGATCAACACGACGCCGGGGTGAGCGCCGAAAATGCCGTCCGCGCGCGCCACCTTGTCTTCAAGCTCGCGCGCGCGCTCTTTCCAGCGCTCAACGCCGCCGCGCGCGCCATCCGTGACGCGCAGCGCCCACAATAGCGACGCGATGCCCAACGCGGCCGAGCCGGCCGCGATCAGGAAGGCTGTGGAACCTCCGTCCAAAACGCCCTGCCCTCGATCCTAGGCGAAACGAATCGCCAACCCCTGCCGTCATCCTCCCGCAGCCCGCAGGCGAATGAAACGGCGCGGGCGCCACAAACTCTTAACAAGCGCTTACATTGATTGACGAACGGTTAAGCACGGCGTTGCAGCGGCTCAATGGGCTGCGTCGCCGCACGCAGAGGCGCCGGCGCGGACTTCGCCTTGCCCCGGCGCCGCGTCGCGCCCGCCATGCGGAAAACAAACGCCATGTGGTAGCTGGCGCCGAAGCGCACCTGAGCGTTTTTTCGCGGCTCGAACCGCGCCGCCGCCAGAGCCGCGCGCGCCGCTTCGTAAAAGACGGGCGACGGCCACACGTCGAGGCAATGCATGTGCTTCGCCACGCCGTCCGAACCGATCTCGAACTCCACGACGGCGACGCCCTCGACCGAAAGCCTGCGCCCGAGCGCCGGGTATCTGACTTGCAGCGGCCGGACGAGCGTCCAGGGCATGTCCGCTTCGCCCTCGCGTCCACGCCAGACCACGCAGCACGGGCCGCTGGGCAAACCTTGACGCAGACGCTCGATTTCGCGGGCCGCCGCGCGCCGCTCGCCGACGATCTCCCCGACCCGCACGCCCGACAGCACGATCGCCAAGACCGCGCATCCCGAAACCGCAAGCGACGCGCCGCCCGACCAGCCCAGCGTGCGCAGCGCCGTGGTGATCGCGACCTGCGCCACCACGACGAGAAGGAATAGACCGCCATAGAAGGCGACGCGCAGGGTCAGCGCCGAGACTGTGCGTGTCGCCCGAACCAGCATGCGCGCGTCCGTCCCCCCGGGGTCTTCATGCCTTGCCGTCCGCTCGCACGCAATGTTCGACAAGCGGACAAATTGGGACTAGCGATGCGGGCGGAGCCGGTCCTCGCAATCCTCTCGCAGGAGCATGGCATGCGTTATCAGAACATCCTGGAAACCGTCGGCAGGACGCCGGTCGTCAAAATCAATCGCCTGGCGCCGCCGGGAGTGAACCTCTGGGTCAAGGTGGAGGCGTTCAATCCGCTCGGGTCCGTGAAGGACCGGCTGGCGCTGGGCGTCATCGAAGCGGCGGAGAAGTCCGGCGAGTTGAAGCCCGGGCAAACCGTCATCGAAGCGACCAGCGGCAATACCGGCATCGGACTCGCCATGGTGTGCGCCGCCAAGGGCTATCCGCTTGTCCTGACCATGCCGGAGACGTTTTCGATCGAGCGACGCAAGCTGATGCGTTTCCTGGGCGCCAAGGTTGTGATTACGCCCGCCTCGCTGCGCGCGGTCGGCATGGTCAAGAAGACGATCGAACTCGCCGAAACGCATGGCTGGTTCATGACGCGCCAATTCGAAAACGAGGCCAATCCTGCGTATCACGAGCGTACGACCGCGCGCGAAATCATGGAAGACTTCAAGAACGACAGGCTCGACTACTGGGTCACGGGATTCGGCACCGGCGGCACGCTCAACGGCGTCTCGCGCGTGCTCAGGAAAGAATCCCCGAACACCAAGATCATCGTCTGCGAGCCCGCCGAAGCGCCGATGCTGACCAGCGGCGAGCCGCAACAGCGCCAGCCCGACGGCACGCCGGCGGCCGCGCACCCCGCCTGGAAGCCGCACCCCATGCAGGGCTGGAGTCCCGACTTCATCCCGAAGCTCACCGGCGAAGTCGATCGCGCGACGATTCACAAGATTGTCACGATCGCCAATGCGGACGCCATGCGCTGCAGCCAGGACTTGGCCAAGAAGGAAGGCGTCTTCGTCGGCATCACGTCCGGCGCGACATTCGCGGGCGCCCTGCAGATCGCCAACGAAGCGCCGGCCGGCGCGAATATCCTGGCGATGCTGCCGGACACCGGCGAGCGCTATCTTTCGACGCCGCTGTTCGCCGACATCCCGGTCGACATGACGGAAGAAGAAATGGCGATCTTCAGGTCGACGCCGCTCGGTTTGAGCTGAACCGACGCGCAGGGCGCTTGTCCTAGCCTCGCGCCTCGCGCCACGCCGCAAGGATCGAGTCCGCCGCGCGGTCGACATCGGCTTCGCTGCTGTCGCCGCCGATCACCGAGATGCGGATGATCCATTGGCCGCGCCATTCGGCGCCGCCGATGAAACAGACGCCGCCCTCCTGCACGCGCGCGATGGTCTCGCGCGTCAGCGTGTCCGCCTGCTCCGCGGGCAGATCCGAGCCCATGCGCACGGCGACCTGGTTGAGCACCACGTCATTGACGATGGCCACGCCGGGCTCCTGCTTCAGGCGATCGGCGAAGCGGCGCGCGAGCGCGCAATGGCGCGAAATCATCGCCGCGATTCCGTCGCGGCCAAGGTGGCGGATCATCGCCCAGGTGGCGAAGCCGCGCGCGCGCCGCGACAGTTCGGGCGCGTAGTCGGAAGGATTGCGGCCCTCGTCGTCGGCGCCCGGCAAATAGCTTGCGGCGATCCGCATGGCGCGGCGATGCGCGAGCGCGTCGCGGACAATGGCGTAGCCGCAGTCGTACGGCGTCTGCAGCCATTTGTGGCCGTCGACGGCCCACGAATCCGCGCCTTCGAGACCGGCGGCGTAGGGGGCGCGGTCGGGCGCCGCGCGCGCCCAGAGGCCGAAGGCGCCGTCGACATGCACCCACGCCTGCTTCGCGCCGGCCTCGGCGATGATTTCGGCGAAGGGATCGAACGCGCCCGTATTGATCTGGCCGGCCTGGAGAATGACGATCATCGGGCCGGTCAGATCGCGCACGGCGGCCGCGAAGGCGTCAGGCCGCATCGCGCCGGCGGCGTCCGTGGCGACCCGGATCACGCGGCCGGCGCCCAGGCCCGCATATTTGATCGCTGCGAACACGGTTGAGTGCGCGTCTTCGCCGAGCAGGACATGAATCGGCGGCGCGCCGAACAATCCGTCGCGCTCCACATCCCATCCCACGCGCCGCAGGACCTCGCCGCGTGCGGCGCAGATGCAGGTGAAATTCGCCATTGTCGCGCCAGTGACGAAGCCGACCGACGCCCCGCGCGGAAGATCGAGCAGCTCGAGCAGCGCGCCCGCGGCGATTTCTTCAGCGGCCGCCGCCGCAGGCGTGGCGAGATGATTGCCCGTGTTCTGGCCCCACACGCTCGTCAGCCAATCCGCCGCCACGCCGAGGGGATGGCTGGCGCCGATCACCCAGCCGAAAAAGCGCGGTCCCGTCATCGCCGCGAGGCCCGGCTCAGCGTTGCGGATGAGCGAGAGGACCACCTCCTCCGCAGGCATGCTTTCCAGCGAGGGCGCCAGACGGAAACGCTCGAGCGCTTGCGTATAAGCGTCTGTGGGCGCATGCGGCCTCGCCGCATCGCCCGCGCGGCGCGCCGCTGCGTAAGCTGCGATCCGCTCCAACAGAGGCTCGAGCTCCGCGCGTTCCATGTCACCTCCGCCTGTGCTGAAAGCACCCTGGCCGGGCGAGATCAATGTGTCTGGCCGTTCTCGGACACACTTTGTTGCAATTCTGAGGAAGCGCCGCCACGTCGGCGGCGCATACGCCCCCTAACAGGGTCGAAATCGTCGGAGGACTTTCCCATGCAGAAGCTATTGATCGCCGCAAGCCTGCTCGTGCTGACCGGTGCGGGCGCGGCGGCGGCGCAGGACGCCCCGCAGGGCGGCGGCATGATCGGGCGCATGCTCAACATGGCGGACGCCAACCACGACGGGACGATCACGCGCGCCGAATTCGACGCCGCGCGCGCTCAACGCTTCACCAGCCTCGACGCCAATCATGACGGCTCGCTGTCCGCCGAGGAGCGCCCGCAATGGGGCGGCCAGCGCGGCGGCGCGATGATGAACGCCGACGCCGACAATAACGGCGCGATCTCGCGCGCGGAGTTTGATGCGCAGGGCGCGCGCCTGTTCGCCCGGTTCGACGCGAACGGCGACGGCGCCATCAGCCAGGCGGAAATCCAGGCCGCGCAGCAGGCAATGCAGCAACGCTGAGCGCATCGGCTTGCATTGGGCGCGGCGGCTCGCTCTAAAGCCCCGCGCCCATGCTGGAAATCAGAGACCTCACCTACCGGATCGCCGGACGCGCCTTGTTCGACGGCGCCTCCGCCTTCATCGCCGAAGGCTGGAAGGTCGGCCTGATCGGCCGCAACGGCACGGGCAAGACGACCCTGCTGCGCCTGATCCGCGAAGAGGTCGGCAAGCCGAATGCGTCGATCAGCATCCGGCGCGGCGCCCGCATGGGCTTCGTGGCGCAGGAAGTCCCGCAAGTCGACACGCCGCTGATGGAGATCGTGCTGGCGGCGGACGAGGAGCTCGCGGCGCTGACAGCCGAGAGCGAGACGGCCACCGATCCGCACCGCATCGCCGACATTCACACGCGTCTCGCCGAGATAGACGCCTACAGCGCCGAAGCGCGCGCTTCCGCGATCCTGGTGGGCCTTGGTTTTGCCCAGGAAGATCTGCAGCGGCCGGCGCGCGAATTTTCCGGCGGCTGGCGCATGCGCGCCGCGCTCGCGGGCGTGCTGTTCTCCTCGCCCGATCTGCTCGTGCTGGACGAACCGACGAACTATCTCGATCTCGAAGGCGCGGCGTGGCTTGAAGACTATCTGCAGTGCTATCCGCATACGGTTATCGTCGTCAGCCACGACCGCGAGATGCTCAACCGCTCCGTGACGCACGTGCTGGCGCTCGATGACAAGAAGCTCGAAGTGCATGTCGGCGGCTATGACGCGTATCTGAAGAAGCGCGCCGAGCGCGCGGCGCTGCAGGGCGCTCTAAAGGCAAAGCAGGATGCGCAGCGCGCGCATCTGCAAAAGTTCGTCGACCGTTTCCGCGCCAAGGCCTCGAAGGCGCGCCAGGCGCAGAGCCGCATCAAGCAGCTCGAAAAGATGCAAGACATCCCGGTGCCGCTCGAAGACCGCACGACGCCGTTCCATTTCGAGGACCCGAGCGAACTGGCCTCGCCGCTGATCGTGCTGGACCAATGCCAACTCGGCTACGTCAAAGGCAAGCCGGTGCTGACGCATGTGTCGCTGCGGCTCGATCATGACGACCGCATCGTCGTCATCGGCCCGAACGGGCAAGGCAAGACGACGCTCGTCAAATCCATCGGCGGCAAGCTGGCCCTGCTCTCCGGCAAGCGCACGGCGTCGAGCAAAGTCAGCATCGGTTATTTCAGTCAGGATCAGCTCGATGAGCTGCGCGCCGGCGAAACCGTGCTTGAACACGTGCGCGATCTCGAACCGGGCTGGGCGCCGCCGAAACAGCGCGCGCTCGCTGCGCGCATGGGCTTCGGCGTCGAGAAGATCGACACCAAAGTGGAGAATCTTTCGGGCGGCGAGAAAGTGCGCTTGCTGCTTGGCTTGATGGCGCATGCCAAGCCGCACGTGCTGATCCTCGACGAACCGACCAGCCACTTGGACATCGACAGCCGCGAAGCGCTCATCCTCGCCATCAACGAATACGAAGGCGCCGTGCTGCTGATCACGCACGACATCTATCTGGCGGAAGCCTGCGCCGATCGGCTCTGGCTCGTGCACAATGGCCGCGTGCGGCCTTATGACGGCGACCTCGACGATTATCGCGAGCTCGTGCTCAGCGCCGACCGCCCGGGCGCGCACAAGATTCCCGACGCCGTTGAAGCAAAGCCGAAGCCCGCGAAGGCGGGAAAGGCGTCTTTCACGATGCAGCAGCGTTTGCTCAAAGCGGAGAAAGCGCTGGAGGCGGCGCAGGCGGATCTCGCGCGCATCGACGCGGCGCTGGCCGATCCCGCGGCGTTTACACGCGACGCGGTCGGCGCAGGCGCGCTGGCGAAACAGCGCGACGCCGCCGCGCAGGCGCTGGCGCGGGCCGAAGAAGAATGGCTTGAGGCAAGCGCGGCGATCGAGGCCTGAAGGGCGCGCCCGCGCCTCAGCCGATTCCGGTTACGGCATGCGGTCGGTACGGTTCTTCGAGGCGAGTGATTTCTTCCGCCGAGAGCTTAACCTCCGCGGCGGCGACCGCATCGCTGAGGTGCTGCGGCTTGGTGGCGCCGACAATCGGGGCCGTCACGCCGGGCTTCGCCAGCAGCCAGGCGAGCGCCACTTGCGCCCGCGGAATGCCGCGCGCAGCCGCGATCTCGCCGACGCGGTCGATGATGGGCCGGTCCACATTCGCGGTCTCGGCATAGAGGATGGCGCCGAAGCGATCGCTCTCGCTGCGCTTCGTCTGTTGCTCCGGCGGCCGCGTCAGGCGCCCGCGCGCGAGCGGCGACCATGGGATGACGCCCACGCCCTGGTTGCGGCAGAGCGGCAGCATCTCCCGCTCCTCCTCGCGATACAGCAGGTTGAGGTAGTTCTGCATCGACACGAAGCGGGCCCAGTTGTGCTGCTTCTGCAGCGCCAGCGCTTGCATGAATTGCCAAGCATACATCGACGAAGCGCCGATATAGCGGGCCTTGCCGGCCTTGACGACGTCATGCAGCGCTTCCAGCGTTTCCTCGATCGGCGTTTCGTTGTCCCAGCGGTGGATCTGGTAGAGGTCCACATAGTCCATGCCGAGGCGGCGAAGGCTGTGATCAATCTCGGTGAGGATGGCCTTGCGCGAAAGACCGCGCCCGTTCGCGTCGGGCCGCATCTCGTAACGGACCTTGGTGGCGACGACGATCTCGTCGCGACGCGCGAAATCCTTCAGCGCGCGCCCGGTGATCTCTTCGCTCGCTCCCATCGAATACACGTTGGCGGTGTCGAAGAAATTGATCCCCGCTTCGAGCGCCTGCTTGAAGAAGGGCCGCGACTGTTCCTCGGCCAAAACCCAGGGCCGGGCCGGGTCCTTCGGATCGCCGTAGGACATGCAGCCGAGACAAATGCGCGAGACCTTGAGGCCGGTGGCGCCGAGATTGACGTATCGCATCGGCCTAACATAGGCGGGCGACGGCGCGGTTGGGAGTCCGCGCCGCGCAAATCAGTACCGATAATGATCCGGCTTGAACGGGCCGTTGGCTGGCACGTTAATGTAATGCGCTTGCTCCGGCGTAAGCTGCGTGAGTTTCGCGCCGAGTTTGGCGAGGTGGAGCATCGCCACTTTCTCATCGAGATGCTTCGGCAGCGTGTAGACCTTGTTTTCGTACTTGGCGCCATTGGTCCACAGTTCGATCTGCGCCAGCACCTGATTGGTGAAGCTTGCGCTCATCACGAAGCTCGGGTGGCCGGTGGCGTTGCCGAGGTTCACGAGGCGGCCTTCGGAAAGCACGATGATCTTCTTGCCGTCCGGAAACTCCACGTGGTGGACCTGATCCTTGATCTTGTCCCACTTGTAGTTCTTCAGCGCGGCGATCTGAATTTCGCTGTCGAAGTGGCCGATATTGGCGACGATGGCGTTGTTCTTCATCGCTCGCATGTGTTCGAGGCGGATGACGTCCTTGTTGCCGGTCGTCGTCACGAAAATATCGGCGCTCGATTGCACGTCTTCGAGCGTCTTCACCTCATAGCCCTCCATCGCCGCCTGCAGCGCGCAGATCGGATCGATTTCGGTGACGATGACGCGCGCGCCGCCATTGCGCAGCGAAGCCGCCGATCCCTTGCCGACATCGCCATAGCCGCACACCACGGCGACCTTGCCGGCGAGCATCACGTCGGTGGCGCGGCGGATGCCGTCGACCAGGCTTTCGCGGCAGCCATAGAGATTGTCGAACTTCGACTTGGTGACGCTGTCATTGACGTTGATCGCCGGGAACGGCAACTCGCCGCGTTCGGCCATTTGATAGAGGCGATGAACGCCGGTCGTCGTTTCTTCCGAAACGCCCTTCACGCTTTTGCGGATCGCCGAATAGAAGCCGGGCTTCTCCTTGCAATAGCGCTTCACCGTGGCGAACAGCGCTTCCTCTTCTTCGTTGGAGTGGTGCTCCAAGAAATCCTGATCCTGCTCCGCCTTGGGCCCCAAAACGCAAAGCAACGTGGCGTCGCCGCCATCGTCGAGGATCATGTTCGGATAGCCGCCGTCGCTCCATTCGAAGATGCGGTGGGCGTAGTCCCAATATTCGAGCAGGTTCTCGCCCTTGAACGCGAACACCGGCGTGCCTTTGGCGGCGATCGCGGCGGCGGCGTGATCCTGCGTCGAGAAGATGTTGCACGAAGCCCAGCGCACATCGGCGCCCAAAGCTTGCAGCGTTTCAATCAGCACTGCGGTTTGGATCGTCATGTGCAGCGAGCCGGCGATGCGCGCGCCCTTGAGCGGTTGCTGCTTGCCGAATTCCTCGCGCACGGCCATCAGGCCCGGCATTTCGGTTTCGGCGATCTCGATCTCCTTGCGCCCCCATTCGGCGAGCGAAAGATCCTTCACGACGAAATCATGCTTGGCGCTGTCGGCCATGGGTTGAGTCTCCGCTCTGGAATGAAAACCGGCGCCCCCTCCTAGCAGCCCCCCGGCGACGGCGCAATAAAGATATAAAGATATCTTTATATGTCTACCGAGCGTCGGACAGGGTCGTTCTCGCAAATTGATATGATAAACACCCTCAAAACAGGGGAGGACGCATGTTCCGCATGGCTGGCGCCGCCGCACTGGCGGCGATGATGGTAATCGGCGCTTCCAGCGCCGCGGCGCAATCGGCGGATCATCCGCTTCTGCATCCGATGTTCGCCGATCACGCCGTGCTTCAGCGCGGCAAACCGATCCCGGTCTGGGGCTGGGCGCGGCCGGGCGAAACCGTCACCGTCACCCTCGATCACAGCACCGCCCGCGCCCGCGCGGATCGCAGCGGCGTGTGGCGCGCGAACCTGCCAAGCCGTGCTGAGGGCGGCCCGTTCACGTTGAGCGCACGCACAGCGCACGACACCGAAACCATCTCCGACGTGCTCGTCGGCGACGTATATCTCTGCTCCGGTCAAAGCAACATGGAGTTTCAGACCAGATACGCGACGAACTCGTACACGACGGTGAACGGCGCCGCCGACAATCAGCTACGCCTCTTCAACGTGACGCGCCGCATCGCCGACACGCCGCAAGCGAACTTCGATGCGCCCGATCATTGGACCGTCGCGGCGCCCGACACGGTCGGCGATTTCTCCGCCGTATGCTATTTCTTCGGCCGCAATCTGCGCCAGACGCAGAACATTCCGATCGGCCTCATCCATCCGTCATGGGGCGGCACGGTGATCGAAGCGTGGATGAGCGCCGACGCGTTTCACCGTCTGCCTGGCTACGAGACGCAGCTTGCGCTCGCCGAGCAAAACCGCCGCGATCCGGCCGGCGCGCAAGCGGCGTTCGCGCGCATCATGGCGAACTGGTGGAGCCAAAACGATCCGGGCGGCCGCGCCGGCTACTTCAACACCGATTTCAACGATAGCTCGTGGGCGACGATCAATGCCGGCGGCGATTGGGAAAACGCCGGCGTGCCCGAGCTCGCGGGCTTCGACGGCATCGTCTGGTATCGCAGCGAATTCACGCTGACGGCCGCGCAGGCCGCGCAAGGCGGCGAGCTGCAGCTTGGCCCAGCGGACGACATCGACGCGACCTACCTCAACGGCCAGCCGCTCGGCTCGACCTTCGGCTGGGATACGCCGCGCCATTACGCCGTGGCGCCCGGATCACTGCATGCGGGGCGCAACGTGCTCGCGTCCGCCGTGCTCGACACGGGCGGGGGCGGCGGCTGGTGGGGACCGGCGGATCAGAAAGTGCTGCGCCTGGCCGACGGCTCAAGCGTGCCGCTCGCGGCGCAGCCGTGGCGCTATCATATCTCGGCGCAGCTCAGCGACGTGAAGTCGCCGCCGCAGCCGCCGGGCTCGGGGCCGAACAGCATTTCCGTGCTCTATAATGGCATGATCGCGCCGGTCGCGCCCTACGGCCTTAGCGGCGCGCTCTGGTATCAGGGCGAAGCCAACGCCAATGCGCCGGACGATTATGCGCGGCTGCTGCCGGGCATGATGGCCGATTGGCGCCGTTCGTTCGCCAACCCGACCCTGCCCTTCTTCATTGTGCAGCTCACGAGCTACGGCCCGCCTTCGATCAACACGCCGCGCGGCGGCTGGGGCGCGATCCGCGATGTGGAGCGCCGCGTTGCGGCGGCGGACGGGCATGCCGCGCTCGCCACGATCATCGATGTGGGCGATCGTTACGACATTCACCCCACCCAGAAGCTGATCGTCGGCGAGCGTCTCGCGCGCCTGGCGCGGCGAATGATCTATCACGAAGACATCGTCGACAGCGGGCCGACGCCGGTTTCGGCGGCGCGGCAAGGCGATGAGGTGGTGGTGCATTTCGAACACGTCCCGCTCGTGAGTTATAGCTCCAACCGGCCGATGGCGTTCGAGCTGTGCGACCAGCAGCGCGCCTGCCGCTTTGTTGATGCGTCGATATCAGGCGCCGACGTGCATCTCGATGCGCGCGGGGGCGCAAGCGCCTTCGTGCGCTATTGCTGGGGCGACGGCGTGATCTGCAACTTGTTCAACGACAGCGACCTGCCGGCGGCGCCGTTCGAACTGGCGGTAAGATGATCAATCGGCGCTAGGAGGACGTCCAGCGGTCGACGAGACGCTTGGCGGCGTCACGGCCTCCGATGCCGAAGGCGATGGCCACGGCCACCGCCACCGCGCCCAGCACGAGCCCGAACGCCAGCGCGATAATGTCGTTGGCAAGGCCCATGAAACGGAGGCCGACCGCCGCCGCCAGCGCGACGACGCCCCAGCGCACGAACACCGACATGATCTCCGCGCTGGGGCTGGCGCGGCCTGCCGCCGCGGCCGCAAGGATGTTGGCCAGCAACACGCCGATGGCGATGATCACCGCGCCGAACAGGACGCGCGTCGCTAACGAGAGCACCTCGTTCAACATGTTCGACATCGCCCCGAAGCCCAGCACGGCGGTGGCCTGCACGCTGGCGAACAGCACGATGCCCACCATCACCGCGATGCCGACGATGCGGGAGGGCGGAAAGCCGCCGCCCTCGACATGCAGGGAGTCGGTGGAGGGCGTCGGATCGGATTTGGCGAGCCCGGCGCGCACCGGCTCGGCGGCGCTCACGGCGCGAATGGCTTCGTCAAAACCAATGGATTGCAGGCCCTCTTCCGCCAGCACGCCGACCCAGCGCCCGACCAGGTAGGCGATGAAGATGATCAGAGCGGCCGAGATGACGCTCGGGATCGTCGCCAGGATCTCGTTCAGCATGTTCGTCGCCGGATCGGAGATGGAGCTGATGCCAAGAGCATTGAGCGCGGCGATGGAGACCGGAATGATGATCAGCGTGAACACCAGAAGGCCGAGCAGGCGCGACAGGTTGGCGCCGCGGGCGGAGCGCGTGAGCCCGGCGTCGGCGAGGCGGCGGTCGAGTTCAAGCGCCTCGACGGCCGCTTCCACCATGCGCCGGACGATGGTCGCCAGCGCAAAACCGATGAAAAAAATGAGCGCCGCGCCGACAACGTTCGGAATGTAGGCGAGGAAGCCCGAGACCATTTGGTTGAGCGGGGCGATCACGGCTTCGGTGCCGGGGATCTGCAGCACGCGCAGCGCCGCCATCAGCCCCAGCAACCACACCAGCCAGTAGGCAACGTCGCCCACGCGCTCGCCGATCCGCGTCGGCGGCTGCGTGCTTAACCCGGCGACCTGCTCCCGCCGGGGAAAAAACGGAATGCGATCGACCGCCTTCGCCACCGCCCACTTCACCGCCTTGGCCGCGAAATGCGCGATGACCAGGATGATGATGGCGATGGCGACGTTGCGCCCCGCGATCAGGAGTTGGTCTTGATTTAGCCCGGCGAATACCATGGCGGCGGCTCCAGAAACTTTGCCGCAGATTAATCCACACGCTCGAAAAAATCAGGCAATTCATTGGGTTTGGAACGAAAAATCATTGCTGCGGCGCATCAGGATTTCCCACTTTGCGGGCCGTGCCGCGTCCGCATTCGTGTGCGGCGCGAACGGAGGCGCCTCTGTTCAGCGGCGCGCTGATCGTCCATACGGAGCCGCATGCTGCCTGACGCCAAGCCTCGCCACGACTGGACCCGCGATGAGATCGCGGCGCTGTTCGATCTGCCGTTCCCCGAACTCGTGTTCCAGGCCGCAAGCGTGCACCGCACGAACTTCGCGGCCGACGAGGTGCAGATGTCGCAATTGCTCTCGGTGAAGACCGGCGGCTGCGCGGAGAATTGCGGCTATTGCAGCCAGTCGGCGCACTTCGAAACGGGCTTGCTTGCCTCGAAGCTGATGGACGTGAGCGACGTCGTCGCGCAGGCCAAGCGCGCGAAGGCCGGCGGCGCGCAGCGTTTCTGCATGGGCGCGGCATGGCGCGAGCTGAAGGACCGCGATCTGCCAGCCGTGAGCGCGATGATCTCCGAAGTGAAGTCGCTCGGGCTTGAGACCTGCGCCACGCTCGGCATGGTGACGCGCGAGCAGGCGCATGCGCTGAAAGAGGCGGGCCTCGACTATTACAACCACAACCTGGACACTTCGCCGGAATATTATCCAACCGTCGTCAGCACGCGCACCTATCAGGATCGGCTCGACACGTTGGCGCATGTGCGCGAAGCGGGCATGAGCACGTGTTGCGGCGGCATTGTCGGCATGGGCGAGAGCCGCGCCGATCGCGTCGGTTTGCTGCACGCGCTGGCGACGCTGCCGGAACACCCGACGTCTCTGCCGATCAATGCGCTGGTGCCGATCAAAGGCACGCCGCTCGGCGAAAGCGCGCCGATCGACGGCTTGGAATTCGTGCGCACGATCGCGGTGGCGCGCATTGTTTGCCCGAAATCGGTGGTGCGACTCTCCGCGGGGCGCGAGCACATGAGCCGCGAATTGCAGGCGCTCGCGTTTCTGGCCGGCGCCAATTCGATCTTCGTCGGCGACAAGCTGCTGACGACGCCGAACCCGGATCAG
Organism: Caulobacterales bacterium; assembly: GCA_035549695.1. GTDB lineage: Bacteria > Pseudomonadota > Alphaproteobacteria > Caulobacterales > Aquidulcibacteraceae > Vitreimonas. The sequence goes on along the minus strand of DASZQK010000017.1, from coordinate 1,798 downwards.
AACGAAGACGCGAAGCTGTTCGCGGATCTGGGGCTGAAGCCGATGGGCTGCCAACCGTCTATTTAGGAAGGAAATTGTCCAACGAAGTGTGCCAAAGCCCAAGGCATTCTTCCAAATGGGCCTCGGCAATCGCGACCGTCACCACATCGAACTCGATGATCGGATCGCTGCGGTCATCTAAGTAGAGTTTGGTGAACCTGTTTCGGTAATTCCATTCATTTACAAAATGGAAGTTCACTCCGGACGTGGCCCAGGCCGCGCGAAATTGAATATTTTCGACGGATTGGCCATCAGCGCCAATACGGCAGGAGACCGAGTATCGGCACTTCGTGTGCTGAACGATGAGAACTTTCTCCTCAACCACGGTCGCGCCAAATCCGGTACGCGTGATGAGGTCGCGAAGCGAAGCAACCGTTACTTTTGCGATCTCACTTTTCATGCAGATCCCCGCATGCACATAATTACGCGAATGCCAATCGTGGGGGCAAGGATGCGATTTACCAGCAAGTTCATGCAAGCGTTGTACGGACTGTCATATATGCTCGGTACGATTTTGTACGTTGTAATTGCTTGGACGGCCCTCAAAGCCAACGTGGACTGGCACATTCTATTCAATGGTCCTTGGGATTCGCGCATCGAAAGAGACTACCTCGCAATCGCGAGTCGATTTGACTTCGCCACAGGTTGGTTTGCGTGGGCATGTGTGGCGTGCATCCTCATCTCGATCGCGCTCGTGCTGCTTGCAGATAGATTCGCGATCAAGGTTGAAGCTTCATTTCGCAAACTCGTCGTATTCTCGCTCGCCTCCAGTTATCAGGATGTAATCAAGATTCTGCCGGTGATGTTCACGCCGGTTATCGCGACCATATTTCTTCTGCAGATCGGCAGTGAAAGCGACGTCATCGCATTGATCCAAGCGGAGAAGGCGCCGCTCGCCGATGCGCGCGTTTGGCTGCTCGCAACCACCGCCCTTCTTGCGTTCTGCGTCGTTTGGCGAACCGCAACGTGGCTCTTCGGATTCATCAAATTTCAGAGAAACCTTCATCGCGACGAACGGGGATTTTTTGCATCCGAGCAGTGGGAGCCGATCCCGCGACAGCGGCATGGCGTCCCGTACTTGATCGTCTTTTTGTTCGCTCGCCTCGTCGTGCTATTTTGCTGCGCGTCGATCGTTTCCATGCTCCTCACGCCGTTGCTCTACGTCGTGCTATCGGGGTTTGAGCACTCCGGAGTGACATTGACGGTGGTAAGTGCAGGCCATCCCGTAGGCTTGGTGAGCTACGCGGCCGCAGCCTCTCTTTATCCAAATTACTATTTTCATTGGGTGATCGAGGGGTTCCCTCCCCTTCCCTCGCTCGTTAGCGAAGGTCCAGCACTCAAGGCAGTTCTTGCTGGCTTCAGGTGGGTCGCTATTACGAGCGTCTGGGGACAACTGAGCGCCGCGGTTCTGACGTCGATTGCAGCCGTGTTCAAGCAGCCACGAGACTATGCAAGTCAAAAACAAATGAGCGAGGTCGACTTGCAGATCGCCCTCTGGCCCAAGAGGTCCCATTCAGATAGGCCCCAACGTCCGCTCTATGAATATTTCAATTAACCTGCAGCGCGCTGCGCGACGGGCTTATCACACAGTAACCGCGGCGAAGCCGGACTAGGACGGCGCCGCCCGCGTCGTCACCTTCAGCGTCAGCACGAACGTCGCGATCGCGGCGGCCACGACATTCCAAATCATGATGGACGGCGCGCCGCGCAGCGCGCCGTAGCCGATCCACAGGATATTTCCCGCGAGCACCATGGAATA
>DASZQK010000016.1:0-29596 GCA_035549695.1 Caulobacterales bacterium | reverse complement strand
ACCTCCCCGATCTCATCGGCCGCGAGGATTTCGAAAAGCTCGGCGCCGCCGCCCGCGCGGCGTTCAATTCGAGCTAGCGCTTCCTTCCCCTTGCGAGGAACGGGCGCGTTACATCTTCTCGATTCTGTCCATGAAAATGCGCCGCGCTTCCTCGGTCGGCACGCCGAGGCATGCGCCGATGTGCAGCACGATCTCAGGCTCCCTGCCGGCGAGCTGGTGGTCCACCACCGCCAGTTCGACCGCCAGCTCGTAGATTGAGTGGCGATATTGCTGGGGCACCGCCGGCGCCCAGGCGTTGATCGCGGCCTTCGCGCCCAGATTGGCGAGCTTTTCCTTCACCCGCGCCAGCATGTTGTTGAAGGCGCTCGCCGGCACGTCCTTGAATAAGGGGTGGCGATATTGCGCGGCCTGCCACCAGGCCAGCTCTTCCGCCGTCAGCTTGCCGTCGGCCATCATCACCGCCATGCAAACGCCGATGCCCGCCTCGACAAACGCGCGGTGCTCGGGCGTCGGAGCGCTCATGGGGCTCGGCCTTTTTTGTCTAGCTGGGCCAGCCGCCGGCGCGGGGCTGCGGAGGATTGACGCGGTTGAGGCGCTTGGTGATCTCCTCGCGCAGACGCTGGTTCTCCGCCCGCAACTGGTCGAGTTCGATCTGCAGCGGCGGGCGCGGCGGCGGCGTCACCGGCGCGTCCATGTATGGGTCGTCACGCATATCGCGCACCGCGTCGACCAGCTGTTGGCGATACTCCACCAGCGCCCAGGCTTCAGGGCGCGTCTTGTCCTGCTCCAGCGCAAGCTGATGTTCGCTGTCCTGCATCTTGATGAAGGACGCGGCCGCAAGGCCGGCCGCGACCAGCATCAGGCACATCACCCAGAAACTCGCCATCGTGCGCGCGAACGTCGTGAGCAGACTCGTCGATTGCGGTTCCGCATACATGACGCGCGAACGGGCGGGCTCTTCGTCGTCCCATCCGGTCGGTTCATCGTCGGCCATCAGCTTCCCCTTAATTCCTGGCGGCGACATGCTCGGGCAGCGCACAGCGGCGACGCGGCGGCGTGTCCGACGGCACCCAGACGCAGCGCGGCGCTTCGTTGGCTTTCTGGCACTTGTCGTCTCCAGGCGTGCGCGTCGTGATGGCCGCGCAATTGGCGTCGAACTCTCGGCGCGCGGCGTCGACACTGCGCGTCTGCGCCGTGATCAGGTTGTGCTGTGGCGGCAACGGCGGCGCCGAGATTTTGCCGCTCTTCAGCATGCGGTCCATCTCGATGTTCTGGCGGCTGAGCTGATTGCGGTAGTCGCCGATCGCGCGCGTCTCTTCTGTGATTGCCTGTTGGGCGGCGATCTGGCTGATCACGCCCTCCTGGCCCCAGGTGCGCCAGGCGCAGATCCCGGCGATCACGCCGCACAAAGTGATGACGGCCAGCACGAACAGCAACCCGAAAGCGCTGCGCGCCGCGGTTTCCTGTTGCTGTTGCGGCGATGCATAAATGACCACCGCCTGGCTTTTTTCGACGCTGCTCCAATTCTGCGGCAGCGACTGGTCTTCAGGTCTTGGCATCCTACTCAAGGCTCCTGCGATCAGCGGGCTGCAGGGCAGCTGGGGATATTGTTGTTGATGTAGAAGTTCTTCACCGGCTCCTGCGTGGTGGTGTTGTCGGCGGCGCCAAGGCCGGCGCAGAAACGCACGGTGCGGCGGCCGAAATCGAGAAGGTCGCGAACCCAGAGCACGCCGATCTGGTTGTTCTCGGCGCCGTTTTGGATGCGCTCGAGACCGCGCTCGAACGCGCGCAGCGCATTGGCCCAGTCTTCCTGGCGTTGGCCGCTCCGGTTGCCGCCGGCTTCCTTCAGCCAGAACATGCCTTCATAGAGCAGCGCCTCGGGATAGCGCGGACGCCCCTCCTCCGCCGTGCAATAGGCCAAGCCTTGCGGGCCGGTGCGGCCGAAGCGGATGCTCACGAGGCACGCCTGCCGGCGATAGAGATCGCGCTGTTCGTCATCGCCGGCCGCGACATTGTGGAAGGCCAGCGACGCCGCCCGCAGCGCCGCATCCACATTGCGTTGGCTCTCTTCGAGCCGGCTCAGATAGTAGTACGCTTCCGCCTGGTGCGGATTGTCGATCGTCGACGCCCGCTGCAGGCTCGCCCGCGCGCCGGGGATGTCATTGCCGCGCTCGAACAGAATCTGACCACGGCGGAAATAGGCTTCGGCGCTGGCGGACCGGTCGTTGGCGGTGTCGAGCGCAGTCGCCGCATCGAGCGCGCGAAGCGCGTTCTGCGTGCTTTGGCTGTCGTTCTGGCGCAGATAGATATTGGCCTTCTCGACGTAGATATGGACGACGCGCGTGCGATTGAGGTGCGCGGGGTCGGCGTTCTCGGCGCGAAGCGCCTCGTCATAACGCTGCAGCGCCAGCTGATCCTGCCCGCCGAGGCCGAGAGCACGGGCCAGCGCCAACAAATATTCCGAGCGGCGCAAGAGCGGCTCCGGCGAATTCCTGTTCGCCTCCTCGAACCAGTGCAGCGCCCCGTCTGCAACATCGTACTGACCACGTTCCATGCGGACGCATCCGACGCCCCAGCGCCCCTGCGTCGCGCCGTAGTCAATGGCCTTTCTGAAATTGCGCTCGATTTCTTCGGGAATCTCGATCGCATCCCGGACCGTCGTCGAGCATTCGACGTCGGCGGAATCGGTGGGGTGCGGCGCCTTGCCGAAGCCCGAATAGCGCAATTGCGCCCGCGCCAGATTGAAATAGACGCGCCCCGCGAGGGTGACGTCGTCGGCCCGCTGTCTCGGCTGGGCCATGAGAATGTCGACGGCGAGCTTGGCGTCCGAGAAGCTGTTGCGCGCCTCGCTGGCGTTGTCGCGCGTCAGCGGCAGCGCGAGCGAGCCCTCGCCCAGTTCGTTCGACACCTGCGCCAGAGCACGTGGGCCGCGCTCCGCGACGTAAGGCGCCGACGCGCCGAAATTGGAACTGAACACGCGAAGGAAAGTCGCGGCGCGGACGAGATCGTTGCGGCGCGCGGCGGCCGCCTCATCGGCGAGCGCCCGTTGCGGCCCGAGACGATCGACGATCACCATGCCCTGTTCGTAGGCGAGCGCGGCGCCGTTGCCGGTGCTGTTGCGGGCCAATTGATCGAGTTGCGTGTTCGCGGCGTCGAAATTGCCGCGCAGGCGCTGCACGCGAGCCAATTCAAGCGGGGCGTCGACAAGCTGAGGATTGGTGTTCATCGCGGCCGCGAATTGGCGCGCCGCCTCATCCAGCCAATGCGTGCGGTCGGAACCCGCCGAGCTCGCCTCGGCCCGGATCCGGTTGGCCTTGGCCGAGTGGTAGAGCGCATAGGAAACTTGCAGATAGGGCCGCGAGCGGGTCTTCAGCTGGTCCTCACAGCGGGCGGCAAGCTCCAGCGAACCGGCGTCGGTCTCAGGCGCGAACGTATCGAGGTCGCGCAAATCCGCCGGATTGCGGAAGCAATCGCCGGACTGGAACGGACGCGTATTGTTGTTGTTTGATCCCGCCGCCTGAGCGCCGCCGCCGCCCGCCGCGCCAAGTACGACGCTCAGGAGCGCGGCCGCCGCGATCGGACGCCAAGCACGATTTCCGAGTCCCCATTCACCCATTGCGTTCCCCCGTGGGACCGTAGCGGTCCCTCGCCACACTGGTTAACAGGACGATAACCTATAAGCTGCTGAGGAGGAAAGGCTTTGTCGACTCGCCCCTGGGCGGGAATCGAACAATCCGCCAAGGACGCGGCATGTTGCTCCGACACAGCGGCGAATCCATCTCGCCGCGGGGCCGCTCAGCGTACGCTGGCCCGCGGGTGCTCGATCGCCGCTGCGGCGGCGAACCCCTCGATCAGAAAGGCGATCATTTTCGCGAACATGGGCGGCTCCTGTTTCCACCGCCAGCATCCCCGTTCCGACAACCCAGCGCTGTGACCGAGGTCGCGCCAATGAATCCAGGATGAACCGAAAAGCCCCAGCAGCGCCGCAAACGAACCCTTCCTTTCGCCATGCGTTTCCGCCACATCACCCGCATGCATCGCACGCTCCTGCTCGCCGCGGCGTTCGCCGCACTCTCGCTCAGCCCCGCCGCCGCACAATTGCGGGGCGCCTCGCCAACGGCGCAGGCGCCGCAGCCGGTGATGCTGATGGGCCCCGCCCGCACACAAGCGCTCGCGTTCGCCAATCGCTCGCTCAACGCCATGCAAAGCCTGCAGGGACGCTTTGTGCAAACTTCCCCAGGCGGACAGTTCAGCGGCGCGTTTTACCTGCAACGGCCGGGAAAACTGCGCTTTGAATACGACCCTCCGGCGACCATGCTGATCGTGTCGGACGGGCGCGTCGTGTCCGTGCGCGACCGCGCGCTGCGCACCACGCAGCGCACGCCGCTCCGCTCCACGCCGCTCAATTTCATTCTTCGCAGCGATATCGACCTTGACCGCGACGCAAACATCACGCGCGTCGTGCGCCAAGGCAGCGCGCTCTTCGTCACCGCGCGCGACCGTACCGGGCAGGCCAACGGCGAAATCACCATGCGGCTCGATCTGCCCGAAGCGCGCCTCTCGTCATGGGAAGTGATTGACGCGACCGGCGCGCGCACCAACATCGCCCTGACGGAGGTTTCCGAACCCGCCAGCCTGGACCGGCGACTGTTCCGCATGGACGACATCGTCGAGCCGCGGGGCCACTGACGGCGGGAGGAAGTGCTTTCTCGCGGGTTAAGGAAAGCGCGGCCTGGCAAGTATTTTCTCCAGCTGCTCCTTGATTTTTTTGCCCCTGTGGCGTACATACAACGCATAGGCCGTCGCTCATCCCCCTGGATCGGCGTCGTCCCCCCGCTGACGGATCCAGTGCGGCGGCCGTAACGCCGGAATTTCCCCTGCCGGCGCAAGCGCCCCCAAAGGCGCCTCGAACGCCCGGTCGCGATGCGGCCGGGCGTTCTCTTTGGGGGAACGCCATCCGGGGATACGGAAGGCGCATGCTCAAGATCGCATCCTGGAACATCAACTCCGTGCGCCTGCGCGCCGACACCGTCGCCCGGTTCGTGGCCGAGGCGCGGCCTGACGTGCTCTGCCTGCAGGAGATCAAGTGCCGCGACGGCGAGTTTCCCGCCAAAGCGTTCAAGGCGATGGGGCTGAAGCACCTGCATGTGGTCGGGCAGAAGGGCTGGCACGGCGTCGCCATCGCGTCGCGCGTGAAGATGGAGCCGATCGCCTTCACGCTGTGCCCTCGCAGCGAGGCGCGCGCCGCGGCGGTCCGCATCGACGGCGTCGAGATTCACAATCTCTATGTGCCCGCAGGCGCCGACGTGCCGGACGCCAGCATCAATCCGAAATTCCAGCACAAGCTCGATTTCGTCGAGGCGATGCGCCTTGCCTATGCGCGGCGCAAAGGCGCCGCGCCGACCGTGCTGGTGGGCGACCTCAATATCGCGCCGGGCGAGTTCGACGTCTGGAGCCACAAGCAATTGCTCTCCGTCGTAAGCCACACGCCGGCGGAAACCGACGGACTCCTCCGCGTGCGCGATGAGGGCGGTTTTGTCGATCTGGCGCGGCTGCACCGGCCCGCCCCGGAAAAGCTGTTCACCTGGTGGAGCTACCGCAGTCCCGACCACACCAAGAACAATCGCGGGCGCCGCCTCGATCATGTCTGGGCCAGCGCCGAGCTCGCGCCGAGTTCGCAAGCGAAAGCGTTCGCCATTCATGCGGAGTGCCGCTCATGGCCGCGCCCCAGCGATCACGTGCCGGTGGTGGCGGGCTTCGCGCTTTAGGCGGCGTTGCGGATCAGAGCCAAGCGCTCGACATTTTCCAAGCCGATCGCGGTGGCGCGGGCGATGGTCTCGAGGGCGTGGACTTCTTCGGCGGTGGGACGATGCGGCTCGGCCCAATAGGCGCCGATGGCGGCGATCGGATCCTCGGGCCGCACTGGCGCCATGGCGAGACTGTTCACGAACGTGGGCTTGTACGCCACGGAGGGAATGCGCGGATCGTCGTAGATGTTCTCGATCGCGACCGTCTGCTTGTTAAGGATGGCCCAGCCCGAAATACATGCTTCGATCGGAAAATCCTGACCCTTCCACAGCGGGCCGATCGCGTCTTCATCGACATAGGCGACGCGCTCGCCGCGCCTAAACACCACCGTGGCGCCGTCGGCGCCGACCATCTGACGCGCCGCCGAACGCACGGCGGCGGCGACGCCCAGCTCGGTTTCGGCCCGTGCGACGCGTTCCATCACGTCCATGAGCAGATCGATCGGGCGGGCCGTTTGAGCGGAGATCAACATGCCGGGCAACCTAACACGGCTGGCTTAATCGATTACGACTGCAGCCGATAACCGCCAGTTTCCGTTATCAAAAGCTTCGGGCTTTGTGCGTCGGGCTCGATCTTCTGGCGCAAGCGATAGATGTGCGTCTCAAGCGTGTGGGTCGTGACATTGGCGTTGTAGCCCCACACCTCGCGCAGCAATTCATCGCGCCCCACCGGCTTTTCGCCCGAACGGTAGAGGTAGCGCAGGATCGAGGTTTCCTTGTCGGTCAGGCGGATCTTCTTTTGCCGCTCGTCGAGCAGCAGCCGGAGCGAGGGTTTGAACTCGTAGGGGCCGATGCGGAAGACGGCGTCCTCGCTGGCCTCGTGGCTGCGCAGATGGGCGCGGATGCGCGCCAGCAGCACGGAGAACTTGAACGGCTTCAGCACGTAGTCGTTGGCGCCGGCGTCGAGACCGTTGACCTGATCCGCCTCCTCGCGGGCGGCGCCGGTCAACAGGATGATTGGCGCGCGCACGCCGCTCTCGCGCAGCGCTCTGCAGGCGTCGATTCCATCCATGTCGGGCAGGTGCACGTCGAGCAGAATGAGAGCGGCCTGGCCGTCGGCGGCGGCGGCAAGGCCCTTGGCGGCGGTTTCCACGCCGACGCCGTGGAAGCCATCCTCCAGCTCGAATTGCTCGATGAGCGCGGAACGCAGCTCATCGTCGTCATCGATCACCAGGATGGTCGCACCGCGTCCGTTCACCATGCCGCGCAGCCTGTCATCATCACGAGCTTACCGCCATAAGTGTGATCATGTCCTTTCACGCTTTCGCAACTGGGCATTTCCGCGGACCAAATCTAGAGGCGCGCTGCGTGCTCGGGCGGGGCGGCGTTTGTGCTGCACGTGCGAAGAGCGAAGGCGACGGCGCGAGTCCGGCGGGCGTGTGGCCGATGCGGCGCGTGCTCTACCGCCCCGATCGCGAGCCGCCGCCGGCGACCGTGCTGTCCTGCGCGGCGTTGTCGCCGGACGACGGATGGTGCGATGCGCCTGCCGATCCAGCCTACAATCGGCCGGTGAAGCATCCCTACCCCGCCAGCGCCGAGCGGCTTTGGCGCGAGGACCATGCCTACGATCTGATCGTCGTACTGGGCTTCAATGATGCGCCGCCCGCGCCCTACAGGGGCAGCGCTATTTTCCTCCATCTGGCCCAACCGGACTGGCGGCCGACAGAGGGCTGCGTGGCGGTGACGCGCGAGACGATGCTGACCGTCCTCGCCGCCGCGGCGCCCGACGACACGCTGGCGATCGTCGGCGTCTAGCCGCGCGCGCCAAACAGCGCACTGCCCACGCGCACCAGCGTCGCGCCAAAGCGGATGGCGGTTTCGAAATCGTCGCTCATGCCCATGCTGAGTTCGCCGAGCCCGTTGCGCGCGGCGATCTTGGCGAGCAGCGCGAAATGCATGGCCGGTTCTTCGGCGGCGGGGGGAATGCACATGAGGCCCCGCACGGGCAGATCGTAAATCTCGCGCGCCGCCTTGATGAAGGCGTCCGCCGCAGCGGGCGCAACGCCGGCTTTTTGCGGTTCTTCTCCGGTATTCACTTGGATCAGTATCTCAGGGCAGCGGCCGAGTTTCTGCGCAGCGTTGGCCAAGCTTTGGGCCAGCTTCACGCGATCGAGGCTGTCGACGGCGTCGAATAAGGCGACTGCGTCGTCGGACTTGTTGCTTTGCAGCGGACCGATCAGGCGAAGGCGAAGATCGGGGTGGCGAGCGCAGCGCTGGGTCCAGCGCGCCTGCGCCTCCTGCACGCGATTCTCGCCGAACAGACGTTGACCCGCCGCCAGCATCGCCTCGACGCGGTCATCGGGCTGTTGCTTGGAGACGGCGACTAGGCCGATCTCGCCGGCGTCGCGGCCGGCGGCTTTGGCGGCGGCGGCGATACGCGCCAAGATGTCGGCGCGGGCGGCGGCGGGATCGGCGGACTGAGTCATGCGCAATATCGAGGTGCTAGACGCGCTGGGACGACGCCTCAACCGCGAGGCCGGTTCGCCGCCGATCCCTTGGCTGTTCTTTTTCACCGATCCGCGGCGAACGCCCGATCCCTGCCGCATCGCGGCGCGCCTGCCGCGGGGCGCGGCGGTCGTGTTCCGGCATTTCGGGATGGCGGACCGGCGCGCGCTCGCCCAGCGGCTGGCCATACTTTGCCGCCGTCGCGGCTTGCTGCTGCTGATCGCGGCCGACCCCGCTCTTGCGCTGGCGGTCGGCGCGGGCGGCGTACACTGGCCCGAGCGATGGCGCGGGCGCCGGGTGGCCAAGCGGCGAGAGGGCTGGATCGAGACAGCGTCGGCGCATGGACGCGCCGGGTTGGCGCGCGCGGGGCGGATGGGGATGGACGCCTGCGTGCTCGCGCCCGTGTTCCCGAGCCGGAGCGCATCGGCGATTCACCCTCTCGGGCCGCTGAAAGCGGGGCGGTTGGCGCGCGCGGCCCGTGTGCCGGTGATTGCGCTCGGCGGCGTGCAGACGGGCACGGCGAAGCGCTTGCCAGGGCGTGGATTTGCGGGGATCGCCGCCGTCAGCGGGCTCGTGGACTAGAACCGGAACGCCGATTCCAGACGGACGCCGGCGCTCGGCTCGTCCTTGTCTTGTTGCCTGGAGGACGTCAGCGCCGGGGTCTGCGGGACGCCCACGCTGACTTCGCCGCCCAGGCGCAGCCGCGGCGTGAATTGGTAATAGGCGCCGACAGAGGTCTGATCTTCGCGACCGCCTTCCAGTCGCTGGTCCAGGCGTTGTCCCTCGCGGATATCGACGCTCACGCCCCAGTGCTCGTTCAACCGCCAGGTGGGCGCCGGAATACGCTCGCTGCTCTGACCCGCATTGTTGAGGTTTTCGGTAAGCCCCGTGGACGTCGTAAACCGTTCGTACCAAGGCATTTCGCGCGCCGCCGCATTACGCTCGGCGACCGGATTCGTGGCGGGGCCGCCCTGCGCATGCGCAGCGCCAGCCGTCGCCAAGACGGCCCCCGCTACGACCCATGCATACGCCTTGCCCACGATTTCCCCTCAAACCTTTCCCCAGGTCGGAACCGCCAATATAGCCGAGTCCGCCACCGTTCGCAGTGAATTTTCAGCCACAGCGCCGTAAATATTTAGTCAACACTCTGGAACTTTTTATGACCAAACCGGCCCCGAGGGCCGATTAACCGGCCGCCATAACATCGCCGGTTTCCCCCGTTCCTGTCGCGCTGTGGGGCTGAGGTTGGGGCCGAAAAGGCCGCAACCGGCCCGCTGGCGCCGGCTCTGGCCCCTCCCGGCGCTCATGCTATATGGGCTCGCGCCGCTTCGGGAAGACGCGGCTGAGGCGGAGGAAGTGGTGATGAATCAAAGCGGGCGCACCTTGTTGAAGGCCGCCATGATCATGGCGGCGGCCGGGGCGCTGACCGCCTGCTCCACTTTCAAGCCGGACACCGATCGTCAGCCGGGCCAATCGCGGGACAGCCAGTCGAGCAGCAATTCCGGCGGCGGACTCGGCATTCCGTTGCTTGGCGGCCACAGCAGCAGCAGCTCTCGCTCAGAGCAGCCGCAGATCGGCGTGAACTCCTTCCTGTGGCGCGCCTCGCTCGACACGCTGGCGTTCATGCCGCTGGCTTCGGTTGATCCTTTCGGCGGCGTCATCATCACCGACTGGCACTCGGACCCCGGCACGCCGAACGAGCGCTTCAAGGCGACCGTGTACATTCTGGACACCCGCCTGCGCGCCGACGCGCTGAACGTTTCGATCTTCCGCCAGCAATTGGTGAACGGTCAGTGGCAGGACGCCGCCGTGAACCCCGACACGGAAGCGCAGATCGAGAACGCCATCCTGCGGCGCGCGCGCGAGCTTCGGTTGAGCGCGGTTCGCAACTAGCCGGCGCCGGCGTTTCGCCCGCGCCTTTTCCTTCCAAGCTCCGCTGGATAGTGTCGGCGCATGTCGCGTTACAATCATCGTGAGGTCGAGCCGAAATGGCGCGACAAGTGGGCCCGCGCGGATCTTTATCGCGCGCTGAGTCCGACTGAAGCCAAAGACAAGCCCAAGGCCTACGTCCTGGAGATGTTCCCCTACCCTTCGGGGCGCATCCATGTGGGGCATTCGCGCAATTACACGATGGGCGACGTGATCGCGCGCTTCCGGCGCGCCATGGGCTTCAACGTGCTGCACCCGATGGGCTGGGACGCGTTCGGCCTGCCCGCGGAAAACGCGGCGATGGAGCGCAAAGTCCATCCGCGCGAATGGACCTACGCCAACATTGCCGCGATGCGGGATCAGCTTAAGTTGCTGGGGCTGGCGATCGATTGGTCGCGCGAAATCGCGACGTGCGATCCCGCTTATTACAAGCACCAGCAGGCGATGTTCCTGGCCTTTTGGAAAAAGGGCCTCGTCTATCGCAAGAAGCAGAAAGTGAATTGGGATCCGGTCGACAATACCGTGCTCGCCAACGAGCAAGTGGTCGACGGCAAGGGCTGGCGCTCCGGCGCGCCGGTGGAGACGCGCGAGCTGGAGCAATGGATGTTCCGCGTCACCGCCTACGCCGACGATCTGCTCGATGCGATCGAGACGCTGAACAAATGGCCGGACAAAGTGCGGCTGATGCAGGCGAACTGGATCGGCAAGAGCCAGGGCGCGAACATCTGGTGGCAGATCGCCGAAGCGCCGAGCTTCCTGCCGCAGCTGGCCGAAGGCGAACGCAGCCATGCGCGCGATCCGATCCCGGTCTTCACCACCCGCCCCGATACGCTGTTCGGCGCGAGCTTCCTGGCGTTGGCGCCCGATCATCCGCTCACCAAAGCTATTGCCGAGCATCGGCCCGACGTGGCCGCGTTCGTCGCCGAATGCGCGCAGCTGGGCACCAGCGAAGCGGAGATTGAGAAGGCCGAAAAGAAAGGCATCGATCTCGGCGTGCGCGTGCGGCACCCGTTCGATCCCGATTGGATTCTGCCGGTCTACGCAGCCAACTTCGTGCTCTCGACCTACGGCTCGGGCGCGATCTTCGGCTCGCCGGCGGGCGATCAGCGCGACTTGGATTTCGCGCGCAAATATAATCTGCCGGTGACGCCGGTGGTGCTGCCGCCCGGCGCGGATGCGGCGACCCATGCAATCGACAAGGTCGCCTACACCGAGCACGGCACGATCTACAATTCACGCTTCCTCGACGGTCTCTCCACACGGGATGCGATCAAGCGCGCCATCCAGGAGCTGGTGAAACTCGGCCGCGGCGAAGCGACGACGCAATATCGCCTGCGCGATTGGGGCGTTTCACGCCAGCGCTATTGGGGCTGCCCCATTCCGGCGATCCATTGCGCCAAGTGCGGCGTCGTGCCTGTTCCGGAAAAGGATCTGCCGGTGGCGCTGCCGGACGACGCGACATTCGACAAGCCGGGCAATCCGCTGGAGCATCACCCGACCTGGAAGCATGTGAGCTGCCCGCAGTGCGGCGGCAAGGCGACGCGTGAGACGGACACGCTCGACACGTTCGTGGACTCGTCTTGGTACTACGCGCGCTTCACCGATCCGTGGAACGAGACCAAGCCGTTCGACAAAGAGGCGGCGAATTACTGGCTGCCGGTGAACCAATATGTCGGCGGTGTCGAGCACGCGGTGCTGCACCTGCTTTACTCGCGGTTCTTCACGCGCGGCATGCGCGATTGCGGCTTGCTGGACCTGCCGAGCGGCGAGCCTTTCGCGGCGCTGTTCACGCAAGGCATGGTGGTGCACGAGACGTACAAGTCCGCCGCCGGCCAGTGGCTGCTGCCCGAAGAGACCGAAGTGAAGGACGGCGCGCGGATTGATCTCGCGACCGGCAAACCGGTGGATGTTGGCGCCATCGAGAAAATGTCGAAGTCGAAGAAGAACGTGGTCGATCTCGATGCGTTCGTCACCGATTTCGGCGCCGACGTGGCCCGCTGGTTCGTGCTTTCAGACTCCCCGCCCGAGCGCGACGTGGAATGGACCGAAGGCGGCGTGCAGGGCGCGTGGCGGTTTGTGCAGCGCGTCTGGACTTTGGTGGAAGATCACGGCCGCGCGGCGCCGAAGCCCGGCGAAGCCCCTCCTCCGGGCGCGGGCGAAGGCGATGCATTGGCGCTCCGGCAACTCGCTCACCGCACGGTGAAAGGCATTACCGACGACATCGAGTCGTTCCGCTTCAATGTCGCGGTCGCCAAGTGCTACGAGCTGGTCAACGCCATCGCCAAGGCCAAGGACACGAACAACGCAGGCCTCATGTTCGCGCGCGGCGAAGCATTGAAGCTGCTAACGCAGCTGATCGCCCCGTTCATGCCCCACCTGGCGGAAGAATGCTGGGAGAAGCTCGGGTTCGAACCGTTCGTCTCGAGCGCGCCGTGGCCGGTCGCCGATCCGGCCTTGGCCGCGACCAATGTCGTGACGCTCCCCATTCAGGTGAACGGCAAGCGCCGCGGCGAGATCGAGGTGGCCAAGGGCGCGCCCGAGAATGAAGTGCGGGAGAAAGCGCTGGCTGACGCCGCAGTGGCGGCGTTCCTGAGCGGCCAAACGATCCGTAAGGTGATTGTGGTCCCGGACCGGATCGTCAATATCGTCGTTGGGTAGTGCCCTTTCAGGGAACACCAGTGAAGGAGCGGGAGAATCCCATGCGCTTCGTGTTCGCCGCCATGGCGCTGTTGCTGGCCGGCTGCGGCTTTGAGCCGATGTACGCGCCGTCCGCGCATGGCCGCATGGCGATCGGGCCGGTGCATGTGGAGACGATCGAAGGCAAGGCCGGCCATGTGCTCAAGACCGAACTCGACCGCATGCTTGCGGTCGAGGACAATGGCTCGACGCCCAGCCAGCTCGACATCACGCTGCGCGAAGACGTGGTGCTGCTGGGTCTGCGCCTCGACGAATCCGCCAGCCGCGCGGAATTGCGGCTCACCGCGAATTACGTCCTGACGCCGGCGAGCGGCGGCCGACCGTTGCGGGGCTCCATCAATTCGGTGGTCACCTACGAAATCCCGACGGCGGCGTTCGGTGAAATCTCCGCGCAAGACGATGCGCGCGAGCGCGCGGCCGAAACGCTGGCGCAGCGCATGCGCGCGGAGCTGGCGATCCGGCTGCATCAAAGGTCTTCCGCCTCGTGAAGGTTTCCGGCGCCGCCGTCCGGCGCTTTCTCGACAAGCCGGACAAGGGCTTGCGCGCAGCACTCCTGTTCGGGCCGAACACGTCGCTCGTGCATGAAGCCGCGCAGAAATTGGCGGCTTGGGCGCTGAAAGGATCGGACGATCCCTACGCCACGACCAAGCTCGGTGAAGACGAAATCAAGCGCGACGGCGCGCGCCTGGCGGACGCGCTGGTGGCGCAATCGCTGCTGGGCGGACCGACCCTGGTGTGGGCGCGCGTCGATGGCAAGGGCGCGGACGCGGCGATCCTCGATGCGCTGGAAGCGCTGGAGCGCGATGAGCCCGGCGGCTTCCTGATCGTCGAAGGCGGCGATCTCGGCGGGACGAGCGAATTGGTGAAGGCCTTTAACGCGGCGAAGAACGCGGCGGGCGTCGTGTTCTACGAAGAAAGCGATGCAGAGCGCGCCGCGTTCGCGCGGGAGCTTTCCGCTGAGCTCGGCCTGAAGCTCGACCGCGACGCTGAGGATATTTTCGCGTCCGCCCTCCCCGCCGATCGCGGACAGGCGCGCAGCGAAATCGAAAAGCTCGCGATTTATGCCGACGGATTGGGCCGGGCCGTCACCGGCGCGGAAGTTTCGCAATTGCTGGCTGATGAAGAAGAAGGCGCGCTCGACGCGGCCAGCCTCGACGCCGTGAGCGGACGCGCGGCGCAAGCCGTCGAGGCCTTGTCGCGAATCGACGGACTGTCCGGCGTTTCCGCCGTCCGCGCCTTGGAGCGGCGCATGCTGCAGCTCTCCGATGCGCGCACGATGATGGATGGCGGCATGAGCGCCACAGACGCGATCGCAAAGCTCCGTCCGCCCGTGTTCTGGAAAGAACGCGACGCTTTCGCGTCGCGGGCGCGCGCCTGGAGCGGCAAGAAGCTGAGCGCGGCGTTCGACCTGCTCTGGGCCGCCGAGCTGCGCTGCAAGCAAGCCGGCGCCCCGCAAGCACTGATCGCCGCCGACGTCTATCGCGGCGTCGCCAATCTGGTGCGGGGTGGCGCGTAGTCTTTCAGGCCCAGCCCCGCCAGGGTCGGCCCCCTAAGGCGCGCGAAGGAACACCAACACCGTTTGCGCCGGCGCGACGACCGAAGCGTCGCCGCTCCCCGACGCCGTTACGTCGCCCACGCCGCTCGGCCATTGCGCCAGATAGCTCGCATTCGCGGTGAGACCGGAGAGACTCGCGGCGGCGCTGGCGGAACCATAGTTGACGATGACAAGGGTCTGTTCCGCACCCAAGGTGCGGCGATAGCTCAGCACCGCGCCGCTGGCGCTGGCGCCATCCATCGATCCACGCGCCAACGAAGCATGGGCGCGGCGAAGGGCCAGCATGGATCTGTAGAAATTCAGCAGCGCGTTCGGGTCCCCCTGCTCCGTCGCGACATTGTTCGTGGCCGCGTTTGCGCTGAGCGCGCGGAAAGGCGTGGCGCTGGAGAAGCCGGCATTGGCGGGATTGGCGGTCCAGCTCATCGGCGTGCGCAAGGCGGCGTCGCCGCTAAGCGACGCGGCGCCGCTCATGCCGATCTCTTCGCCGTAATAGATGAAGGGTACGCCCGGCTGCAGCAGATAGGTCGCGGCGGCGAGCTTGTAGCGCGCCACATCGCCGCCCAGCTGATCCCACAGACGCGCGCCGGCGAAACTGTCATGGTTCGACACCATCGTCGCCATCGAGGCCGGCACCGCTGCGAAATAGGTTGCGAGCGCCGCCACGGCGCCCGTCTGCCCTTTCGCGGCGTTGACGACATCCGTGTGATGGCCGAAGGCGAACGCGCTTGCGCATGCCGCGCCGGCGCCGAAGCCGAGTGGATCGGCGGGCGCTTCGCAAACCATGTAGCGATTGGCGTAGCCGCCCACGAGCGCGCGCACATCACCCATCAGCGCGTAGTTTTCCGGCTGCGCTTCCCATGCGCCTGGGCCGTTCTCGAAGAGATTGCCGACCGCATCGAAACGAAAGCCGTCGACGCCGCGATTGAGCCAAAACCGCAGATTGTCCTTGTGCCATGCAACGGTCGGCGCGTTGCGCAAATTGAAGTCCGGCATCGTCGCCGAGAACGGCGCGAAATACCAACCGGTGCTCGCCGAACGCCACGGATCGCCGCCGTAAATGCTCCACCCGGTCGGGTGCGCGGACGACCACACATACCAGTCGCGGAATGCATTGCTCGCGGCATTGCTCGAATTGACGAACGCCGGATGCGTCTGCGCGCTGTGGTTCATCACATAGTCGAGGATGATCCCAAGCCCGCGCGCATGCGCCTGCGCCACCAGCGTATCGAGGTCGGCGAGGCTGCCGTATTGCGTTTCGACTTCTCGATAATTGGAGACGGCGTAGCCGTGATCGTGATCCTGACTTTGCGTGATCGGCATGAGCCAGATGGCGGAGACGCCAAGGTCACGAACGTAATCGAGCCTCTGAGTTACGCCGGCGAGATCGCCGACGCCGTCGCCATCGCTGTCCTGATAGCCGCGCACGTAGATTTCGAGGATGCCCCCATATTGCCAATTCGCGGGGAGCGCGCTGCCTGGATCGGCGGCGGGCACGGGCGCGGTGTCCACGCTCGGCAGACTGACCGGCGGCGGTGGGCCGCCGCCAGTTCCGCCGCCGCCGCCACACGCGGCCAGCGCCAATGCGAGCGCGCCCAGCATGCCTTGCGCCTTCACCGGCGTCTCCTCCGCCGTCGAGGCTACACCCGGATCGCGGAATGAGGAAAGCGCTTACCCGCAGGGAAGCACAGCGCTCCGGCGCGCGGAACGGCACGCGGCGCGTCAGCGTTGCCGGTGCATGAAGCCCGAGAAAGCCATCTCCGTCGCCAACGACGTCGATCCGCCTCGCGACACGACGCTGCCGCTCATCCTGTCGAGCATCGCTCTGCTGATCCAGGCGATCGTGACCATCACCTTTTGCTGGGGCCTCGCTCGCGATCTCATGCAGTGAGGCGTGTCTGGCCGTCGCTGGACGCTTAGGCGCCGCGCAGGCGGCGGATCACGTCGTCGAGCTGTTCCAGCGTGCGGTACGAGACTTTGATTTCGCCGCCCTGCCCTGCCTTGTCCGTGATCGTAACAACGAGCCCCAGCGCCTCCGACAAACTGCGCTCCAGGGCGATCGTATCGGCGTCCTTGCCCGGTGCGGCCGGCGCCGGGGTGACGCGCGGGCCATGCCGTTCGTCCTTGGCTTGCTGCGCGAGGCGCTCCACCTCGCGCACGTTCAGCCCTTCGCTCACCGCTTTCACCGCCAGCACCCGCGGATCGGGCGCGGTGAGAATGGCGCGCGCGTGGCCGGCCGAGAGCCGCCCGTCGCGCACCATTTCCATGATCTCGTTCGGCAGCGCCAAAAGACGCAGCATGTTGGCGATGTGCGGGCGGCTCTTGCCCACCGCATCCGCGATGTCCTGCTGCGTGCGGCCAAAGCGATCGATCAGCGCCTGATAGCCCTGCGCTTCTTCAATCGGGTTCAGGTCCGTGCGCTGGACGTTTTCGATGATGCCGATTTCGAGGATCTCGACCTCATCGAGTTCGCGGATCACAGCCGGGATCGCGTGCAGACCCGCGCGCTGCGCGGCGCGCCAGCGGCGCTCGCCGGCGACGATCTCAAAGCGCCCGTCGGCGACGGGGCGGACCAGGATCGGCTGCAGCACGCCATGCGTGCGGATTGAATCGGCAAGCTCCGACAGTTCCGCTTCGTCGAAATGCTTCCGCGGCTGGTTCGGGTTGCGCTGAACCAGATCGATTGGCAGCCCGCGCGGGCCGTCCGCAGCCGCTTGTTGCGGCTGTTGGGCTTGCGGCTGAGCCGCTGGCTGGGATGGCGGTTGGACCACGGGTTGGACCGGTGCGACCGGCGGTATGACCGGGGCTGGCTCGCCGCGCAACTCCACGACGTTGGTCGGCGCAGGGGGATCGAATTGGGCCGTCGGTTGGATGGGCGGCGCCGGCGTCGGCGCTGCCGGCGCTTCCGGGGGGATCCATGCCGGCGCGTTCGCGGGCTTCGGGGCGGGCGCGCCAAAGTCGGCCTTCACCGGTTCGCCCAGCAAAGCCGAAAGCCCACGTCCCAAACCGCGTCTTGCGAAATCGCTCATTTCGTCCTGCCCTTCCCGAGTCGTATGCTTAATTTCTGGTGGGAAGAAATTACCGGGGCCTTACCAAACCTTCCGCGCTCAGCGCTTACGCCGCCAAAAGCGCGCGTTCGCGTTCGATAAGTTCGCGCGCGAGCTCGATATACGCTTTCGAACCCGACGCGTTCTGATCGTAGACGATCGCGGGCAGACCGTGCGACGGCGCTTCGGAGATGCGCACGTTGCGCGGTATGACCGTGTTGTAGACCTTGGTGGGAAAGTGTTCGCGCACTTCCTGCGCGACCTGATCCGAGAGCACCGTGCGCTTGTCGAACATCGTCAGCACGATGCCTTGAATCTCAAGCGTCGGATTCAGATTCTCCTTCACCGCCATGATGGTCGCGTGCAATTGCGCGAGACCTTCGAGCGCGAAGAATTCCGTCTGCAGCGGCACCAGCACCGAGTCCGATGCGGTGAGCGCGTTGACAGTCAGAATGTTCAGCGACGGCGGGCAATCGATCAGCATGTAGTCGTAGCCCGCGCCCTTCTCTTCCGCGCGGAACGCGGCGACGGAATCGCGCAGGCGATGTTGCGGCCGCACGCCCGCCATGAGTTCGGTCTCCACGCCGGAGAGGTTCGCGTCGCCCGGGATGATGAAAAGGTTCGGTACTTTGGTCGGAATAATCGCGCCCGACAGCGAGCGCTGGCCCACCAGCACGTGATAGCTCGTCACGCGCCGATCTTCGGGCTGGATGTCCAACCCCGTCGACGCGTTGCCTTGCGGATCGGTGTCGAAGATCAGCACGCGCTTGCCGGTCGCGGCCAGTGCCGTGCCCAGATTGATCGCCGTGGTGGTCTTGCCTACCCCGCCCTTTTGATTGGCGATCGAAAGAACCCGCATGTCCCCGTCTCCTCTTGAGAGCGTTAGCGCTGCGCGGTGATGCGAATGACGCGGCCGCGCGGATCGCTCCTGCTCTCCAGCACGTCTGCCTTGAAGCCCCCGGCTCCTAGAGCCTTCGATGCGGCGGCCAGCTCGGCTTCGAAACTCGAGCCTTTTAGAAAGAGCCCTTGCGCACCGCGATCGAGAATCGGCTTCGCATGTTCGATGAGTCGCATCAAGGGCGCGAGGGCGCGGGCCGTCACCACATCGTATCGGCTGCGATCCGCTTTGTTGAAATCCTCGATGCGCACCGGAAACACTTTTGCCGGCGCGTTCGTCGCCTTGATTACAGTGTTGAGGAAATCGGCCTTCTTGGTGCTCGACTCAACGAGGCTCACTTCAGCGCCCGGCGTCTCCGCCAGCACGCAGGCGATGACCAGCCCGGGGAACCCCGCCCCGGTTCCCAGATCGGCCCAGCGTTTGGCGTTCGGCGCGAAACTCACGAGCTGCGCGCTGTCGAGCGCATGCCGCGGCCAGAAGCGATCGAGCTCGTTGGGGCCAATCAGATCGAAACGCTTCGACCACTCCGCGAGCAGCGCCCGATACGTTTCCAGGCGTTCAGCTGTTTCGCGTGAAACCGCGCAATCGCGCGCAAATTCGGCGGCGCCGTACACGCTCACTCTTGCAATCCGTGCAGGCGCTGAAACGAGAGCTGATCCCAATAGCCGCGTTGAAACACGATGTGCTTGTCGACGATGTGGAAGAAACCGCACCCGCGCAAACCGTTCGGATCGCGCCATTCCAGAATGGCCCATTCGCCGTCGAAAAACATGTTCTCCGGAATGCAGTGCATTTCCGCTTTCGCGAACTCGCGTTCGAACATTGCGCGGATCGCTTCGCGGCCTTCAAGCGGCGCCCACATCACTTGATGGTTCACCGCGTCTTCCGCGTACATCGCTGCGAGCCGATCGACATCTGCGCGATTGAATGCATCGACCCACGCATTGAGCACGATGCGCGGGCTCGTCATGGATGCTGCCCGATGCCGCCGAAATGCTTGGTGAGATAGTTGAGGATCGCTTTGGGCTCCGTCATGAACGCACGTCCTTCGTGGAATTTCGCGTTCTCGGGCGCGAGGCTCGCATCCGCGAGCACGAGCACCGGGCAGCTCTGATTGTCGACGCCCAGCACGGCGATCACTTCATCGCGCGGCTTCACGTACGGGACGCGGCGCACGTCGACGCACTCGCTCCAATGCGGGTTGAGCGAGAGCGCGCCTTCCAGCGTCGCGCAATCGCGGCAGAACCACTTCTTCCCAGGATATTGCGGATCCTCGAACGGCGCGCCGATGATGAACAACAAGTCGCGCTGCATTCACGCCCTCTTCTTCTCAGCCCGCTTTACATGCGCGAGCAACGCCGTGAGCGCCCCCGGCGTCACGCCTTCGATACGGCCGGCTTGGCCGAGCGTCACCGGACGCGCGGCCGCGAGCTTGGTGCGCACTTCCGTGGAGAGCCCGCCGACGCTCGCATAATCGAGATCGGGATCGAGCTTCAGGTCTTCGTCGCGGCGGAACGCTTCGACGTCGGCCGCCTGGCGTTCGAGGTAGCCGGAATAGAGCGCGTCGATTTCGATCTGCTCGCGCGCCTGGGTGCTCATCGCGCCGAGCTGCGGCCAGATGGCGGCGAGGTCTTCGAACGCGATGGACGGATACGCAAGCAGCGTCATCGCATCGCGCCGCGCGCCATCCTGATTGACCTTGAGGCCCTTCGCATTGGCTTCATTCGGCGTCAGCGACAGCGCGTGCATCAAAGCCCGCGCGTCCTCGATTTCCCGCATCTTTTCGCTGAAACGGCGCGCGCGCTCACCGCCGACGCAGCCAAGCTCCACGCCCTTCGGCGTGAGGCGTTGATCGGCGTTATCGGCGCGCAGCGTGAGGCGATACTCGGCGCGCGAGGTGAACATGCGATAGGGCTCGGTGACCCCGCGCGTCACGAGATCGTCAATCAGCACGCCGATATAGCCCTCAGCGCGCGTGACTTCGAACGGCCCCGCTCCGCCCGCCGCACGCGCTGCGTTGAGGCCCGCCACCAAGCCTTGCGCGGCGGCTTCTTCGTAGCCCGTCGTGCCGTTGATCTGGCCCGCGAGATAGAGCCCGCGAAGCCGCTTGGTTTCGAGCGTCGGCAACAATTCACGCGGATCGACGTAATCGTATTCGATCGCGTAAGCGTGCCGCTTGATGCGCACGTTTTCGAGGCCGGCGATGGAGCGAATGAAAAGCTCCTGCACGTCTTCCGGCAGCGAGGTGCTGATGCCATTCGGATAGACGGTGTCGTCGTCGATCCCTTCCGGCTCGAGGAATATCTGATGCGCTTCGCGTTCCTTGAAGCGCACGACCTTGTCTTCGATCGAAGGACAATAACGCGGCCCTCTTCCGCTGATCGCGCCGGAATAGACCGCGCTCTTGGAGAGCGACTGTTCGATGATGCGATGCGTGTTGGCGTTCGTGTACGTCACCCCGCACGGCACTTGGCGATTGGTGATCGCCCCGGTGAGAAACGAGAACGGCGCGGGCGTTTCGTCGCCGTGCTGCAATTCGAGCGCAGCCCAATCGATCGTGCGGGCGTCGAGCCGCGCGGGCGTGCCGGTCTTGAGGCGGCCCATCGCGAAACCGAGCGCATAGAGCCGCTCCGACAAGCCAATCGCCGGCGCTTCGCCGTGACGGCCCGCAGGCATGCGCTTGTCGCCGATATGGATGACGCCCTTCAGGAACGTGCCGGTAGTGAGCACGACGCGCGGCGCATGGAAAACGCGGCCATCGCCGGCGACCACGCCTGTCACGCATGCTCCCCCGCCTGCGGGGGAGCTGTCAGCGAAGCTGACTGAGGGGGCGGCGGCGCCCCCTTCGACCGTCGCTGCGCGCCGGCCACTTCCCCCGCTCGCGGGGGAAGACACCACCAAATCCTCCACGGCAGCCTCGATCACCGTGAGGTTCGGCTGAGCCGCCAGGGCCGCCTGCATCGCTTGGCGGTAGAGCTTCCGGTCGGATTGTGCTCGAGGACCACGGACGGCGGGGCCCTTGGAGCGATTGAGCAGGCGGAACTGGATCCCGGCGGCGTCGGCTGCGCGGCCCATCACCCCGTCCAGGGCGTCGATCTCCCGGACCAGGTGCCCCTTGCCCAGGCCGCCAATGGCCGGGTTGCAGCTCATCTCGCCGATGGTGGCGGCCTTGTGGGTCAGCAGCGCGGTCCGGGCGCCCAGGCGCGCGGAGGCCGCCGCGGCTTCGCAGCCGGCGTGCCCACCGCCAATGACGATGACGTCGAAGGAAAGATCGGACGACATTTCGAGCCGGCTACATAGCGAATGTGGGCCGCTGCGTCACCCTCGCCCACCGCTTGTGTTTCGCCGGATTTCGCGCCGCCGTTCCACGTGGAACGGGCTAATTTAGCTTAGGAAATTCAAGCCCCGAATCATGGTTTACAGGCGTCAATAGGTTACACGTGAAACCGGCCGGTCCGGCGCTCACTTGCCGATGCAGAAGCTGGAAAAGACTTGATCCAGCAGATCCTCGACATCGATCCGCCCGGTCAGCCGGCCTAGCGCGCGCGCCGCCAGGCGGAGGTCTTCGGCCCAAAGCTCCGCCTGCTCAGGCCGGGACCGCCGCAGCGCCGCCAGCGCCTCCTCCACCAGCCGCCGGTGCCGAACCCGGGTCAGGGCCGGGGCTTCCTGGGAGCCCAGAGCGGAGGTCACACGCCGCGCCAAGACGTCTTCCAGCTCGGGCATTCCCAGGCCGGTTTTGGCAGAGACCCGCAGTCCCTCCGGACCGCCGGCGTCCTCGCCGGCGACGAGCCTCCGACCGCTGGTGTTTTCCGCCGGCGCGGACGCCGGCGGTCCAAGATCGGCCTTGGACTGGATCAGCAAGTCGCCCGCGCGCAAAGCGGCGCTCAGGGACGGGTCCGCAGGCTGACCGGGTTCGACCAGGCCGATCCGCAGGTCGGCCTCCTCGGCCCGCGCCAGCGCCCTCCGGACGCCCTCCGCTTCAATGGCGTCGGCCGCTTCCCGGAGCCCCGCCGTGTCCGCGATCCATACCGGAAAGCCGCCCAGGACCAGGCGCACCTCGACCACGTCCCGCGTCGTGCCGGGGATGTCTGAGACGATGGCGGCTTCACGCCGCGCGAGCGCGTTGAGCAGCGAAGACTTGCCAGCGTTCGGCGCGCCGATGATGGCGATGCGATAGCCGTCGCGCACGCGCTCGCCGCGATGCGCATCATCCAAATGCCGCGCCAAATCAGCAGAAATCGCATCCACGAGCGGACCGACCTTGCGCTCGAGATCGGCGGGCAAATCCTCGTCGGGAAAATCGATCGCGGCCTCTAACAGCGCCATCGCTTCGATCAACTGCGCGCGCCAGCGTTCATAGATCGCGGAGAGACCGCCCTGCATTTGCCGGAGCGCCTGAACGCGCTGGCCCTCGGTCTCGGCGTCCACGAGATCGGCCAGACCCTCGGCCTCGGCCAGGTCCAACTTGCCGTTCTCGAAAGCGCGCCTGGTGAACTCGCCCGGCGCCGCCGGTCTGACCCCCGGAAGACCCAAGCACGCCTCGGTCAGACCGAGTATGACCGCGGGACCGCCATGCGCGTGGAGCTCCACCACGTCCTCGCCGGTGAAGCTGGCGGGGCCGGGGAACCAGAGCGCCAGGCCGTCGTCCAAGGCCTTCCCAGCGGCGTCCCTGAACGCCCTGCGCTCGGCCCGGCGCGGCTCAGGCGGGGGTGCGCCCGTAAGCGCCTTGAGCGCGTCACCGGCCTGCGGCCCCGAAAGCCGGATCACCGCGACGCCGGCGCGGCCGGAGCCTGACGCCAGCGCCACGATGGTGTCCTGCTTCACGTGAAAATCTCTAAGCCAAATTCACGACTTATCGCCGGCGCTCCGCAGCGCGGCGGCGGTGCCGGTGGTCATCATCTTCAAGAACGCATCCTGCGCCTGCGTGCCCACGGACATCCAGGAGCTCAGCATGGTGTCCGGACTCATTAGCGCCAGGTTCTTTTCCATGCGCGTGGTCATTTCCTCGACCAGTTTCTCATTGAGCGGGGTGACGTCCGGCAGGCCGATAAACCGGCGCGCCTCTTCCGGCGAGCATTCGACATTGACGGTGAACTTCATCGGACGATCTCCAAGCCAGAGCGCGGCCTTCGCGCGCCGGAGGCGAGGCGCTTATAACGCGCTTCGGCGGCACAACGGCAAGGAGACGACGCCATGGCGGATTGGGTTGAGGTCAAAGGGCCGGACGGCGCCTTCAAGGCTTACCTGGCGCGGCCCACGGCGCCCGCCAAAGCGGCGGTGGTGCTGATCCAGGAAATCTTCGGCGTGAACCACGTGATGCGCCACAAGGCCGATTGGCTGGCCGGCGAAGGCTTCCTCGCGCTCTGCCCGGATCTCTTCTGGCGGCTCGAACCCGGCGTCGACATCACCGACAAGACCGAAGCCGAATGGTCGAAGGCGTTCGATCTGATGAAGCGCTTCGATCAGGAAGCGGGCCTGCGCGACATCCAGGCGACCATCACGCACGCGCGTTCGCTCGGCGCGGCCAAGGTGGGCGACGTCGGCTACTGCCTCGGCGGACGCATGGCGTATCTCACGGCGTGCCACACCGACGCGGATGCGAGCGTGGGCTATTACGGCGTCGGCATCGAGAACAAGCTCGACGACGCGCGTGGCTTGAAGAAGCCGCTGATGCTGCACATCGCCGACAAGGACGGCTTCTCATCCAAGGAAGCGATTGCGCAGATCGATGCCGGCCTCGGCTCGAATCCGCTGGTGACGATGCATCACTACGCTGAGCAGGATCACGCCTTCAGCCGCGAAGGCGGCAAGAACTACGACGCGACTGCGGCAGCCGTGGCGAACGCGCGCACGCTCGCGTTCTTCCGACAGAACCTTGCATGACACGCAAAGCGATCGCGCTCATCACGCTCGGCGCGATTGGCGCCGCGCTCGCGTGTTGGGCAATTTGGCCTTGGGCGTCGCTGATGCTCGGGGCCAGTTTCATCATCGGCAATCCGCACTGAGGCGAACATGAAGGCGATTCGCATTGAGCAGAACGGCGGGCCCGAGGTGATGCGGCTCGTGGAGGTCGATATGCCGGCGCCCGGCCCGCATGACGTGCGCGTGCGCAATCATGCGTGCGGCGTGAATTTCATCGACACGTATCATCGCAGCGGCCTCTACAAGCAGCCTTTGCCGCATGGCCTGGGTCAGGAGGGCGCGGGCGTCGTCGAAGCGATCGGCGAGGGCGTGACGCGATTCAAGATCGGCGATCGCATTGCATATTGCAGCGGGCCGATTGGCGCGTATGCGGAAGCGCATGTCGTGCGCGAAGATCGCGCCGTGCATTTGCCGGAAGCGATCTCGTTCGACATCGCGGCCGCGTCGATGCTCAAGGGCATGACTGCGTGTTATCTCCTGCGTAAGACGTTTCCCGTGCAACAGGGGCATGTCGTGCTGATCCATGCGGCCGCGGGCGGTGTTGGACAGATCGCCGTGCAATGGGCCGCGCATCTCGGCGCCGTCGTGATCGCAACCGTGGGCAGCGACATGAAAGCAGAAATCGCACGCGAGCTTGGCGCGCATCATGTGCTGGTGAGTTCGCGCGAGAACGTTGCCGCGCGCGTGCGCGAGATCACGAACGGCGAGGGCGTAGACGTTGTGTATGACGGCGTCGGCAAGGACACGTGGGACGCTTCACTCGACAGCTTGAAGACGCTCGGCATGATGGTGACGTTCGGCAACGCATCTGGCCCGCCGCCGGCGATCAGCCCGCTGGTGCTGATGCAAAAGGGCTCGCTGTTTCTGACGCGCCCGACGCTCGGCAACTACACGCGCACAACAGCGATGCTCGACGAAACGGCGGCGGACCTGTTCGCCGTAATCGGAGAGGGCGCCGTGAAGATCACTGCGCCCGCGCGTTATGCGCTCGCCGACGCGGCGGTGGCGCATCGCGATTTGGAAGCGCGGAAAACGACGGGAAGCTTGGTGCTTGCGCCCTAACTCACTTTGCTCGCTTTGCGAAACGCCGGGCGCTCGTTCATGCGCCTCAGATAATCGCGCACGACCGCGTCGTAGCGCTCCTCATAGCCCAAGAGCTTCGCGCCGCCGCCGAGCATGAGCGTGCAGGAGATGTCCGCCGCGGTGAAGGCGTCGCCGGCGAGGAAGGGATGCCTGCGCAGCTGGGCGGCAATCATTTCGTTAGCCGCTGTCATGAAGCCCTGCTCGGAATCCTGCGTCGCCCAATTGGCCTCCAGGTTGAACAGCTTGGAGACAACGAGATTGCGGAAGCGGGCGCCCAAGGTGCACTCGCCCATGTGGAAGAATTGGATGTAGGCGGGGTAGGCCGGATCGGCCGGCGGCGGCTTGAGCGCGGTCGGGCCGTGGCGGTCCATCATGTAGTCCATGATGGCGAGGGACTCGCAAATGCGCACGTCGCCGTCTTCGAGCACCGGGACGGCGTTCATGGCGTTGGCCTGGGTCAATGCCGGATCGCGGAAGCCTTGGATCGGCAGAATCTCGTAGGGCAGGCCCATCTCCTCGGCCAGCCAAACGACGCGCAGCGCGCGCGTGCCGGGTATGTGAAAGATCTTGATCATCGGCCTTCCTCCCGCGCCTTCTACGTGCGAGCGGCCGGCCCGGATCAGAGAGACTATTTCGACTTGAGCTGGTGCAGCAGGAGCGAGTTGCCCTCGGAATCGAGGATGACGGCCATCCGACACACCGGGCTGTGAATCATCTCGCTCCGAAACGTCACGCCCTTGGCCTTGAGATCGGCGATCAAGGCATCGAGGTCGGTGACTTCCAGCGCAATGGTGCCGCCGGCCGCAGCGCTCGGCTCATCCGGCACGAAATTCGTCAGGGCGATGCACCCGCCGCCCGGCAGATCGTACTCGATCCACCATTGGTCGCCCTGATTGCCGTGCTTGCCAAGCTTGAGACCGAGCGTCTCTTCGTAGAACGCCCTTGCCCGCGCGACGTCGCGCACCGGATACATCGTGAAAGCGACCTTCTCGAACATGGGCGTTCCTCCCTGTTGGCGCGCGTTCGCGCGCGGGCGCTAGGTGTTCATGCTCTGGAAGAAGTCCTCGTTGTTCTTGGCCGAGCGCAGCTTGTCGAGCAGGAACTCGATCGCGTCCTGCGTGCCCATCGGCGATAGGATGCGGCGGAGCACGTACATCTTCTGCAGATGCTCCTTCGGCGTGATGAGTTCGTCCTTGCGCGTGCCGCTCTTGAGCACATCGATGGCCGGGAAGATACGGCGGTCGGCGACCTTGCGGTCGAGCTGGATTTCGCTGTTACCCGTGCCCTTGAATTCTTCGAAGATCACTTCGTCCATGCGCGAGCCGGTGTCGATCAGCGCCGTGGCGATGATGGTGAGCGAGCCGCCTTCTTCAAGATTGCGCGCGGCGCCGAAGAAGCGCTTCGGGCGCTGCAGCGCGTTGGCGTCGACGCCGCCCGTCAGCACCTTGCCGGAAGAGGGCACGACCGTGTTGTAGGCGCGGCCGAGGCGCGTGATGGAGTCGAGCAGGATCACCACGTCCTTGCCGTGTTCGGCGAGACGCTTGGCTTTCTCGATCACCATTTCCGCCACCGCGACGTGGCGTGTCGCCGGTTCGTCGAAGGTCGAGGAGACGACCTCGCCCTTCACGCTGCGCTGCATGTCGGTGACTTCTTCCGGGCGTTCGTCGATCAGGAGAACGATCAGGAACACTTCCGGATGATTGCCCTCGATCGCCTTGGCGATGTTCTGCAGAATGACCGTCTTGCCGGTGCGGGGCTGCGCGACGATGAGCTGGCGCTGGCCCTTGCCGACCGGCGAAACGATGTCGATGACGCGGCCGGTCTTGTCTTTGATGGTCGGATCGTCGAGCTCCATCTTCAGCCGCTCGGTGGGGTAGAGCGGCGTCAGATTGTCGAAATGCACTTTGTGGCGGACGCGGTCGGGATCTTCGAAATTGATCGAATTGACTTTCACCAGCGCGAAATAACGCTCGCCGTCCTTCGGCGCGCGGATTTGTCCATCGACGGTGTCGCCGGTGCGGAGGCCGAATTTTCGGATCTGTGACGGCGAGACGTAGATGTCGTCCGGGCCGGGCAGGTAATTGCTTTGCGGCGAACGCAGGAAGGCGAAGCCGTCGGAAAGGATTTCCACGACGCCGCCGCCGCCGATCTCAACGCCGCGATCCGCCATCGCTTTGAGGATCGCGAACAGCATGTCCTGCGTCCTGAGCGTGTTGGCGCCCTCGATCTCCAGCGATTCCGCGAGCGCGAGGATTTCAGTGGGGTGTTTGCGCTTGAGCTCTTGCAGCGTCATCTGCGTGAGCCCTTCGAGCACTTGTTCGTCAGTCATGTGAATCTTCTTGGGAAACTTTGGGTTTGGCTCGGATCGGACCCATGGCGTCGAGCCGAGGCGAACCGAGATCAGGTTGGATGTGTTTCAGCGGTTGGGAAACGGCGCCGCTGGCGCAAGGCGCGCGTGGGGAACGCGCGGACGGGCACATGGACACCATAACGGCGCGAAGCCGTCAAGCATTCTAGAACGGCTCCACCGTCGCCAGCAGCACGACGGCGATGGCGATGATGAAGGGGACTTCGCTCATCAGCCGCCAGAACTTCTCCGAGTGCTTCCGCTCGCCGCGGGCGAGCTTGCGGCCCGCGCCGATGAGGAAGCCATGATAGGCGGAGAGGATGAGAACCAGGACCAGCTTGGCCCAGAACCAGTGCGGCACGCCGGCCAGCACCTCCGGCAGCGGCCGGTCCCAGTCGGAGACTAGATAGGTAGAGAAGAGGAAAAGTCCAAACGCCCAGGCCAGGATCATGCTGGGCATGACGATGATGAACCTGAGCGAGCGGGCCGCCTTGATCATCTTGGCTTCGAGTTCGCCGCCCGGCTGGGACCCGGTCTGATAGGCGTAGAAGCGCGGCAGCATCAGCATGCCGGCGACCCAGGCGATCACCGAGATGATGTGCAGGCCCCGGGCCAGGTCGTAGCTGATCACGTGCTCCATGGAGCCGCCTCTAGCTTGAGCGGTTCGGGCAGAGCCCAAACGCCGCCGGACATAAACGAGCGCCCGACTCGGACTGAATCCGGCCGGGCGCGGCGCGGGCAAGCTCCACGAGATCGGCCAGGGCGTCAATGAAGCGCTCGGCCGCGCCCAGAGCCTTAGCGCGGAGGTAGAATGGCAGACCCGCCGTCTTGGCGTGTTGCGCGTACTCAATGTCCAGTTCGACCAGCGTCTCGATGTGTTCGGAGACGAAGGCGATGGGGGAGACGATGAGGCCGATCTGCTCGCGCGCGGCGGCGTCGATCTCGCTCAGCGTGGAGGGCTCCAGCCCTTTGAGCGGACCAACCCGGGATTGGTAGGCGAGGCGCTTCTCCCAGTCGGGCGGCAAGAGCGCGCTGACAGCGGCGACGCTTTGCTCCACCTGCCATTGATAGGGGTCGCCGCGTTCGATCACACGCTGCGGTAGACCATGCGCCGAGAACAGCACGCGCGGCTTGGCCGGTTCGCCGCCGGCGCGCCAGGCGTCAAGGATGGCGTCGGCATGCGCGCGCGCGAACGAAGCGCTGGCCGGGTGGCAGCAGATGGCGGCGGCGGGGAGGGCGGATGCCTTGCGCCAAGCGGTCAGCGAAGAGCCGGTGGTGGTAGTGGAGAATTGCGGATAGAGCGGCAGGAGCACGACCTCGTCAGCGCCCCATTCTTGCACGCGGTGCGCAATGTCCTCGGTGAACGGGCGCCAATAGCGCATGGCGACGAAGCATTTGTAGTCCGCGTCGCCGCGCGCCGCGAGCTTCGCTTCAAGCGCTTTGGCTTGCGTGATCGTTTCCGGAAGAATCGGCGAGCGTCCGCCCATATGCGCGTAGTTGAGTTGCGCCGCGTGTTTGCGCCGGCTCGAGATCACGTTCGCCAAGACGCTTCGCAGTGGTTGCGGCAGATCGATGATGGCGCGGTCGTTGAACAGGTTGAACAGGAACGGCCGCACCGACTCAAGCGAGTCCGGTCCGCCCAGATTGAACAGAATAACCGCAGTCTTGCGCGTCACGCCGCGCCTTTCACGAGATCGACGAGGCGCGCCACATGGTCGGGGGGGGCTTGCGGGGTGATGCCGTGGCCGAGATTGAAAATGTGCGGCGCGCCGCGGAACGCGCGAAGCACGGCATCCACGCCATCTTCCAGCGCGCGTCCGCCGGCGACGACAAGTTGCGGATCGAGATTGCCTTGAAGCGGCAGGCCGC
>DASZQK010000015.1:0-38618 GCA_035549695.1 Caulobacterales bacterium | reverse complement strand
GGCCAGCGATTTCCACGCTAGCGGCCGTGGCGCGAAACCAAGCCGCGCTTTGGCGCGGCTGTTGGCGGCGCCCGTCAGCCCCGTGTGAAAGTATACGGCCTCCGCGCCGGCGGTCTTCAACGCGTCGTGCACGCTGACGCGCCGGGGTTCCGGCGCATCGACCCAGCGCGCGAACGCCGGCAACGTTTGAAGGACCGGCAAAGGGTCGTCGTCGACGATGTTGTAGATGCCGGGCTCGGCCGCGAGTGCGGCGACTGTCGCGGCGACCGCATCATCGATGTGAACGAACGACCAGACCGCATTCCCTTCGCCGACAATCAAGGACTCGCCCCGGCGGGCTTGTTCTGCGATTCCGCCGTCCGGCCAGTACCACGTGCCAGGCCCGTAGAAGAAACCGTAGCGCAGCACGACACCCTCGGGCGGCGCCGCGGCGAGGACGCGATCTTCATAGGCGCCCAAGATTCGCGTGCTCTCGCCGATCGTCCCAGGAGCGTCGTACCGGAGCTTGGCGTGTTCATCGGCGAGTTGGCCCGCCGGCGCGTCCAGATAGAAGCCCTTCGATTGCAGAATGTAGCGATGAACGCCGAACGCGCGCGCCGCGGAGAGAAGGCTGGCGCCGCCCTCGCGGTGCAGGCGCGTATCTCCGGGAATGGCCTCAAGCAGGCCGGCGGGATTCGCGGGGAGCGAGGTGAGCTGATCGATCACGATATCGGGCGCGGCCATCTCGATCGCGGCCCGCACGGCGGCTGTGTCAAAGGCGTCGGTCTGCGAGGCTTGAGCGCCCAGCGACTGGAGTGCGCGCGCGCCGTGCTCGGTGCGCGTCATGCCGGTGACGTCATGCCCAAGATCGCGCAGCGCGCGCACCAGCGGCAGCCCGATCGCGCCCGTGGCGCCTGCGACGAAGACTTTCATGGGCAACCCGTCCGCCGCCGAGATCCGGTTCCGTGCATTTATCAGCGCCACAAATTGGCGGTAGATGGACTGCGGCCGGGCGTCGAATGGCTGAGACCGCGGCAATCTGCATCTGGAGAATACCACCATGGCCGCCGCGCAACACGAAAAAGCAAACACATTCCGCGCACTGCACGAAGGACCGCGCGCCTTCATCATGGCGAATGCGTGGGACGCGGGCTCGGCGCGCATTCTCGCCGGCCTGGGCTTTGCCGCCATCGGCACATCGAGTTGGGCGTCGGGCAACGTCCTTGGCAGGGGAGATCATGGGATCACGCGCGCGGAAGCGCTCGCGCACTGCCGCGCCATCGCCGGCGCGACGGACCTTCCGGTTTCGCCGGATCTTGAGAATGGATTTGGCGCGACCCCCGAAGAGGTCGCCGAAACGTATCGTCAGGCCGCGGCCGCGGGCGTTGTCGGCGCGTCGATCGAGGATGCGGCGCATGGCTCCGACAAGAACGCGATGTTCGATGTCGGCGAGGCGGCCGAGCGCGTCGCGGCAGCGGTCGAGGCCACGCGCGGCCTTGCGTTTCCCTTCTTGCTCACCGCGCGCGCCGACGGCTTCCTGCACGGGCGCACCGACCTCGATGACGTGATCCGGCGCCTGCGCGCCTACGAGCAGGCGGGCGCCGACGTGCTGATGGCGCTCGGCTTGCCGGACCTCGATTCAGTGCGGGAGGTGTGCGCGGCCGTCGGCAAGCCTTTCAATTTCATGGTGGGCATTCCGGGCAGATCGTTCGCGGTCGCGGAACTCGAGGCGGCGGGCGTGCGCCGCATCAGCCTTGCCAGCTCCCTCTACAGCGCCGCCATGAGCGGGCTCATCGCGGCGGCGCGAGAGGCGAAGGAAGAGGGGACGTTTTCCTACGTCGCCGCCGCGATCGGGTGCTGGGATCTCGACCGATACATGCGGGTGTGAGGCGGGCCGGCCCGCCGAGCATCATATATTTCCATAGGATGCCCGCACGCGTCGGGCGCGCTAGCTTGCGGAATGACGTGGCGCCCCCACAGCGTCGACCACAATGGTATGTTGGACGCCGACGCCGCGGAGGTCAGCGCCTCCCGGCAGGAGCGGCCGGCCATGGAAGCGACACGGTTCCAACAGCGTACGGCGCCCGCGATCGCGGCGTTCCTCGTCGGCATAGCGATTTCTTGGCTGTTGCGGACGCCGTTTGGCTTGTTGGCGCCGGCCGCGGCGCTGATCTGGCTGACGAACGCGCGCGTGGGATTGGCGCTGCACGCCGCGGCGGGCGCCGGATTGGCGGGATCGCTGCTTGTCGCGGCGCTCTACGCCGGCGCCATCCGCGAGGCCGCGGCGCTCTGGGCGGCGTTCTTCGCTCTGACAATGTGCATCGGAGCGCTCGTCTCGGCGCGCGGCTCGGATTCGCGCGACCACGCGCCGGCGGCGATCCAGGGCGCTGCGCCGTCTTATCCCGCGCAGGGTCCCAGTCTCGAACAGAAGACCGCGCCTCGCAATTCGCCGGTCGTGGGCATCACCGCCGCCGATGACAAGACAACGGCGATTCAGCTCGTCGCGGTCTCGTTCTGGGGCGGCCTTCCGTTTCATCTGAGGTATTGGCGGCGTGAGCCCGACGGGCGCTACCGTTGGGTCGAAAGCCGCTCGGAATCCCTGCCGGACGCCGGCGGTGCAAGACAGTGGCGGGCGATCACCGTCGAAATCGACGACCAGAGTTCCGAAGCGCCGCCGCCGACGAAACTGGCCGCCAACCCGACAAGCGACGACGAAGCGGTTCGCGCGGCGAAGTTCGTCGAGCGCTTGCTCGGCAACGCCTGGGCGTTCGACGCCGCCGGCCGACCGACTTACCTGAGCCCACTTGCCCAGACCCTCGTCGCCGCCACGCTGGAAGACTTCCAATCCGTCGTGGATGAAGGTCATACCTTCTTCCAGCGCACCTCCGATCCCGACGATTACGGCCGACTTTCCGCGGCGTGGCGTCAAAGCTTGCAGACAGGCGAGCCCTTTTTCCTTGACCGTCGCATCCGGCGCGCGTCCGGCATTCGCGAGTGGAACCGGACCGGGTTCGTGCCCACGCGCGACAAGCAGGGCCGCGTCACCGGCTGGTATGGATCGACGATCGATCTCGACTCGCACCGGATCACGCAAGCAGAACTGCGCGACCGCGAACGTGAACTCTCGCAGCTGGTCGATTTGGTTCCGAGCCACATCTGGCGGCTTACGCCGGATGGCGAGCCCGTGTTCTTCAACAAGCGCATGGTCGACTTTCTGGGCTTCGATATCGCCGATGCGGCCACGCGCGGCGTCAGCGGACTCGACGCCCTGGTCGAGGCGATACATCCCGAGGACGCCACCAAGTTCAGGGATACGCTCTCCGGCTGCCTGATCACCGGCGATGCGTTTGCCATGCGATATCGCTTGCGCCGGGCGGACGGGGCTTTCCGATGGATGTCGAGCCGCGGCGAGCCGGTGCGCGACGACGCCGGACTTATTCTTCAATGGTACGGCATATGTCATGACATCGACGATCAGGTGCGTCTTGACGGCGAACTCCGAGAACGGGACGCCAGGATCAGGCGGCTGGTCGATTCCGACATCATCGGCATTGTCATTTGGGACATTAACGGCGCGCTTATCGACGCCAACGACGCTTTTCTGCGCATGGTCCAATACAGCCGCGAGGATTTGAAGGCCGGTCTCGACTGGTTGGCGATGACGCCTCCGGAATGGCGCGACGTGCACGCGCGCGAAGAGGCCGACGAACTCGCGCGGACGGGCAAGATGCAGGCGCGCGAGAAGGAATATTTCAGGAAGGACGGCAGCCGCGTGCCCGTCCTCATCGGCGGCGCGGCGTTCGAAGGCAACGCCAGGCAAGGCGTCGCCTTCATCCTGGACTTGACCGAGCGCAAGCGCGCCGAAGCGGCGTTGCGCGAGCGGGAGCGGGAACTCTCGCTGCTGGTGGAGATGGTTCCGGTGAACATCGGGCGCATGGCGCCCGACGGCGAACCCACCTTCTTCAGCAAGCGCACTTTGGCATCGATTGGCATTCCCGACACCGGCGCGCTTGATCGGGCGGGCATGACGCGCCTGGCCGCGATGCTTGCGGCGACGGTGCATCCCGAGGACGCGCCGCG
Source organism: Caulobacterales bacterium (assembly GCA_035549695.1). Taxonomy (GTDB): domain Bacteria; phylum Pseudomonadota; class Alphaproteobacteria; order Caulobacterales; family Aquidulcibacteraceae; genus Vitreimonas. The sequence goes on along the minus strand of DASZQK010000015.1, from coordinate 34,559 downwards.
GATGCAAGAGGTGATGCGCCGCTCGCTCGCTTGCGGAGATCCTTATGTGATCCGCTACCGCAGGCGCCGCGCGGACGGAATCTACCGCTGGATGGAGGGACGCGCCAATCCTCTTCGGGACGAGGGCGGGGCCATTGTCCAGTGGTACGCCGCGACGATGGACATTGACGATCAGGTGCGCGCCGAGGAGGCGCTCCGCGAGAGCGAGCGCGCCCTGTGGCAACTGGTCGAGACGCTGCCGATCATGATCGACTGCGCCGCGCCGGACGGCGAACCAAGGTACCGCAGCCGGCAGTTGCGCGATTTTCTTGGCTATGAACTCGAGGCGTTGGACGGCCTGGGAAAATCGCGTTTGGCAGGCACGCTCGACGCCGGCGTGCATCCTGACGACGTCGCCGGCGTGAAGCAGAATTACGCCCACTCGCTCGCGACCGGAGAGCCTTATGCGCGGCGGCATCGTCTCCGGCGTTTCGACGGCGAATATCTTTGGGTCGACACGCGCGCGGCGCCGATGCGCGACGCCGAAGGGGCCATCGTGCAGTGGAACGTCACGTGCCTCGATATCGACGCCGAGGTGCGGGCGCAGGAAGAATTGCGTCTGGCGCAGGAACGCCTTGCGCGCGCGAGCCAGGCGGCGAGCCTCGCCGAACTTTCCGCATCGATCGCGCACGAGGTGAACCAGCCGCTTGCCGCGGTCGTCGCCAATTCGCACGCTTGCCAGCGTTGGCTCACCACCGATCCGCCCAACCTGGAACGCGCGCAGACGACGATCGAGCGGATCATCCGCGACGCCAACGGCGCCGCCGAGGTCGTGAGCCGCATTCGCGCGCTGTTCAAGCAAAACGTCCGCGTACGCGCGGGCTCTTCCCTGACCGCGATCATCGAGGACGCCGCCCGCTCGGTGTCGGGCCTTGCGGCGCAGCACCGCGTGCTGATCGAGACGCGCGTCGAACCGGACGTTCCGGCCGTCGCCATCGACCAGGTGCAGATTCAGCAGGTTCTGATCAACCTCATGCGCAACGCCGTCGAGGCCATGGCCGCGACCTCGGGCCCAAGATCGATGGGCGTGCGCGCATCGAAGGACGGCGAGACAGTGCGAATCGAGGTGCGCGACACGGGGCCCGGCCCCGCCGATGGCGGCAAGATCTTCGACGCCTTCTTCACCACCAAGGAGAGCGGAATGGGCATGGGCCTCGCGGTTTCGCGCTCGATCGTGGAATCGCACGGCGGGCGGCTTTGGGCGGAGCGGAACGGCGACGGCGGCGCAAGCTTCACGTTCGTATTGCCCATCGAAGCCTTGGTCCCCGCATGAACGCCGACGATCCTATCGTGTTCATCGTCGATGACGACTCGCGCATACGCGAGGCGCTGAGCGAACTGCTGGAATCGCACGGGTTCGACGTAGCGGCGTTCGGTTCGGCGGGTGAGTATGTGCGCGCGCAAAAGCCCGACGCGCCGGCGAGTCTCATTCTTGACGTCGAACTTCCCGACATCAACGGCCTCGATCTGCAAAAGCAGATTGCCGAGGGTGAGCATCCGCCCATCATCTTCATCACCGGCCACGGCGACATTCCGTCCTCCGTGCAGGCCATCAAACAGGGGGCCGTCGATTTCCTGACCAAGCCCTTCAGCGACGAAGATCTGATGCGCGCGGTCAAGGCGGCGCTGGCGAAGGACCGCGAGGTCCGCGCCGAGCGCGCCGAATTGGCCGTGCTCCGCAGACGCTACGCCACGCTGACGCCGCGCGAACGCGATGTGCTGCCGCTGGTGGTCAGCGGCCTGCTCAACAAGCAGGCCGCGGCGCAGCTCAAGATCAGCGAGGTCACGCTGCAACTTCACCGAAGGAACGTGATGCAGAAAATGGGCGTCGCGTCGCTCGCCGATCTCGTGCGTATATCCGAACGGCTGCAGGTTCCCATTACCCATTCGCGCCGCGGAGAGAATGGGCCGTGAGCAAACCAAGAGCTACGATCGCCATTGTCGATGACGACCCGCGGCTTCTGGAATCGCTCGAGAACCTGTTGGAGTCCGCTGACTACAAGGTCCGCCGTTTCGACTCCGCCATGGCCATGCTGGATGGCGGCCTTTCGGAGGTCGATTGCCTCATCACCGACATCGGCATGCCCGGCATGACGGGTTTTGATCTTCATGGCGCCGTGAAACAAGCGCGTCCTGGCCTCCCGGTTTTTCTGATCACGGGTCGCCACGAAATCGGCGATCAGCAAAGGGCGGCGAGCAGCGACATCGCCGGCTTCTTCCGCAAACCATTCGACGGCCCGGCCTTGTTGGCCGCGGTGGCCCGGGCGTTGGACGGCTCAATCGAGGAGGACGGAACATGAGCGCACTGAGATCGTCCGCGTCGTCAGATCAAGCCGTTTCCTTGCAGCCGCTCGTCTTGATCGTGGACGACGATGCGGCGGTGCGCGAGGCGCTGCAGGAACTGATGCTCTCGGCGGGCATGACGCCTGTCTGCTTTGCGTCGACCCGGGAGCTTCTCGAGTCCGGAGCGGTGGCGGCCCCCGGCTGTCTTATTCTGGACGTGCGCATGCCGGGCGCCAGCGGATTGGATCTGCAACATCAGCTGGCCGTCAGCGGAAATCCCAAGCCAATCATCTTTCTGACCGGCCACGGCGACATCCCGATGACCGTGCAGGCGATGAAGGCGGGCGCAGTGGATTTTTTGACCAAGCCTGTTCGCGACCAGACGTTGCTGGACGCGGTGATCGCCGCGATCGACCGCGACATCGCGCAAAGAGAGCGCGCGCTGACGGTCGAGCGGATTCGCGAATGTCTGGACACGCTGACGCCGCGCGAGCGCGAGGTGCTGAGCGCGGTCGCGCGCGGCCGGCTCAACAAGCAGATCGCCTATGATCTCGGCATCAGCGAGGTGACCGTGAAGCTGCACCGCGGCAATGCGATGCGGAAGATGCGGACTTCCTCGATTGGGGAATTGATCCGGGTTTGGGAAACGCTGCCGTCGCACGTCCGTGAGGCGTCGCCGCCGTGAGGCCGGCGGCTATCAATGATAGCCGACGCCTTGCACGTAGGCGCGGAGCGCCTCTTCGTTGTGCTCGGCGTCGCTGAGCAGCGCTTGCAGCGCATCGCGCGCATAGACGACGCCTAGGGCGCGTTTGGCGCGGTCGAGCACGGGCACGCGGGAGAAACCGTGATCGCTCATGGCCAGCCACACATCGATGAGTCTGTCGTCCGCGCCGCAGGAGACGATGTCGCGTGACATCAGGTCCGCGAGGCCGGCATTCGGATCGAGCCGGCTGAGCGCGACGGGGCGGACGACATCGCTCTTGGTGACGACGCCGGCTGCGCGTTCGCCGTCGCACACGACGATCAAGTCGGCGTGCGGGCGGCCCATCAGGCGCGCAGCTTCCGCCAGCGAAGCGCGCGCGCCGATGACGACAAGCCGAGCGCGCGCCCGATCCATGATGTGTTCGACAAGCATCGCCGATCTCCAGATGGTTCGCCATTCCTGACAGGCATCGCCCTGGCTCGCATCAATGCCAACGTCCACATCGACCTAGCCTCAAGTATGAGCTGGCTTTGCAGGAGTATGACGCGGCCAAGCTTGGCGCCTCGGGCGCTAGACAAAAACGGAGCCCGACCCAGACTCTAGGATAGTAGGCTCGTCGCGCACTGCGGCGCATGCTCCTCGGCGTAATTAACGCCACGAAGAGGAGACAATGATGTCAATCGTCAGGACCAAGGACGGCGTCGAAATCTTTTACAAGGATTGGGGCCCGCGGGACGGCGCGCCGATAATGTTCCATCACGGCTGGCCGCTCAGCGCCGACGATTGGGACGCGCAGATGCTGTTCTTCGCGAAGAACGGCTACCGCGTCATCGCGCACGACCGGCGCGGCCACGGGCGGTCCACCCAGGCTGCCGACGGTCACGACATGGACACCTATGCGGCGGACGCCGCGGCCGTCGTCGAGAAGCTCGAGCTCAAGGGCGCCGTGCATGTCGGCCACTCCACGGGCGGCGGCGAAGCCACCCGGTACATGGCCAAGCACGGCAAAAAGCATCACGCGTCGAAGCTCGTGCTGATCGGCGCGGTGCCGCCGGTGCTCGTGAAATCCGCCGCGTATCCCGACGGCACGCCCATCGGCGTGTTTGACGGATTGCGCACGCAGCTCGCCGCCAATCGCGCCGACTTCTATTGGACGTTTCCTATTCCCTTCTACAGCTACAACAGGGAAGGCGCGGCGCTGAACGAAGCCGTGCGCCAGAACTGGTGGCGCCAGGCGATGATGGGCTCGGCCCACGCGCAATTGCTCGGGGTCAAGGCTTTCTCGGAGACCGATTTCACCGAGGACCTCCGCTCGCTCGACGTTCCCGTGCTCATTCTGCACGGCGAGGACGACCAGATCGTGCCGGTGGTCAATGCGCGCAATCAGGCCGAATTGCTGAAGCGCCCGACACTCAAGATCTTTCCGAAGTTGCCGCACGGAATGGCGACCACCCACGCCGATGTCATCAACGCCGACATCCTCGCTTTCGTCCGATCGTAACACGCCAAGCACGCCGCGCGGCGTTCAGCACGGACGCCGCCGCGGCGCGCGATGCAGCGCAATGAAGAGGAGGGTTCCATGACCAGGACTATCGCGCGTGGCCGATTTTGCCCTGGACTGGACCGAGGAGAACCAGCGCCGCGTTAGAGCGGCGCCGCTCCGCGCGAACGCCGACTCGATAATTTCGGGAGACATCGATGACAGACATGCGGACGCAGTCGATCGCTGGCGTGAGCACGCCGGATACGCCGCTCATCGCCGACGCCATCGCCTATGCGCGGCAGCTCTCCGAGCCCTGGCTCTTCAATCATGCCATGCGCTCCTGGCTGTTCGCCGCGCGGCTCGGGCGGGCGAGGGCGCTGCAGGTGGACGAAGAGGCGATGGCGATCGGCGCCGTCCTGCACGACATAGGGCTGACCGCGGGCATCGGCGGCGGCAATCGCTTCGAGGTCAACGGCGCCAACGCCGCGCGCGCATTCCTGGCCGAGCGCGGGTTGGAGGGGCGGCGCGCGCAGGTGATCTGGGATCTGGTCGCGCTCAATTCGACGCCGTCGATCGCGCTGCACAAGGAGCCGGAAATTGCGCTCGGCACCATGGGCATCGCGCTGGATTTCGGCGGCTTTGGCTTTGAGGCCGAGATACCGGCGGCGGAGATGGCGGAAATTCTCCGGGCCTTCCCGCGGCTCGAGATGAAGCGGAACTTCGCCGCGACGTGCCGCCACTTGGTCGAAACCCGGCCGGAGACGAGTTCCGACAATTTCCTGCGCGATTTCGGCGAGCGTTTCGTTCCCGGCTACAAGCCGGTGTCGACGGTCGATCTGCTGATGCGCGCCCCGTTCGCGGAGTAATGTGGAGGACAATTGCCATGAAAATCGTTGTAATCGGCGGCAGCGGCCTCATCGGTTCGAAACTCGTGGATGTGCTGCGCGCGCGCGGCGCCGACGTGCTCGCGGCCTCGCCCGACACTGGCGTCAACACGCTCACCGGAGACGGCCTGGCTCGCGCGGTTTCCGGCGCGGACGTGGTCGTCGACGTCTCCAACTCGCCTTCGTTCGAGGACGCGGCGGTGATGGAATTCTTCAAGACCGCCACCGCAAACATCCTCGCCGCCGAGCGGGCGGCGGGCGTGAAGCATCATGTCGTTTTGTCCGTCGTCGGAACTCAAAGGCTGACCGACAGCGGCTACATGCGCGCGAAGGCCGCACAGGAGAACCTGATCAAGCAATCCGGCGCGCCGTATTCCATCTTGGAGTCCACGCAATTCTTCGAGTTCATCGAGCGCGTCGCCAAGGCGTCGCTGGTCGGCGACGCGTATCGGCTGCCTCCAGCGCTCATGGCGCCCATCGTTTCGGACGACGTGGTCGCCGCGCTTGCCGATATCGCGCTTGGACCTCCGCTCAATGCAACGGTCGAAATCGGCGGCCCGGAAGCGCTCCCCATGCACGAATTGGCCCGCGAGCTGCTCAGCGCGCGCGAGGACCCGCATCCAATCATTCCAGATCCGGACGCCCGCTACTATGGCGCGCGCGTCAGCGACCGCTCGCTGCTTCCGGGCCAGGCCGCGCGGCGCGGATCGCTCTCGTTTGGCGATTGGCTTCGTCAATCCATCACTGCGGACTGAATCCGGAGACGAACGCTTGGTCATGCGCGACAGGAGGACTCTCATGAAACTCTATTTTGCAATCGGCGCCTGCAGCCTCTCGGACCACATCGCCTTGATCGAGGCAGGGCTCGAGTTCGAGGCCGAGGCCGTTGACATCCATGCTAAACGAACGGCGTCGGGGATGGATTTTCTCGCCATCAATCCCAAGGGTTACGTTCCGGCCCTCGTTCTCGACAATGGCGAGGTGCTCACCGAGAATGTCGCCGTTCTCGACTGGATCGCGCAGCATGCGCCGGCGCTCGCGCCGGACGGCCCGCTGGGTCGCACCCGCCAGCTGGAGATGCTGGCGTTCATCGCCAGCGAGATTCATCACGCCTTCAAACCGTTTTGGCATGGCGGCTCCGAGGGCGAGAGGCAAAGCGCGCGCGCCAATCTCGAAAGACTGTTTCAGCTGGCCGCCACGCAACAGCGCGGCGACTACCTGTTCGGCGAAAACCTGAGCGTTGCCGATTGCTATCTCTATGTGACCCTTCGCTGGGCGGAGAAGTTCGGCGTCACGGCGCCGCAATCGCTGCTCCGCCTGCAGTGGCGCATGGAGGCGCGGCCGGCGGTCCAGGCGGCGCTCGCGCGGGAAAAGGCGTTGGCGCCGCCCTCGCACACGCGGCTCGGCCTCAGCGCCGAGGTCACTGAAAATCCGGCGCAGCATCGTTTCGAGCGTCCGATACACGACAGCGCGATCGCCGCCGCGTACTACCGGGACGCGGAAGGCGAGCTCGCCTTTATTCACACCGAGGTGCCCTCGGAATTCTCCGGGCAAGGCATTGCGACGGAATTGGCGCGCGGGACATTCGAGATCCTGCGCGAGTCCGGCCGCAAGGCGACGCTCGTTTGCCCCTTCATGCTTCACTTCTACGCCAAGCATCCGGAGTACGCCGACGTCGTCGTCGGCTGATCCGGTTCATGGCGGACATCGGGGTGGGCGGCGCCGAGAGGACCGTGGCCCTGTTGACCAATGCCTTATCGTCGTCTTGTCCATGCCGGCGCCGCGTTCGATATAGGCGATGCGCCCGAAACGGGTGTCGGCGAATCGTCTTTCGGCGTCGAACGCCGCCTTGTCGATCGGCGTTCGGCCCGGACCGCCGCCTGGCGATGTCGTGGCGCAAGCGCCAAGCGCGCCGGCGAGGCCGGCTTGCAGAATGCTCCTGCGGATCATGCGATGCTCTCCGTCGGCGGCATGAAGCGCTTGGCGATCAGCGCGATCGGAATGCCGACGAGCGCGGTGTGTGCGAACAGGCCGCTCGCCAGCATCCAGCCTTCGGCGGGCTTCCATCCCGGCGCCGCCGACATCGGCACGATGACGTAGGTCATCAGCGCGTAGAGCCCGACGCCATAGATCGCGCCGCATACAAGCGGCGCCCGCGCGAGCAAGGGCGCCAGCCGCGCGGCGACGACATACGCGCCGGCCATCGCCGTGGTGAGCGCGAAATGAACCGCGAGGCCGAGGCCCGCGGTGGCGAGGCCGCCGGAATTGGCGGCGTCCGCGCCGATCAGGCCGCTGGCGATGTAGTGCAGAATGCCGCTGACGCTCGCCCCTTGCGGCAGGAAGGTCGCGAAGGCGGAGATGATGTCGAGCGCTCCGGCCGCCAGACCTCCGAGCAGGATTGCCGTGAGCATGCGCATGGGGATCCCTCGTTCAAGCAGGGCGGCGCTGTTTGGCCGCGGGCCGCTTGGGGTTCAGCAATCCTTCGAGCAGGCGCCGCATGGCCCGATGGTGAAGCGCGCGGAACTCCGCTTCACTCAATTCGAACCAGCCGGAGCGGTAGAGCGTCACATAGCCATGGGTGTGCGCCCAGAGCTGCATGGCGGTCTCCCACATGTCGTCGCGGCGAAGCACGCCTTCCTCCATTGCCGCGGCGATCGTATCGGCGAGCGGCGTGAGCGAAGGCGATCGGCGCGCGCGAAATCCGTCCGGATAGCGGACATCCTGCCGCCGGGCGGCGACAAACACGAAATCGAACATGTGCGGGCGCTCGAGCGCGTAGTTCAGATACCCGTCCCCGACCTTGATCCAATAGGCAAGCGTGTCCGGCGCTTCGGTCAGACGTTGGGCCATGGTGTTGAGGCGCGCGAGTTCTTCATAGACGATCGTTTGCAGCAGCGCCTCGCGGCTTTCGTAGTGATGGTAGATGGCCATGGGCGTGATTCCCAGGCTCTCGGCGATCCTGCGCATGGAGACCGCGGCGGCGCCTTCCTTCAGCAGAATCTCGGCGGCGACGGCGGCGATCCGCTCTGCCGTTCCGCGCGCCGGAAGCGTCTTCGGGTTTGCCGCAACCGTTTTCATCTCAATCTCGCCGCCGTGGTCTCTTGCCCGCCGGTATTGATGACGATCGCGCCGATCGCGCCGTCGTCGGCGCGCTCGAACCGGATCGACGCCGAGGAGCTGCGTGCGCCGAAAGCGTCGCCGCCTTCGGCGACAAGCCGTTCCGCCGGCGCGCCCGGCACGGCGAGGCTGAGGCCGTCCTGCTCCTGAACCACGCTCGCCACGAGCCCGGGCGCGAGCTGGTAGCGGCCGGCGTAATCCGCGAGCGGCGCGCCCGCCGTTACGTCCGGCGTCGGCGCGTGGCGCAGCGGCGAGCTTGCACGCAAGCCGGCGTCGCCGGCGAAAATCCAGCGATCGTCCACGCGCCAGCGGCTGTCGAACACGCCCGAGGCGATCCATCCGCGATGCGGGCTGAGCCCTGGCGCGAGACTGACGCGGCGCCCGTCTTCGATGGTCCAGTCGAACGCCAGCGTGGGAAAGCCGAAGGTCTGGTTCCAAAACCCGGCCGGATTCCAGAAATACATGCCAGCGGCGGAGGTCGCAGCGACGACGACGACATAACGCTGCGGCGCGAGCGGGCTTGGGTAGATCATTTGCACGACGGCGTCGGACGCCGCGAAGCGATGGCGATCGATCGTTACGCTGTCGCGGCTGACGTTGAGCGGAAGGCGGGCGCCCAGCCGCCGCGAGACGAGATTGGCGTCGGCGCCGCCGATCAGCAGCAACGAATAGCGCCGCGCGTCGGCGTCGGTAAGGTCCCGGTCGGCCACGAGCCGCGGTTGCACGTGCTGCCATCGCGCCCAGAGCGCGGCGAACATCTCCGCCTTTTCGCGGCAGAGGCGGCGCATTTCCGGATCCTCGGACGCGCCGCCATACACGATCGCGAACGGCGTCGCGATAAACGCCGAGAGGCCGCCCTCGAGTCCCGGCCGTTTGTCGGTCTCGCCGGGGCGAAAGCCAGCCGTCAGCGTCGCTTCGCCCGAGGCGGGGATCGTGAGCGTTTGCTCGCGTCCATTCCATAGCACGCGCATCCGCCTGTCGCCGGAGATGAATTGCGCGGGCGGCGTCAGCGCGATCGCCGCGACGTTGCGGGTGTCGAGCCGCAGGCGTCCAGGCGCGAGGAATTCGGCGTCGACTTGCAGCGGCGTCAGCGGCGCTTCCTGCGCCAGCACGCGCGCCCAATAGGCCGATGCGCCGTCGAGATCCATCGAGCGGATGCGCACCCGCGCCGGAGCGGCGACGCGGCGATGCGACAGAAGCCACGACACGATTTCGTCGCGGGCGTTGAGGTCCTCATGCCCGAACCCCGGAAATTCATGATAGCGCACGTCGTATCCCCAGCGCTGCAGCATGCGCACGACGTGTCGCGAGTTCTCGACATTGACGGACTGATCGACGTCGCCGTGCAGCACCAGCACCGGCGTATGCAGCAAACCCTCGGCGCTGACGAAGGAACTCTGCGCCTCTTGCAGATAGCGTTCCGGCAACGTGTCGGCTTGCGGGTTTGTGAACGTGACGCCGAACAGCGGCGCCACGCGATAGTCCCAGCCGCCGAACACCGGCGCGATGGCGGCGAACAGATCCGCGTGCCGCGATCCGACCAGCCAGGTTCCGGAGCCGCCCATCGATTCGCCGGTGAGATAGACGCGGTCTTCGTCGACGCTGAACCGGCGCTTGGCTTCGTTGAGGCAGGTCAGCACGTCCTGTTCGCCGAGACCGGCCGTGTATTGCGAATTGCCGCGGCCGTGTACCTCGATCCAGATCACGCCGAAGCGGTCGGCGCTGTCGTTGTGCCGCTGGTCGACGCCCCACCAGCGCACGTAAGGCGGATTGGGGGGATTGTAGCCGTGCAGATAAAGCACCAGCGGCCAACGCTGATCGCTTGAATAGCCGGGCGGCAGATAGACGCGGCAATATTGCGTCGAGGCGTCGACGCCGTCCCGATACGCAAGGCGCACGAAGCCCCAGGGCCGAATGGCGCTTGAGCCGCCGCTTTGCAGCTCCTCGAATTCCATCAAGGCGGAGTGCGCCAGCGGCCATCCGTCGTCGGGAAGCGCATCCGCCGCGCCGCCCGCGCGGTCGAGCGCCATGTCGGACAGCATGCGCAAGTGATCGCCGGCGACGTCGTCCGGCGCGTTGCGCGCCGTTTCGATCAGGCGATTGATTTCCACTCTGGCGTCGCCCTTGTACCAGGGCAGATGAACGGCGGCCGCGCGTCCTGTTGCGTCGCGCGTCTCCAGCCGCACTTCGTAGGCGCCGTCCGGCCAGTCCGACGCTGCGAAGCGCAGCACCGCGCCGCGCTCCGCCTGGCCGTGCGCCATCGCGCGTCCGCCCGCCGCGATCACGGTGGCCGTCACCGGCGCGCCCGTCGAAGCGCCCGCATCCGTCTGAACCGCAAGGGCGCCGTCCGGACTCGGCACGACGACGGGCGTGATTTCCGCGACGCGGCTCGGAATCGCTCCCGCCGGAATGATGCGCAGCGCAAACCGCCAGGGTCCGCTGCGGTGTTCGGTTTTCACGAGGATGGCGTTGTCGCCGCGCCGCAACTGGATCGGCGCGCGATGAGCGTCGAAGACGAACGGGCCCGCGCCATCGGTTTGCAGCACGGCGACGCCGTTGACCCAGACGCGGACCGGGCCGTCGCTGGCGATCGAAACTTGCGCCGGGCCGTCGGCGTCGCGCACGACGCGCGCATAGGCGAAGGCGTATTCGGGCGCGGCCGCCGCGCCGCGATAGGAGGCGCGTCCCAGCGAGCCGGCGACATCCACGACATCGCCCCAGGACCACACGGTCGACCAATCGCCGCCATTGCCCGGCGCCAGCGCGCCTTCGCTGGCGCCCGCTTGCGTCTGCGCGCCCGGCGCCCAAAAGCTCCACCCCCGCACGAAACGCGCGTGCTCGGGACGCCACTCGGCGCGCAGCGGCGCCTCGGCCTCGGCCGTGCGCGCGTGTAGGCTTGAGGCGCAACACCCGAACGCGAGAACAATGAACACAAGGATTTTGCGCGCCAGCCGCGCGCGCTTGTTCGCCACCTGCATCCGCACGACGTCCCGCACCCGTTCACCCACCCTTGCCGTTCGCCCGAACTATACGGCGTATAGCAGCGAGACGCAAGGCGGTTCCTCGGCGCGCGCCGCCATATTCATAATATTCATCCACGAGTTAGTGAGTGTTGACTGCCGGTGAGGTGGGCGGCATGGTGGCGACGACCGGCAAAAAACGAAGCAAATAAAACAAGGGAGGCGTCGGTTGCTGAAACGTGCCATGGCGCGGAGAGCCGCGCACGCATGCAGGCGCGCCGGCGGCGACTGAGCCCATGGCCGTGGACAACCTTTCATCGCCTGCCCAGGCGCCTTTGCAAGACCGCCTCGCGAGCGCGCCCCGGCCAGGCGCCTGGTTCGTGCTCGGCATGCTCTGCTTTGTGTACGTGCTCAACTTTCTCGATCGGCAGCTGCTGTCGATCCTCGCCAAACCGATCCAGGACAGTCTGCACGTCACCGACAGACAGCTCGGGCTGATCGGCGGGCTCTACTTCGCATTCTTCTACTGCTTCATCGCCATTCCGGTCGGCTGGCTCGCCGACAGGACCAGCCGGGTGCGCGTGCTTTCGCTCGCCTGCGCGATCTGGAGCGGGGCCACGATGGCGTGCGGGCTCGCCGCGAACTATCCGCAACTGGTCGTGGCGCGGATGACGGTCGGCTTCGGCGAGGCGGGAGGCGTGCCGCCCTCCTATGCGATCGTCACCGATTATTTCCCGCCGGGCCGACGCGGAACCGCGCTTGGAATCTATAATCTCGGGCCTCCGATCGGGGCCGCGCTCGGCATCGCTTTCGGCGCCTCGATCGCCGCGACCTTCAGCTGGCGCCATGCGTTTCTAGTGCTGGGCGGCGTCGGCTTGCTCGCCGCGCTGGCCGTTGCGCTGCTGGTGCGCGAGCCCCCGCGCGGCGGACTCGATCGCGCCGCCGATGCCGGCGCCGCAAGGAAAGCGGGCTTCTGGTCGACCTTCACGATGTTCTTTTCGCGTCCCGTGCTGGTGCTGATGGCGCTCGGCGGCGGCGCGACCCAATTCGTCACCTACGGGATGGGCAATTTCACCACGCTCTTTCTCATGCGCGAGAAGGGCATGACGCTGGAGGAAGTCGCGATCTATTACGCGCTGGTCGTCGCCATCGGCATGTGCGGCGGGATTTTCATTTCCGGCTGGGTGGTGGATCGCTTCACCCGGCGCTCGAAGCAGGCGTACGCGCTGGCGCCGGCGATTTCGCTGACGCTCGCCATTCCCTTCTACCTCGCTTTCGTGTGGGCGCCGGAGTGGCGTACGGCGCTGCTGTTCCTGATCGGGCCGACATTCCTCAACTATTTCTACCTCTCCTCGTCGGTGGCGCTGGTGCAGGAAGAGGTGCGGCCGGATCAACGCGTGATGTCCGGCGCGCTGCTGCTGCTGGTGATGAATTTCATCGGTCTCGGTTTGGGCCCCACTTATGTCGGCGCGGCCAGCGATTTCTTCCGGTCGACGCACCCGGAGCATTCGCTGCAGGTCGCGCTCTATACGCTGACGCCGTTTTACGTGCTCGCGATTGCGCTTTTCTTGGCGTTGGCGCGCGTGCTGCGGCGCGAGGGCCGTGCGGCGGAGGGAATGATCTCATGAAGCTCGGGCGATTGGTTTTCGGCGCGGCGCTGAGCGCATGCCTTGCGCTGTTTCTTTCTTTTGCAGTGGGACGTGGGGCGGCGGCCATGGCTTCTTCGCGGGCGGATGGCCCGGTCGTGAGCGCCCCGGCGGGCGCCGTGCGCGGACGCGCCGAAGGCGCGCTGCACGTTTTCAAGGGAATACCCTATGCGGCGCCGCCGGTTGGCGACTTGCGCTGGAAGCCGCCGGCGCCCATGCCGGCCTGGCAGGGCGTGCGCGACGCGCTGGAGTTCGGCGCGGCCTGCATTCAGCCTTCGCGGCGCATCACCAGCATTTATGCAAGCGAGATCGGCGCGACGAGCGAGGATTGTCTTACGCTCAACATCTGGGCCCCCGCGGACGCGCGCAATGCGCCGGTGTTCGTGTGGATTCACGGCGGCGCCCTCAGCGGCGGCGCCAGCAAGGAAATGCTCTATGACGGCGCGCATCTCGCCGCGCGCGGCGTCGTCGTCGTCTCCATCAATTATCGCCTCGGCGTGCTCGGCTTTCTCGCCCACCCGGAACTCAGCGCGGAATCGCCGCAGGGCCTATCCGGAAATTACGGGCTCCTGGATCAGATCCAGGCGCTGCGCTGGGTTCATGACAACATCGCCGCGTTCGGCGGCGACGCGGCGAACGTGACGATTGCCGGGGAGTCGGCGGGCGGGCTCACGGTCATGTACCTGATGGCCGCGCCGGACGCGCGCGGCCTTTTCGCCAAGGCGATTGCGGAGAGCGCCTACATGGTCACGGCGCCGACCCTGAAGGAGGCGCGCTATGGCTGGCCCGCGGCCGAGGCCATCGGCCAGGGCGTCGCGGCCGCGGCCCATGCGCAGAACATCGCCGAACTGCGCGCCATGAATGCGCAGACGCTCGTGGATACGGCGGCCTCCGTGCAGTATTTCCCCTTCCTGTCGGTGGACGGACATTATGTCCCGCGCCAGCTTGTCGAGGTGTTCGAGCGCGGCGAGCAGGCGCGCGTGCCGTTGCTTGCGGGGTTCAACAGCGGCGAGATCCGCTCGCTCACCGTCCTCGCGCCGCCGCCGCCCGCGACCGCGGACGAATATGAGCGCATCATCCGCGAACGCTATGGCGATCTCGCCGGTGCGTTCCTGCAGCAATATCCGCGCGCCAACGTGCAGGAGAGCATTTTCGCCACCACGCGGGACGCGCTCTATGGCTGGACCGCCGAGCGGCTCGCGCGCAATCAGACCGCGGTCGGCGCGCCGGCGTATCTCTACATTTTCGATCACGGCTATCCCGCCGCCGACGGCGCCAATCTTCACGCATTCCACGCCAGCGAACTGCCTTACGTGTTCGGAACCATGGATCGCACGCCTCCGCTTTGGCCCAGGATCCCGCCGACCAATCGCGAGCGCGCGCTATCGGATGCGATGATCGGCTATTGGACCAGTTTCGCCCGCACCGGCCAGCCGGAAGCCGCGAACGCGCCGGCTTGGCGCCCCTACGGATCGGACCGCGCGTTCATGGCGTTCACCGACGCGCCGCATCCCTCGGCGCGTCTCCTGCCGGGCATGTTCGAGCTGCACGAGGAAGCCGTGTGCCGCCGGCGCGCCGCCAATCTCGCCTGGAACTGGAATGTCGGCATCATCTCGCCGCCCCTGGGCGGCGCCAATGCGGCGTGCCCCTCGACTAGTCCTTGAGCGCGAGGAAGCCCGCCGCCATGAACTTGGCGATGCGCTTTTTCACGGCGGGAAAATCGTCGGAGCGGCACACGCCGCCGGAAAGCCGGTCGATGCGCCCGGTGCGCGCGAGCGTGTTCATCAGCGCGCCGGTGACGAAGTGATAGCCCCAGAAGATGTCCTCGTCTGAATAGTCCGGCAGCGCCTTCTTCAGCACGCTCACCAGCTTCAGCACCACCGGATCGAAATAGTCGTCCATCAGCTTGGCGCCTTCCGGCGTGTTGCTGACGCGGGCGCAGAACGCCGCCGAATTCATCCAGAGTTCGCCGCCCTCGTAATAAAGGTCGAGGTCGGTATCCAGGAAGGCGTGCAGGGCGCCTTCCACCGTCGGATGATCGCCGGCCGCTTTTTCGTATTCCTCGAGCGCCACCATGCGCCGGCCGCTGGTCACCGGGGCGCGCCGCGCGAAAATGGCCTCGAAGAGGTTGGCCTTGTCCTTGAAATAATAGTGCAGCAGCGTGGTGTGGATGCCCACACGCTGGGCCACGTCGCGCAGCGTCACGCCGTAGAAGCCGTGTTTGGAGAACAGGTATTCGGCGGCGTCCAGAATTTGTTCTAGGCTTTCGGCCCGCTGCTCCGCCTTGGTGCGCCGAACACGTTTTGCTGTTGAACCGTCCGCCATCAAGCCAGCTCTTTAGTCTTGAGGGAGATTGGCCAAGTCACCGTCAGCGATTGGCCCCCTCTGCAGCGATCCTTCCACCTGCGTAATCGGTGCGCAATTGGTTCTTGTCAATCTTCCCTGTCACAGCCAGGGGCATGGCCTTAACCTGCACAATCTGATCGGGAATCCACCAGTCCGGGACCTTGCCGCGGAGCGCGCGGACGATCGCCGGCGCGTCGAGGAATTGGCCCTGCCGCGGCTCCACGACGAGAACGGGGCGCTCGCCCCACTTGGCGTCGGCGCGCCCGATGACGGCGACTTGGGCGACGGTGGGAAGGCGCCCGACGATCTCTTCGATCTCCGCCGGATTGATCCATTCGCCCCCTGACTTGATCAGATCCTTGGTGCGCCCGCTGATGGTGAGGTTGCCGTCCTGGTCGATGATCGCCAGATCGCCGGTGTCGAAATAGCCCTCGGCGTCGAGGGCGTCGGCGTCGGCTTTGAAATACCGGTCGAGGGCGCTCGCGCCCTTCACCTTGAGATGGCCCACGACGCCGCGCTGCTGCGGCAGCGTGACGCCGTCGGCGTCCGTCAATTTGAGGTCGAGGCCCATCGGCAGGCGCCCCGAGGCGCGCGACGGCGAGGGCAGCGTGTCGAGCGGGGCGATGGTGCCGAGCGGGGAAAGCTCGGTCATGCCCCAGCTGGTCTGAACGCATGCGCCGAGCCGCTCCTCCATCCGGCGAATGAGATTGTCCGGGCATTTGGCGCCGCCGATCAGCACGCGTTTGAGGTCGGGCAGCGCGCCGCCGGTGCGGTCGAGATGATCGACGACGCCGAGCCACACCGTCTGCACGCCGACGGCGACCGTCACGCCTTCGTCGCGCATGAGCCTGGCGAGGCTGGCGCCGTCGGCGTGGCGGCCGGGCAGCACCAGCTTGGCGCCGACGGCCGGCGCTGCGAACGGAATGCTCCACGCATTGGCGTGAAACATCGGCACGCCGACCAGAATCGTGTCGCGGCCGGTGAAGGCCACGGCGTCCGCCTGCAGCGCGCGCAGTGTGTGCAGGTAGTTCGAGCGATGCGTGTAGAGGACGCCCTTCGGCGCGCCCGTGGTTCCGGACGTATAGCAAAGCCCGGCGGCGGCGTGCTCGTCGAACATGCCCCATTGCGCCGGCGCCCCGTGCGTCGCCAGCAGATCCTCGTGGATCCACACCGTCGCCTTGTGGTTCGCGAGACGAACGGCCTCCCCCGGCGCCTCGTCCATGAGGATGACGTGATCGAGGTCAGGGCAGAGCGGCGCGAGTTCGCTCAGCAGCGGCGCGAGATTGGCCGAGACGGCAAGCGCCTTGTCCTCCGCTTCATTGATCATCGCCGCGAGATGCGCGGCCGTCAGCCGGGGATTGAGCGTGTGGCACACCAACCCCGAACCCATCGTCGCGAAATACATCTCCAGATGATGCTGCGTGTTCCACGCCAGCGTGCCGACGCGGTCGCCGAACTTGAGGCCGAGCCGCGCAAGCGCGCCGGACAAGTGATTGCTGCGTTCGCGCAATTCGGCGTAGCCGATGCGGCCCGTCGGCGCACCGGCGTTGGCGCTGACGATTTCACGGTCTCCGGACCACTTCGCCGCATGGTCGAGAAACTTGTCGATGGTGAGAGCGTAGGATTGCATGGCCGGGGGAGGATAGCCGAAGGACTCGGCCGCCGCGGAACAGGAGAGCGCGGCGGCCGAACAGGCGCGCCTTGTCAGAACAGCTTGGAGACGCGCACGCCGTATTGGCGCGGCGGTCCCATGAAGCGAAGCCCCGAGTTCAGAGCGCCGACATAGTGTTCGTCCGAGATGTTGGTGCCGTAGAGCGTGGTGATGATGTCGCCGTGCGTCCAGGCCAGCTGGCCGTTCCAAACGTTGCGGGCGCCGATGCGGTCCCCGAACGCTTCATTTTCGAACAGCGTCGCCCATTGCTCCGACACGTGGCCGAAATTGACGCGCGGCGTCAGCGTATCGTTCTCGCTCAAGCGGAAATCGTATTGCGCGCCGATATTGAACGTGAAGCTCGGCGCGTAAGTCTGCTCCTTGCCGCCGAGATAGATGCAATAGGGCGCCATCGGCGCGCCGGTCGGCCCGCTTTCGGGCAGGCACTGGTAGAAGAGGGCGAGCCCGGCGGCGGGATTGCGCGTGTCCACCGCCCAGAAATCGCCGAGCGAGCTGTGCACCCAGCCGAGCCCGGCATCGAGTGAGAAGTGCCCGAAGCTGGCTTCGGTCTGCATTTCGAAGCCGTACATTTCGGTCGTGTTCGGCACGTTGAGTTCGAAGCCGAAGGTCGGGAACGTCGGATAGCCGACGGTGACCTGAAAATTGTCGTAGTCGTTGTAATATGCGTCGACCTGCGTGCGCAGGTGCCCGTTGAAGGCGATGTTCTTCCAGCCGATCTCGTAGGACAGCACTTTTTCTTCGTCGAACGGCGCCGGGGGTCCGAGGCCGACGGGCACGTTGAGCCCGCCCGGACGGAAACCGCTCGACACGAACGCGTAGGCGAAATTGTCGTCGTTGATGGTCCAGTTCAGCGCGATCTTGCCGGAGAAATTGGTGAACCTCGCCGATTGCTCGTTGTTGATCAGAAGCCCGTTCTGAAGAATCTGGCCGTGGTTCTTGGTCGTGGCGCGCGTGTAGCGTCCGCCGACCTGAAGCTGCCAGCTCGGCGAGAAATTGAAGCTGACCTGGCCAAACACCGCCGAATGTTGCTCCGGATTGGTGCCTTGAAGCAGATATTCCGTAGCCACGTTGCCCGGCGGCGTGCCGATGTAGAAGCGCCACGGCTCGCTGAACCAGTATTTGAGATAGTCGGCGTAGGCGCCGACGATCCAGGTGACGAAACCGTCGTCCGGAGAGATGACGTCGACTTCCTGCGACCAGAGCCGCGTCGGCACGACGTCGCCGAAGGTCCAGTTGGTCGTCGAGGTGCCGTCGAGATCGGCCGTGTATTGGCTGAGCGCGTATTGATAGCCGGTCATCGAGCGCAGCGTGAGGCCGCTGCCGAACGTATAATCCACTTTCAGCGACGACCTGACGCCGCGATCAAGCGCCTGTTGCCGCGAATTGAAGGAAAGATGGAAGGGATCGTTGGGAGCATTGTACGGATCGGCCGGATAGCCGCCGAAATCGAGATAATTGAGGTCCGTCTTCCACAGCGCCGAGAGCGCTGCGGTCGGCTGCCACAGCACGCTCAAGCGGCCGCTGTACATTTCCAGATCGCCGGGATTGCCGTTGTACGGCGCGCCGCCGGGCCCCGTGATGGTGTAGAAGCTGTCCCGGGTTTCGGTGTTGAAGGCGATGCGCGCGGCGAGCGTGTCGCTGATCGGCAGGTTTATCGCGCCCTGGGTCGCCACGTCATTGTAGTTGCCGAGCTGGCCGGCGATGTAGCCGTGAAAGCCGCCATTGATCCGCGGATTGTTGGTGGTGACGAACACCGCCCCGCCGGTGGCGTTCTGGCCGCCGAAGGTGCCTTGCGGGCCGCGCAGGATTTCGACGCTGGCGATGTCGTAATAGGGCTCGAGCGTGAAATAGCCGGGGAAGGTGGCGACGCCGTCGCGGTACGTGATGACGCCCGTGCTCGTCTGCGTGTTGTGTTCGCCCTTGCCGATGCCGCGGATGTTGAAATTGTTGCCCTGGCCGAAATTGTTGACCGTGGCGGCGGGTGAAACGAATTGCAGGGAATCGACCGTGGTCACGCCTTTGTTGGCGAGATCGTCGCCGCTGATGACGGTCGCGGAGATCGGCGCGGTCTGCAGATTTTGAGTCCGGCGTTCGGCCGTGACCACGATTTCGTCGGACGTGTCGTTCGACGCCTGAGGCGCCGTCGCGGTCTGGGCCGCCGCCGCGCCGCACCACCCCAGCGTCAGCACGGACGCACTCAGCCACAATGCGTGGAATTTCATCTCACCCTCCCTTGCCTTCCGGCTCGCGCACTCCGGCGCTTGAGCGGAAGCTGACGCCCTCTTTAGCAGGCTGTCAATATTAATTCTCGTGTGAGCGAATATCTTTGGAGGCGTGCTCAGAGCGCTTGAGCAGCGGCGCGCACCCCAGACTAGTTAACTAACTTGAGAGTGAAGATATCATCCGGTACGCCTTCGGACCGGCAGGGAGGTGCGGGATGATCCTGGAAGGGCGGGTTGCGATCATAACGGGAGCGGGCGCGGGGCTTGGGCGGAGCCATGCCGCGTACCTGGCGGGCCAAGGCGCCCACGTCGTCGTCAACGATCTCGCGGAGGAGGCCGCCGAGCGCGTCGCCGCCGAGATCCGCGGCGCGGGCGGCGCCGCCATCGCCGTCGCCGGGTCGGTCACGGACGAGCGCGCCGTGGCGGCCATGGTGAGCCGCACCGTCGGCCACTGGGGCCGCCTCGACATCTTGGTCAACAACGCCGGCATTCTGCGGGACAAGTCGTTCGCCAAGATGAGCCTCGACGATTTCCGCCTCGTGGTCGAGGTGCACCTGATGGGCGCCGCCATTTGCAGCAAGGCGGTGTGGGACATCATGCGGGCGCAGAATTACGGACGCATCGTCATGACGACGTCCTCCTCCGGGCTCTACGGCAATTTCGGGCAAGCCAATTACGGCGCGGCGAAGATGGCGCTGGTCGGCCTCATGCAGACGCTGGCGATCGAGGGGGAAAAGCACGACATCCGCGTGAACTGCCTTGCCCCGACGGCGGCGACGCAAATGACGCACGGGGTTCTCTCCGAGGCCAGCCTTGACCGCCTCGACCCCGCGCTGGTCAGCCCGGCTCTGCTCGCCCTCGTCGCCGAGGACGCGCCGACGCGGGCGATTGTGTGCGCCGGCGCAGGCCATTTTGCGCGCGCCAACATCACGCTGACGCAGGGCCGCTACATCGGCGGCGGCGAATCCGCGGGCGAGCGCGTCATCGCGCAGTGGAACGAAATCTCCGAGCGCGGCGGCGAAATCGTGCCCGCGTACGGATTCAAGCAAGCCGAGCGCGAACTCGCCAGCGCCGGCATGAGCGAGCCCGTGCTCGGCGGGGCGCCGCGCTGAAACGCCGGTCAGCGCGCTTCGGGATGTTCAACGCGGACCCAATCCACGTCGATCCAGCCGCGCGGGCCGGCGCCGGCGCGCGTGAAGCTGAACAGCGCCGGACGCGAGCCTTTCCACCACGAGAAATTCGCCAGCGGAATCGCATCTCCGAACGCCTCGAACGTGCGCCCGCCGTCGAGGCTGTAGGAATAGCGCGCCGTCTGTTCGGGTCCGACATCGACGCGCACGTCGACAGTGCGCGCGCTCAGTTCGGCGCCCGGCGTCTCGACGCCGGCGCTGGCCAATGTGATGCGATTGCGGCCGCCGTCGCGGACCACGCCGATCCAGCTCGGGCGCACGCCGAACATGGCCAGGCCGCCGCGCTGGCCGTTCTGCATGCCGGCCACGTCGAGGCGCGCTGTCATGCGCATGCGCGGGCCTTGCAGAATTTGCGTCAGCGTGTTGCGCGCGGTGACGAGGTGTTCCGCCTGGCCGGCGGTGAGGCGCAGGAAGCCCGGGCGCTGGCGCAGGCTCCACGCCGCGTTGTCAGGGTTGTGATTCCACGACCATTGCAGGCCGAGACGCGGCGTTGAGAACTCGTCGGACTCTTGCAGCCGCCAGTTGGGCGCGTGCCGCGGCGCCTCGGGCGCGGGATAGGCCGAGACCGGTTCGCCGGCTTCGTCGTCCGCGCCGTGCTCGCCGACCACCGGCCAGCCGTCATCGCGCCACTGCACTGGCTCAAGATAGACGATGCGCCCGAACGCGCCGGTCTGGTTGAAGTGCACGAACCAGCCTTGGCCCGAAGGCGTCTCCACATAGCCGCCCTGGTGCGGGCCGGCCACTGACGCGTTCGGCCTCAACACGACGCGGTGTTCGTATGGCCCCTCGATCGCGCGTGATCGCAACACGACTTCCGGGCCCGAGCCCACGCCGCCGATCGGCGCCCAAATGTAGTACCATCCGTCGCGCTTGTAGAGCTTGGGGCCTTCCAGCACGGGAAGCGCTTCGCGGTCTTCGACGATGGTGACGCCGTCATCCAGCACCCGCGTTCCGTCGGCGCTCATGCGATGCAGGATGAGCGGCCCGGCGCCGACCCGCGAATGCACCAGCCACGCTTGTCCGTCGTCGTCCCAGAACGGGCACGGATCCTCCAGCCCGCGCTGGGCGATCACGGCCACGGGTTCGCTCCATGGCCCCGCGGGATCGCTGGCCCTCGACATGAACACGCCTTCGTCGGGGGTCGGCCAGTAAACATAGAACAGATTGTCGTGATGGCGGATGCACGGCGCCCACACCCCGCTCGCATAGCGCGTGCCGTCGACGGGGCGCGAGGTGTTGTCGGTCAGCGCGAACGGCCCTGGCATGTCGTATTGCGGCGCGAACGGCAGCCGCGCCAACACATGGCCGATGATGCGCCAGTGCACCAGGTCCTTGGACTGAAGCACCGGGATCCCCGGCGAGAAATGAAAACTGGAGGCGACCAGATAATAATCGTCGCCGACGCGGATCACGTCGGGATCGGAATAGTCGGCGTAGAGAACGGGATTGACGTAGCTGCGCGGCGCGGGCGCGGCCGAAACCAGCATGCAGATCGCGCAGATGAGCGCGATGGGCGAGAGGAGAGCGTGCGGCCGCATGCCGAAGACGATGCCTCAACCGCTTTGCGGGCGTCAAATCGGCTAGGCGCGCCCCTCGCTGCGCAACGCGGCTTCCATCACCTGCTGCAGGTCGTCGATCTGGTAGGGTTTGCGCATGAGCGGAAATTCGATGGCGTCCGACGGCCCGCCGCTATAGCCGGTGGAGAGCACGATCGGCAAGGCCGGGCGCCGCCGGCGAATTTCGCGGGCAAGCTCGATGCCGTCCATGCCGCCCGGCATGACGATGTCGCTGAAGACCAGATCGAAGCGCCCATTGTTCGCCAGCGCCCCGAGCGCCGCGCTGGCGCTGCTGACGCGCGTCGGCCGGTATCCCAGCTCAACCAGCATTTCATTGACGAAAGCCGCGACATTGTCGTCGTCCTCGACCACCAGAATGTTGGCGCTTTGCTGCCGCCGCGCCGGCGCCGCGCGCGCGGTTTGCGCCGGCGCGGGCGGCGCTACATCCGAGCGCGGCAGATAGAGATGAAAGGCCGAGCCCTGGTTGACGGCGCTTTCCAATTCGATGCGCCCGCCCGACTGCGTGGCGAATCCATAGACCTGGCTGAGCCCCAGCCCCGTGCCCTGACCGGTCTGCTTGGTTGTGAAATAGGGCTCGAACACGCGATTGCGGATGTCCGGAGAAATGCCGATGCCGGTGTCGCGCACGGTGATCCGCACGCTATCGCCATGCGCGCCGGCCACGTTTTCACCGCTGACGGTGATGACGCCGCCTTTCGGCATAGCGTCGCGCGCATTGACGGCGAGGTTGAGGATGGCGAGTTCGAATTGCGCTGGATCCGTTTTCACCGGCCAGAGATCGCCCGGCAATTGCATGTCGACAAGGATATCCGCGCGCAGCGAGCGCTCAAGCAGTTCGCGCATGCCGCTGAGCTGGCGCGAGATGTCGACGGCCTCGAGGCTCAGCGTCTGGCGGCGGGCGAAGGCCAGCAATTGCCGCGTCAGGCCGGAGCCGCGTTCCACCGCCTGGCGCATCGCTTCCATCGTCTTGGCGCGCCGCTCCGGCGTGTCTTGCCGCTCCAGCATGCGAATGCCGCTCAGCACGACCATGAGCAGATTGTTGAAATCGTGCGCGACGCCTCCGGTAAGCTGGCCGATCGCCTCCATCTTGCGGCTTTGCAGGAGCGCCTCTTCGGCCTTCTCGCGTTCCTCGATTTCGGTCTGCAGGTCGCGCGCCTTGGCGGTCAGCTGGGCGTTGGCGGCGGCGAGAGCGCCCTGCGCCTGGCCCATCACGAGAAGCACCAGCGCGGCCATCACGATAAGGATGGCGATGCCGGCATAGCGGGAGATGCGGCGCAGCAGCGGATCGGTGTTGGTGCGCAGATAGACCGCGCCGAAGCGCGCGCCGTCGCGCATCACCGGCGTCTCCGCGATCAGCCGGCCGCCTTGCAAGCGCACCGCTTCGGCGCCCGGATGGTCCGGCGCCGGCGCGGCGTTCGCCCTCGCGAAAGCGGCGATGCGCGCGCCCGCCGCGTTATAGACGCCGGCGGCCTCGACATTCGGGTTGGTCGACAGAGCGGCGAGATATTGCTGCGCGGCGGCGCTGTCGTCGAACATCAGCGCGGGCGCGACGCTGGCGGCGAGAATCTGCGCCTGCACGCCGATCTCCCGCTGCTTCTG
This sequence comes from Caulobacterales bacterium, assembly GCA_035549695.1. GTDB lineage: Bacteria > Pseudomonadota > Alphaproteobacteria > Caulobacterales > Aquidulcibacteraceae > Vitreimonas. The sequence continues at coordinate 10,838 of DASZQK010000015.1, read as the reverse complement.
CTGATCGTTTGCGGATTCGTTGAGCAGCGCCATGGCGAGGCCCGCCAGCAGCAGGATGAGCGCCATCGCCGGCGCCGGCCCGCCCAGGCGCTGCTGGCGCACGAGATTGAAGACGCGCCTCACGGTTGCTGCCTCCGCCGCACCGACACCGCGAGATCAAGCAGGCGGGAGCTGATCGTCAGGCCGCACTGCGAGGCCGAGGCGTCGTCGATATGGAAACGTACGCGGTGATCGAGCATGACGAAATGGATCATGCCGTGCGCGCGCATGCCGCTGGCTTCGTCGGTGACGGTGAGGATCGGCTCGCCGCGCGCCGCGCGCAGCGCTTGCGCCGTCGCCTCCGGATTGGCGCCCACGAACAGGATGTGGCAGTCGCGCAGCCCGTCTTGGCCGAGGCGCTGAATCCGGATCGGGCGCCCCGCCACGTTCTGTCCCTGCGCCGCCGCGGCGGTGAGCGAGATGAAATCGGGCGTGGCGACCACGCAAATGACGAGCGGCGCGTCGGGCGCGGAGAATGCGGTCGGCGGCCACGACACGAACGAGGCGAAGCGGTAGAGGAACGTGGCCTTGACCGCGGCGGCCAGATCGCCTTGCTGCGCTTGCGCCGCGGGCGCAAACAGCGCGAGGCACGCCAGCGCCGCGGCCGCCGCCCGCGTAAGCCATCGCCGGAAAAGCGCAGCACTCATGCGGGGCCCAAACCGCCCTCGCCAGGCTCGACCAGAATCCCCCGCATTCGTGCGCCTCCGCCCGCGCCAACCGGACGAAACTCCGGAACGCCGGCGAAAGTTCCCACCCGCGCCGCGGAACCCGCGACGCCGCTGGGAAGCGTTCGTGAAGACTTTTTGTTTCGCGCGCCTCAGTGCGCGAGATAGGCGTGCGGGCGCTGCGGGCCGACGCCGTCGGGCACGGGCACGTCGGTGCCCTCATAGTCGGTGTTGAGCACGAGGTCCGGCCCCGCCGTCACTTGGATGCGCCGCGCCACGATCACCGTGTAGGCCGACCGGTCGGCGATCGGGCGGTCGGCGTCGACGTCGAGAATGCCGTCGCGCAGATAGATGGTGCCCAGCAGGTTGCGCGCGTTGTTGCTGCTGATGCGGAAGTGACGCAGGTTCAGGTCGCCGGTGAGCAGAACGCGATTGGCGAAGAACAGAAAGCCCGCCATCGGGCCGTCGCGCGGCGCGGTGATGTTCACGGTGCTGCCGGTCGCGAGGTTCATGGTGGAGAGATCTCCGACGAAATAGAAGCCGACATGCTCGCCGATCAGCGACGCGTTGTTGGAAACCTGCAGCGGGCCGTTCTTCATCACATAGATGCCGGGCGAGAGCGTGACGCTGGCGCCCGGCAGGATCGTCAAGCCGCCGCAATAGACGCCCGGCGTGAGGTTTCGCGAACCGATGACCGAGAGCGCCACGAGGTGCGTGCAGCCCCCCGACGCGGGCTCCTCGCGGCCGGCGAGCGGATCGCGCAGCACCGGGCAATCGGTGACGGGGCGCGGATCGTAATTGCTGTCGCCGCCGACCGCGCCGCCGGCCGAACAGATCATCGTCGCGCGGATTTTGGCGCCGTCCCGCGCGACGACGCCGGATTGGTGGCTGGAGTTCGACATGACGGCGCAATTGGGAGCGCTGATCCGCGCGCTGCGCTGCGCCAGGATGGCGTTGGGCTGGCGTTCCTCCAGCGCCAGCGCGCAAAGCGGGGCGCCGCCGGCGAGGCGGGCCACGGCCTCGACATGCGGCGCATAGCCGTCGGCATGGAACATCTCGCCGAAAATCGAAGCGACGTGCGCGGTGATGGCCACGTGCACGCCGGCGCGGCCGTCCAGGATGTCGCTTGAGATCGCCGAGATCTGCACGTGCGGATCGAGATTGGTGCGCACGTAATCATCGACGATGGCGGCGACGGTCGATCGCGTCGTCGATCGCAGCGGCAGCTCGGCGGCCGCGGCCAGCGCGGCGCCGTCCGCCGCCGATTGCAGGTTCTCCTTGGACGACCACGCGCTCAAAAAATCGAGCGTCAGCGCACAGCAGCCGATCAGAACCGGCGCCGCCGCCGCGGTGATGATCGCCAGATTGCCCGATCTCGTCCGCCAGAACGCCAAGAATGAGCGCGGCGTTAACACGTTCGACGCTCCAAACCTTCCCAGCTTAAGCGTTTGAAACAGATATCGTGCTATAGCCGATCACACTTAAGAAATGGGCGGCAGCAAATGCTTAACGCCCGCAACCAAGGGCTCCGTCGGGCGGCGATGCTTCGCGCTGGCAAACACTCGCTTAACCGCAAGCTGACGCTCATCGTCGTGACGGCGGTGATGGCGGCCGTGTGCCTCATCGCCATCGGCTCGCTTTGGCAGGAGGCGCGCCGCCACACGCAGGCCAAGCTCGACTATTTGTCCGCGACCGCCTCGGTGTTCGGTTCGGCGACATCGGAATCGCTGGCGCGCGCCGATCAGCGCGCCGCGCTGGAAGCGTTGCGCGGCGTCGCGCGCGCGCCGCACCTCCTCTATGCGCGCGTGTCGACGCCGGACGGGCGCGTGCTCGCCGAGATCGGCTCCGGCGTCTCCCTGGGAACGGATGCGCGGTTCAGCGGAAACGAACGCGTGTCGCTCGCCGCCGCGCTGCGCAGCCGCACTTTGCAAGTGACGCGCCCGGTGGTGCAGGGCGGCCGCGTCGTTGGCCGCATCACGCTGGTCGCCGACAATTCGGATCTGTTGCCGAGCCTGCTCGGCAACCTGGCGCAGACCGTTCTGGCCGCACTGACGGCGCTCGCCGTCGCCGTTGTCGTCGCCGCGCGGCTGCAGCTCTGGGTCGTGCGCCCGCTGCTGCGGCTGACCGACGCGGTGCGCCATATCGGCGCTTCGCATGACTACAAAACACGCGTCGCTATTGAAAGCGACGACGAAGTCGGCGAATTGTGCGGCGGGTTCAACGCCATGCTCAAGGAAATCGACGACCGTGAGCGCAAGATCATCGATCTCGCGCTGCACGACGCCGAAACGGATTTGCCGAACCGCCTCGCTTTCGAGCGGGAGCTCTCCGCCTCGCTTTCCGGTTCGCCGGAGGGCGTGCTGGCGGTGTGCGCGATCGGCGTCAACCGCTTCCAATACGTGCGCAGCCTCGTCGGCTATCAGCTCGCGGGCGATCTTCTCGCCGAGCTGGGCGTGCGCACTTCCGAGTTCGGCGTGCGCGGGCTGGTCGCCCGCATTTCGACCGATGTGATCGGCTTCCTGATTCAGGGGCGCGATCTCGACGCCGTGCGCGCCGTCGCCGAAGCCATCCTGGCGGAAGCCGAGAAGCCCATGATGTTGGGAGAGAACCCGATCGACGTCGGCGTCAAGCTGGGGATCGCCCTTTACGGCGCCCATGGCGACGCGCCGCAGGCGTTGATCGAGCGCGCCAACATCGCCTTGGACCAGGCCCGCGCCACGCACGTCAAGATCGGCGTGTTCGACGAGGCGGCGTACGAGACGACGGCGGGCAGTCTCTCGCTGATGGCGGACATGGGCCGCGCCCTCCGCAACGGCGAGATGGCCATCCATCTGCAAGCCAAGTACGACATCGCCGCGCAGGCGATTTGCGGCGCCGAGGTGCTGTCGCGCTGGCGCCATTCGGTGCGCGGGCCGGTTTCGCCCGATCTCTTCATCAGCATGTCGGAGCGCACCGGCGATATTGCCGCGCTGACGCGCTGGTGCCTGGGGGAGGCGCTCGCGTGCCAGGCGCGGCTGATCGAGGCCGGCGTTCCGGCGACGCTCGCGGTCAATCTGTCGGGGCGTTTGGTGACGGACGAGAGTTTCGTTCGCGAGGCGCTGGATTATGTCCGGCGCGCGAAGGGCCAGCTCTTCCTGGAAATTACCGAGACCGCGACCATCGACAGCCAGGAGCTGGCGATCCGCCATATCGAGGCGCTGGTCGGCGCCGGCGCGCGCATTTCGATCGACGATTACGGCGCGGGCCTTTCCTCGCTCTCCTATCTGAAGCGCATTCCCGCTCAGGAGCTGAAGATCGACAAGGCCTTCGTGCAATTGCTGGGCCTGCATGAACGCGATGCGCTGCTGGTGAAATCCACCATCGATCTCGCCCATTCGCTGGGCATGTCGGTCACCGCCGAGGGCGTGGAGACGCAAGCGGGGCTCAACATGCTGGCGGCGATGGGCTGCGATTGCGCGCAGGGCTACCTGATCGCCCGGCCGATGCCGGAGGCGGAATTCATCGCGCTGTGCCGCGCCCGGGCGGGCGGCCTGACGGAAACAGCGATTTCGGCACGCGCGTAATACGGCACGCGTACATCAAGGCGCTGATCGGCGCGGTCAGATCCGCGCGCGGCGTCAGCAGCGGCGTTTCATCCTGCAGCCGCAGAATCCGCTCCGGCGCATCAAGATCGAGCAGCGCCCAGTACGTGCGATAAACCGGCGGCGCCTTGCGTCTCGACGCCATGATAGAGCGTGAGCCAGCCTGCGTCGGTGCGGATCGGCGGCGAGCCGCCGCCGATCGTGCTTGTTCCGGCGCGGGAGCTATTTCTTGGCGTCGGCCAGCGCGATGAACGCCATCGCCGCCGCCGGGGCGCGCTCCTTCGCGCCGCTGATGAAGTACGCGAACACCTCGCGCGGGGGCGCTTTCTTCGCCGGCGAAAACTGCGCCAGATCCTTGGGTGTCTCGCCTTTCTCCCACGCGCGCGCGCGCGTCAGCCAGGTCTTCAATTCGTCCTTGGAATAGCCGGTGGGCTCGGCCGCGCGCGTCTTTTCCAGCCGCAGATAGATAAAGTCCGCCGTGGCGTCGGCGATCGGCGCGTGCTTGTCGGATTCGACGCAGACGATCGCGACGTTGTGCTTGCGCGCGAGTTCGACGAACGCCGCATCGGCGAAGCTCGCATGGCGGACCTCGATGGCGTGGCGGAGCGTCCTGCCGTCGTATTGCTCCGGCAGCAGGGCGAAAAACGCGTCGAACTCGTCGGCGTCGAACTTCTTGTAGGGCGTCATCTGCCAGAGGATCGGGCCGAGCTTTTCGGCCAGCCCTGTGACGCCGCTTTTCAGGAAGAATTCGATGGATTCCGCCGCCTCGCGCAGATCCTTGCGGTTTACCGCCGAACGATGCGCCTTGACCGAGAAAACGAAATCGTCCGGCGTCTGCTTCGCCCACGACTTGAACGAGGCCGGCGATTGCGTGCGGTAGAACGTGCCGTTGATCTCGATGCTGGTGAGCTTGCTTGCCGCGTATTCAAGTTCGCGCGCGGCGGGCAGCTTGTCGGGATAGAACGTTCCGCGCCAAGGCTCGAACGTCCAGCCGCCGATGCCGGCGCGGATCATTTCAATACGCCTGCGTCTGCGTTTGCGCCCGCACCGGCAGCGGCACGTTGCAAACATTGATGCGGTTCACGGTGTATTTGAACCATTCGTCGGTGCGGCTGCGCCGGTTTTGGATGAGCTTGGCGAATGTCCCGCTGTCGGTGCGCAATTCCTCCAGATTGACGCGCTCGCTCTCCGGCACGTCGGCGGCCACGCGCACGGTGCGGATCGGCGTGCGCTCGGCCGCGGTTTCGTAAAAGCCCAATTCGCCCGTTCCACGCGGCATGACCGAGAGCAAGTCCATGCCTTGCACAACGCGCCCGACCAGCGTCACGTTGCGGTCGAGATGCCGCGGCGCCTGACCGATGACGACGTAAAGTTCCGTGCCGCCGCCTGAATCGGAGGCGACGTCGCGTCCGGCGCCGACCATGCCGTAGCAGTGCGTGAGCCAGGTCTTGGTGCGGTCGCGCGCGACCGGGAAGCCGTCGGAGAAGCCGACCTCGGACGCGTAGGTGTCCGGATCGTGCAGCATGGTGAAGGGCAGGGTGGGCGTGCGCGCGCGATCGAATTCCGCCGCCAGCGTCGCATGGCCCATGCGGATCGGCCGCGGGCTGTCCTCCGGACGGCCCCATTGCACGACGTAATTGTCTTGCGCGCGCAGGATGGCGCTGCCGTCGAAATAGCCTTCGCGCGCCAGCGCCTTGATGTTGGCGGCATGGTTGGGGGCGTAGTTCGGCGCAAGCTCGATGATGACGCGCCCCGCCGGCAGATCGATGTAGATGGTGTTCTCGGGATCGAGCGGGCGCCAATCGCTAGCCGGCGATTGCGCCAGCAGCTCGCTCACGGATTGCGGGGCCGCGGGCTGCGCCAAGGCCATGCCGCTGGCGGCGAAAAGCAATGCGAGCGCGATGGCCGCCTTCAACTTCATGATGACGTCGTCCTCCCTTGCGCGCGACTATGCGGTGGAACCTCGGCGCCGAAAAGGGCGCCCGCCGCCATGGCGCCAGGCGGGGTCAGCGCGGACTTTGCAAAGCAAAGTTCTTTGTGCTAGAAGCTTTTCCGAGCCCGCTTTAAAGGTACTTTTAATGTCAAAGGTACTAGGAATAAAGAAGCCATGGTTAAGCGCGGACCTCCGGTCCGGCGCGCATGGTTTGCCCCCAACTTCCGCCACGGCTAGTGTTGCGCCCGCGAAAAAGGGGTGAGGGACGAAACCGGTGGCTGAAAAATCAGACCTTTTGCGCTCTTTGCGCATCGAGCGGGACGCCGACGCCGAGGCCGACGGGGAAACCGGCCGCGCGCGCACGAATTGGGTGCTGATCGGCGGCGTGGCGGCGGCCACTCTGATCCTCGGCGGCGCCGTCGGCTGGTTCGTGCGCCCGCAGCCCGCGCCCGTCGAAGCGGTGGAGGAGTCCGCGACGACGGCCGTCACGGCGTCTTCGGGCGGCGCCGTGAACGCGGGCGGCCTGGTCGCCTCCGGCTATGTCGTGGCCCGCCGCATGGCGACGGTCGCCGCGGAGGTCACGGGGCGCGTGCTGGAAGTGCGCGTCGAAGAGGGTCAGGTCGTGCATCGCGGCGACGTGCTCGCCGTGCTCGAACCGACCATGGCGCGTACGCAACTGGCCAGCGCGCAAGCCCGCGCCGCCGCCGCCGACGCCGATCTGGCCGAGGCGCAGCGTCAGCTGGCCCGCACCGAGGCGCTTTCTCGCCAGGGCTTCGCCAGTCCCGCCGCGCTGACGGCGGCGCAATCGCGCGCGCAGCTTGCGGAAGCCGAGCGCAACGCCAGCCACGCCGACGCGCGCACGGCCGCGGCGCAGCTCGACCGCTACCAGATTCGCGCCCCGTTCAGCGGCGTGATCGTCGACAAGGCGGCGCAAGCCGGCGAGATCATCTCGCCTATGTCCGCCGGCGGCGGCTTCACCCGCACCGGCATCTGCACCATCGTCGACATGCAGAGCCTCGAGGTCGAGGTCGATGTGGCCGAGGCCTATATCTCGCGCGTCACGCCCGGGCAGCACGTCAACGCCGTGCTCGACGCCTATCCGGACGTGACCTTTCCCGCGCACGTGATCGCCATTATCCCGGCCGCCAGCCGCGACCGCGCTACGTTCCGCGTGCGCGTCGGTTTCGACGACCTCGATCCGCGCGTCCTGCCGGAAATGGCCATCAAAGTGACGTTCCTGGATCAACAGCAACAGCAGCAGCACTAGGCGCTCAGCGCGCGGAGGGATCGCATGTCCGACCTGATCAAGCTGACCGATGTCGGCAAGTCCTATGTCAAGGGCAAGGAGAAGATCAAAATCTTCGATCATCTCTCCATGCACATACCGCAAGGCGATTTCGTCGCCATCATGGGCCCGTCCGGTTCGGGCAAGACGACGCTGCTCAACCTGCTCGGCGGCACCGACCGGCCCGACAGCGGCGCGATCGAGTTCGACGGCAAACGCATCGAGAAATACAGCGAGAGCAAACTGGCGGCGTGGCGCGCGGCCAATGTCGGCTTCATCTTCCAGTTCTACAATCTGATGCCGGTTTTGAACGCGGCGCAGAATGTCGAGCTGCCGCTGCTGCTGACCAAGCTGGGCGCCGGCCAGCGCAAGAAGAACGTGGCGACGGCGCTGCAGATCGTCGGCCTCGCCGACCGCGCCAAGCATCGCCCGCGGGAAATGTCCGGCGGCCAGCAGCAGCGCGTCGCCATCGCCCGCGCCATCGTCTCCGATCCCAAGCTTCTGCTCTGCGACGAGCCCACCGGCGACCTCGACCGCACCACCGCGGACGAAGTGCTCGGCACGCTGCAAACGCTCAACCGCGATCTCGGCAAGACCATCATCATGGTCACGCACGACCCCGCCGCGGCGAAATTCGCCAAACGCACGCTGCATCTGGATAAGGGCCAGTTCAACCAACAAGAGCTTGCCGCATGAACGAGGGCACCCTGGTTCGGAAGAACCTGTTCCGAAAAGGTCTGCGCACCACGCTGCTGATCTTTTCGATCTTCATCGCGTTTTTGATCTTCGGAACGCTCGGCAGTTTCGACTACGCCTTCAACTACGCGCCCAATCCCAACGGCGCGAACCGGCTGCTGACGATCAACAAGATCAATTTCACCCAGCCCTTGCCGTTCGCCTATCTGAACCGCATCCGCGGCGTCGAAGGCGTGCAGGCGGCCACGATGATGAACTGGTTCGGCGGCTATTATCAGGAAGGCAAGAACCAGGTGCAGACCATGTCGGTCGAGCCGGAGTCGTTCCGCTCGGTCTATGGCAACGATTTCATCCTGACGCCGGCGCAATGGGAAGCATTCGCGCGCGATCGCACCGGCATCATCATCGGTGAGGATACGGCCAAGCGTTACGGCTTTCGCGTCGGCCAGCGCATCCCGCTGCACTCCGACATTTATACCAACCGCAGCAACGGCCAGCAGGTGTGGGATTTCAACGTGGTCGGCATTTTCCACGCCGCCAAGGCGGAGCAGCCCGCGAGCGGCGCGTATTTCAACTACGAATATTTCCGCGAGAGCGCGACATTCGGCAACGACAATATCGGCATGGTGGCCATGCGCACGGCGTCGGTCGATCAGAACGATGCGGTGGCCTCACGCATCGACCGCATGTTCGCCAACTCCGCCGCTGAAACCAAAACCCAGGACGAGCTGGCGTTCGGCCGTTCGTTCCTGGCGCAGATCGGCGATATCGCCTTCATCATCACGCTCGTCGTATCGGCTGCGTTCGCCTCGATCCTCATGGTCGTCGGCAACACGATGGTGATGTCCATCCGCGAACGCACCGCCGAGATCGGCGTGTTGAAGACGCTCGGCTTCTCCAGCGGACGGGTGATGCGCATGGTGCTGGCCGAATCGCTCGCGCTGTCGCTGACCGGCGCGTTGCTGGGCCTGGGCGTCGCCGCCATTATCTTGTTGGGCCTCAATACCGCGCTGAAGGACGTCGTCGGCGGCGTCACCATGAGCGGCTGGGTCGCGGGTCTCGGCGTCGCCATCGCCATTCTCTTTGGCCTCATCACCGGCGCCGCGCCCGCGGCCAGCGCCTTCAATCTCAAGATCGTCGAAGCGCTGTCGCGCAAATAGGATTGCTTCCATGGGATCGCTTATCCAGCAGTGCGGCGCCGTGACGATGCTCAATCTCCGCAGCATTCCGCAACGGCTCGCCATGTCCTTGTCCACCGTCGCCGCGGTCGCGCTCGCCGTCTCGGTGCTGCTCGGCTTCTTCGCGCTGTCGAACGGCTTCACTCAGACGATGCAGGGCTCCGGCGCCAACGACGTCGCCATGGTGTACCGGAAGAACTCCACCTCCGAACTGAGCAGCGTGCTGCTGTCCGATCAGATCCGCATCCTGTCCGCCGGTCCCGGCATCGTGCAGCGCAACGGCCATCCGTTCATTTCGCCCGAACTCTATCTGATCGTCGACGGCGTCAAGCGGTCGACGGGCACGGCCGCGAACATGCCGCTGCGCGGCATGGAGCAGGACGGTCTCGCCATCCGCACCAATGCGCATCTGGTCGAAGGCCGGATGTTCCAGCCGGGCACGAACGAAATTGTCGTCGGCCGGGCGTTGCTGCGCGAGTTCGCGGGCTTTGAGTTGAACCAGACGGTGCGTCTCGGCTCCAACACTTGGAAGGTCGTCGGCGTTTTCGAAGCGCCGGGCACTGTGTTCGAGTCGGAATTGTGGGCCGATGCGCGCGTCGTGCAAAGCTTGTTCAATCGCGGCAGCTCGTACCAGATTCTGCGCGTGAAGCTGGCCAATGCGCGCGCCGTCGCCGCGTTCAAGCGCTTCGCCGAGAGCGATCCGCGTTTGCAGCTCGAAGCGCAGTCGGAGCACGATTATTACGCCAAGCAGAGCAGCGGCACCGTGAGCCTCATTCAGTTTCTCGGCATTCCGCTTGGGTTCTTCATGGCGCTCGGCGCGCTCGCGGGCGCGCTCAACACCATGTATGCGTCGGTTGCGACACGCGCGGCCGAGATCGCCACCTTGCGGATCATCGGCTTTTCCCGTTTCGCGGCGTTCTTCGGCACCCTGGTGGAGGCGATCGCGCTTTCCCTGATCGGCGCCATTGTGGGGATCGTGTTCTGCTTCCTGTTCTTCAACAACATGACGGCGTCGACGCTCGGTTCAAGCTTCACGCAGGTCGTGTTCCAGTTGAAGCTCTCGCCCGCCATCGCGGCTGGCGCGCTGATCACCGCCTTCTTTATCGGTTTGATCGGAGGAATTTTCCCCGGGATCAGCGCGGCGACCAAGCGCGCCCAGGTGCAGCTCGCAGCCGCGCAGTAATCCGGGCGCTCGCGGTCTGCGTGGATACATGCCTCGCAATCCGACCGGGTTCGCGCCGCGCTACAATGCACGCATCTCCTCACATGGGAGGCTGCGGTCGACCAACAGCCAACAGCGTGGGAGATGCGGTTGAGCGCGATGCAGATAGTGCCGCGAGGCGATCGTCTGCAGCTTCGGGGCGGAAAGACCCGAAGGTTCCAGATCGAGGAGTTGGTTCTCGTCTGCGCGCCGTCCGGGAACGGAGATCAAGCGCCAAGCGCGCTCGGAAACCCAGCGTC
>DASZQK010000014.1:0-13071 GCA_035549695.1 Caulobacterales bacterium | reverse complement strand
ACGGGCAGACGGCGTTCATCGCCGGCGCGCTGGCGTTTCTGATTGGGCACGCGATCTACGCGACGTTCTTTGTGCGCGCGGGTCTCGGACTCGCCGCGCTGAAACAGGCCGGGCGCCTTTTGCTAACCTTAGCATTGCTCGCCTCCGCCGCGTTCTCCGCGGCTCTTCTGGTGCGGCACGACACCATGAGCCTCGTCAGCTCCGCCATCTACACCATCGCCCTTACGGTTATGGTCCTTTCCTCCTTCACGCTGCCCTGGACGCGTTGGCTCGTCATGCTGGGCGCCGTCCTGTTCTTTCTCTCCGACATCCTCCTCACTTGGCACGCCAACAAGCCGCCCAGCGATCCGCTTCTCCTCCGCATTCTCAGCGACACGAGCTGGTTCACTTATTATTTCGGCCAGCTCGGCCTCTGCCTCGGCGCACTCACATTGCGCACGCGCGCATGAGCGATCTCGACGCCGCGCGCGACGTACTGCACCGCGTGTTCGGCCACGCCGATTTTCGCGGACTGCAGGCCGATGTCATCACCGAAGTGCTCGCGGGCCGCGACGTGATGGCGGTGCTGCCGACGGGCGGGGGCAAATCGTTCTGCTATCAGATCCCGGCGATGCTGCGCCCTGGCGTTGGCCTCGTCGTCTCGCCCCTGATCGCGCTGATGGCGGATCAAGTGGCGGCGCTGCGCGCGGCGGGCGTGGCGGCGGCGCGGCTGGACTCAACGCTCGACCGCGATGCGCGTCGTGGATGGCTCGACGCGGCGCGGGACGGCAAGCTCGATCTGCTCTACGTCTCCCCAGAGGGCCTGTTCGCGCCGAATTTCCTGGATTTTCTCAGCCAAATCCCGCTCGCGCTGATCGCCATCGACGAAGCGCACTGCGTCAGCCAATGGGGCCACGATTTTCGCCCCGACTATCGCGCGCTCGGCAAACTTGCGGACATTTTTCCCGACACGCCGCGCATCGCGGTCACCGCCACCGCCGATCTCAAGACACAAGCCGACATCCGCACCCAGCTCCGCCTCGAACATGCCCGCGCCTTCATTGCCTCGTTCGACCGGCCCAATCTCGTGCTCTCCGCCGAACGCAAGGGCGCCAAGCCGCAGCAGCGCGTGCTCGATCTGGCGGCGGCGCGGCGGGGTCAGTCCGGCATCGTCTATGCGGCGACGCGCGACAACGTGGAGAGCCTCGCGGCCGCTCTGCAAGACGCGCACGTCCCGGCGCTCGCCTATCACGCCGGCCTCGAACCCAAGCTGCGCGAAGAGCGCCAGCATCGCTTTCAGACCGAGGACGACCTCGTCATGGTCGCGACCATCGCTTTCGGCATGGGCGTCGATAAACCCGACGTGCGCTTCGTTATTCACGCTGATCCGCCGAAATCGATTGAAGCCTATTGGCAGGAAGTCGGCCGTGGCGGGCGCGATGGCGAACGCGCGGAAGGCGTCGCGCTTTATGGCGCCGGCGATCTCCGGCGCTCGCTGATGTGGGCGGCGCAGTCCAATGCCAGCGATGCCGTGAAGGGCGTGCAGGCCAGGAAAGCACGCCAACTCTACGCCTTCTTTGACGGCCTGACTTGCCGGCGCGCCGCGGTGCGGCGCTATTTCGGCGAGGAGAATGTCGAGCCCTGCGGCGTCTGCGATGTCTGCGCCGATCCGCCGACCTCCATCGACGCCACGGACTACGCCGCAAAGGCCATTTCCGCGGTGATGCGCATGGACCAGCGCTTCGGACGCGGGCGCGTGGTCGATCACCTGCTCGGTAAGCCGGCGCGCGACAGCCTCGACGAGCAATACGCTTCGCGGACCACGTATGGCGTCGGCGCCGATCAAAGCGAGGCGCTGTGGCGGCGCGTGATCGAACATCTTCTGTTCGAGGGCGTCTTGACGGAAGACGAAACCGAGCGCCCGACGCTACGCATCAGCGACGAAGAAGCCGTGCGGGCCATCTTCCGCAAAGAGCGCCAAGTGCGCATGCGCGAGGAAACCAAGCCGCAACGCCGCTCCAAAGAGGAACGGCGCGCAGCGCGCGAGGCGAAGCGCGGCGCGCAGGCGGGCCTCACTGGCGACGAAGCGCGCTTGTTCGAGGCGTTGCGCGTGTGGCGGCGCGAAGCCGCGAGCGCGGCCGGTGTTCCACCTTATGTGATTTTTCATGATGCGACGCTCACCGCCATTGCGGCGGCCAAGCCGTCAACGCTGTCAGCGCTGGGCCAGGTGTCTGGGATCGGCGAAGCCAAGCTCGCGCGTTATGGTGAAGCCGTGTTGGCCGTCGTTCGCGCTTGACCCACGCGCTCCGCGGATCACATCATGGCGTCCAACGGAGGAATATCATGGTTTCGAAAGATCGCGAGTATTTCGAACGCCGCGCTCAAGCCGAGATCGCCATCGCCAAGGCGGCCGGCGCATCGAAGGCGTATGCCAGCAGCGACAACCGCACGGTGTTCGTCGAGCGCCGCGACGGCACGAAGGAAGTCGTGCGCCTGCAGAAGCCCGACGTCACACACTAACTCAGGCGTATTCGTCCTCAAACATGCGGCGCGCGGCGGCGGGACCTTCACGGGCGAGATCTCCCGCTTGCTCGACCCACTCCTCCTCCACGATGCGTCCGCGCAGACGCAGGTACTGATCCACCCAGGCGACATTCGCCGGCGACCAATTGGCGATCTGCTCGAAATGGTAGACGCCCAGGGAATTCAGCGTCGATTGCAGCATGGGCGAAACGCCGTCGATCAGCGTGAAATCATCGGGTGCGCCACCCCGGGCGGCGGGCAGTGACGCCGGGCGCTGTTCGGCGCCGGCCGGCACGAGCGGAACGGGTTCCGGCTCGACCTCCTCGACCGGCGCCGGCGCTTCGATCGGCGCCGCCACGGCTTCAAGGGCTTCGGGATGCGGCTGAGGCGCCGGTTGCGGCGTCTCAATGACGGCGCCCTGCTTCGCCACCAGGGATTCCAAACGCCGTGTGCGTGACTCAAGATACCTGTTGCGCCACTTGAGGCGCTCCGCTTCGCCGTCATCGGCGGCCGCGGCAGGCGGAGCGGGTGCGGTGTCCTGCAAGTGCGCAAGGCGTTTTTCGAGGTAGCTCATGCGCCAGCCGGCGAGTTCGTCAGGCGCCGCTTCCGCCTCCGGCGCAGGCGCGATGGCGCGCCCGCTCACCTCGCGCAACGCCTGTTCGAAATGGCGCGCGCGCGCCTCGGCGTAGCGCGCGCGCCAATCGAGCCTGAGGCGCTCCTGTTCGGCGTCCGTCGCCGCCGCCGCTGGCGGCGGGGCCAGAGCGGGCGCGGCGACGGGCTGGCGCTGGCTTTCCAGATAGCGCACGCGCTGCTCGAAATAGCGCAGCCGCCAGGCCTGGGCCGCACGTTCTTCGTCGGCGGACATGGCGGCAGGCTCGACATCGACGGTGCGCTGCTCCTGCTCGGCCAACGCCGCCGCCTGCTCACGCAGACGCGCCAGTTCCTCGCCGTTCAGATTGGCCGCCTCGAGCGCGCGTTCCGCTTCGGCGGCGCGGCTCGACGCTTCGCTGGCGCGCGAGCGCGCCGCCTCCAGCGCCCTTTCCATCTCGGCGATCCGCGCCGCATCCAGATTGGCGCGACGGCGCAGCGTATCCATTTCGCGGTCGAGTTCAGCCGACACGCCGTTGCCTGGCATGGCGCCGCTTTCGATGCTGCTGTTCAGCACTTCTTTCATCAGCCGCTCGCGTTCGCTTTGCAGCGCTTGCTCACGCGGGCGCGCCATCAATGCGCTCCAGGCCCATCCGCCCATGGCGGCGAAGGCGAACACCACGAGGAGGAGCCAGATATGCTGATCGATCAGATAGAGCATGTCATTGCACGCTGGTTTCAAGACGCGCGCGGAACGGCGCCGGAGGATGCTGATAGTGATTGCGCAGCGCCGTCACGGCGGCCTGCGAACCCCCGCCGACGATCACGATCTCGGCGTCGCTGAGCCGCGCCTCGCCGCTGTTCAGCGTCGCCAATTGGCGCAGCGCGTCGCGCGCCGCCTCGGTCCAGTTCGCCGCTGGCGAGCCGCCCGCGGCGTGCATCTGATCCAGCGCGACCGCGTTCGGGAACAGCGCGGCCGCGTCGGCCAAGAGGGCGCGCCGGGCGCTCTCACTCGGCGTCGAACCGCTCAGGATAACGCTGGATCCGTCGCGCGAGGCGCGCCAGGCGAAGGGGGAATCCGTGGGTCCGACATGCACGTTCAAGACGTCCACGGCGGTCACGCCTCCAGCCCAGGGCCCGCCGGCGCCCGCCGCGGTCAATGCAGCGTGGCGCGCGATCTCGATCTGGCCGCGCCGCGGCACGTAACCATAGAGCAACGCACGCTGGCCGCGCATTTCCACCTCGAGACTGGGCACGCCCGCTTGCCGCAGGGCGTCCACAACGTCGACCCGGAGCCGTGCGGGCGCGCGAAACACGGACGCGTCGTGCAATCCGAACAGGCCCCAGAGCGCCGCCAGCGTCGCGCCTGCGATGGCGACGGCGAGCGCCAACTTGAGTTGGTCCTCCGCCTCTTGGCCGAACAGATTCATGCGGCGCGCGCCGCCCGGCGCACCTGCGCCTCCGTCAACGCCGCGCGCATGTTTTCGACATCGCGCTCCGCAGCGCGCGCCGCCAAGGATGCGGCGTGAACGCGCAGGCGCCAGCCCGCCGCAAACCCGGCAAGTGCGGCGATGAGGTATAAAATCAACACGGAGAAGAAGAGGCCGATCATGCTTTCCCGCAGCGGGCGAGCGCGTCAGGCGCGCCCTACCCCTTCTAACCCCGATCAAAATAAGCGAAAACCGGAAAACCCCGGCGGTTGAACCGCCGTCGCATCCCGACCCTGCATGCTGCACAAGATCACGAGCGCATCGAACCCGCTCATTAAGACGCTGAAAGCACTGCACGCCAAGAAAGGCCGCGCCGAGACCGGGCTGTTTCTGGCCGAGGGCGCGCGCCTTGCCTCGGAAGCGGCGGAACTCGGCGCCTGGCCCGACATTCTGGTTGTCTCCGAAGCCGCCTTGGGGCGCCCGCAGGTGCGCGCTTTGCTCGATCAGGCCCCCGCGCATGGCGTACGCTGCATCGAGACCAGCGAATCCGTGCTTACGCAGATCTCCAAGCGCGACAATCCGCAGACGGTGATCGGCGCATATCGTCAGCGCTTCGCCGAACTCGACGCCTTCGCCGGCGAGCTCGTGGTGGCGCTCGAGGGCGTGCGCGACCCCGGCAATCTGGGCACGATCCTGCGCACGGCCGATTCCGTCGGCGCCGACGGCGTGGTCCTGCTCGGGCAGAGCTGCGATCCGTTCTCGGTCGAGGCCGTTCGCGCCAGCATGGGCTCGATCTTCGCCGTGCCCATCGCGCGCGCCTCGTTCGAGGACCTGCAACGGTTCAATGCGGCGCGCGGGGCTACGATGATCGGCGCTTCGCTCAAGGGCATGCCGCTGGACGGCGACGCCGCGGCGCCGAAGCGCGCCGTGCTGCTCATGGGCAACGAGCAATCGGGACTACCCATGGAGATGCAGGCGGCTTGCGACTGGCTTGTGCGTCTGCCCATGCGCGGACGCGCCGATAGTCTCAACCTCGCGGTCGCGACGGCCTTGATGATGTACGATCTGTGGAGACGACGCTCCTATGCCGGCGCGCGCTGAACCTTCCCTGCTCGTCGCCGACGACTGGCGCGACTATCGCCTCATCGATAGCGGCGATGGCGAAAAACTCGAACAGGTCGGACCCTATCGCTTCGTGCGTCCCGAACCGCAGGCGCTCTGGCGCAAGCGCTCGCAAGACTGGCGCGCGGACGCCGTGTTCGCCCCTGCCGCCGCGGAGGATGAAGACGCCGGGCGCTGGCGCTTCACTCATCCGCTGCCGCAAAGCTGGCTCTTGCAATGGCAAGGCCTTTCCTTCCAATCGCGGCCGACGCCGTTTCGCCACCTCGCGTTCTTTCCCGAGCAATCGGTTCACTGGCGTTTCGCCCGCGAGGCGCTGACGGCGCGCCAGGGGCCGCAGCCGGAAGTCCTCAATCTGTTCGGCTACACAGGGCTCGCGAGCCTTGTGTGCGCGCAAGCCGGGGCCAAGGTCACGCATGTCGACGCATCGAAAAAAGCGATCGGCTTCGCTCGCGACAACCAGCGCGCCGCCGGTCTCGAAACCGCGCCGATCCGATGGATTTGCGACGATGCCTTGACGTTCGTCGAGCGCGAAATTCGACGCGGCCGCCGCTATGACGGGATTATCCTCGATCCGCCGAAATTCGGACGCGGTCCCAACGGCGAAACATGGCGGCTCGAAACGCAGCTGGCCGATTTGTTGCAGAAATGTGAAACGCTGTTGCGCCGCGCGCCCGACGAGCCGGACAGCGCGCAGGGATTTCTCGTTGCGACGGTGTACGCCGTTCGCCTCTCCTATCTGGCGCTGGCTCAAACCGCTGAAGACGTGTTCCGCGCCGCGCGCGGAACCTGGGATAGCGGCGAAATGGCCCTGCCGCACGCGGGTGACGATCGCCTCCTGCCAACGGCGATATACGCGCGCTGGCGCAGTCCCGGCTGAGCACCACTCGTCGACGCATAGCTGCTATTCGTCGCGCGCCCTTACGAAAGTCATGTTGACGGTCGATATGGCCTGCGTCCAGGCGCGCGTTCTCGCGCATCTATGACTCGACGTGTTCATTCACGTCGAACCTCTAAAACCCAAGTGCTTGCGCGCGGGCTGCCCTCACGGCCCGCGCGCTTTTCTTTCCGCCAAAGAATGAGGCGCTAGGCGCGGGCCTTCATCTCCGCCATGACGCGCGCGGCGTAGGCGCGGCTCACCGGCACCTCGTCGCCATTGTCGAGGATCGCCAACAGGCGCCCGCTGGAATCGCGGTGCACAGCCTTGAGGCGAGCCCAATTGACGAAGGCGGAGCGGTGCACGCGCAGCATGACGTCCGGATCGAGGCGCTCCTCCAGGTGCGACATGGTCTCGCGATAGAGCAGCGTGCGCCCCTCCCAATGCAGCCGCACATAATCCCGTTCAGCCTCGATGCGGTCCACATCCGCCACCGGCACGCGAAGGAAGCGTCCGCGTTCGCGGATCCAGAATTCGCGTTCGTAGCGCGGCCCGTCGCGGTCGCGCGCCTCGCGGCGCAGCGCGTCGAGCACGGAGGCGAGTTCATCCGCGCGCCGGCTCGCGTCCTGCGCCGAGCGCCGCTCGCGGGCGCGCTCCAGCGCCGACGCCAGGCGATCGAACTCGACCGGCTTCAGCAGGTAGTCCACCGCGGAACTTTCGAAAGCCTTGAGCGCGTAGGAATCGAACGCGGTGACGAAAATCACCGCGGGCCCGCCCGATTCGCTGACGGCGTTGGCGACTTCGAAACCGTCCGAGATCGGCATCTTGATGTCGAGCAGCAACGCGTCGGGCTTCAGCTCGCGCATCTTCTCGATCGCCTGCGCGCCGTCGCTGGCGGCGCCGACGACCTGCACGTCCGGGATCGCTGCAAGAGCGAGCCGCAGGCGGCGAAGCGCCAAGGGCTCGTCATCAGCTAAAAGTAGGCGCAACGGTTCGCGCAACGCGTTCCTCCTCTATCGGCAACCAGAGTTCGATGCGGCAACCGTGCGGTTTGAGGTTCTCGGCCGAGAGCCCCGCCTGGTCGCCGTAAATCAGAGTGAGCCGCTCCCGCGCATTGGCGAGACCGACGCCGCGCCCGCGCTTCGGCGCGTCCGGCGACAGCCCGGGCCCGCTATCGTCGACGCGGATGCGCAGCGTAACGCCGTCGCGTCGCGCCGAGACGCTGATTTCGCCGCCGTCGGCCGACGGCGTGATGGCGTACTTGATGGCGTTCTCGAGGATCGGCTGCAGGATGAGGCTGGGCAGGCGGGCGCGCTCCAGCCCCGGCTCGATTTCGAAGCGCACTTTCAGTTTGTCGCCGAAGCGGGTTTGCTCGATCTCCAGATATTTGCGCTGCGCCTCGAGCTCCGCGGACAGGGCGGCGAGTTCGGTCGGCTGGCGGTCGAGCGAGTAGCGCAGGAACCCCGAGAGCCGCATCAGCATGCTCTCGGCGAGTTCGGTGCGCTTATCGAGCACAAGCGTCGAGATCGCATTTAGCGTATTGAACAGGAAGTGCGGGTTGATCTGGTAGTGCAGCATCCTGAGCTGCGCGTCGTAGGCCAGCGATTGCGCCCGGGCGATGGCGCGCGACTGCGCCACCGTCTCGAAATGATAGGCCAGCAGCGCCTGCACCAGGCCCCAAAGGCCCAGCACCCAGCCAAACATAAAGTAGTATGAGATGAGCGGCGTCACCCGCCCGGTCGACTCCGGATGCGCCATCAGCACGGTCGGCCAGAATTCCTCGGCCCATTCGGTCAGCGGCGCGAGCGCCAGGGCGCCGGCGATGAGCGTCAGATTGCGCCATGCCCCCGACTTGTTCGCCTTCGGGCCGGCGGCGAGCGCCAGCAACACGCCCGTCAGCACCAGATAGGAGCCGACGGCCAGCGCGCGGTTCAGGTCATAAGGGAAGTCGGGAAGCTTGTTGGCGGGCGGGTCGGCGTGAGCGGCGGCAGTGCGGAACAAGAAATATCCTGCCCAGAACAGAATGTGCGCGCCCCAGCGGACCCAGGCCGGATCACGCAGCGCCTCCCCCACGAGGCTGCTCTCCTTGAACAAGCGGGGCCGCAGCTGGCCAGTCATGAGGGCAGCCTAGCCATTTCGGCGCCGAAGGCATGGGCCGGTCGTCGCTCTATCAGCAGCACTCGTCGCATAACTCCCGTTCGTCGCGCCAAAACGACCGTTCGTCGGCGCCTCGTGCGCATTGGTCGAAGGAAACCGCCAACAAGACAGGGACGCCCCGAACCGTTAGCTTGGATGCAAAAAAGGGAGACGCAAATGCGATGGTTCATTGGGGTGCTGTTGGCCTGGAGCCTTGCGGCCGCGGCAGAGGCGCAGCCGGCCTCACCATGGCCCGGCGGACACCGCGCCGCCATTGCGCTCACCTATGACGACGCCCTCGTCTCGCAGCTGGATGTCGCGGTTCCGCAATTGGACGCCGCCGGGTTCAAGGGCACATTCTTCCTGATGGGCCGCCAGATCGGGCCGAACATGCTGCGCTGGCGTGCGGCCGCCGCCGAGGGGCACGAACTCGGGAACCACACGATCAATCATCCGTGCTCAGCCGCCAGCTACCAAATGGCGCCGCAATACACTTCGGAGAGCTACAGCGTGCCGGTGCTGCTCACCGAGATCGGCGTCATGAACACGTACCTCGAGGCCATCGACGGGCGCAGCTCGCATCCCTTCGCCACACCGTGCGGCCAACAGATCGTGGGCGGACAAAATTACGTCGAGGCCCTGCGCGGCGCCGGGCTCACGCGCTATGTCCGCGCGGCCTCGCCACAGACGCAGCGCGGCTTTGATCCGTTCAACGTGCCGTGCCAATTCTTCGGCGCCGACTCCACCGCCGCGCAAATGATCGCCTATGTGGAAAACATTCGCCGTCAAGGCGGCTACGCGGTGCTCGGATTTCACGGCGTCGGCGGCGACTATCTGGCGGTTTCGGGCGAAGCGCACCAGGCGCTCCTCGTTTATCTCAAAGCGCACCCCGACATCTGGGTCGGCACGTTCAGCGACGTGATGGACGCCGTGGCCGCCCACCATGGGCCGTGACGCTCACCAAGCACGGGCGCGCGCCTGGACGAAGGAATAAAAGAAGACGCTGTTGGGATCGCGCGCGATGCGGGCGAGTTCGCCTCTCATGCCGTCGACGATGTCCTGCGAAATCTTGTCGGCGGCGATCAGCGATGGCGCGCCGGACAGCAGCAGGTCACTCCAGAAGCCGATCATCTCGGCGCGTTCGCCCGGGGCGCGATTGTCGAAGTGAAATGTCTTCACGTCGGTGGTCACATCGCGGAAGCCTACCGATTGCAGAAGGTTTCCCAGCTTGGCGCCGATGTACGGATCGCCGCCGAGAGAGACCTGATGATCGTTGAACGCCAGCCAATAGCGCATCGTGTTGGGGCTGTAGGGATCGAGGAAAAACGTGGCGTTCAGCACCTCGTTGCACACGATTGGCGCGCCCGGCTGCAGCACGCGCCGCGCCTCGCCGAGCACGCGCGCCGGATCCGGCACGTGTTCGAGGATCCAGCAAAGAAACGCGCAATCGAAGCTCTCGCGTTCGAATTCCAGGCTCGCGGCATCCGCCTTGGTGATCTCGTAGCGGCCCTTGGCCCATGGGACGGTCGACAGGAAACGCAGGGCCTCGGCGATCTGCCCCTCGTTCAGCTCCACGCCCGTCACATGCAGCTCCGGAAAATGCCGAAGCAGAATTTCGGTTTGCGCGCCGACGCCGGAGCCGATCTCGATCAGCCGCTTGCGCCGCCGGAACGGAAGGCGGTCATGCACGGCAGGCTCAAGGAAGCGCGCCTGACGATGCAGGCGCTCGCGCTCGGTCTCGCTGTAGCCGTGAAGATAGCCTGCCTCGGGCATGCGTTGCGTTCTAGGCCAGAGCCGGGAAAACATCCATCGCGGATCAGTTCCAACGCGCCACAATCCGGCCCATTGCCAGAGAACTTGACCTGACGAACTTTGAGCGAGGAACATCGGCGCGGCCATGAGACCGGAGACGTGCGTGGAACAGAACGCCCAGCTCGCGCTCGAAGCGCTCGCGCTCGTCGCCGCGGGCGATTGGGACGGTGCGCACGCGCTTGTGCAGGACGATCCCTCGCGCGAAGCCGCCTGGGTGCATGCGCACCTCCACCGCATCGAAGGCGATCTCGGCAACGCCGCCTACTGGTACGGCCAGGCGCGCCAGCCGGTGGCGAACGGCGATCCCGAAAAGGAACGCCGCGCGATCGAAGCGACCCTGCGCGGATGAGCGTCTCCGATAACTACGTGATCGCGCCGGTGGAGACGCGGGACGATTTGCGTGCGATCGCCAATCTGTTTGCGGACTACGCGCACTCACTGCCGATCAGTTTGTCCTATCAGGACTTCGCCGCCGAATGCGCAACGCTGCCCGGCAAGTACGCGCCACCGGCGGGCGCATTGCTGCTCGCGCGCGGGGCGGACGGGGCGCCCGCGGGATGCGTCGCGATGCGCCCGCTCGACACCGCGCGATGCTGTGAGATGAAGCGGCTCTATCTGGCGCCGCATGCGCGGGGTCGGCATCTCGGCCGTGCGCTCGCCCTTGCCATCGTCGAGGAAGCCAAGCGATGCGGCTATCGCGAGATGCGGCTCGACACGCTGTCGAGCATGACGGCCGCGATCGCGCTTTACGAGCAAATGGGCTTTGAACGGATCGCGCCCTATTACGCGCCGACGCCCGACGGCACGGTCTTCATGGCTCTGCGCTTGAGCGCTCAGCTCAGCTGATAGACCAGTTCGCCCTCGATGCCGGCGAACGTGCGCTCGTCTGGCAGATACTCGCAGCCGACTTCGACTTGTTCCGAGCAGAGCTCGCGCCAGAAACCCGGACGATCCGGCTGCTCGCCCTCCGAAGCCGGCACGATCTCGGCGACGCGGCGCGTACGCTGGTCGATGTAAGCGGTGTTGGCGTAGTTCATGAGCACTCGTTCATCTGATTTGCGCCGGCGCGCAATCGCGCGCTGCGTCCGTTCGGGGACAACGCAAAACAGCCCCGCTGTTTCCAGCGGGGCTGTTGCATTTGGGTGCGGGAGTAGGATTTGAACCTACGACCTTCAGGTTATGAGCCTGACGAGCTACCGGGCTGCTCCATCCCGCGTCAAACTTGCTTTCGATACGCAAACGGCCGCGTGAAAAACGCGGCCGGTCGTGCACGGCCGAAGCCGTCATTGTGAAGAGGGTTCGTTGGACTTTTGATTCCGCGCGTCGTGCAGACCCGGCAGCGACCTACTCTCCCACGCCTTAGGACGTAGTACCATCGGCCCTGGGGGACTTAACTACCGAGTTCGGGATGGGATCGGGTGGGGACCCCCCGGCATAGCCACCAGGTCGGCGCGACGCGCGTTGTTCAGATTGACATCGTCTAGCGCTTCAACACAGCGACGCGGTTGTCGCCGTGCATGAACGCACTTTCAAATTCCGAATTGCTTCAAAGCTTGAAATCGAAAAATCGTTCAAGCCGATCGAGCTATTAGTACCGGTCAGCTTCGCGCCTCGCAGCGCTTCCACATCCGGCCTATCAACGTGATGGTCTATCACGGCTCTCAAGGGAAACCTGGTTTTGAAGGGGGTTTCACGCTTAGATGCTTTCAGCGTTTATCCCGTCCGCACTTAGCTACCCAGCTGCGCTCCTGGCGGAACGACTGGTGCACCAGAGGTGCGTCCATCCCGGTCCTCTCGTACTAGGGACAGATCTTCTCAAGTTTCCAACACGCACGGTAGATAGGGACCAAACTGTCTCACGACGTTCTGAACCCAGCTCACGTACCACTTTAAATGGCGAACAGCCATACCCTTGGGACCTGCTCCAGCCCCAGGATGTGATGAGCCGACATCGAGGTGCCAAACGACCCCGTCGCTATGGACGCTTGGGGGTCATCAGCCTGTTATCCCCGGAGTACCTTTTATCCGTTGAGCGATGGCCCTCCACACACGGGGCCACCGGATCACTATGACCGACTTTCGTCTCTGCTCGACTTGTCAGTCTCGCAGTCAGGCAGGCTTATGCCATTGCACTCAACAGCCGATGTCCGACCGGCTTGAGCCTACCATCGCGCGCCTCCGTTACTCTTTGGGAGGCGACCGCCCCAGTCAAACTGCCCGCCACGCAGGGTCCCGGGCCCGGATAACGGGCCGCGGTTAGACGTCACCGAAAATTAGGGTGGTATTTCACTGATGGCTCCCCCGAAGCTGACGCCCCGGGTTCAAAGCCTCCCACCTATGCTACACAAACCGTCGATAACGCCACTGCGAAGCTGCAGTAAAGGTTCACAGGGTCTTTCCGTCTAGCCGCGCGAACTCCGCATCTTCACGGAGAATTCAATTTCACTGAGTCTACTGCGGAGACAGCGGGGAAGTCGTTACTCCATTCGTGCAGGTCGGAACTTACCCGACAAGGAATTTCGCTACCTTAGGACCGTTATAGTTACGGCCGCCGTTCACCGGGGCTTCGATTCAAGGCTTGCACCTCTCCTCTTAACCTTCCGGCAC
>DASZQK010000013.1:0-24260 GCA_035549695.1 Caulobacterales bacterium | reverse complement strand
GTGGGTCGAGTTGAAGTATTCGAGAACCGAGAGGCCTTCCTTGAAGTTCGAGATGATCGGCGTCTCGATGATTTCACCCGACGGCTTGGCCATCAGGCCGCGCATGCCGGCGAGCTGCTTCATCTGGTTCTTCGAACCGCGCGCGCCCGAGTGCGCCATCATGAAGACCGAGTTGAGCTCGCCGGTGCGGCCCTTCTCGCCCTTTTCCTTGGCGGGCTTGGAGGCTTCTTCCATCATCGCGTCGGCGACCTTGTCGGTGCACTTCGACCAGGCGTCGACCACCTTGTTGTACTTCTCGCCCTTGGTGATCAGGCCGTCGGCGTATTGCTTCTCGTATTCCGACACGCGCTTGCGCGTATCTTCAACCAGCGTCTCCTTGGCCTTCGGCACGATCATGTCGCCCATGCCGAACGAGATGCCCGCCTTGCACGCCTCGCGGAAGCCGAGCTGCATGATGCGGTCGGCAAAGATCACCGTCGCCTTCTGACCGCAGTGGCGATAGACGGTGTCGATCAGGTTGCCGATCTCCTTCTTGGTGAGGACGTTGTCCAGCACGGCGTAGGTGACCTTCGGGTGCTTCGGCAGCAGCTCTGCAAGCTTCATCCGCCCCGGCGTCGTCGTCACGGTGATCTGATACGACTTGCCGTCTTCGCCGACGCTTTCGAAGCGCGACTTGATCTTCGCGTGCAGCGAGACGACGCCCGCTTCCAGCGCGGCTTCGATTTCACCGATGTCCGCGAACAATTTGCCTTCGCCCGGCTCATGCTCCTTCATCAGCGAGAGGTAGTAGAGACCCAGCACGATATCCTGCGACGGCACGATGATCGGCTTGCCGTTGGCGGGGCTCAGGATGTTGTTGGTCGACATCATCAGCACGCGCGCTTCCAGCTGCGCTTCGAGCGCGAGCGGGACGTGCACGGCCATTTGATCGCCGTCGAAGTCGGCGTTGAACGCCGCGCAGACGAGCGGATGGAGCTGAATCGCCTTGCCTTCGATCAGCTTCGGCTCGAACGCCTGGATGCCGAGGCGGTGCAGCGTCGGCGCGCGGTTCAGCAGCACCGGGTGCTCGCGGATCACTTCTTCCAGCACGTCCCAGACTTCCGGGCGTTCCTTTTCCACCATGCGCCGCGATTGCTTCACCGTGCCGGAGAGGCCCTTCACGTCGAGCCGCGCATAGATGAACGGCTTGAACAGCTCGAGCGCCATCTTCTTCGGCAGGCCGCACTGATGCAGCTTGAGGTCCGGACCGACGACGATGACCGAACGGCCAGAATAATCGACGCGCTTGCCCAACAGGTTTTGCCGGAAGCGGCCTTGCTTGCCCTTCAGCATGTCGGCGAGCGACTTCAGCGGGCGCTTGTTGGCGCCAGTGATGACGCGGCCGCGGCGGCCGTTGTCGAACAGCGCATCCACCGCTTCCTGCAGCATCCGCTTTTCGTTGCGGATGATGATGTCCGGCGCGCGCAGCTCTTGCAGGCGCTTCAGGCGGTTATTGCGGTTGATGACGCGGCGATAGAGGTCGTTCAGATCCGACGTGGCGAAGCGGCCGCCGTCCAGCGGAACGAGCGGACGCAGTTCCGGCGGGATCACCGGCACCACGGTCAGAATCATCCATTCCGGCTTGTTGCCCGAACGGATGAAAGCTTCGACCAGCTTCAGCCGCTTCGCGAGCTTCTTCGGCTTCAGCTCGGACGTGGCTTCGGCGATTTCCTTCCGGAGCTGCTCGGCTTCCTTTTCGAGGTCGAGCTGCATCAGGAGTTCGCGGATCGCTTCCGCGCCGATCAGGGCGGTGAAGCTGTCTTCGCCGTACTCGTCCTGCGCGCGGATATAATCCTCTTCGGTCAGCAATTGCTTCGCGGTGAGGCCCGTGAGCCCCGGCTCAACGACGCAATATTGCTCGAAATAGAGGACGCGCTCGATGTCCTTCAGCGGCATGTCGAGCATGAGGCCGATGCGGCTCGGCAGCGACTTCAAGAACCAGATGTGCGCGACAGGCGCGGCCAGCTCGATGTGGCCCATGCGCTCGCGGCGCACGCGCTGCAGCGTGACCTGGACACCGCACTTTTCGCAGATGATGTCCTTGTACTTCATGCGCTTGTACTTGCCGCACAAGCACTCGTAGTCCTTGATCGGGCCGAAGATGCGGGCGCAGAAGAGGCCGTCGCGTTCCGGCTTGAACGTACGATAGTTGATGGTTTCGGGTTTCTTGATCTCGCCGAACGACCACGAGCGGATCTGCTCCGGGCTCGCGATCGAGATACGGATCTGATCGAACACCGGCGCCGGCGGCTGATTGCCGAACGTGGCGTTGATCAAGTCTTGGTTCGGTGCGTTCATAGTGGGACTTCTCCCTGAATCCGGTTTGCTCCCCCGCGAGCGGGGGAGCTGTCAGCGAAGCTGACTGAGGGGGCGCAACGAGCGCGGACGACTGATGTCTGCGCGTGTGTCGCCCCCTCCGATCGCTTCGCGATCGCCTCCCCCGCGAGCGGGGGAGGAAAGTCACAACAGCGGATCATTCCGCCGCTTTCTGTTTGGCGCTGTCGGCCAGCTCCACATTGAGGCCCAGCGAGCGCATTTCCTTCACGAGCACGTTGAAGCTTTCGGGGATGCCCGCTTCGAACGTGTCGTGGCCGCGCGTGATGGCCTCGTAGACCTTGGTGCGGCCGGCGACATCGTCAGACTTCACCGTCAGCATTTCCTGCAAGGTGTACGCGGCGCCGTACGCTTCGAGCGCCCACACTTCCATTTCGCCGAAGCGCTGGCCGCCGAACTGCGCCTTGCCGCCCAGCGGCTGCTGAGTGACGAGCGAGTACGGGCCGATCGAGCGGGCGTGGATCTTGTCGTCCACGAGGTGGTGCAGCTTCAGCATGTAGATGTAGCCGACCGTGACGGCGCGCTTGAACGTCTCGCCTGTCAGGCCATCGCGCAGCACCACTTGCCCGGTCTCGGAGAGACCGGCTTCCTTCAACATCGAGCGGATGTCCGCGTCCTTGGCGCCGTCGAACACGGGCGTCGCGATCGGCACGCCCTTTTCGAGATTGTGCGCCAGCTCGGCGAATTCCTTGTCGCTCTTCGGCAGCTCCTGATCGCCGCCGTAAATGTCCTTCAGCTTCTTTTCGAGCGGCTTCTTGTCGCCGTCGCGCTGATAGACTTCGAGCGCCTGGCGCACTTGGCGGCCGAGGCCCGCGCAGGCCCAGCCCAAATGCGTTTCCAGAATCTGCCCGACATTCATCCGCGAAGGCACGCCCAGCGGATTGAGCACAATGTCGACATGGGTGCCGTCGTCGGTGAACGGCATGTCCTCGATCGGCACGATCTTGGAGATGACGCCCTTGTTGCCGTGGCGGCCGGCCATCTTGTCGCCCGGCTGCAGCTTGCGCTTCACCGCCACGAACACCTTGACCACCTTCATCACGCCCGGCGGCAGTTCGTCGCCGCGCTGCAGCTTGTCGACCTTGTCCGCGAAGCGCGCGTCGAGGCGCTTCTTGGCGTCGTCATACTGCTTCTTCAGCGCTTCGATTTCCGACATCGCGGCTTCGTCTTCGAGGCCGATCTGCCACCACTGGCCGCGCGACAGCGGCGCGAGCGATTCTTTGGTCACTTCGCCCTTCTTGAAGCCCTTCGGGCCCGAAGCGGCTTGCTTGCCGATCAGGATTTGCTCGAAGCGGCCGAAGATGTTGCGCTCAAGGATCGCGAGTTCGTCGTCGCGGTCCTTCGCCAGGCGTTCGATTTCCTCGCGCTCGATCTGCATCGCGCGCTGGTCCTTCTCGACGCCGTGGCGATTGAACACGCGCACTTCGACGATGGTGCCATTAACGCCCGGCGGCAGACGCAGGGACGTGTCGCGCACGTCGGACGCCTTTTCGCCGAAGATGGCGCGCAGCAGCTTTTCTTCCGGCGTCATCGGCGATTCACCCTTCGGGGTGACCTTGCCGACGAGAATGTCGCCCGCTTCCACTTCGGCGCCGATCGCCACGATCCCGGCTTCGTCCAGGTTGCGCAGCGCTTCTTCGCCGACGTTCGGAATGTCGCGGGTGATTTCTTCCGGACCCAGTTTGGTGTCGCGGGCGGCGACTTCGAATTCTTCGATGTGGATCGAAGTGAACACGTCGTCCTTGACGATGCGTTCGCTGATCAGGATCGAGTCCTCGAAGTTGTAGCCGTTCCACGGCATGAACGCGACCAGCACGTTGCGCCCCAGCGCCAGCTCACCCAGCTCGGTCGACGGACCGTCGGCGATGATGTCGCCCTCGCGCACCAGATCGCCGACCTTCACGATCGGACGCTGCGTGATGCAGGTGTTCTGGTTCGAGCGCTGGAACTTCAGCAGGCGATAGATGTCGACGCCCGGCTTGGTCGGATCGCGCTCTTCGGTCGCGCGCACGACGATACGCTGGCTATCCACCTGTTCAACCACGCCGGTGCGGCGTGCGGCGATGGCCGCGCCCGAATCGCGCGCGACCGTGCCTTCCATGCCGGTGCCCACGAGCGGAGCGTCGGCGCGCAGCAGCGGCACGGCTTGGCGTTGCATGTTCGAGCCCATCAGCGCGCGGTTGGCGTCATCGTTCTCAAGGAACGGAATGAGCGCCGCGGCCACCGACACGACCTGCTTCGGCGAGACGTCCATCAGGTCGATCTCTTCGCGCGGGATCAGCGTCGCTTCGCCGTTTTCGCGCGCTTGCACGAGTTCGTCTTCGAGCATGCCCTTGGCGTCGATCGCGGCGTTGGCCTGGGCGATCTTGTGCTTGGCTTCTTCCATCGCCGAGAGATAGACGATCTCGTCTTGCGGCTTGCCGTGCACCACCTTGCGGTACGGGCTTTCGATGAAGCCGTACTTGTTGACGCGCGCGTGCGTCGCCAGC
Source organism: Caulobacterales bacterium (assembly GCA_035549695.1). Taxonomy (GTDB): domain Bacteria; phylum Pseudomonadota; class Alphaproteobacteria; order Caulobacterales; family Aquidulcibacteraceae; genus Vitreimonas. The sequence goes on along the minus strand of DASZQK010000013.1, from coordinate 19,398 downwards.
GAGTTGATGAGGCCGATGTTAGGGCCTTCCGGCGTTTCGATCGGGCAGATGCGGCCATAGTGCGTCGGGTGAACGTCGCGGACTTCGAAGCCCGCGCGCTCGCGCGTCAGACCGCCCGGCCCGAGCGCCGAGAGACGCCGCTTGTGCGTGATCTCGGAAAGCGGATTGGTCTGGTCCATGAATTGCGAGAGCTGGCTGGAGCCGAAGAACTCGCGCACCGCCGCCGCCGCCGGCTTGGCGTTGATCAGGTCGTGCGGCATCACGGTCTCGATATCGACCGAGCTCATGCGTTCCTTGATCGCCCGCTCCATGCGCAGGAGGCCGACGCGATATTGGTTTTCCATGAGTTCGCCGACCGAACGCACGCGGCGATTGCCGAGATTGTCGATATCGTCAACCTCGCCGCGCCCGTCGCGCAGATCGTTCAGCGTACGCAGCACCTCGATGATGTCCTCCTGCCGGAGCACGCGGAGATCGTCCGCAGTGTCCATGCCGAGGCGCATGTTCATCTTCACCCGGCCGACGGCCGAGAGGTCGTAGCGCTCGCTGTCCGAGAACAGGCCGTTGAACAGCACTTCCGCCGTATCGATGGTCGGCGGCTCGCCCGGGCGCATGACCCGGTAGATATCGAACAGCGCCTGTTCGCGGTTCTCGTTCTTGTCGAGCGCGAGCGTGTTGCGGATGTACGGGCCGTTGGTGACCGGATCGATGTCGAGGATCGGCAGCTCTTCGATGCCCGCCTCGATCAAGGTGGCGATGCTGTGCTCGGACAGCGCCTCGCCGGCTTCGGCGAAGATTTCCCCGGTTTCCGGGTTGACGATGTCTTCGGCGATGAAGCGCTCGAACAGGTCTTCCGACGGCACCAGGATGTCGACGACGCCGTCCTCGACCAGCTTGTTGGCGACGCGCGCGGAAATCTTGCGGCCAGCTTCGGCCACCACCTTGTTGGTCTTGGCGTCGACCAGATCATAAGTCGGCTTCGCGCCGCGCCAGCGTTCGGCGCGGTAACGTGTGGTCCAGCCCGCCTTGGTGCGCTTGTACACCGAGGTGCCGTAGAACGTCGCCAGGATCTGCTCGCTCGACATGCCGAGGGCGTAGAGCAGCGTCGTCGCCGGCAGCTTGCGCTTGCGGTCGATGCGCACGAACAGAATGTCCTTGGCGTCGAACTCGAAATCGAGCCAAGAGCCGCGGTACGGAATGACGCGCGCGGCGAACAAGAGCTTGCCGGACGCGTGCGTCTTGCCCTTGTCGTGGTCGAAGAAAACGCCCGGCGAACGGTGCATCTGGCTGACGATGACGCGCTCGGTGCCGTTGACGACGAACGTGCCCTTGTCGGTCATCAGCGGAATGTCGCCCAGATAGACGTCCTGTTCCTTGATGTCCTTCACAGACTTGGCGCCAGTCTCCTCGTCGGTTTCGAACACGATGAGGCGCAGCTTGACCTTCAGCGGCGCGGCATAGGTCATGTCGCGCTGCTGGCATTCCTCGACGTCGAACTTCGGCTCTTCGAATTCGTACGAGACGTATTCGAGCACCGCACGGTCCGAGAAATCGCGGATCGGGAACACCGACTTGAAGACGGCCTGCAAGCCCTCTTCCGTGCGCTCATAATTGCGCGCGTCTTTTTGCAGGAACTGATCGTAGGAACTCTTTTGCACCTCGATCAGGTTGGGCATTGCGCCCGCTTCCGGGATCTTCCCGAACGATTTGCGGATAAGCTTTTTACCAGTGAACGACAGAGCCATCGCTCTCCCCATGCTGCGCTTTTGAGACGAGCCGCCGGCCATCAGGCTCGCAAAGCGCGGCGAATGAGCCGCTTTCCGCCCGGTGGTTCCTTGAAGCGTCCCGGGCGGGCGACGCTTCGGCGCGGCCGGGGCCAATCCGGGCCCGCAGACGCACGAGACGACAGGAGGCGCGACGCCGTTCGCACGGCTTCGCGCTCCTGCCTTTTTGGTGTGTTACTTCAGATCGACCTTCGCGCCGGCTTTTTCAAGCTGTTCCTTGAACTTTTGCGCATCGGCCTTGTTGACGCCTTCCTTGACGGGCTTGGGCGCGCCTTCGACCAGGTCCTTGGCTTCCTTGAGGCCGAGGCCGGTGATCGCGCGCACTTCCTTGATCACTTCGATCTTCTTGTCGCCGGCGGCGGCGAGAACGACAGTGAATTCGGTCTGCTCTTCCACCGGAGCAGCGGCGGCGGCCGGGCCTGCAGCGGCGGCGACGGCCACCGGCGCGGCGGCGGAAACGCCCCACTTTTCTTCCAGCTTCTTCGAAAGCTCGGCCGCTTCGAGAACGGTGAGCGCGGAAAGGTCTTCAACCAGCTTGTCCAGATTTGCCATTTTGGGCCCCTTGGGATTTTGAGTTCGACTGCTTTGTTTTGACTGCGGATTTGACGGGTTAGGCGGCGTCCTTGGCGGCGTAGGCGCCCATCACGCGGGCCAGCTGGCCGGCTGGCGCCGCAAGCACGCCCGCAACCTTCGTGGCGGGGGCTTGGATGAGGCCGATGATCTTGCCGCGCAGCTCGTCGAGCGAAGGCAGCGTGGCCAGAGCCTGGACAGCCTTGTCGTCGAGCACCTGGTCACCGAGCAGCGCGCCCACCAGGACGAACTGTTCCTTTTCCTTCGCATAGGCGACCGCGACCTTCGTCGCGCTCACCGGATCCGGAGAAAAAGCGATGGCCGTGGGGCCGGTGAACAGGTGAGCGCCCTTGGCCTGCGGCGCGCCTTCCAGCGCGATCTTGGCCAAGCGGTTCTTCACCACCTTGAGCTCGCCGCCCGCATCACGCAGCCGGCGGCGGAGCCCCGTCATGTCCGCAACGGTCAGCCCGGAATAGCGGCCGATCACCACCACTCCGGCCTTGGCGAACACCCCCTTCAGGGTCTCCACCGCTTCGGCCTTTTGAGTCCGATCCATTACGGTCTCCTCTCATGAGCCGATCGGCCAATCCGGTCGGCTCAGCGCCCGGAAACGGCCGTTCGCGGCGAAGAGCCGAGAGACGGCGCGCAAACCGCGCGCGGCCTGTCCCAGGGCTCGCCCAACAGGGCCGCCTCTTGACAGACGGCCCGAAGAAACGTCAGCTCTGTCTATTGCCGGCCCAAGAAACCTAATGGTTTCAACGGATTAAGCTCCGCACGATAGGCCCTAAGGGCCGCCCGTGGATCGGAGCGCCTGCAGTCTCGGACAGGATTCGGCGGGTTAACGACCGCCGAGCCGGCGGATATGCACGCTTTGTTGCAACGAAGCAAGGGGGCCGGAACACGTTTTCCGGCTTTGTCAATCGCCTTGTCGGGCCGATCGAGCGCCGGGCACAAAAAGTAAAAGCAGAGGCGCGCGCCGACAAGGACGCTGCGTCACGAGGGAGATCGCATGCGGCTGGTGGGACTGATGGCAGTTTGGGCGCTGGTCGCGGCGACCCCGGCATCGGCGCAATCTTCCGACGCGCTAACGCCGGAACGTGTGTTCGGCGACCCCAATCTGAACGGCCCGACGCCCCGCGCGATTCGCTTCTCTCCCGATGGCCGCGCCATCACGACCCTGCGTCCCCGCCCAGACGACAATCTGGCGCTGGACCTGTGGAGCGAGCGCCTCGACGGCGGCGGCGCGCGGCGCCTCATCGACTCGCGCGCCCTCGCGCCCAACGAAAGCAACCTCTCCGAGTTCGAGCGCGCACGCCGCGAACGCATGCGCGTCAGCGCACATGGCGTTGTCGAGTATGGCTGGGACGAAGACGGCTCCGGCCTGCTCGCACCGGTGGCCGGCGACCTCTACTACGCGCCCGCACGGGGCGGCGGCGTGCGGCGGCTGACGCGCACGCCGAGCGACGAAGTGGATGCGCGCCTGTCGCACCACGGCCGCTTCGCCGTCTTCGTCCGCGATCAGAACCTTTACGTGATCGACGTGAGCAGCGGCGCCGAACGCGCGCTGACAAGAGATGGCGGCGAAGCGATCAGCTACGGGCTTGCCGATTTCATCGCCCAGGAGGAACTCGACCGTTTCTCGGGTTATTGGATCTCTCCGGACGACACGCGCATCGCCTTTACGCGCACCGATGAAACCGCCGTGCCGATTATCCCCCGCGCGGACATCAACGCCGACGGCGTCGTGGTCATGCAGCAACGCTATCCGCGCGCCGGCTCGCCGAACACGCGGGTCGAACTCTTCGTCGCGCCGGTGGCCGGAGGCGAGCCCGCGCGCGTCGACCTCGGTTCGAACGCCGACATCTACCTCGCCCGCGTCGACTGGTCGAAGGACGGCGCGACGCTGTATGTCGAGCGCCTGTCGCGCGACCAACGCACGTTGGATTTGCTCGCCGTCGATCCGCGGACCGGCGCGTCGCGCGTGCTGCTCAGCGAGCATGACGATCATTGGATCAACCTGAACGACGATTTCCGCCCACTGCGCGATGGCGGCTTCCTCTGGACCTCCGAACGCGACGGCTTCGCGCACATCTACGCCTACGACGCAGCGGGCCGCCTGCAGCGCCAAGTCACGAGTGATCCCGCGCCCGTACACAAGGTGGTCGGCGTCGATGAGCGCCGCGGCTACGTCTATTATGAAAGCTGGCGCGACACGCCGCTCGAGCGCCAGCTTTTCCGCGCCAGCTACAAAACCGAGGGGCCGGCGCTACAGATCACGCGCGGCGCCGGCCGCTGGGCGGTCACCATGAACGAGGACGCCACGGCGTTCATCGCAACCTACAGCGATCCGCGCACGCCGCCGCAAACCGCGCTCTATCGCGCCGACGGTCAGCGCATCCGCTGGATCGAGGAGAACCGGCTGGACGCCAGCCACCCCTTCGCACCCTACGCCAACCGTTATCCGCCCACGCGCTACGGCTCGTTCGCCGCGCCCGACGAACCTGCCACGCAACTCTATTATCGCATCGATCTGCCCGTCGGCTTCGATCCGTCCAAGCGTTATCCAGCCATCGTCATGCTCTATGGCGGGCCGCACACGCAGTACGTGACCTATTCCTGGCCGGCCATGTCCAGGCGCCTGTTCCAGGAGCACGGCTATGTCGTGTTCTCGATGGACAATCGCGGCTCGGCGGAACGCGGCCACGCATTCGAGACGGCGCTCGGGGGAAGGTTCGGCGACGTCGAAACGCGCGACCAGATCGCCGGCCTCGCCTTCCTGCGCGGCCAGCCGTTCGTCGAGGCCGGCCATGTCGGGGTTTGGGGCTGGTCCTACGGCGGCTACATGACGCTCATGCTGATGACGCGCTATCCCGACGCGTTCAACGCGGGCGCCGCCTTCGCGCCGGTTACCGACTGGACGCTCTACGACACCGCGTATACCGAACGCTATCTCGGCAAGCCCCAGGACCATTCCGACATCTACGATCAGTCCTCGCCGCTGACGAACGCCACCCGCATCGCCCGTCCCCTGCTCATTGTGCACGGCATGGCCGACGACAACGTGCCGTTCGACAATTCCACGCGCTTCATCGCCGCGCTGCAGGCGCACGCCATTCCGTTCGAAATGATGACCTATCCGGGCAAGCGCCACGGCATCTCGGGCAAACAGGCAGGCGTGCATTGGGAGACGACGCTGCTCAACTTCTTCGACCGCCACTTGCAGGAGCGATGAACCAGTCGGGTTCGCTGCCGTACGGGCTAGCGATCGGCTTCCAGAAACCGGAGCGCGCGATCGAAGTCGCGGGCGCGCGGCATGCGGTGGCCGAGATTGGGAATCTCCATCAAGCTGAGCTGCGTCTCAGGCACGCCGGCGGCCCGGTAATAGTCGAAGGTGCTGCGCGTCTCTTCATTGTTCGGATCGGCCGCGCCGGTGAGGAACACAAAGCGGTTCGCGCGCATCTGCGCGATCAACGCTGGATCGCGCGGGCGATAGTCCGCGCCGCACATATAGATCGCGCCTTTGAAGACGAGGGGAAACAGCGCCGCCGCATTGCTGGCCGAGTGGCCGCCGCCGGAAAAGCCTGCAACATAGACATTCGCCCAGTCGATCTCGGTTTCGCGGGCGAGCTCCCGCAGGGCGAGCAGCGCGTAAAGAACGCGGCGCGCCACGGGCGCGTCGTTGCCGGAATGGCGCGCGCTGATCCAAAGCAGCTTGTGCGCATCCAGAACGGGGCGCCAATCGTCAGGCGGCAGCCCATCATCGCGCGGACTGATCCACACGACCACGCCGACTGGCGCGTCGGCGTCCGCGGGCGCATAGACATCCCATTCGATCGTCTGTTGCGGGTCGAGGATCGACGCATAGCTCGCAGCGGTCGCCGCATCGACCAGTTCGCTCGGGCGCGCGGCCAGCGTGAATACGCCGGCGTCGGGCTCGGCATGCGCCGATCCCGCCAACGCCAAGGCCACAGCCGCCACAGCCCAACGCCAATGCATGCGCCCTCGCGACGCGGACTATGGCGCGTCGCCGCGCCGCGTTCCGCTCACATCTGCGAGACCGGCGGGCGGCGCGACCTGCCAACGACGCCGCCGAGCAGATCACCCTTCCTGGGCCGGCGGACGGTGAGGCGCTTAGCGCGCTTCTCCGACCAACTTTCCCAACGCCTCGAGATAGGCGGCGAACGCCTTGCGGCCCGCTTCGGTGATGCGCGCGCGCGTCAGCGGCTTGCGATTGACGAAGCTCTTGTCGATGGCGATGTAACCCGCCTCCTCGAGCTTGCGCAGATGCACTGAAAGATTGCCTTGGGTGGCCTGCAGCACGTCCTTGAGCTCGTTGAAGTCGGCCGCTTCCGCGTCGGCGAGATACGCCATGATGCCGAGCCGCAAGCGCCCGTGGATGACATCGTCGAGCTGGCCGACATCAAAGGGTGGCATTGGATCAGGCCGCCGCCTTGCCTGAGCGCATCATCGCGTAACCCGGCGCGGCCAGCAGCAACAGGAGCGCGATACCGATCGTCAAAACGAAGGCCGCCGCATTCGTGACCAGCACGGCGCAAGTGATGGTGGTCAGGAACCAGCCCGCCGACACCAGACCGATCCATGCCTTCCGCCGAATGTTCCACGCGACGTACCAAGCGACACCCTGAAACATGCACACCACGACCGGCTGGTAGAGCCAGATCATGAGGTTGTGGGTGGTGTTGGCGCCGTAGGCGAACACGAACGCCATGACGAGATTGGCGATGCCGGCGCCTTGAAACGCCGCGTTCAGCGCGCGCGTTGCAACGCCCGTCGGCCGCGGCCCTTTGCGCACCCTCCAAATGACCATGCCTAGCACAACGAGGAAGGCCGCGGTGGGCCCAAGCCCCAGCGCCGCCTGGCCCACCGGCGGCAGCGGCCACAAGCCCACAATATTGAAAAAGTGACCGATGCATTGGAGGCCGTACAGCAAGCCGGCCCAGAGGAACAATTCGCCGCCCACCGCGCCGAACTGGGCGTTCTCACTCACGAGGGCGCGCATGTAGGCGAGATCGTCGCGCGCGCTTTGCAGGTCTGCGTTCATCGCTCTCTCCTATTCCGCGGCGGCCAGGGCCGGCGCGGGAGCGTCCTTGCGGCGCTTGTGTTTGCGCCCGTTGAGAATCGCGCCGATGAAAGTGTACCGCACCGCGACGTGATAGCTGAGGAACAGCGCGGCGAAGGCAAGCCATAGCACGAGCGCGAACTTCGCCGCCCACGGCCAGTCGAACTGGAACACCCAGACCTGCAGGCCCATCACCACCGGCAGGTGCGCAATGTAGATCCAGTAGGACGCATCGGACACGTAACGGATCGCCGGATTGCGCTCCGAAAGAAACCGGAGCGCCATGCCGATCAGGCCGACTGTCCAAGACCACGCGCCGAGCAGATAGGCGATGAGGAACGCGGCCTTCTTCCACGCTTGCGCCTCCGGCGTGACCACCGGCGTCGCGCCGACGAGCGCGAGGCACGCGATGGTGAGGATGATCGCCGAGCCCAGATTGAGCAGCCAGCTTTTCTCCCACACGCGCAGCAAGTCCGTCTGGCGGTGGAGCAGCCAGCCGAAGCCGAACGCGGCGCCGAAGGCGAGCAATGCGGCGAGGTTCGGATAGATGCCGGTGTCGGGCGTTGGCACGCCGAACCACATCAGCCAATCGGGCTTCAGCCACAGCGCGATGCCGGCGGGCGCGGCCAGCAGCGGCGTCAGCTGCGCCTTGACGACGAAGCGCACGACTGGATCGACGACGTCGCCGCGCAGCGCGCCCTTGCGGTCGATCGCCACGATGAGCCCGCGCAGCGCCAGCGCGGCCGCATAAAAGATGCAGAGCACATAGAGAAACCACAGGTGAGTCAGCGGAAAGTTTTGCGCCGTCAGCGGCGGCGAGGGCGGTGGCGGCGCACCCGGCGCCGCGGCTTCGGGATGCATGGCGACGTAGCCAAAGACGAACGCGGTGATGATCCCGGTAAAGACGATCGGCCAGAACACGATCATCGGCAGAGCGATGCGCGTCGCGCGGTTGCGCAGGAATCCTCCCAGCCCGCGCCGCTCCAGCAGCATCCGCCCGAAGAAGCCGGCGATCAGAAAAAACAACGTCATGCGGAACATGTGCGTGGTGAAGAAAAAGACGCTGAGTTCGACGCTTTGTGCGTCGCGCGTCACCCAGAGCTGCGGCCCCGGCAGAAAGGACAAGGCGGCGTGGAAGGCGACGCCAAGGAGCAGCGCGCCCGCGCGCACCGCGTCCAAGGCGTGCAGACGTTCGGCGCCGGCTCGATCCGCTGTTAAAGCCGTCATTTCGTACCCTTTCGTACACCCAGTCGGGCAGTTCTGGCCCCCTCGGCTCTTGCTACAACAACTAGTTTGTTTTGTAAACTGGTCTGTAGGCGATTTGGGTCATGGGTGCGCGCGGCGGAGCGGGATGCGGGCGGCAAGGGCCGCGAGCTGGCTCAAGGGGGAAGCGCTTCGCTCCGTCCAAGCGGGGCGGCGCCAATACTTAGATGGGCATAACGGAGGTGAACTACCAGAATGGCGGGCCGCCCTTCGCTTGTGCGATAGAACGCGCGAAATTTTCGGGGAGACCACACGCATGAGCGAGGCAAATTCCGCTGAGCCGCAGCCTATGATCGAGGTCGAAGGTCTCTCCAAGAGATTCGGCGACTTCACCGCCGTCGACGCGATCTCCTTCAACGTGAAGCGCGGCGAGATCTTCGCCTTTCTCGGTCCCAACGGCGCCGGCAAATCCACCACCATCAAAATGCTGACGACGCTGCTGCGTCCCACCAGCGGCTCGATCCGCCTCAACGGCTTCGATCCGACCAAAGAAGCGCTCGCCGTCCGCCGTTCGTTCGGCATCGTCTTCCAGGACCCGAGCCTCGACGATCAGCTCACCGCGCTCGAGAACATGGAGATCCACGGCGCGCTCTACAAAGTGCCGATGAAGGAGCGCCGCGCGAAGATCGAGCAGCTCTTGAAGTTCGTCGACCTCTGGGATCGCCGCAAAACCCTCGTCTCGAAATTCTCCGGCGGCATGAAGCGCCGTCTCGAAATCGCGCGCGGGCTCCTCCACCATCCGACCGTCATCTTCCTCGACGAACCGACGCTCGGCCTCGATCCGCAGACGCGCAATCAGATGTGGGAATATCTGCACCGCATGAACAAGGAAGAAGGCACCACCGTCTTCTTCTCCACCCACTACATGGAAGAAGCCGACCGCAACGCCACCCGCGTCGCCGTCATCGATCACGGCAAGATCGTCGCCATGGATACTCCCGCCGCGGTGAAGGAAAGTCAGAACGCCGCGACGCTCGAAGACGCCTTCCTGGCGCTTACCGGCCACGGCATCCGCGAAGAAGAAAGCTCCTCCACAGACCGCATGCGCACCTTCGTGCGCGGCATGGCCCCCAACCGGCGCGGACGGTGACGGGCGAAGCAATGTGCGGCGCCATCTCCTCAGTCATTCCAGACTGCCGGAGGCCGTCGTGGAATCCAGGGATAGCAGGACTGTGGGTGTCGCCCTGGATTCCACGACGCGCTGCGCGCGTCTGAAATGACTGAGTCACTCGTCGCGATGAGGAACAAGTTGAGATGAGCACCATCTACATCATGTGGCTGCGGCAGATGATCCGCTACTTCCGCTCCGGCCCGCGTATCGTCGCCGCGTTGGCGCAGCCGCTCGGCTACATGCTCGCCTTTGGCTACGGCTTTGGCGGCATCTACCGAATGGCTGGGCAGGGCAACTACATCGCCTTCCTCGCGCCGGGCATTCTCGGCATGAGCATTCTTTTCAGCTCGATCTTCTCCGGCATGGAACTGATCTGGGACCGCCAGTTCGGATTTCTGAAAGAAACGCTCGCCGCGCCCGTTTCGCGCATCAACGTCATGCTCGGCCGCACGGCCGGCGGCGCCACCGTGGCGACATTTCAAGCGAGCATCGTGCTTGCGCTGGCCATGCTGTTCGGCTTCCGTCCGCACGACTGGCTGATGCTCGTCCCCACACTCGGCGTGATGTTCGCGGTCGCCCTGCTGTTTACCGCGCTTGGCACCTGGTTCGCGGCGCTACTCAGCGATTTCCAGGGCTTTCAGATGATCATGAACTTCCTGGTGATGCCCATGTTCTTCTTGTCCGGGGCGATGTTTCCGCTGGATCACGTGCCGCGCGAACTCGCGCTTGTCGCCAGCTTCGACCCCTTGTCCTACGGCGTCGATGCCCTGCGCGGCCTGCTGTCCAACGCCAGCCATTTTGGCCTGGGGCTGGACGCCGCCGTGCTCGGCGGCGTCGCCGCGCTTCTGATGCTTGGCGCCAGCCGCGCCTTCTCGCGCATCGAAGCCTAGAGGTACGACGTCACTGCCGGCGGGTGATACCAGTCATTGTCGCGTCCGTTGCAAAAGATGATCGGCGAAGCGGCCAATTCTTCATCGCTCGCATCGAGCGTGGCGATCTGCACCGAGACCATCTCGCCGCCGATCTGCGGAATATCGAACGTTCCATGCGTGCGCACGCTGCAGGTCTTGCAGAATTTGTGCTGCCCGACTTTCGCGCCGAATTCGTAAGCGCCGAGCGCCTCTTCACCCGCCAGCAAACGGAACGCCGACGGCTTGATGCTCGTCCCCCAGGCGCGGGTCTTGCGGCAGATCGAGCAATTGCAGCGCGCCCCGCCCTTCTCCAGGTCGATCTCCGCCTCGTAGCGCACCGCGCCGCAATGACAGGAGCCGGTGTAAGTCTTGAGAGCCATGGGCCTCCTCCTCGCCGCGTCAGCTTAGCACGGAGTGTCCCAATTCTGGCAGCAGGACGCAGGTCCTCTCGCCGGCTGGAACCGCCGGCCGAAAGCCGGCGGTCTCGCCCTTCCTAGCCTTGCGGCTGATTGGCGCTCGAAGGATCGATCCGCACGCCGGGCCCCATCGTCGAGCTGATGGCCACCTTTTTCACGAACGTGCCCTTCGCGCCGCTGGGCTTGGCCTTCGTCACCGCGTCGACGAAAGCGCGCACATTCTGCGCGATCTGCGCTTCGGTGAAGCTCGCCTTGCCGACGCCGGCATGGATGATGCCGGCCTTCTCAACGCGGAACTCGACGGCGCCGCCCTTGGCGTCCTTCACGGCTTTGGTGACGTCCATGGTGACGGTGCCGACCTTCGGGTTGGGCATCAGGCCGCGAGGACCCAGCACCTTGCCGAGGCGGCCGACGAGCGCCATCAGGTCGGGCGTCGCGATGAGGCGATCGAATTCGATCTTGCCGCCATTGATGGTCTCGAACAGGTCTTCCGCGCCGACAATGTCGGCGCCGGCGGCGCGGGCTTCGTCGGCCTTCTTGTCGCGCGCGAACACCGCCACGCGCGCCGAGCGGCCCGTGCCGTTGGGCAGCGCGCAAACGCCGCGCACTTGCTGGTCCGGATACTTCGGATCGACGCCCAGATTCATCGCCACTTCGATGGTTTCATCGAACTTGGCGTTGGCGCGTTCCTTGAGGAGCTTCACCGCTTCATCGAGCGAATACAGCTTGCGGCTGTCGACGCCCGCGTGGCTCTTGGCCTGGCGCTTGGTGACTTTCGGCATCGGCTTACTCCACCACTTCCACGCCCATGGAGCGGGCCGTGCCTGCGATCATTTTGGCGGCCTGATCCAGGTCGACCGCGTTCAGATCCTTCTGCTTCGTCTTGGCGATGTCCTTGCACTGGGCCATCGTGATCTTGCCGACGAAATTCACGCCCGGCGTCTTCGAGCCGGATCCCGGCTTCTTCGCCGTCGGCAGTTTCGCCGCCTTCTTGATCAGGAATGACGCCGGCGGCGTCTTGATCTCGAACGTGAAAGACTTGTCCTGGTAGTACGTGATGACCACCGGGCACGGATTGCCTTTCTCGATGTCCTGGGTGCGGGCGTTGAAGCCCTTGCAGAATTCCATGATGTTCAAACCGCGCTGACCGAGCGCGGGGCCGATCGGGGGCGACGGATTCGCGGCCCCTGCCGGCACCTGGAGCTTGATCTGCCCCAGAACCTTCTTCGCCATGTTGGCCTCTCGCTTAACGCCGGGAGATGGTTAAACCGCCCAGCCTGAGTGGGTGCGTGGTCGGGCCGTCAGCCTATGGACTTTGGGCTGCGCCTCCCACGCGAAGGCGCGGCTTATAGGGGAGCCGCACCGGCTTGTCGAGGCCGCGCTCGCGCTCAATGGTAGGGAAAGCGGAGGAGCACGGCCATGCGGCTTTGGGGACTTGGCGCGGCGATCCTGGCCGTTGCGATGCTGACCGCGCCGGCGCGGGCGCAAGTGGCGGACGCCGACGTGACCGCCGCCGTCCAGCAAGTCATGCCGCGCGTCATCGCCTGGCGGCGCGACATCCACGCCCATCCCGAACTGGGCAACCGCGAGGCGCGCACCGCGACCCTGATCGCGGCGGAGCTGCGCCGGTTGGGCATGGAAGTGCGGACCGGCGTGGCGCGGACAGGCGTCGTCGGCGTGCTGCGCGGAGGCCAGCCGGGGCCGGTGATCGCGCTCAGGTCGGAGATGGATGCTTTGCCGGTGGAGGAAGCGACGGGCCTCTCATTCGCATCGCACGTCACCGCCGAATACAATGGCGCGACGGTGCACGTGGCCCACGCTTGCGGGCACGACATGCACATCGCCATGCTGCTGGGCGCCGCCAACGTGCTCGCGGGCATGCGCGACCGGCTCCCCGGGACGATCGTCTTCATTTTCCAGCCCGCGGAAGAGGGCCCGCCCCAAGGCGAACGCGGCGGCGCCGACGTGATGATCGAGCAAGGCGCGCTTGCCAATCCGGCGCCCTCCGCCATCTTCGGACTGCACGTGGTGCCGGGCATGCCCGGGACGATCTTCTATCGACCCGGCGGCTTCATGGCCGGCGCCGACGAGATCCACATCAACCTCCACGGCAAACAGACGCACGGCGCGTGGCCGTGGCTCGGCGTCGACTCCATCTCGCTTGCTTCCTCCATCACCGAACAGCTCAACACGCTGGCCGCGCGCAATGTCGACGTGACGCGCACGCCCACCGTGCTCTCCATCACCGCCATCAATGGCGGCAATCGCTGGAACATCATTCCGAAGGACGTCGCCATGCTCGGCACGTTGCGCACCTTCGACGACACGCAGCGCGCAGCCATGCAGCAGCGCATCACGCAAACGGTGCAGAACCTCGCCACGAATTACGGTGCAACCGCCGACGTGCAATTCATCTCGCACGGGCCCGTCACCAACAACGATCCTCGCCTCGCCGCCTGGGCGCTTCCCGCGCTGCAGGAAGCGGCCGGCGCGGCCGACAAGGTCGACCCCGCGCACGCTCCGGTGATGGTGTCGGAGGACTTCTCCTACTACCAGCAGCACATTCCGGGTCTGTTCGTGCATTTGGGCGCCAGCGCCGACGGCGTCGATCCCGCGACCTCTCCTCCGAACCACTCGCCCGAATTCAGTCCGAACGAAGCCGTGCTCCCCTTGGGCGTGCGCACGCATGCCCTCGTCGCGATCCGCTATCTCGAAAGCGGCGGTCTGCCGCCGCACTGACGTCACGAGAGCGTGAGGCCATTCATGTTCGTGAGCTGCGCCACACCCGCGCCGCCCTGGCAGGCCGCCCTTGACGAACCCAACATTTCATAGCCGCCGCATCACTGATCTTGCGGACGCGTTGCGAACGTCAGCACCGTCTGAGAACGATAAGTGTCGCCGGGCTGCAGGATCGTGCTCGGGAAAGATGGATGGTTCGGCGAATCCGGGAAGTGCTGGGTCTCAAGGCACAGCGCGATGCGGCGCGCGAACGCGACGCCGCGGCCGTTGAGCGAGCCGTCGAGGAAGTTGCCTGAATAGAACTGAATACCGGGCTCGGTGGTGCGGATCGTCATCACGCGCCCGCTCTGCGCATCATAAAGCTCGGCGGCCTCCGTCATCTGGCCCGGCGCGGTCTGGTTCAGAACCCAATTGTGATCATAGCCGTGGCCGTACGTGATCTGCTGGTTGTGCGCGTCGATGCGCGCGCCGATCGCCGTGGGCGCGCGGAAATCGAACGGCGTGCCTTCAACCGGCTTGAGTTCGCCGGTCGGGATCAAGGTGGAGTCCACCGGCGTGAAGCGGTCGGCATTGATCTTGAGCTGTTCGCCCAAGATGTCGCGCTGCACGTCTCCGGAAAGATTGAAATAGGCGTGGTTGGTGAGATTGACCGGCGTCGCTTTCGTCGTCGTCGCTTCGTAGGAAATCGTCAGCGTATCGTCGGCCCCGAGTTGATACGTCACATGCGCGGTGAGTTCGCCGGGATAACCCTCCTCGCCGTCCGCGCTGACATAGGTGAACTCGACGCCGGGCCCCTTGTCGTCCTCGAACGGGCGCGCATCCCACACGCGCTTGTCAAAGCCGCGGTCGCCGCCGTGCAAATGGTTCGGCGCATTGTTGGTGGCGAGCGTGTAGGTATGCCCGTCGAGCGTGAAATGCCCGCGCGCAATGCGGTTGCCATAGCGTCCCACCACGGCGCCGAAAAACGGCACGCCCGCGAGATACGGATCGAGCGTATCGAAGCCGAGCACGACTTGACCTATGGCGCCCGTGCGGTCCGGCGTCTTGATGGAGGTGATCGCCGCGCCGTAGCTCATCAGCTTCACCTCCATGCCGTGCTCATTAGTCAGAGTGAAGAGCTTGACCTGCTGACCCTCGGAAGTTTGGCCGAAGGCGGCCTCCTCGATGTGAGACGCGGCGGCGCTTGTCGTCGCGGCCGGCGAACACGCCACCGTAGCGAGCAAGAGCGCGCCGGCGCAAAGGCCGTGGAACAGCTTCATCGGTCACCCTCCCTTTTTGCAGGACAATTGACGCAAACGCCTTGCCGCGCAAGCCTCGCTCAGCGCCGACGGCGTTGCCGCTCAAGCTCACTCAGGAACGCGCGTTCGTGCGACTCGATGTGAGCGGCGCAGCCCTGCGGATCGACAAACGGATTGGGCGCGGCGCCGGCCGCAAGCGCGCGGCGCTTGCGGCCCATGTCGAACCATTTGGCGTGGGCGCCGAGAAAAACCTCGCAAGGCAGGCGATGCAGGATTGCGTATGTGTGCTGATAGTCCGCCGCGATGTTCGGGTAGGCGGCGTTGCGAACGAGGCGATAGCGCAATGTGCTCAAGCTGCAGATGACGAGCGCCTGGCGGATCTGGCCGTCCACGGCAATGGGAAAGGACCACGACGTGCAGCCCTTGGTGTGGCCGGGCGTAAAATGCGCCGTGATTTCGCGATCGCCGAGACGCAGCGTCTCGCCGTCGTGCAACAGGTGGTCCACATGCACGGGGGTAAAACTCATCCAGTCGCCGAGAAAGAAATTTCCCAGCCCGCCGTTTTCGAGCTCCGGCGCGTCGCCCGGACTTGCATAGAGCTGCGCGCCCGTGAGCGCCTTGATCTGCGCGAGGCCGGCGGCGTGATCGAAATGCGGGTGCGTGTTGAGGATGATGCGGACGCTGGCCGGATCGAGGCCCAAGGCGCGGAGATTGCCGGGAATGCGCGCGGCGGTGCTCTCATAGCCGGCGTCGATCAGGATGATGCCTTGGTCGGACGTCAGCGCATAGACGGCGATGTCGGAAGAGCCGACGTAATAGAGCCCGGGCGCAATCTGAAACGGCGCCACAGGCCTGTTGTCCTGCAACGCAAGCGACCACAGCGTCTCACGCATACGGGCCGACGACGCCGGCGCCAGCAACAACAGGAACACTGCGATCAGAACGCCGCCGAGAATGCGGCCGCGCATTGGTTTAGCGGATCTTCTCGACTTGGCCGTATTCGAGATCGACCGGGGTTTCGCGGCTGAAGATCATCACCGCGACCTTGAGGCGGCCCCGATCCTCATCAACTTCGGAAATGACTCCCTCGAAGCTCTGGAACGGCCCGTCAGTGACGCGGACGCGCTCGCCGATCTCGTAATGAATGAGCTGGCGCGGCTTGGCGGCGCCCTGCTCGGCCACATGTCCGAGAATGCGCTGCACTTCCTTTTCGCTCACCGGCTGCGGCTTGTTCTGCGCGCCGAGAAAGCCCGTGACCTTCGGCGTGTTCTTGACGAGGTGATAGGCCTCGTCGGTCATCTCCATTTTCACCAGCACGTAGCCGGGGAAGTGGCGCTGCTGGCGCACCTTCTTGGCGCCGCGCACAACCTCGGTGACTTCCTCGGTCGGGACCTGGATGTCTTCGAACTGATCTTCCAGGCCCTGCCGCTGCGCTTGTTCGCGGATCGCCTCGGCGACCTTCTGCTCGAAATTCGAATAGGCGTGGACGATGTACCAGCGGGCGTTCGTCGTCTGCCCTTCACTCACGCTCATGACGCTCACCTAGAAGAGAACGCGTGCAACAGCCAGTTGATGCCGTTGCCCAACAGGAAGTCGACCACGAAGAAGAAGATGCCGGCGACCGTGCCCATGATCAGCACCATGATGGTCGAGACCATCACTTCCTGACGGGTCGCCCAGGTCACTTTGCGGCCTTCCGCGCGCACCTCGCGCGCGAAGGTCAAAGGCCCGCCGCGCCTTTTGGGTTCGAGTTGCTCTTGGTCCGCCGTGTCCATCGCCATCTTCGATACTAGTTCCGATTTTCAACAACCGCAGATATTCCGGCGCGCCTGCCCGGACGTGGCAGGAGTTGAGGGACTCGAACCCCCGACCCTCGGTTTTGGAGACCGATGCTCTACCAGCTGAGCTAAACTCCTATTCCCGCGTCCGCAGCGCCCCATGCCGGCAAGTCAGGCGTCCAGACATGGAAACGGACAGCCGGGGACAGGATTTCTTCGCGCCGTCGGCCGAAAATAAGGCTGGGCTTATGCCCCAACAAGCCGGCCCCGGCAAGGGGCGGAAAACCTGAGGATTCTGGGCTTGCAGCCGGAAATCGCAGCGACAGTGCGGACGGCGCCCGATCTCCCGGCCCGGAGCATTGCGGGGGGCCGGTCAAACTCCGGCGGCCGCCGCGCCCGTCATGCGTCCGGAGCGAGGCGCGCCCTCACCGAAAGGCGCCGTTCGCACGATTAACAGCGCCAGCAGCGGTATCCCGACGGCATAGGCGTATTGCGCGAGCGTGACCCCGATGCCGAACGGAAACCAGATTCCCGGCACGCCGATCCGGCCGAGTTCGCCGGGGAATTGCGCCGCGAGGATCAGCGCCATTGTGACGACCGCCATAATGCGCATCGAACCGCCGCGGATGATGCGAACCAGGACCAGCGCCAGCAGCGCCAAAATCCCGAAACGGCAGAGATGCGTCATCGCCGCGCTCTGCATCGCGCCGCCCGCGACGCCTGCCACGGCCAGCACAAACGCTCCGACGTCGATCGCGCGCGAGGGTTGAGCGGGCCACCGGTTCCAGGCGAGGGTCCACGTCAGAAGGCTGAGCGGCGTCCACAGCACGCTCGTGAGCCAAAGGTAGGTGGGCAGGCTCATGATGTCGGTCCACGAGACAATCGCGTTGTCGAGGCGCTTGAGCGCCGAAAACACCAGCGCAAGCGAAGCCGTGGCGATGAATCCGGAGTGACTGCTGCCTGGCCGAAGCGCAATCGCTAGACCAATGAGCGCGAACATGGCGAGAGGTTCGACGATCTCGACGATATAGCCCGCAATGGTGCGGCGCCATTCCGCGCCGTAAAGCGCGCGGCTCTCCGGGCGTGGCCCCAAAGTGGGCGCGACATGGATGCCTCCACCGCTGTCGTCGCCGATATGCACGCCCCCTTGCATGAACACTCGGAGCGCGAGCACGCCGCGACTGCCGGCCGCATTCGCAGGGAGCGCGAATATCATCGGCCTCGCGCCGACAACCCGGGGAAAGGCGCCAAGCCGGCCCGATCCGCCCAGTCGCACGCCGTTCCAATACAATTCATAACCGTCGTCGACGGCAGTCGGACCCAGAATGTCCCACACGCGGTTTCCCGCCGGCACCGCGACCGAGCGGCGATACCAGGCATATCCGGAATACTGAGGGTGGCCGTGCGCCCTCCATCCGGTCACGTAATTCGGCAGACCCACGTCGCCGTCATTGCTACTGGCCGGCGCGCTGAGGTCGATCGTTTCCCAGCCGCTGTCGTCCACGTCGGCGCGCGCCCAGCGCAAATCGTCGCCGACGTGGAAGCGCCAGGCGCCGTCGAGCAACGGCGCGGCGGCGCGCAACTGAACGGGATCCGGCCGGCCGCCGACCGCCAGGACCGCGGTCACTCCAGCCCACGCGACAAGCGAGAGAACGACAACGCAAATCGCTAGACTCCGGCGCGGCGCGGGCCTCGCTGGAATCGTTGCGCCACTCATCAAGCCTCCGAGCTCATTGACCTGGCAGCGCCTCCGCGCGCGCGGGATCGAGATAGCGGGCGGTCTTGGGCGCGAGGGCGCCGTCGAGCTCGATCAGCAGCGGATTCCCGGTGGGCATTTCGACGCCGATGATGGCCTCGTCCGAGAGGCCGTAGAGGTGCTTCACGATCGCCCGCAGCGAATTGCCGTGCGCGGCGATGATGAGGTTTCGGCCCGCCTTGAGATCGGGGGCGATGGCTTCGTTCCAATAGGGCAGCGTTCGCTCCAGCGTCGTCTTCAGCGATTCCGTCAGTGGCAGCTTGATGCCGGCGTAGCGGCGGTCCTTGGAGAAGTCGTACGGACCGCCGGGCTCAAGCGGAGGCGGCGGCACGTCATAGGAGCGCCGCCAGATATGGACTTGATCCGCGCCGTGCTTGGCCGCGGTCTCGGCCTTGTTCAAGCCCGTCAGCGCGCCGTAATGGCGCTCGTTCAGCCGCCAATCCTTCGCCACCGGCAGCCAGAGGAGTTTCGCCTCCTCAAGCGCCAGATTGCCGGTGCGGATGGCGCGGCTGAGGAGCGAGGTGTGCATCTTGTCGAAAGCGACGCCGCTCTCGCTCAAAAGCTTGCCGCCTAAGCGCGCCTGCGCCTCGCCCTCAGCGGTAAGATCGACATCCACCCAGCCGGTAAAGCGATTTTCCAGGTTCCACTGGCTTTGGCCGTGGCGAAGCAGAGCGAGAAAGGTCATGGGGTCGCTTTGTCGACCGCGCGTGCGCCAGTCAACACCTCGACGCCATAAATGCTCGCGGCGGCGA
>DASZQK010000012.1:0-50658 GCA_035549695.1 Caulobacterales bacterium | reverse complement strand
GGCGCCTCTTCCGGGCTGGTGATAAGCACTCGACAAAATGGGAGTCCTCCAATGCTGCAACGTTTCTTCAAGAATGAAGATGGCGCCACCGCGATCGAATATGGCCTGATCGCCGCGCTCATCGGCGTCGTGATCATCACGGCCGTCACGAACCTCGGCACGGGCCTCGACGCCACGTTCCAATCGATCGCTGACCAACTCGGCGGCTGATCTCGGCTGAAGCGTCGCCCGCCGCGCCGCGGCGGGCGATGTCAGCGCCCTTTCATTCCCCTTCTCCGAGCGCCGCCCGGCAACGGGCGGCGTTTTTGTATGTGCGTTTTCATCCTTTCTTCAAAGGGATGAGTGCAGGTTTACGCATGCTCGAAGCCCTGCCGTCGGCGCTGTTCGTCGTGCTCCTCCTGTTCGCCGCCTGCTCCGACGTGGCGACGATGAAGATTCCCAACTGGCTGTCCATCGTGCTCGCCGCGGCGTTTCCGCTGAGCGCGCTGGCGACGGGCATGCCCCTGCCCGCGATCGGCTTGCACCTGGCGTTCGGCTTCGCGGTGCTGGCTGTCGGCTTTCTCATGTTCCAGTTCGGCCTGATGGGCGGCGGCGACGCCAAGCTGATCGCCGCCGCCTCGGTTTGGACGGGGCTCGGCGCTTTCCTTCCCTTCGCCGCGTGGACGATGATCGCCGGCGGCGTGATGGCGGCGGTGCTTCTGTTCGCGCGCTACCGGCTGAAGCCGGATGCGGCGCGGCCCGCCTTCGTAAACCGTCTGTTAAAGCCGCGCGGCGGCGTGCCGTACGGCGTTGCGATCATGGCGGGCGGTCTGGCCGCATTGAACACGCTTCCGTTCGCGACGGCGTTAACACTGCCTTAGCCGAACGCATGATTTGGTCGGTTTAGTTTCGTTAAGGGTCGACGCGGGGAGTCTCAGTCATGTCAGCGCGCAGGCTGATCGTTTTGGGCGTCGCCTTCCTTGCCGCGATCGGCGCTTTGCTGCTGATCAAAGGGATGGGCGCCCGTCCCGCCCCGCATCAGGCGCAGGCCGAGGCCATCGCCGGCCAGCAAGTGCTGGTGGCGCTGCACGATATCCAGCAAGGCGCCGCGCTCACCGCCGGAGACTTCGGGCCTCGGCTTTTCCCGCAAGCATCGGTCACGCCGCAATTCATCTCCGCGGGCCAGCAATCGGACTATGTCGGCGCGGTGACGCGCCGCGCGTTCGTGGCCGGCGAGCCGCTGCTGCGCGCGTCCGTGATCCAGCCCAACGACCGCGGCTTCATGGCGGCGCAACTTGAACCCGGCTACCGCGCGGTTGCGGTGAAGATTGAATCGAAAACGGCGGCGGGCGACTTCATTCAGCCGAACGACCATGTCGACGTCATCCTCACCTCGCGCATCACCGTGCGCGGCGAGAATGACTCCCGCGAGCAAGTGCGCAGCGAAGTCATCCTCGAAGACGTGCGCGTGCTCGCGATCGGCGACAAGGTGCAAACCCAGACCGCGGGCGAAGCGCCGGAGCAGACCACGGGCGAGACCGCGGTGCTCGAACTCACCGCCGGGGACGCGCGCGTGCTGGCGCAAGCCGACGCCATGGGCGACGTCACGCTGGCGCTTCGCGGCGTGCAAAACGAACCGCCCGGTCTGCGGCAGCCCTCCGCCGCGCGCGGGCTTCCGAGTCAGGCGCAGCACGCCGCCGGCCAGGTGCGCATCCACGCCTTCGGCGTCGTCACCGAAGGAGGCGGCACATGAGCGCGCGTCAGCCCTTGCGGGCCTCCTTCGCCGCGGCGATGTCCGCGGCGGTTGCTTTATGTCCCGGCGTGTCGCTGGCGCAGGTCGAGCCGGCCAACGCGCCGAACATGCGCATCAATCACGGCGGCTCGGGACCCAATTCGGCGTCGCTGGTGCTGCCGTTCGGCAAGGCCGCGATCGTCGATCTTCCCGCCGACGCGCGCGACGTTCTCGTGTCCAATCCGCAGGTGGCCGACGCCATGGTGCGCACGGCGCGCCGCGCCTATGTGGTCGGGCGCGCGCTCGGCTCCACCAACATCTTCTTCTTCGACGCCGCGGGCCGCCAGGTCGCGAACCTCGAGGTTCGGGTCGAGCCCGACGTTGTCGCGCTCAACGAATTCATTCAGCGGCACGCGGGCGGCGGCAACATTCACGCCGAGGCCGTCAACGCCTCGGTCGTGCTGTCGGGCACGGTGAGAAGCGCCGCGGAATCCGACCACGCCTACCAGCTCGCCCTCACCTTTCTCGGCATTGCCGGCGGCACCGGCTCGGGCGACGGCCATTATTCCGGCGGCCCGCAGGCGCCTGGCACGCAACAGCCGGGCGGCGTCACGCCGCGCGTGATCAACCTGATCCAGGTCGAAGGCAGCGAACAGGTGCTGGTGCGCGTGCGCGTGGTGGAAATGAGCCGCACGCTGGTGCGCCAGCTCGGCATCAACCTGAACTATCAGGAGCTGGTCAATCAGCTGCTGCCGAGCGATGCGTTCGTCAGCCTCATGACGGAGAACGGATTCTCCATCAACGGCGCGCCGCTGGGCGGCTTCTCCGGATCGGGCGGCGTCGCGGAAAACATCCTGGTGCCGCACAGCGTCACGTATCCCGGCAGCAGCGTGAACCCCACGGTCGACCCGCGCGCCTCCTCAAATTCCGGCAATGCCGGCGTCGGCGGTTACAAGTACGATCCTTCGACCAATACGGAAACGCTCGGGCCGGCGGATATTCAAAGCAATCGCCGCACCGACGCGGCGGTGCAGGCGTTCGAGCGCGTCGGCCTGCTGCGCGTGCTGGCGGAGCCGAACCTCACCGCCGTTTCCGGCGAATCCGCGCGCTTCCTGGCGGGCGGCGAATTTCCGGTGCCCGTGAAGAGCGACCAAGGCGAGATTTCCGTTGAGTTCAAGCCGTTCGGCGTCGGACTTTCGTTCACGCCGGTGGTGATGTCGGGCGGTCGCATCTCGCTAAAGCTCTCCACGGAAGTGAGCGAGCTCACCTCCGACGGCGCCGTGAGCACGGGCGATACGCCGGTGCGCAACGCCGATGGCACCACCACCGTGATCCACGGCATCACCATTCCCGCGCTGCAAGTGCGCCGCGCCGAAACCACGCTGGAGATGCCGTCGGGCGGCTCGCTGGTGCTCGCCGGCCTCATCCAGGAGCGCACGCGTCACGCGCTTGAAGGCGTGCCGGGCGTGATGGACACGCCGGTGATCGGCTCGCTGTTCCGCTCGCGCGATTTCCTCAACAACCAGACCGAACTCGTCATCATCGTGACGCCGTATCTCGTTCGCCCGACGAGTCCGGATCAGATGCGCACGCCGGCCGACGGCTACATGGATGCGACCGAGTTCGAAAGCCTGCTGAGCGGGCGGCTCAACGCCATGTACCACGGGCCAGCCGAAACCGCGGACGAGCGCCGCCTGCAAGGCCCGAACGGCCATGTGATGCCATGAGGAAGTCATGAACCCGCGCCTTCCCCTTCTCTTCGTCAGTCTGGCCGCACTGGGCGCATGCGCCACGGCCAAGCCGCCCGAGGGCCCGCCCGTCGCCTCCGGCGCGGACCGTCACCGCATCGATGTCGAAGCCGCCGGCGCGCGGCTCGACATTCCGGTGGCGCGCGACGACGTGGACTTGAACGACGGCGCCCGCAACGCGCTCGACGCTTTCGCGTCTTCGTACCTGCGCGCCGGGCATGGCGCGCTGATCATGAGCGCCCCGTCCGGCGGCGACAACGCCGACGCGGCGGCGCTGGTCGCACAGCAAACCCGTCTGGCGCTGGTCGACCGCGGCGTGCCGTACGCGGCGATCGCCGGATCGAGCTACGACGCGAGCGGCCAGGCCAACGCGCCGATCGTGCTGCGCTTCACCACCTACGAGGCGCGCGCGCCGCATTGCCAGCCGATCTACGAACAGGACCTCGCGCACCAGAGCAACAACCAGCCGTGGCCGAGCTTCGGCTGCGCCACGCAAGCCAATCTCGCGGCGCTCGTTGAGGACCCGCACGATCTGCTTGCGCCGCGCAACGAAGATCCGCGCGACGGCGGACGGCGCGAAACCGTGTTCACGGCCTATCGCGCCGGCCAAGCGACGAGCGCGCAGCGCACGGATGACGAACGCGCCGCCATCAGCGACGCGGTGCATTGAGGCGAAGGATGACCCAGCCTAAACCCCAAAGCGAATGGAGCCTCGGCGACGACCATGACGAGTTCGTTCTCGAAGAGGACGAAACCTTCGGCACGGGCGAAATCGCCGACCTGCCGCCCTTCGACGAGGGCGAACCGCTCGCAAGCGAACTGGACCTGCCGGCGCAGACGGAGGATCCGTTCGGCCTCACCGCGGTGATGCCGGGCACGGCGCCGGTGGCCGATCCGGGGCGCGTGATCACCGATCAGCCGGTTCCACGCATCACCATCCACGCCTGTTGCGATCGCAACGAGATCGCCGACATCATCGCCGGCGTCGCCGCCGACCGGCGGCTCTCGCGCGCCGACATCACGGTGGAAGGCGGCGGCATCGAGGCCGCCGTCACGCGGTTCGCCAATCAAGCCAGCCCCAACCTGCTCATTCTCGATACGACGATGGCGGGCCCCTCCCTGCTGCGCAGCCTCGATCGGCTGGCCGAGGTGATGGAGGAAGGCTGCAAGGTCATCATCCTGGGCGCCGTAAACGACATCACGCTGTTCCGCGAACTGATGGCGCGCGGCGTCAGCGAATACATCGTGCCGCCGCTGCAGCCCACCGACCTCATCCACACCATCTGCAACCTCTATGTGAACCCGGAAAAGCCGTTCGCGGGCCGTCTGATCGCGGTGATCGGCGCGCGCGGCGGCGTCGGCGCCTCCACCATCGCGCACAACCTGGCTTGGTCGATCGCCGAGCGGCAGGAAAGCGGCGCGATGCTGCTCGACCTCGATCTCTCGTTCGGCACCGCCGCGCTCGATTTCAACCAGGACCCGGCGCAGGACATCTCCGACGCCCTGACGGCGCCTGACCGCGCCGACGACGTCTTCCTCGAACGCATCACCATCAAGCACACCCAGCGCCTGCAAATGCTGACAGCGCCGGCGAAGCTCGAGCAGGAATTCGAACTCGATCCCTCCTCCTACGAGGCCGTGATCCAGCGCATCCGCAAGACGAGCCCGTTCATCGTGCTCGACCTGCCGCACGTCTGGTCGTCCTGGATCAAGCAGACGCTCTATTCGGCGGACGACGTGCTGATCGTCGCTTCGCCCGATTTGGCGAGCCTCAGGAACACCAAAAACATCCTCGACCTGATGAAGGCGACGCGGCCGTACGATGCAGCGCCCTCCGTCGTGCTCAACATGACGGGCGTGCCGAAGCGGCCGGAGATTCCGTTCAAGGAATTCTCCGAGGCGCTGGGGCAGGAACCCGTCGCGTCCTTCGCGTTCGATCCCGCCCTGTTCGGCATGGCCGCCAACAATGGGCAAATGATCGGCGAAGTGCAGCCGCTTTCGAAACAGGCGGTGTCCATCGATCTGCTGGCGGCCGCGCTCACCGGGCGCAAACCGCCTGAGGTGAAGAAGACATCGCTTGCATCCAAGCTCCCGTTCCTGAAGCGCTAGAGGCGAATAATGTCAGGCATGTTCGGCAAGCGCAGCCTGAACGATGCGGCGCAAACGGCGCCGGCGAAGCCCGCGCCCGCCGCGGCGGCGCCGGCGCCAAGCGCGGCGCGTCTTGCGGCGGCCACGGCGCCGAAACCCAAGCCCGCGCCCGCACCGGCCGCGCCGCCGCGCACGCCCGCGCCGGAGGCCTCCGATCACAGCGAGTATCGCTCGGAGGCGTACTATCGCGTCAAATCCACCATCTTCAACGCGCTGATCGAAACCATCGACCTGACCCAGCTGGCCCAGCTCGACAGCGAAAGCGCGCGCGACGAAATCCGCGACATCGTCGCCGAGATCATCTCGATCAAGAACGTCGTCATGTCGATCGCCGAGCAGGAAGCCCTGCTCGACGACATCTGCAACGACGTATTAGGTTATGGCCCGCTTGAACCGCTGCTCGCGCGTGACGACATCGCCGACGTAATGGTCAACGGCGCCAACGCCGTGTTCATCGAAGTCCAGGGCAAGGTGCAGAAGACCGGCATCCGCTTCCGCGACAACGGCCAGCTGATGAACATCTGCCAGCGCATCGTCAGCCAGGTCGGCCGGCGCGTCGACGAAAGTTCGCCGATCTGCGACGCGCGTCTGCCGGATGGATCGCGCGTCAACGTCATCGTCCCGCCGCTGGCGATCGACGGGCCGACACTGACCATCCGGAAGTTCAAGAAGGACAAGCTGACGCTCAACAATCTCGTTGAGTTCGGCTCCGTCTCTCCGGCGGGCGCGCGCATCCTGCAGATCATCGGCGCGTGCCGATGCAACACGCTGATTTCAGGCGGCACCGGCTCGGGCAAGACGACGCTGCTCAACACGCTGACCGCGTTCATCGATCCCACCGAACGCATTGTCACCTGCGAAGACGCGGCCGAATTGCAGCTGCAGCAGCCGCACACCGTGCGCCTTGAAACGCGCCCGCCCAATCTCGAAGGTTCGGGCCAGGTCACCATGCGCGACCTGGTCAAGAACTGCCTGCGGATGCGTCCGGACCGGATCATCGTCGGCGAAGTCCGCGGCAGCGAGTCGTTCGACTTGCTGCAGGCCATGAACACAGGTCACGACGGCTCGATGGGCACGCTGCACGCGAATACGCCGCGCGAAGCGCTCTCGCGTCTTGAATCGATGATCACCATGGGCGGCTTCTCGCTGCCGCCCAAAACCATCCGCGAAATCATCGTCGCCGCCGTCGACGTCGTGGTGCAGGCGGCGCGCTTGCGCGACGGCTCGCGGAAAATCACCCACATCACCGAAGTGATGGGCCTCGAAGGCGAAACCATCATCACGCAGGATCTGCTACTCTACGAGATCCAGGGCGAGGACCAGAACGGCCGCATCATCGGGCGCCATCGCGCCACCGGCGTCGGACGTCCGCGCTTCTGGGAGCGCGCGCGCTATTTCGGGCTCGAGCGCGAACTCGCGGCGGCGCTGGACGAAGCGGAGAACAGCTGATGGACGCGGGCCTCGTCGGCGCTGCCCTCGCCTTCGTGGCGATCGGCGGGATCGGCTATGCGTTCTCCTCCGGCGGGGAATCCTCGGCCAAGGCGCAGAAGCGCATCAAGGCGGTCGCGGGCGTCAAGCCCGACAAGCGCAAAGCGGTGGCGGAAATGCAGGCGTTGAAGCGCCGGCAGAGCACGCAAGAGGCGCTGAAAGAACTCACGCTCAACGAGAAGCAGTCACGCAAGCGGCGCGTCTCGGTGAAGGGCCAGATCGCGCAGGCGGGCCTCAATCTTTCCGTGCCGACATTCTGGATGTTGTCGGCGGGGCTCGGCCTTGTGCTGGCGCTCGTCGGGTTCCTGGTTCAGCACGGGCCGCTCGGCGCCGTCGCCGGGCTGTTCGTCGGCGGGCTCGGGCTGCCGCGCTGGCTCCTCAGCATGTTCGTCGGCGCGCGCCAGAAGAAGTTCTCCAACCAGCTCGCGGATGCGATCGACGTCATCGTGCGCGGCGTGAAATCCGGCCTGCCGCTTACGCAGTGCATGCGCATCATCGCGGCGGAAAGCCCCGATCCGCTGCGCACGGAATTCCAGCAGCTGGTCGATGCGCAGGCGATGGGCGTGCCGCTCGATCAAAGCATGCAGCGCATGTTCGACCGCATGCCGCTGCCGGAAGTGAACTTCTTTTCCATCGTGCTCGTCATTCAGCAGAAGACCGGCGGCAATCTCTCGGAATCGCTCGGCAACCTTTCGCACGTGCTGCGCTCGCGCAAGCTGATGAAAGAGAAAGTGAAGGCGCTGTCGGCGGAAGCCAAGGCCTCGGCCATGATCATCGGCGCGCTGCCGCTGATCGTCATGGGAATGGTCTACATCACGCGTCCGCAATACATGATGATCCTGTTCACTAATCCGACCGGCAATCTGATCCTCATCGTCTGCGCGGTGATGATGACCATGGGCATCATCATCATGCGCAACATGGTCAACTTCAAATTCTGAGGCGCGCGCGATGGATATCGTCAAGACGCTGACCGATCCCACTCTCATCGCCGGCGCCCTCGCCGGCGGCGCCTGCTTCGCCACGGTGCTGACGCTCGCCTCGCCCATCTTCGCGGAGGACAGGCTCGGCTCGCGCCTGAAAGACGTCGCCAAGCGGCGCGAGGAATTGCGCAAGAAGAGCCGCGCCGAACTCAACAAGCAAAGCGGCAATCTGCGGCCTAGCGCCAACCAATTCGCCAAGGGCATGGTCGACAAGCTGCAATTGCAGAAGCGGCTCAATGACGATTCTCTGACCGAGAAGCTGATCCGCGCGGGCCTGCGCGGCCAAGCGGCGCAGACCATGTTCTATTTCTACCGCGCCGCGCTGCCGATCGGCTTCGGCGTCGCCGCCGTGCTGTACGTGGTGCTGATGGGCGACCGCATGCATCTGACGATGCCGACGCGGATGGGCGTCATTGTCGGCGCCTTGGCGCTCGGCTTCTACGCGCCCAACATCTATCTCGCCAATCGCGCCAAGAAGCGGCGCGACAAGATCATGCAGGCGTTTCCCGACAGTCTCGACATGATGCTGATCTGCGTCGAGAGCGGCATGTCGGTCGAGATGGCGCTTTCGCGCGTCGGCAACGAAATCGCCTCCGCGTCGGTGGAGCTGGCGGAAGAATTTGCGCTGACCACCGCCGAGCTCTCCTATCTGCCGGAACGGCGCATGGCGTATGAAAATCTGGCGCGGCGCACCGAGCATCCCGGCGTGAAATCGGTCGCCATGGCGCTGACGCAGGCGGAGAAATACGGCACGCCCGTCGGCAATGCGCTGCGCGTCATGGCCAAGGAAAACCGCGAGCTGCGTCTTTCGGAAGCGGAAAAGAAGGCGGCGTCGCTGCCTCCGAAACTGACGGTTCCGATGATCGTGTTCTTCCTGCCGGTGCTGTTCGCCGTGATCATCGGCCCGGCGATGATCCAGATCTCCGAACAATTCAACGGCAAGCACTGAGGCGGCGCGCGACCGCGCGCCGCGGGCGGATGCGTTTCGCTACTGAACCCGGCTGTCGCCGCGCCGCAGATCGCCCCACCGGCGCGGATCGCTGAGCAGGCCGCGCAGGTACGCCATGTTCTGGGCCACGACTTGCGGCGGCAGGTCGATGCGCTCCAGCCGCTCGGCTTCATCGAAGCGTCCTTGCAGCGCCACGGCGATCGCGAGGTTCTGCCGCGCTTCGGCCGGCGCGCTCGGCAAGGCCGCGGCCTGGCGCAATATCGGCTCCGCCGCCTCGGGCTCGCCGGCGAGCAGATGCGACACGCCGATATTGGTCAAAAGCCCCGGATCGTCCGGCTTGATCGCCAGCGCTTCACGATAGGCCGCGCGCGCCTCGTCGAAGCGGCCGAGCTGATCGAGCGCCACGCCCAAGGCGGAGCGCGAACGCCAATCGCTCGGATCCGCATGCGCGACGAGCGCCAGCGGGCGCAATGCATCCTGCGCGCGGTTGGAGGCGATGAGAGCCAGCCCATAGGTCATCAGCAGCTGAGGGTCCGTCGGCGTCCGGGCCAGCGCCTGGCTCGCCACTTCGACGGCGCGTTCGTTGCGCCCGCCCTTGCGCAGCGCCTCGGAAAACTTCTGCGCCGCCTCGAGGTCGTCCGGGAAGTTCGTGTGTTCCTGAGCCCAGAACGTCATCTGCGAGAGCATGTCTTCGCGCGCGATGCGCTCACGGGCGGCGTGGTCGATGCGCCCCGCGTGATGCGCGCCGGCGGCGTCCGCCTGCTCGGCTCGCTGCGTGGACGCCGCTTCGCCGCGCCCCGTCGTCGCGCAGGCCGCGAGCGGGACGACGGCCATGAGGACCAATGGAAATGTGCGCATCAACGGCTATCCTGAGGTTGCCGCGCGACGCTCGCTGATTTGTGCTCAACAAAGCCCTAATGGCCGATAGGATGCGGGCATGGATTCCCTCCCCTTCATCGGCGACGCCACCCAGTCCGCGGTTCCGATCCATGCGCTGCGCGCCGGCGAATGGCCGCAATGGCTGGAAAGCCGCTCCGACGGGCTGCGCCGGCTGGCTGCGGCGCACGATTTCAGAGGCCAGAGCGGACGCATCCTGCTCGTTCCGGCAACGGACGGAGCGATCGAACGCGTCCTGTTCGGCCTGGGCGACAAGGCCAACGCGATGGCGATGGGCGCGCTTGCCCAGAACCTGCCGAGCGGCGATTACGAAATCGCCGCGGCCCCGCGTGAATTCTCGGCAAGCCTGGTGGCGATCGCATGGGGCCTCGGCGCCTACGCCTTCGACCGCTACAAGAAGCGCAAGCGTCCCGCGCCGCGCCTCGTCCCGCCCGAGGGCGCGGACATGGGCGAGGTGTCGCGCATCGTCGCCGCCTCCTGGCTCGCGCGCGATCTCGTCAACACGCCGACCAACGACATGGGGCCGCAGGCCCTGCACGAGGCCGCCGCCGATCTCGCGCGCGCCAGCGGCGCGCATTTCGAGGCGATCGTCGGCGATGCGCTGATCGCCGAGAATTACCCGTTGCTGCATGCCGTCGGCCGCGCGGCGAGCCAAGCGCCGCGCCTCTTGCATCTCTCCTGGGGCGAAGCCGCCGCGCCGCGCGTCGCCATTGTCGGCAAGGGCGTGACGTTCGACACCGGCGGGCTCGACATCAAGCCCTCCTCCGGCATGCGCATCATGAAAAAGGACATGGGCGGCGCCGCACACGCGCTGGCGCTGGCGCAAATCGTCATGGACGCGCATCTGCCCGTGCGCCTCGACGTGTTCGTGCCGGTGGCGGAAAATTCCATCGGCGGCGACGCCTTCCGCCCCGGCGACGTGATCAAGAGCCGCAAGGGCTTGAGCGTCGAGATCGACAACACCGATGCCGAGGGGCGGCTCATCCTTGCCGACGCGCTGACGCGCGCGAGCGAGGAAAATCCGCAAATCGTCTTCGATTTCGCCACGCTCACCGGGGCCGCCCGCACCGCGCTCGGCCCCGACATCCCGCCCTTCTTCACCGATGACGAGGCGCTCGCCGCCGATCTCGCGCGCGCCTCGAACGAAATGAACGACCCGGTGTGGCGCCTGCCGCTGTGGGACGCGTACGAGAGCGACATGGACAGCCCCATCGCCGATCTCAAGAACACCGGCGATTCCGGATTCGCCGGCGCGATCTTCGGCGCGCTGTTCCTGCGCCGCTTCGTCGACGCGCCGAGCTGGGCGCATTTCGACATCTATGCGTGGGCGCCGAAGGAAAAGCCGTCGCGTCCGCAAGGCGGCGAGGCGCAAGCGCTGCGCGCCACGTGGCGCGTGCTCAAGCAACGATTTGGAAAGATTTAAAGGCAGTTTCACAGCATCGGCGCGTGGAATTCGCGTGCAGACTCCGTCACACTCGTTCTCGGAGTCTGATGCATGGATGTGATCGAGGCTTGGTGGCGTAAGTTCTTAATCGCCGTGTTCGGTCCGTGCTTCCTCGTCGCCGCAGCAATCTCCTTCCATGCCGAGGAGCGCACCGCGCCCCTGCTCGCGGGTCTCGCATCGGGGCTTGGCAACGTCTCCAACGCCGCGCGCGACGTGGCGCAGCCCATCTTCCTGCTGCCGGCCCTGTTTCAGGGCGAGAGCACGCGGGTCTGAGAAGAGATTGGCGCCGGGCGCCTTCAAGTCCGCCTTGAACCAGGATCGCTCCGCCGCGTGGGGGCCGCGTCATCGCGCGCGCGGCGCAGTTTGGGCGGCCGGAACGCCGCCCGCCCCTCACCCCCCGCCGCACGACGATTGGTGGCTCCTGGCGACGTTACCCACAATATCTTGTGTTACGCCCTCGCACCGAACCACGAATCGCTGGATTGTCTCCTTACCGATTCAATTCGGAGGGCATGACATGGAACTCGGGCGCGAACAGACAGAAGCGTTGAACTTGTGGCGGCGCGTTACCGTCCAGACGGTGCGCTCGGACGCGCCGGATCTGACGGCCCGTCAGCTCGCCGTGCTGATGACGGTGGGCTTGGGCCCCGGTCCGCACACGGTGCGCGGTCTTGCCGGCGCGCTCAATGTGGGCAAGCCGGCGATCACGCGGGCGCTCGATACGCTGTCGGGCTTCGGCTACGTGCAGCGCCGCCGCGATCCGAAGGACGGGCGCAACGTGTTCGTGGAACGCACGCCGAAGGGCGAGGATTTCCTCGAACGCCTTGGCGACGCCATCCTCGGCGTCGATCATCCGGTGGCGACACGCACGGAACTCGCCGCCTGACGCGGATGTCCCGCGCGGGGCTCGCGGCTAGCGCCTCGCGCGGGAGCGTTCGTTGAATCAGACGCAGCACGATCGCCGCATCACGCCGATACGCCGCGACCTCGCCGCGTCGCGGCTCAAGGGCCAAATCGATGCGCCCCGTTTCGCCGAGGGAGTGCGCCGACAGGTCGTTCGTTCCGTCGCCGATCTGCGCGAACATCCCGCGGACACTACGCGGCTTGAGACTCAGATTCTTTTCGGCGAGGCGTTCACCGCCTACGACGTCAGTGACGGCTGGGCCTGGGGCCAAGCCGAACTCGATTCCTATGTCGGCTATGTCGAGGCGAAGGCGCTGGGCGAGCCGGTCATGGCGCCGACGCACCGCGTGCGCGTGCTGCGCACGCTGTTGTTTCCCTCCCCCGACATCAAATCCGCGCCGGCCCGGCCGCTCACGCTCAACGCCAAACTCGCCGTCGAGGATCAAGCGGGGCGGTTCTACAAAATCGCGGGAGAAGGCTACGTGTTCGCCGCGCATGCCGCGGCGCTGGGCGAACACGACGAAGATTGGGTGGCGACGGCGGAACGTTTCCTCGGCGCGCCCTATCTGTGGGGCGGCAAAACGCTCAACGGCGTCGATTGTTCGGGGCTGGTGCAAGCCGCGCTGGAGAGCGCCGGCGTCGCCGCGCCCCGCGACAGCGACATGCAAGAGGCCGCGCTCGGTGCGCCGCTTCCCCCGAAGACGCCGCTGCGCCGCGGCGACCTCGTGTTCTGGAAGGGCCATGTCGGCGTGATGGCCGACGCCGTCCACCTGCTGCACGCCAACGCATTTCACATGAGCGTCGAGATCGAACCGCTGGACGCCGCCATCGCGCGCAGCGGCGCGCTCAGCGATCCAGTGACGTCGATCCGGCGTCTCTAGTTCGGCTCAGCCGTGGTTCGGAGCGGCGGTGGTGGTGGTGGCTGGCGGCGCGCCCGCGGCGGGCGCTTCGCCGGCAGGCGCGGCGGCAGTTTCGGGCGGATGCGGCGGCGGCAGCGGAACGTTGTGCGGCGAAATCGAACGCAGATACGCAATCACGGCCACCCGATCATCGACGCGGCGAATGCCGGCGTAGGTCATCTTGGTGCCGCGGACCACCGTGCCCGGCGACGTGAGGAACGCGTCGAGCGTGTCGTACGACCACGTCACCGTGTGCGCCTTCATGGCATCCGAATACTCAAAGCCCGGATGCGACGCGGCGGGACGGCCGAACACGTCGTGCAGATTGGGGCCGATGCGGTTGGGCTCGCCGTCGCCGAACGTGTGGCAGGACGCGCAGGCCCGCGCCAGCCCTTGCCCGCGCGCGATCAGATCCGGCATCGCGCCGGCATTGGCGAAGATCGTGCCGAAATCCGGCGGACCCGCCGGCGCGGCCGGACCCCCGGCGCCCGGCGCCGCAGCCTCCACCTCGGGCGCGAAACCCGGCTTTTCCGGGTAGTTCGGCGGGAAGATCGCATTGGCCCCCACGCCCAACGCCATCAGACCCAGCACCGACGCCAACGTGGCGCCCAAGATCGCATTGGTGTTGTCGGCCATATCCGCCCCGGCTCCGCAATGGATTCGCGCGCGGTTTATGACGCGCATCGCCGGGCGCGCCAAGCGCGGCGGCGACAATCCGGCAGCGCGCGCGCCCTTGCGCGGCGAACCGCCGCACGGCTACCGATGCCTTCGATGCCCGCGATCATCGTCATCCCCGCCCGCCTGGCTTCGACCCGGCTGCCGAACAAGCCGCTGGCCGATATCGCCGGCCGGCCGATGATCGCTTGGATGGTGGCGCTGGCCGAGGAAGCGGGCGTCGGACCGGTTCTGGTCGCCGCGGCTGAAGAGCAGATCGCCGAAGCCGCGCTCAGGGCCGGCGCGCACGTCGCATTGACGGACCCCGCCCTGCCCTCGGGCTCCGACCGCGTGTTCGCGGGACTCGAAGCCTTCGACCCGGCGGCGCGCTTTCAAACCGTCGTCAATCTGCAAGGCGACATGCCGACGATGCGCCCGCCCGATGTTGCGCGGGCCGTGGCCGCGTTGCGCGACGGCGCCGACATCGCGACGCTCGTCTCGCCTTCCTCCGACATCGCCGATCGCGACAATCCCAACGTCGTCAAGGCGATCCGCGCCAAGGACGGGCGCTGCCTCGCCTTCACGCGCGCGCCGGCGCCCTGGGGCGAGGGACCGGTGCAACGCCATGTCGGCATTTACGTGTATCGCCGCGACGCGCTGGCGCGCTTTGTCGCCACGCCGCCCTCGCCGCTGGAGCAGCGCGAAAAGCTTGAGCAATTGCGCGCGCTGGAAATGGGCCTCGTCATACGCGCCGACGAAATCGCCGACTTCCCCAAGGGCGTCGACAGCCCGGCCGATCTCGAAGCGGCGCGCGCGGTGCTGTCGCAGAGATGATGCGGTTCGCGCTCTCGTTCGCGGCGGCCGCGCTGTGCGGCTGCGCCAGCACCGCGGTGCAGACGCCGGTGAACGCGCCGGCGACAGGCCGGATCGTCGAACAGGCGCCTCCGGACGTGGGACGCGACGTCATCTTTCTCTCCTTTTCAGGAGGCGGCGCCCGCGCCGCCTCGTTCTCGCTGGGCGTGCTGCAGCAAATGCGCGACACGCCGGCGCGGGAAAACGGAGACCTGCTCGATCATGTGGCGTTGATCACGTCGGTTTCGGGCGGCTCGATCACAGCGGCGTATTACGGGCTGCATGGCCCCGACGGACTCGACAGCTTCCGCGCCGCCTATCTCGATCGCGAGTGGAGCGGTTTCCATCACACGATCATCTCGCCGCTCAATTGGCTGCGCGTCTATCGCGGCGGCATGAACAGCGCCGAGAGCCTCGCCGGCGCGTTGGACGCCGACATATTCGCCGGCGCGCGCATGAGCGACCTGCACGGGCCGCAGATTTGGATCAACGCCGCGGAACTGCACACGGAGACGCCGTTTGCGTTCACGCCCGGCTATTTCGAGGCGCTATGCAGCGATCCGGGCTCGGTGCGCGTGGCCGACGCGGTGGCGGCGTCGATGTCGGTGCCGCTGGGCTTCCATCCGGTAACGCTCGAAAGTTATGCGGACGCGTGCCGCGAACCGCTGCCGCGCTGGGTCGACGATGCGCTCGCCGATCGCGCCGCGCCGGAGATGCTGCGCACGACGGCGCTGGCGTTCAAGGCTTACCGCGACCCCACGCGCATGCGATATCTCAACCTGGTCGACGGCGGCATTCTCGACAATTTCGGACTGACCAGCCTCAACGTGATGCGCCGCGCGGCGCCGACGCCCTATGCGCCGCTCGGCGAGCGCGAAGCCGCGCACCTGCGCCGCCTGCTCGTGCTCGTCGTGAACGCGGAACGCACCTCGCCGCACGACTGGCCGCTTGACGCGCGCGGGCCGAGCGGCGGGGACACGCTGGGTTCATCGCTGGATGCGTGGGTCGATTTCAGCAAGCGCGCCGCCTACGACGCCTTCACCGCCACTTATCAGGAATGGCGCGAGGATCTGGTGAAGTGGCGCTGCGGCCTTCCGCCCGCGGAGCAGCAGCGCCTGGCGATCGAGCCGGGATGGCGCTGCGACGATGTCAGCTTCACCATCGACATACTTTCCTTCGCCGATCTCGATGAAGCCGCATACGGCAAGCTCTCGGTCGCGCCGACGGCGGTGAGACTCGACAAAGATCTGATCGACGCGCTGATCGAAGGCGGACGCGAAGCGCTGCGGCGCAACCCGGCGGCGCAAGCGCTAGCGCGCTAATTCTTCGCGCAGCGCCGCGCCCACATCCGTAAGCGCATTCACGGCGAGTTTGGAGACCGCGGTAAAGTTCAGCCCCCCATGCATCAGCACGGGGTATTTCTTCTCCGCCACGCGCACGCCCGCCGCTTTCAGCGCAGTCGCCAGCGTCTTCACATCCGCCCGGACCGGATCGAGCGCGCCCCCGCTCGCAAGCACGGTGGCGGGAGCGTGCGTCAAATCGAGTTCGAGCAACGAAGGAAAGTGCTCCGCGCCGAGCTTGGCGGCGATATAGAGCGTGGCGAGGCGCCCGACGAAACGG
The DNA here is from genome assembly GCA_035549695.1 of Caulobacterales bacterium. GTDB lineage: Bacteria > Pseudomonadota > Alphaproteobacteria > Caulobacterales > Aquidulcibacteraceae > Vitreimonas. The sequence continues at coordinate 34,362 of DASZQK010000012.1, read as the reverse complement.
AAATTGCGCAGCTCCTCCTCCGCCCACAGCGTCCGGTCGATGTGCACCAGCGGATAGAGCAGCGCCTGGGCGGGCACGGTCCCCGCGCGGCGGGCGTTGAGCTCAAGCGCGCACGTCATGGCCAGATAAGCGCCGGCGGAATCGCCGCCGACGCACAGCTTTTCGGACGCCGCGCCGAATGAACCGGCGGCGCTCAGCGCCCAGGCGCAGGCCGCGCGGGCATCGTCGATCTGTCCCGGGAACAGCGTCTCCGGCGCAAGGCGATAGCCGACAGAGAGCACGCGCAGGCCGGACGTCTTGGCCAGCCACGAGGTGATGGAATCGTGCGTGTCGATGTCGCCGCAGACAAAGCCGCCGCCGTGGAAGAAGAGCAGCAGCGGGCCCGGGTCCGCATGCGCCGGTTCATAGTAACGGGCGCGCAGCGACCCGGCGGCGCCGGCGATCTCAAGATCGCGCACGTGCGCCAAGCCCGGCGCCCGCGCCGCCGGCTGCGCCAGCAAGAGCCGCAGCGCCCGGCGCGTCTGCACCAGCATGTTCAATTCGATGTTTGCGGCGAGCGCCCGCGCTTCCATGGCTTCAACCCTACCGCACGCCGCGCCGATGCGCTAACGCTGCGGCGCCATGACTGACCGCATCTCCTTCCAGGGCGAACCCGGCGCCAACAGCCACATCGCCTGCCGCGACGCCTATCCCGAACTTGAGCCGCTGGCGTGCGCCACGTTCGAGGATGCGTTCGCGGCCGTCAGCGAGGGCGCCGCGAAATACGCGATGATCCCGGTGGAGAACTCGGTCGCGGGCCGCGTCGCCGACGTGCATCACCTGATCCCTGAGTCGAATCTCTTCGTCATCGCCGAGCGCTTCCTGCCGGTGAAGCACCAATTGCTGGGCTTGCCGAACGCCACGTTGGAGGGGCTGAAGCGCGTGCGCAGCCATCCGCAAGCGCTCGGCCAATGCCGCAAGTTCTTGCGCGCGATGAAGCTCGAAGCGGTGAAGACGGCCGACACCGCGGGCGCGGCGCGCGAGATCGCCGAACTCGGCGACCCCAGCGTCGGCGCGCTCGCCTCCTCGCTGGCCGGCGAAATCCATGGGCTCAAGGTGCTGAAGGCCGATATCGCCGACGCCGCGCACAACACCACGCGCTTCCTGGTGTTCGCGAAGGAACCGGACGACGCCGAACTGGCGGACGGCCCGTGCATGACGAGCTTCGTCTTCCGCGTGCGCAATTTGCCGGCGGCGCTCTACAAGGCGCTGGGCGGCTTCGCCACCAACGGCGTCAACATGACGAAGCTGGAGAGCTATCTCGAAGGCGGCGCGTTCTCGGCGGCGATGTTCTACGCCGAGGTGGAAGGGCATCCCGACCAACGCAATGTGAGGCTTGCGTTGGAAGAGCTGCAATTCTTCTCGTCGTACCTGAAAGTGCTCGGCGTTTACCTGGCCGATCCGTTTCGGAAGACGAGTGCGTAACACCCAACACCTCCGTCATCCCGGACGCGCGGAGCGCGATCCGGGACCCAGCGATCTCAGGGCGCAGCTCGTCGGCCCCTGGATCCCGGGCCTCGCTTCGCGAGCCCGGGATGACGGAGAGGGTTTTTTCGGCGTGCGCCATGGCGGATGAAGCGCAACTCCGTGCGCTTTTCCTGAAGGGGCTCAACGGCGACGCCGTCGCGCACCGCTCATTCCTCATGGAATCCGCCGCCTTGCTGCGCGCCTATTACCGCAACCGCCTGCGCGGCGCGCCGGAAGATGCGGAGGATCTGGTGCAGGAAACCCTCGTCGCCCTGCACACGCGGCGCGACAGCTACGACCCCGCGTATCCGCTGACTTCGTGGATTTACGCCATCGCCAAGTATCGGCTGATCGATTTTCTTCGGCGCAAGAAGCGGCGCGGGCCGCACGATTCCATCGATGACGTCGAACTCGGCGGTCTGTCGCCGGACTACGCCGCCAGCGACGCCAAGCACGATATCGGCGCGCTGCTCGCCAGGCTGCCGACGAAACAGCGCGACGCCATCCGGCTCGTCAAACTCGAAGAGAAAAGCGTGCGCGAAGCGGCGGACATCACCGGCTTTTCGGAATCGGACATCAAGATTTCCATCCACCGCGGCCTCAAAGCGCTGATGCGGCTCATGGCCGAGGAGGGCGCGACGTGAAGACGGAAGACCTCATCGACCTGCTGGCGCGCGATGTGCCGCCCGCGGAGCGCCCGCAATGGCGGCGGCGGTTGGCGCTGACGCTGCTCGTCGGCTTCGCCATCGCCCTCATCCTCACCGCGCTTTCGATCGGATTGCGGCCCGATATCGGCGTCGCGCTCGGACCGGTTCTGTTGAAGGCGGGCTTTTCAGCTCTGGGCGCCGCGGTCGCGTTGCCGCTGGCGGCGCGGTTGATGCGGCCTGGACGCGCGCTCGGCTGGCGCGTCGCGGCGGTGCTGATTTTCTTCGGCGTGTGCGCGCTCGCCGCCGCCATCGCGCTGATCGGCATGGCCCCGGAGAAGCGGCTGGCGATGTGGCTGGGCGGCGGCTTCCCCTGGTGCCTGGTGCTGATCCCGATTTTCGCGACGCCAACCGCCATCGGCCTCGTCTGGCTCGTGCGCGGACTTGCGCCGACGCGGCTCACGCTTTCCGGAGCGGCAATCGGCGCCGTCTCCGGCTCCATCGGCGCGCTCGCCTATTCGATGCACTGCCCGATCGATTCCGTGCCGTTCGTGGCGACATGGTACGCAGCGGCCATCGCGCTGTGCGCCGCCATCGGAGCGGTGCTCGGATCGCGGCTGCTGCGCTGGTGATTTGCCCCAAGGCCGCATTGACGCGCCCGAAAGCCCGCCGCTAGTGTCCGCCCGCCTCCGACAAAGGACATCCCATGAAAGTGCTCGTCCCCGTCAAGCGGGTGCTCGACTTCAATTTGAAGGTGCGCGTGAAGCCGGACGGCTCGGGCGTGGACCTCTCCAATTTGAAGATGTCGATCAACCCCTTCTGCGAAATCGCGGTGGAAGAAGCCGTGCGCATGAAGGAAGGCGGCGGCGGGCACGCGGCCGGATCCGCGAGCGAAGTGGTGGCCGTTTCGATCGGCCCCGAACAGGCGCAGGAAACCATCCGCAACGCGCTGGCCATGGGCGCCGATCGGGGCATCTTGATCAAGACGGACGGCGACGTCGAGCCGCTCGCGGTGGCGAAGCTGCTGAAAGCGGTGGTCGAGGCGGAGCAGCCCGGCCTCGTCATTCTCGGCAAGCAAGCGATCGACGACGATTCCAACGCGACCGGCCAGATGCTGGCCGCCCTGCTCGGCTGGCCGCAGGCGACGTTCGCTTCCAAGATCGTCCTGCTCGAAGGCAAGGCGGAGGTCACGCGCGAAGTGGATGGCGGCCTGCAGACGATCGACGTCGATCTTCCGGCGATCATCACCACGGATTTGCGCCTGAATGAACCGCGCTACGCTTCGCTGCCCAACATCATGAAGGCGAAGAAGAAGCCGATCGACGTGAAGAGCGCCGCCGATTACGGCGTCGACATCGCGCCGCGCCTGCAAACGCTGAACGTGGCCGAGCCTCCGAAACGCCAAGGCGGGATCAAAGTCAAAAGCGCCGCCGAGCTGGTCGCCAAACTCAAAGAAGCGGGAGTGCTCTGATGGCCGTGCTCGTCGTCGCCGAACACGACAACGCGACGCTGAAAGACGCGACGCACAAGACCGTCGCCGCCGCGCAAAAGCTGGGCGGCGATATCGATATTCTGGTCGCGGGCTCGAACGCCGGCGCAGCCGCTGCCGCCGCCGCGAAAATCGCCGGCGTGCGCAAAGTGCTGCACGCGGACGCACCTCCGCTGGCCAAGCAATTGGCGGAAGCCATGGAAGCATTGATCGCGCCGCTCGCCGCGAATTACGACGCCGTGCTGTTCGCTTCCACGACGACCGGCAAGAACATCGCCCCGCGCGTGGCCGCCAAGCTCGACGTGATGGTGCTCTCCAACGTCACCGCCATCGAGGGCCCTGACACGTTCGTGCGGCCCATCTATGCGGGCAACGCCCTCGTCACGGTGAAGTCCAAGGACGCCAAGAAGGTGATGACGGTGCAGCCCACAGCGTTCAAAGCCGCCGCGGAAGGCGCCGCCGCACCCGTCGAAACGATCCCGGCGCCGACCGGGCCGTTCAAGGCGGCGTTCGTTTCCGAGGAAGTGGCGAAATCGGACAGGCCGGAACTGACAGCGGCCAAGCGTGTCGTTTCGGGCGGCCGGGCGCTCGGGTCCGCCGACGAGTTCCGTAAGGTCATCGAGCCGCTGGCGGACAAGCTGGGTGCGGCGGTGGGCGCGTCCCGCGCGGCGGTGGACGCCGGATACGCCCCGAACGATTACCAGGTCGGCCAAACCGGCAAGGTGGTCGCGCCGGAGCTTTACGTCGCCATCGGCATCTCCGGCGCCATCCAGCATCTCGCTGGAATGAAGGACAGCAAGGTCATCGTCGCCATCAACAAGGACGAAGAAGCCCCCATTTTTCAAATCGCTGACTATGGCTTGGTGCAGGATTACAAGACCGCCGCGCCCGAGCTGATGGCGGAGCTGACCAAGGCCGGGGCTTAACCTGCCGCCTCCGGAATGGGCCTCTTGCATCGCGCCGCGCCGTGATTGATGATGCTGCACTGCAGCAAGGGCCCGGCAAGCGGTCCAGCTGGGACGGACGGGCCTCATGGCCGGGAGCACGATGAACGATATTCGCACGGTCGGCGTCGTCGGCGCCGGACAGATGGGCGGCGGCATCGCCCATGTCTGCGCCCTCGCCGGGTATGACGTTTTGCTAAACGATGCGGAGCCCGCGCGGATCGAAGCGGCGCTGACGCTTATCAACTCGAACATGGCGCGCCAGGTTCACCGGGAACTCATCACCCAGGAGGACATGGACGGCGCCCTCGCTCGCATCAGGACAGCGCCGAAGCTGCACGATTTCGGGGCCTGTGATTTCGTTATCGAGTCGATCGTCGAGCAGGAAGAACCTAAGCGCAAGATCTTTGCCGACCTGCGCGAGGTGCTGAAACCGACGACGATCCTTTCCTCGAACACATCGTCGATCTCGATCACGCGGCTGGCGTCGACCACCGACCGGCCGGACAAGTTCATCGGCGTTCATTTCATGAACCCGGCCCCACTGATGAAGCTCGTGGAGCTGATCCGCGGCCTGGCGACCAGCCAGGAAACCTACGATACGACGCTGAAATTCGTGGAGACGCTGGGCAAGTCGATCGCCAACGCGGAGGATTTTCCGGCCTTCATCGTCAACCGCGTGCTGATCCCGATGATCAACGAAGCCGTTTACACGCTGTACGAAGGCGTGGGCTCGGTGGAAGCCATCGACAAGGCGATGAAACTTGGCGCCAATCATCCGATGGGGCCGCTGGAGCTCGCCGATTTCATCGGCCTCGATACCTGCCTCGCCATCATGCAGGTGCTGAACGAGGGCCTCGCCGATCCGAAATACCGCCCCTGCCCGCTGCTGGTGAAATATGTCGAGGCCGGCTGGCTTGGAAAGAAGACGCAACGCGGCTTCTACGACTACCGCGGCGAAACGCCGATGCCGACGCGGTGAGGCTGGCGCGCCGCTTGCATTAACCGTGGCGCATGACTGTCACGGCGCCTTCGCTTTCCTCGGCTTGGCTGTTGAATTCCTGGAGCCGTCCGCAATCGGCGGGCGTCAGCGGGTTTCCGGCGAACTCGGCAAGTTCTTCCCAGATCGGCTCAACTTTGCCGAGCAGCGCGCCTTCCGTGCTGCCGCGCGCGCAGGCCGTGCAATTGTCGTTCGATCAGATCGTGGCGCTGCAATCGGCGGATGAGCCCGAGGCGCCGCCGCCGCGCACAGTTGAGGACACGTTTCTGGAGGAAGCGCGCAAGACGCCGATGGAGCGGCTGCGCGAGCAGATCTTGGAAGCGCTCGGCTACACCGAAGACAGCCTGGCCCAATTGCCGCCGGACGAACGCGCGGCGGTCGAAGACAAGATCCGCAAACTGATCCAGGAGAAATTCCGCGAAGCCATGGGCGTCGACAAGAATGCGACGGCGAATGCGACGGACAGCGCGGCGGCCGAGTTGAGCGCGCTGCTCTGATCTCACCGAGAGAGAGCAGCTATTTCGCGGCGCCCGTCAGAAACACAAAACCCGAATAGCCGCTGCGGATTTCGCGTTCGACGATGCCGATCTGTTCGACGCGCACGTCCGTTGCATGTTGCGAGAAGGCGGCGATGATTTCGTCGCTGGTGAGGCTTAGGACCGGGAACGGGCGGTCGGCGACGACATAGCCGCCGGAATGCACCAGAAACGCGCCGACGAGGAAGCCGCCGCTCTTCACCGAGCGCGCAAAGCATGCCGTGGCGCGCTCGAATTCGGCGCGGTCGCGCGTGATGGATTCGGCGCAGAAAAACATGGTCGCGGCGTCCCATTGGCGCTCGGGCAAGTCGAAGATCGAGCCTTGGCGCACCTCGGTCTTCAGCTTGAGCGCGGGGATGGGATTATCCGGGAGATCGTAGCCGGCGCCATATTCGTCGCGCGCGACATCCCACCAGTGCCGCCATTGCGAGCGCAGGCTCGAGCTCTCCAATTCCTGCTTCAGCCACGCAACATTGCTTGCCGCATATTCCCAAGCCGTCAAACTGCGCACGCGCGGCATGACCGAGAATAGCGGAAACAAGTTCGGCCCGGTGCCGACATCGATGCTGCGCTCCAGATCCTCCGGCAGCTTCTTGAAAGCATCGACAATCAGCCTGACGACCTGATCGTCGTCGGGATGCGGCTCGCCGTAATAGTGCTGGAAGTACGCCTCGGAATCGAACTTGGACCAATCGTAGGCGCTATTGCTCGAAGGCGATTGGGAATCGGACACAGTACGGCGCTCCGAAACGAGAAACACCCGCACTCATTTGCTGATTGTCCGCGCTTGGCAAGCGCCGATCACTCGCCGGCGGCTGCGCGCAGCGGCGAAGGCGCGCGCGCGGCCAGCAAGGCGTCGATCTCCCGCGCCGGGCCCGGACGCGCCAGCACGAAGCCCTGCAGCGTGTTGACGCCGAGCTGGCGCATCGCGGCCGCATCGCCTTCGGTTTCGACGCCTTCGGCGACGATCTCCATGCCAAGCCCGCGCCCCAGCGTCACCACCGCCTGCACGATGGCGCGCGCATTGTCGCGCTTTGCCGCGCCGCAGACGAAAGCGCCGTCGATCTTGATCTTGTCGAGCTTGAAATTGCAGAGATGGGCCAGGCTCGAATAGCCCGCGCCGAAATCGTCGAGCGCGATCTTGTATCCCTTCCGGCGCCAGCCGTCCAAGCGATCCTGGGTTTGCGAGCCGGGATCGAGCAGCACGCCTTCCGTGACCTCAAGCGTGATCCGCTCCGCAGCGACGCCCTCGCGCGCGGCGATGTCATCGAGCAGACGCGAGAGTTCGGCGTCGCGAAATTGCGTGCGCGAGAAATTGACGGCGATCTCGACGTCGGGCCAGCGCGCGGCGTCGGCGAGCGCGCGGCGCAGCACCTGCGCGCCGATCTCCGGCATTAGCCCCAGGTCCTCGGCGATGGGAACGAAGGCGTCGGGTTCGATGTCGCCGCGCGTCGGATGGCGCCAGCGCAGCAGCGCTTCGACGGCGACCACAGCGCCGCTGTGCGCCGCGATCAAGGGCTGATAGGCGATCTCCAGCGTGTCGTCGGCCACCGCCGCGCGCAAATCGACTTCGATCTGCCGGCGCATCTCCACGGCTTCGGCCATCTCTTCGCTGAACATCGCCGCGCAATCGCGGCCGTGCGCTTTCGCTTCGTAGAGCGCGATGTCGGCGCTGCGCAGCAGGGCGTCGGAGGTCTCGCCATGCTCGGGGGCGAGCGCGAGCCCCACCGACGCGGTCACGCGGATCGAGCCGCCATGTTCGGAAAACGGCTCCACGAGCGCGCTTTTGATCGAGCGGCCGAGCGCGACGGCGTCGGCCTGGGAAGCGTCGAGGCTCAATACGGCGAACTCGTCGCCGCCGAAGCGGGCGAGAAAATCCTCGGAACGCAGATGCCGCCGCAGACGCATCGCCACGGCCTTCACCAGGCGGTCGCCCGCATCGTGGCCCAACGTGTCGTTGACGTCCTTGAAACGGTCGATGTCGACATAAGCGATGGCGAAGCGCCGCGTCCCGCGCGACGCCAGCGCCCGATCCAGTTCGTCGAGAAAGTAGCTGCGGTTGGGCAAGCCGGAGAGGCTGTCGTGCTGCGCCTCGTGGCGCGTTTGCGCCTCGCGCCGGGCCAAATCGGCGGAAGCGCGCTTCAGCCGCCGCAGCATCGCCGCCGAGAACAGGCCGGCGCAGACGACGCCCAGCGCCGCGAGTGGAAGGATGACGAACAGCAACACCTGGCCTGGGCGCCGCGCGGTCCAGGTGAGGTCTCCGAGGCTGACGCCATCGTCGCTGACGAAGGGTTGCGACACGCGCCCGTCGCCGCGGGCGCGGCGCGGCTGCCGCGTGAGGTCGGGCAGCAGCAATTGCTGGCCCAGTGCGCTCAGGAAATCCTGATCGATGAAGGTGATGGCCAGCAGCACGTGCGGATGCGCGGGCGCAAGACTCATGTCGACATTGGGCACGATGCTCATGGCCGCGACGATGGCCGGGCGCCCGCCGACCGAGACGATATGGCCGGCCCAGCGCGCATCGCCGCCGCCGCCGGCAAGATAACGGTAGTCGCCCTGCGCGAAGACGCCGGGACGGCGCTGCAGCCGCGAGGGCTCGCCGCGCATTTCGCTCAGCACCGGGGCGATGTCCGCCGCGCGCACGGCGTAGGCCGCCGGCGCCTGCCGCTCATTGTTGAAATAGGCGTACACGGCGCGTCCCGCCGCGTTCAGCACATAGACCTCGTCATGGTCGTACGTGTCGGTCAGGAACTGGCCCATATTGGCGTCGACGAAGGCCGTGTTAATTCGCCTGTCCGTGATGTTGATCACGGAATCGTCCCACCAGGCGACGCTCTTCAGATCGTCGAGCGAGCGCGTGATGGCGCGGTTCAACGCGTTGGCGACCAACTGATGCTCGCGCTCCACGGCGCTCGCATTGGCTGACCAGCCCGCATAGGCGATGATCGCCAGCAGCAGGAGGCCGAAGCCGGCGATGCCGGCGCCGACCCACAGCATCAGGCGCCGAAGATCGTCGCTGTACCGCTCGGAATTTTGCGCGGAGTTCATGTCGCTCGTTCACTCGCCGTGAACGAATGTGGCAGGCATACACAAACATTCGGTTAGAGGAATTCACGTTTTTCGCTGCAAACGCAGTTAATGAGAGGTTGCCTGCGGGGCTTCGTCTTGCGCCAATACCAACGCGAAATTGTTGGCCGGCATGGTTACGACCTCGCGGAGCGCAAAACCCTGTGCGGCGGCGGCGTCGATGATCGCTTCCATGTCGCGCACGCCCCATTCGGGATTGCGCTCCCTGAGCGATGCGTCGAACGCCTCGTTCGAGGGCGCGGTGTGCGCGCCGCCGCGCTTGAACGGGCCGTAAAGCAAGAGCAGACCGCCCGGGCCGGTCACGCGCGCAGCCCCCGCCATCAGTCCGAGCGTGCAGGCCCAGGGCGCGATGTGCACCATGTTGCACGAGACGACCATGTCGAACGGCGCCTCGCGTTCGACGCCCCAGGCCGCCTGCCGCACGTCGATGTCGGCGGGCGGACGCACATTGGCGCTCTGCGTCGCTGCGATCCACGCGGCGATGCTGGCGCGCGCCGCGGCGTCGGGATCGCTCGGAAACCAGGCCAGGCCGGGCAGCGCCGCCGCAAAGAACACCGCGTGCTCGCCGCTGCCGGAGGCGATTTCGAGAACCTTGCCGCGCGCCGGCGAGACGCGCCGCAGCACCTCCAGGATGGGGCCCCGGTTTCGCATGGCGGGCGCCGAATATTGACGCGGGTCCTGCAAGCGATCCCCTCCTTGGCGCGGCCGATTTTAGTTTAAGCTCGGGGCCGTGAGCGCCGCCGCCCGCCCTCCGCGTTTGGCTCCCGTTCCCAAACGCATACACCCGCTGACCTGGCGGCGGCCCTTCTTTGTTTGGACCCCCGTGGCGATCGTTCTGGCGCTGGGCTGGCCGGCCCTGGCGTTCCGTGACCAGCACGGCATGCTGCAATTGGCGCTGAGCGCCGGCGCGCTGGGCATGGCCGTATCCGTGCTGGCGTTGGGCGGCGCCTGGGCGCTGCGACGCCCGCCGCGCACGCGCACGACCGTCATTCGCAACATGGCCTGGACCGGAGCGGTGGTCGCGGCGGCCGCGCCCTTCATCCTGGTGAACCTCATGAATGCGCATGCGGCGGGGCTCGCGGGCGCCGCGCCGCTCGCCATGGCGCCGCTGGCGCTGATCCTCGGACTGCCCATGTCGCTATTCGCCGGGACGGTGTTCGCCTGGGTGGCGCTGGTGAAGCCGCCTCCGCCCGAGCGCGCCGAAGCGTGATCCACGACATACCCGCCTTCATTCGCGCCAACACGCGCGCGCTCGCGCCAACGCATGTCCCCGAACTGCGTCTGCATCTTGCCGATGACGCGGTGGCGCTTTGGCAGCTGACCGAGGACGAGCTTGGCGAACTCGGCCTGCCGCCGCCGTTCTGGGCTTTCGCCTGGGCCGGCGGCCAGGCGCTGGCGCGCTACCTTCTCGACAACCGAGCCATCGCCGCCGGACAGGCCGTGCTCGACGTGGCTTCCGGCTCCGGCCTCGTCGCCATCGCGGCGATGAAGGCGGGCGCCGCCTCGGCTTGCGCCGTCGATATCGACGCGTTCGCGGGGCACGCCGCGCGGCTCAACGCCGAACTCAACGGCGTGGCGCTCGAAATCACCGACGCCGACCCGGTCGGCCAGCCGGCCAACGCCGATCTCATCCTCGTCGGCGATCTCTTCTACGACCGCGACCTCGCGCCGCGCGTCCTCGAATGGCTGATCGCATTGCAGCGCGAGGGCAAGGACGTGCTGATCGGCGATCCGGGCCGCACTTATCTGCCGAAGCACAGACTTGAGAAGATCGCCGAGTACGACGTGCCGGTGACGCGCGCGCTGGAAGACGCGGAAGTGAAACAGGCCGCGGTGTGGCGGATCAAGACCTAGAGATAGAGATCGAACGGCGCGAGCGCGTTGTGGCCCGCCCACCAATCCGGCTCGCGCTCGCGCCGGGCCCTCGCGAAAAACGTCGCGACGACCGCCAGTGCGAAACTAGCGATCGCCGCGAGCATCGCCCATGCGAGGCCCCAAGCGCCAGCGTCTGCCAAACCACCCATCCCGTATCGCCTTCGAGGCGTGTCTTGTATGTGCGACTTTGGCAGAGCGCGGTGAACGCGCCGTTTCCAAAAGCAAAACAAAACATTGAAACGCCGCTCGATTGCAGTCCTCAAGGCGGCTAGCTTGGGATGCGACACGATCGGGGAGGATAGTCAGGATGGTCAGGCTCGAGATCGCCGCGCTCTATGCGGGCGTCAACATACTCATCCTGCTGGTGCTCGGAGCCCTAGTGGTGCGCGGACGCATCGGCCACAACATCGCGTTGGGCGACGCCGGCCATAAGGACATGCTGCGCCTCATGCGCGCGCACGCCAACGCGGCGGAATACATCCCCGCGGCGCTCGTCGGCATCCTCATCCTGGCCCTTCTGGACCCCGCGGCGCCCCCTTGGCTGCTGCACGCCAGCGGCGTCACGCTGACGGCCGGCAGAATTTTTCACGGCGTCGGCATGCAGATGGGCGTGCTGAATATCGGCCGCCGGGTCGGCATGCTTCTGACCTTCGCCGCCTACCTGCTGATCGGCGGCGGGCTGATCTACGCGGGCCTGGCCAAACAGCTCTGAACGGCGGGCCCCGATTGCCCGCCCGGCCGCAAAGGCCCATGTAAGGGTCATGGCTTTTGACGCTGATTCCAAAGGGGCCCTCGACGCCCTCTTGACCCATGTCCGCAGCCACGGGGCGGACGCCGCCGAAGCCAGCCTGGCCGTCCGCGAAAGCATGTCAGTGGACGTGCGCCTGGGCGAGCTGGAGGGGGTCGAGCGCGAGGAAGCCCGTTCGGTGGCGCTGCGCGCCTTCGTCGGCGCGAAGCAGGCGGCGGCTTCCTCCACCGACCTGTCGGAGCGCGGCCTCAAGGCTCTGGCTGAGCGGGTCGCGGAGATGGCCAAGGCGGCGCCCGAAGATCGCTTTTGCGGCCTGCTCGACGCCCAATACCGGGCCAAGGGTCCCTTCCCCGATCTCGAACTGGCCGACGAGGCCCGCCCTTCCGCCGATGCGCTGCGCGAACTGGCGCTGGCCTGCGAGGACGCCGCCATGGCGATCGAGGGCGTCACCAATTCCGAGGGCGGGGGCGCATCGAGTTCCGCCTCTTATTTCGCCTACGCAACATCGGACGGTTTCGAAGGGTCCGACCGGCACACGTCCTACAGCGTCAGCGCCACGGCGATCGCCGCGCGCGACGGCAAGATGGAGCGGGACTACGAGTACCGCACCAAGCGCTTTCTGGCGGATTTGCCCAAAGCCGAGGATATCGGGCGCGTCGCGGGCCAGCGCACGGTCGCGCGCCTCGGGGCGCGCAAGCTTCCAAGCCAGAAGGCGCCGGTGATCTTCGAAAACCGGTTGGCCGGGCGCATTCTTTCCCCGCTCTTCGCCGGCATCGCCGGCCCCGCCGTGGCGCGCGGCACCTCGTTTCTGAAAGACAAGCTCGGACAGCGCGTGTTCGCCGAGAGCTTCCAGATCACCGAAGACCCGCTGGTGCGGCGGGGCATGGCCAGCCACGCGTTTGACGGCGAAGGCGGCGCGGTCCGCGCGCGCACGCTGGTCGAAAACGGCGTGATCACGACGTGGCTGCTGAACGCGGCGACGGCGCGCCAGCTCGGCATGGCGCCGACGGGCCACGCGACGGCGGGGCATGGCGGCCCGCCCGGCGTTTCCGCGTCGAACCTGTTCGTGAAGCCGGGGCCGGACGATCTGGCGACGATGATGAAGAATGCGGGCGCGGGGCTCTACGTCACCGAGATGTTCTCGCCCGCGCTCAACATGAACACGGGCGATTGGTCCGTCGGTGTTTCGGGCTTCTGGTTCGACGCCGGCGCGATCGCCTATCCGGTCAGCGAAGTCACGGTCGCCGGCAATCTCAACGACATGTTCGCGCGCCTTGCGCCCGGCGCCGATCTCGATCGGCGCGGCGCGCTCGAAATTCCCAGCCTCTACGTGGACGACCTTGCCATCGGCGGCGTCTGATCTCCTTCTACTCGAAGCCGCCGCGCGCGAAGCCGGCGACATCGCTCGCGCCGCTTTTGGACGCGAGGTGCGGACATGGTCAAAGGGCGCCGCCGGCCCCGTGACGGAAATCGACCTCGCCATCGACAAGCTGCTGCATGCGAAGCTGACTGAAGCGCGGCCCGATTATGGCTGGCTTTCCGAAGAGAGCGCCGACAGCGCCGAACGCCTGGCGCGAGCGCGCGTGTTCGTGGTCGATCCGATCGACGGCACCGAAGCCTTCATCGCCAAGCGCCCGCAATTCACGATCTCGCTCGGCATCGTCGAGAACGGGCGCGCCGTTGCGGGCGCGGTCTTTAATCCGATCAAGGACGAGATGTCGCTCGGCGGCGACGGCGCGCCGGCGACGCTGAACGGCGCGCCGATCCGCGTCAGCGACATGGCCACGCTGGAAGACGCGCACCTGCTCGGCAAGCGCGCCTTCTTCGACGACAAGAACTGGCCGCGCCCTTGGCCGCATCTGCGATTGAGCTTTCGCCCCTCCATTGCGCGGCGGCTGGCGCTGGTCGCCGCCGGACGGTTCGACGGCGTCATTCTGGCGGGCTTCAAGAATGAGTGGGATATCGCCGCCGGCGTCGCGCTGGTGGAAGCCGCCGGCGGACGCGTGACCGATCCGTGGGGCGTCCCGCTCGCGTTCAACGCCGAAGTGCCCAAGGCGCCGGGACTGGTGGCGGCTGGCCCGAAACTGCACGCTCTGTTAATCGAACGCCTCGTCACATTGCCCGATCCGCGTGCGAAGGAGCGCCAATGAGCGACCGTCAATTGCTGCATCTCGTCATCGGCGGCGAACTGAAAGACCTCGACCGGCCGGAATTCGTCGACCTCGCGGCGCTCGATTTCGTCGGCGCCTATCCGAACTACCGCACGGCTTACGACGCCTGGAAAGGCGCGGCCCAGCGCACGGTCGACAATGCGCGCATGCGCTATTTCATCATCCATGCCCACCGTCTGCTCGATCCCGGCGAGGATCCCGAGCACGAGATGTGACGATGCGGGGATTCTCACGCTTTCAGTCATTCCAGGCGGACCGCAGGTCCGATCTGGAATCTGATGCAGAACTCCATGTCCGGATTCCAGATCGCCGCCGCGCGGCGTCTGGAATGACTGAATAGATGAAAGCGGGCGCGCTCCTGTCGCGGCTCTGGCGCGAATATCTCGCGCGCTACAAGCTTGAGCTGCTCGCGCTCCTGCCTTCGCTGGCGCTGGTGGCGCTCGCGGGCGTTTCCTATGCTTTCATTCTCAAGTACGCGACCGACGGCATCGCCGCCGGCGATTGGAATGTCATCGTGCTCGGCCCCGTCGCGGCGTTCGTGGCGACGGCGTTCCGCGCGGCGGCGATGTGGCTGCAGGCGGTGCAATCGCAGGGGCTCTCGCTCAAAGTGCTGCGCGATCTGCAGCGGGCGATGTTCTCCAAACTGATGGTCGCGGATTTTGCGCGCTTTGTGCGCGAAGCGCCCGGCAACCTCGTCTCGCGCTTCACCAACGACATCAACGTCGTCAGCGAAGCTTTGGTGCGCGGCGGCCAGGCCACGGTGCGCGATACGCTGACGCTCGCCGGCGCCGTCGCCTCCATGGTCTATTTCGACTGGGCGCTGACCTTGTTCATCCTCGCCGTGTTCGCGCTGTCGGCCTGGCCGATGAACGCCATCGCCAAGCGCGCGCGCAAGCAGACGGAGGCCGCGCAGGCGCAGCTCGGCGCGCTAACGGCGCTGCTCTCCGAAAGCCTGGGCTCGGCGCGCTTCGTGAAAACCTACGGCCTGGAGCAGCACGAGATCGAGCGCGCCGACGCCGCGTTCGAACATCGCCGCAAGCTGGCGATGAAGCTGGCCTATAACCGCGCCCACACCGTGCCGCTGCTGGAGATCATCGGCGGTGTTGCGCTAGCGGGCGTGCTGTTCGTGGCGGGCTATCGCATCGTGCGCCACGAGATGACGCTGGGCGATCTGACCGGCATCATGGGCGCGTTCGCCGTCGCCACGCCCGCGGCGCGCGCGCTCGGCCAGTTCAACACGCTGCTGAACGAGGCGCTGGCGGCGCTGACGCGCATCTTCGGCCTGGTGGACGAGCCGGTCGCCATCGTCGACCGTGCGGGCGCCAAGGCCATTACGGTCAGCGAGGGCCGCATCGAGTTCGACAGCGTCTATTTCAGCTACGGCGAAGCGCCGGCGCTGGAGCATGTGAGCTTCACCGTGAAGCCCGGCGAAACGGTCGCGCTGGTCGGGCCTTCGGGCGCGGGCAAGAGCACGATCTTCAATCTGCTGCCGCGCCTTTATGACGTCACCGACGGCGCGGTGCGCATCGACGGCGTCGATGTGCGCGACGCAACGCTCGCAAGCCTGCGCAATTCCATGGCGCTGGTGGCGCAGGAAGCGGCGCTCTTGAACGACACCATCCGCGCCAATATCGCGCTCGGCCGCCCGGGCGCGAGCGAAGTGGATATTGTCGAAGCCGCGCGCGCGGCCGCGGCGCACGATTTCATCATCTCGCTGCCCAAGGGCTACGACACGCACGTCGGCGACCGCGGCGCCAATCTGTCGGGCGGCGAGCGGCAGCGCGTGGCGCTCGCACGCGCTTTTCTGCGCAACGCGCCGATCCTGCTGCTCGACGAAGCCACCAGCGCGCTCGATGCGGAGAGCGAGGCGAAAGTGCAGGACGCCTTGAAGCGCCTCGCCAAGGGCCGCACGACGCTGGTGATCGCGCATCGCCTGTCCACGGTGCGCGACGCAGACCGCATCCTGGCGTTCGATGCGGGCCGCATTGTCGAGATGGGCGGCCACGAAGACCTCATCGCCAAAGGCGGCCTCTATGCGCGCTTGAGCAAACTGCAATTCCAGGGCGGCGATCCAAAAAGCTGAACGCGAAGAAGGCGTTTCCCCGCATGCATTCCGCCGCGTGACATGCGTCACAGCCGGCGGATGCGGATGATCCGATGCTCCCGGGCGTCGCAAACGTAGCGACGTCCTCGTCCAGGAGCTTCCCATGCAACGCTCGCTCATCTTCGTTCTCGCCTCGGCGGCGGTTCTCGCTTTCGTGGCGCCGGCGACGGCGCGTGAAACGCATGCGCGCGTTTCGTACGCCGACCTGAACCTCTCGAACCCGCAAGATGCGCAAACCATGCTCGACCGCATCAGCGACACCGCGCGGCAGGTGTGCAAGGTCACCGGCCGCGACTCGCTCGACGCCATGGTGATGCAGCGTGACTGCACGCGCGAAACCGTGGCGCGCACGGTGGCGCGTCTCAACAGCCCGACGGTGACAGCGCTCTATCGCGGCCGCTCGGGCGTGCAATACGCGTCGCTGCGCTAGCCAAACGGGGGCGGCGGCGCCATCACGCCGCCGCCCGCCCTCCGGAGCCCCGTTCATGACCCGCAAAGTGCTTTTCGTCATCGCCGCAAGCTTGACGCTCTGCGTCGCCGCGACGGCCGGCGCGCTGGCGGCGAGCCCGGCGCCCTCCGCGCCCGACATGTCGGTGTCCGCGCGCGGCCTCGATCTCGCCAACGCCTACGACGCCGACCGCTATCTCAACCGCATCGAAGCGGCGGCGCGGCGCGTCTGCGGCGCGGATCTCAAGCCGCATCCGCTGAGCGTACGCCTCGCGCACGAGCGCTGCGTCAACACGACCATGCGCCGCACGGTGGCGCGGATCGAAGCGCCGGCGGTGGCCGCGCGCTACGCGCAGCGCGGCGACACCGTCATGGTTGCGCTGCGCTAGCTACTTGCCGTCCAGCACGCTGCGCACCTTGCGCGCGAGCTGGTCGAGCGAATACGGCTTCATCAGCAGCGACGCATCCGCATCGATGACGCCGTTGTGAACGATGGCGTTCTGCGTGTAACCGGTGGTGAACAGCACCTTGACGCTTGGGTGGCGCTTGCGCGCTTCGTCGGCCAATGCGCGCCCGTTCATGTCGGCCATCACGATGTCGGTGAACAGCAGCGTCACGTCGGGCTGTTCGCCGAGAATCTCCAACGCACGCTCGCCGCTGGCGGCGTGCAGCACGCGATAGCCAAGTTCGCGCAACGCCGAAACCGTCATCGCGCGCACGCGTTCGTCATCCTCGACGGCGAGAATAAGCGTTCCGGGATCGCCCGCCGGCGCGGGCTTCGGCGCTTCGGTCGAGACGTCTTGTTCGCGCTGCGACCGGGGTAGATAGAGCTTCACCGTCGTTCCCTGTCCCGGCTCGGAATAGACCGCGACGTGCCCGCCGCTCTGCCGCAGGAAGCCATGCACGTGGCTGAGGCCGAGCCCGGTGCCCTTGCCGGGCTCCTTGGTGGTGAAAAACGGCTCGAACGCGCGCGCCGTGACCTCGGGCGCCATGCCCGCTCCGGTGTCGGTGACGGCGATCATGACGTATTGGCCGGCCGTCACTTCCGGATTGTTTTCCGCGTATTGCTCGTCGAGAAACGCGTTGGCCGTCTCGATCGTGAGCTTGCCTCCGCCCTTGTCGCTCATCGCGTCCCGCGCGTTGATGCAGATGTTGACGATGGCGTTCTCAAGCTGGCTCAGGTCGGCATAGACGTTCCACAGCCCGCCGGCGAGCACCGTTTCGATATGCACCTGCTCGCCCAAAGTGCGGCGCAGCAGTTCCGACATGCCGCTGACGAGCTGGTTGGCGTTGAGTACGGCGGGCGAAAGCGGCTGGCGGCGCGCGAACGCCAGCAAGCGCCCGATCAACACGGCGGCGCGGTTCGCGGCGTCCTGAGCGCCGTCGATGTAGCGCCCGATGTCGTGATCGCCGCGCTCGAGCCGCCGCTGCATCAGCGCCAGCGCCCCGGTGATGACGGCGAGCATATTGTTGAAATCGTGGGCGACGCCGCCGGTCAGCTGGCCGATCGCCTCCATCTTCTGCATGTGCACGATCTTCGCCTCGGCGCGCTGGCGCGCGCTCATTTCCCGGGTCAGGCGCTGGTTCGCATCGCGCGCTTCGTCGCGGGACTGGCGCAGCTCCATCATGGCGCTGCGCGCCGCGATCACCAGCAGCGCGCCGATCAGCACCAGCAGCGTCGCCGCGACGATCACGATCATGCGAAGCGTGGCGCTGGCTTTTTCCGCGGCCGCCAGCTCGCCGTCGAGCGTCTGACGTTCCTGCGCCAGAAACTCGACGACCAAGGCGCGGATATTATCCATAAGGTGCAGGCCGAGATCCGTGCGCATGATGGTGACGGCCTGCGCCGTGCGCCCCGCGCGCCGCAGGCGCACGGTTTCTTCGAGTTCCGCGAATTTGCTCGCAGTCAGCCCGCGCAACCGCTCGGCGAAGTCGCGGATCGCGGGTTCTTGGGCGCCGGCGCGATCCAGGCTGGCGAGTTCGGCTGCGATCTGCTTGCTGGCGTCTTCATACGGGACGAGATACTCCGCATCGCCGGTGAGCAGATAGCCGCGCTGACCGGTTTCCGCACCCTCCACCGCCACCAGAATCCGACGTGCTTGCGCGCGCAGTTCGTAGGACGCGCGCACGGCGGCGTTGTGGCGGTGCTGTTCCTCCACCTGCCAAAATGCGGCGCTCACGGTGAGCAGCAGCAAGAGCAGACCCGCGCCGAGCAGCGCGATGTAGGTCGCCGTGGCAGGCAACCGGCGCCCGAACACCAAGACCGTCATGAACGCCCAGCCCGCATATCGCGGCAATCATCGAACGAATCTTTGGTTCCAGCAACGTCACTCGCGGCGCAAAATCTTGTCGACCAGCAGATTGGCCCACCATGAGGAAATGAACGTGGCCTTGATCCTGACCGGATCGGCGTCTTCCTCGACCCATCGCAGGAACGGCTTTCCGCTTTCGGCGGTCTCGCGCAGGTAGGTCTCGAAATAGAAATCGATCACGCCCGTCTTGCCGTGTTTGACGTGCAGGTACTTGAGCGACATCTGCTCCATCGCTTCGGCGATCGGCTTGCCTTGGCGGAAGTGCTGGTAGAGCACGGCCATCACGCCGGCGCGGTCGGCCCCCGATTTGCAGTGCATGAGCGCCGGATATGCGATGGTTTCGAAGGCATGCTTGGCGGCGAGCACCTGTTCCTTCGACGGCGCTTCGCGTGAATGCATCCTGAGGTCGACAAGATCGATCCCATGCTCGGCGCAGGCTTCCCGCTCCAGCGCATAATAACCCGTATCGCTCGCGCCCCTCAGATTGATGATGGTCTTGAAACCCATGTGGGCATAGTGGGCGATCTGCTGGGGCGAAGGTTGGTTGGCCCTGGCCATTTCCGGGCTGATCCAGTGGAAATTGGAGAAATTGGCGCGGAGAAAACCGTGATCGCCCCAGATAAGGTCGCGTTCGGCCCGCCGCCGCCCCTCGGGCGTTGCGAGATCGAAACGGGAGGGCTTGGTCGTCTGATCCATCTGGAACCGGTTCTGGCGCGGGCGCTCGGGCGTCCTCTATAAGGACACCGGCCCAGCCTTTACATAAGGATGGCCGCAAACGCACATGCTGAAACAGCTTCTCGCCTCACCCATCGTCCAGCTCCTGATTGGCCGCGGCATCGGCCTTTACATGCATCTGGTCGCCCTCACCACGCGGTGGCGCAAGGTCAATCGCGCCAGCGCCGAGCGCGTCTGGGCCAGCCGCGAGCACGCCATCGTGTGCATCTGGCATGGGCGTTTTCTTCTCGTCCACAAGCTGTGGCGGTTCGACGCGCAGACGCAAAAAGCCTGGTTCCTGATTTCGCAGTCCCGCGAGGGCGGCGTCGTGACGCACGCCTCGCGCACGGTCGGCGCCGATGTCGTGCGCGGTTCGGCGGCGAAGGGAACGAAGCGCAAGGGCGGGTTTGAGGCGCTGCGCGAGATCCTTCGCATCCTCGGCCACAATGAAGTCGTCGGCATGACGCCGGACGGGCCGCGCGGACCGCGCATGCGCGCCTCGATCGGGCCGCTGCAGGTCGCCAAACTTTCGGGCGCGCCGATCCTGCCGGTGGCCTGGTCCACGCAATGGCGCATCGTCGTCAATTCGTGGGACCGCTTCATCCTGCCGCTGCCGTTCGGGCGCGGCGCGCTCATCTGGGGCGAGCCCATCCGCGTTGCGCGCGAGGCCGGCGCCGCCGAGATGGAGGCCGCGCGGCTCGCGCTTGAAGACGAACTCAACCGCATCTCCGCGGAAGCGGATCGCCTCGCCGGCGCGCTGGTAATCGAGCCCGAGCCGGCGCCGGAACCGGTGCGCGAAGCGCCGGCGCCCGCGGTGCAAACGACGTGAGCTTTTCGCCCGTCCTCGCCTGCTATCGCGGCGCCGTCGCCGCGCTGGGGCCGTTCGCGGGGCTCTGGCTCGAACAACGCGCGCGCGCCGGCAAGGAAGACGCCAGCCGCCTTGGCGAGCGCTTCGGGCATTACAGCCAGGCGCGTCCAAGCGGCCCGCTGGTCTGGCTGCACGGCGCGAGCGTCGGCGAAAGCGGGGTGGCGCTGCAATTGATCGCCGCGCTCAGCGCGCGCGAGCCGCGGTTCAATTTTCTGCTCAGCAGCGGCACGCGCACGTCAGCCGAGCTGATCGCCAAGCGCGCGTCCGCAAACACCACGCACGTCTATGCCCCGCTCGATCGCCTCGATGCGGTGCGCGGCTTTCTCGAACACTGGCGTCCCGATCTCGGCGTGTTCGTGGAAAGCGAGATGTGGCCCAACCTCATCCTGGAGGCGCAGGCCCAAGGTGCGCCGCTGGCGCTGGCGAACGCGCGCATGAGCCCATCCTCGCTGGCGCGGCTGGCGCGCTGGCCGGGGGCGAGCAAACGGCTGCTGGAGGCGTTCAAGCTCGTGCTCGCGGCGGACACGCGCACGGCGGATGCGCTCTCCGCGCTGCTGGGGCGGCCCATACCGTGCGTCGGCAATCTGAAGCTCGCCGCGCCCGCGCCGCCGGTCGATGCGCAAGCGCTGGCCGCGCTGCGCGCGGAGATCGGCGCACGCCGCGTCTGGCTCGCCGCGAGCACGCACGCGGGCGAGGATGAAATTTTGCTGGAGGCGCATGCGCGCGTGTGCGCGGCGGTTCCGGATGCGCTGCTGATCATCGCGCCGCGCCATCCCGAGCGCGGCGAAGCGGTCGCCGCCTTGGCGCAAGCGCCGCGCCGTTCGCTGCGCCAGCCGATCGCAGGCGCGAGCGCGTATGTGGCCGACACGCTGGGCGAGTTGGGCCTGCTCTATTCGCTCTCCTCCGTCGCGCTGATCGGCGGAAGCCTGCTGCCGCATTTGAAGGGGCACAACCCGGTTGAAGCCGCGCGCTTGGGGTCCGCGATCCTCACCGGCCCCAACGTCGAAAGCTTCGCAGATTTGTTCGACGCCTTCTTCGAGGCCAGCGCCGCGACGCGCGTTGTGAGCGCGCAGGAGATCGCTGATGCGATCACTACGTTCTGGCGCGACGAGCCGGCGCGCGAACGCCAAACCGAAGCGGCGCGGCGCGTGGTGGAAGGCGCCGCCGACACGCTCGACGAGACGGTCTCGCGGCTCATGCCGCTCGCGCCCGCCCGTAAGCCGGAGGTCGCCAATGCGTCCGCCTGAGTTTTGGAGCGGCGACGCGGTCGGGCGCGATTCCGTGCCGATCCTGCGTTTGGCGCTGGCGCCGGTGTCGTGGCTCTATGGCTGGGCCGCGGCGGAGCGCATCCGCACGACGCAGCCGCGGCATGCGAGCGTGCCGGTGGTGTGCGTCGGCAATCTCACGGTGGGTGGCGCGGGGAAGACGCCGGTCGCGCGCACGGTGCGCGCGCGCCTGGGCAAAGGCGCGCACCTGCTGTCGCGCGGCTATGGCGGCAAGCTCGCGGGGCCGCTGCGCGTGACGCCGGACATGTCCGCGACCGAGGTCGGCGACGAACCGTTGCTGCACGCAGCGGATGGGCCGGCCTGGATCGCCCGCGATCGCTTTGCTGGCGCGCAAGCGGCGGCAATCGCGGGCGCGCATGCGATCGTCATGGATGACGGGTTTCAGAATCCGGAATTGGCGAAGGATCTGTCCATTGTCGTCGTCGACGCCGAGGCCGGCGTCGGCAATGGCGCAGTGTTTCCGGCGGGGCCGCTGCGCGAGCGCCTGGAGAACGGACTCTCCCGCGCCGACGCCATCGTGCTGCTCAGCAACAGCGGCGACGAGCCGGAGCTGTTCGGCTGGCTCGCGGGCTTCAATGGACCGATCCTCAAGGCGCAGATCGCACCCCTGACTGCGGCGCCCGAAGGGAAGCTGGTGGCGTTCGCCGGGATAGCCCGCCCGGAAAAGTTCTTCGATACGCTGGCCGCGCTCGGCGCCGAGGTTGAAGAAGCGGTTCCCTATCCCGATCATTATGCGTTCACGGATTCGGATTTCGACTGGCTGCTGCAAATGAGCCAAGAGCGCAAAGCCAAGCTCATCACCACGGAGAAAGACGCCGCGCGCCTGCCGCCGGCGTGGCGCGCGCGCGTGCTGACGCTGCCGGTCGCCGCGCGCTTCGAGGACGAGGGCGTGCTCGATGCGTTGCTCGCCCCCATCGCCGCACGCATGGGCGCCGCCGCATAGTCCAATGGCCAAACCGAAACAGGTCAATCTGCTTTATCGCATCGAGGCGCTGGCGTGGGGCGCCTATACCGGCGGACTTGGCGCGCTGAAGCTTGAGCACGCCTCGGCGCTGGGCGCGGGCGTTCTGCCGGTGATCGCGCCGCTCGTCAGCGCCAACAAGACGGGTCTGCGCAATCTGCGCATGTGCTACCCGAACGAAACCGAGACGTGGCGGCGCGACGTGCTGCGCGCCAATTGGGCCGAGATCGGCCGCATGTCGGGCGAGTTTCCGCACATGGGCGAATTCGTCGAGCGCCTGCACAGAGGCGACATCGAATTCGAAGGCCGCGAGATCATCGAAGCCACGAAGGGCAAGGGCGCCGTCTTCATCGGCGGGCACTTCACCAATTGGGAAGTGACCTCGCTCTGCCTGGCGCAGGCCGCACCCGATTGCTACTTCACTTATCGCCCCGCCAACAATCCGATCATCGACCGCGACATCATCGAGACACGCAAGCAATTCGGGCTCGAACTCCAGGCCGCGAAGGGAACTGAAGGCGGCATGGGGCTTCTGCGCGCGCTCGCCAAGAAGAAGGGCGTCGCGCTGATGAACGATCAGAAATACAATATGGGCCTCTCCGTGCCGCTGTTCGGTCACGAATGCATGACCGCGGACGGCCCGACGCGACTGGCGCTGCGCTTTCGCGTGCCGCTCATTCCGCTGTCGGGGCGGCGCGTCGAAGGTTTGCGCTTCAAGGTGCGCGTGCATGAGCCGATCCATCTCGACTATGACGCGCCGACCGATTCCGAAGTGCTCGCGGGCGTGAAGCGCGTCAACGATTTCATGGAAGCGCGCATCCGCGAAGCGCCCGAACAATGGTTCTGGGTGCATCGGCGCTGGCCCAAGGAAGCGTGGTGGAAAGCCGGCGTCGCCTAGTGCGCCGCGGCGAGCGGCGTGTGCTGATGAAAGGCCATGCGCCAATCCCCGTCGCGATTGACGTAAGCGGTCGACACCAGCGCATGATACGGCTCGCCATTGGCGCGCTTGGCGCGCACTTCGTAGCTGAGCAGCGCGGTGTCCGATGACGGCGTCAAGAAGCCCTTCTCTTCGATTTCTAGATCGCGCCACCGTTCGGGATCGCTGGTTTGACCGGCTATGAATTCGCGCGTCTGCACGCCGGCCAGTTCTGTAAAGGCCACCAGGCATTCTGTATCGACATGCGCGCGGTAATAGTCCGCGTCGCCGGTCCAAAATCCCCTTTCGATGTTCATGAGCTCAGCGCGATCGATCATGGCCGCCTCCTTCGCGCAGGAACGCGCGAGCGGCCGTGCTTGTTGCGCCGCCGGCGCCGTCCTAAGGTGAAATCGCGTTTGGGAGGGCGGAATGAAAGTTCGATCCCTGGTTCTGGCGTGCGCGGCGCTCGCGCTCACCGGCTGCGGCGAAAGCGGCCTCAAGGCCGGCGCGCACGTCAGCGGCGTGCTCGAAGCCAGCGACGCCAGCAAGGAAACGGGCGAGATTGTCGACAGCTACACCCTGCATGGCGAACGCGGCCAGCAATTCGTCCTCCGTCTCAATTCCAGCGAGTTCGACCCGTACCTCTATGTGCGCGGACCCGGCAATCTGTCGGAAGACAATGACGACGATCCGGGCGCGCAGGGTTCGCTCAATGCGCGTCTCAGCATCACCTTCCCGGTCTCCGGCGACGCGCGCATTTTCGTCACCTCGTATCAGCGCAACCAGACCGGCGCGTACGAATTGACGATCGAGCAGCCCGCCGCGGCGCCGGCCGCGGCGACCGGCGCCCAGGTGGCCCAGGGCCGCGCCATCGACGGCGAGCTGGCGGACGGGGACGCGCAGCTGAAGACGGGCGAGTTCGTCGACACCTATCCGTATGAAGGCCACGCCGGAGAAAATCTCGAAATTCGCATGAGTTCGAGCGAGTTCGATCCGTACGTCGCCATCACCGGCCCAAACGGCTTCCAGAATTTCAACGATGACGATGTCGCCGGCGGTTCGCACAACAGCCGGCTGATCGTAACGTTGCCGACGGACGGCGCGTACACGCTTCACGCCACGAGCTACGCGCCCGGCGAACATGGACACTATCGCCTTGAAGTGAACCCGAGCACGCAAACGGCGCCCTCGGCGACGGCGGGCGCCAGCGGCGACACCATCGCGATCGGCCAGACCGTCGCCGGCGCGCTGGCGCCGGGCGATACGACGCTGCGCAGCGGCGAGTTCACCGACACTTATCATTTCGAGGGCGCGGCCGGTCAGCGCGTCGCCATCGGCATGCATTCGACCGCACTCGATCCCTACCTCATCCTGGTCGCGCCATCCGGCGCGCAGGAGGACAATGACGACGCCACCCAAGGCGACACCCACAACAGCCGCATCGAAACGGTGCTTGGCGAAACTGGGCAATATTCGATCGTCGCCACCTCCTTTCAACGCGGCGAAACCGGCGCCTACACGCTCGACCTCGCCCAGAGCGCGGCCTCCGCGCCCATCACCGGACCGAGCGCGCGCCGCATCTTCGCCGTCATGGTCGGGATTTCCGATTATCCGGGCGCGGCCAACGATCTGCCCTTCACGGCCGAGGACGCGCGCAAGCTGCGCGAGACGCTCGATCGCCAGGGCGTTCTCGCAAGCAGCAGCGTCATGCTGATCGACGCGCAGGCGACGCGCGCGGCGGTGCGGCAGGCGTTTCAGCGTGTCGCCGCCGAGGCGGGGCCCGACGATCTCTTCCTGTTTTTCTACTCCGGCCATGGCGGGCAGACGCGCACGCAGGTGAGCGCCACCGAGCCGGACGGAAAGAACGAGACGCTGGAACTCTATGACGGGGCGATGCTCGACGATGAATTGGCGCAGCTCTTCAACGAGGTGCATGCGCGCACGGCGCTCCTGGTGCTCGATTCCTGTTTCAGCGGCGGCTTTGCGCGCGACGTGGTCAGCCATCCGGGCGTCATGGGCCTGTTCAGCTCCGAGGAAGATCTGACCTCCGCCGTCGCCGACAAGTTTCAGGCCGGGGGATATCTCTCGCACTTCATCCAGACGGGGCTTTCGGGCGAGGCCGATGAGAACCACGACCGCGTCATCACCGCCGGCGAACTCTCCGCGTACGTGCGGCGCGAATTCGCCGAGGAAGTGCGCAACGTCGGGTCGGTGACGAGCGACGGACAGCGAAGCTATCAGTTCCCGGTGGTCGATCGCGGCGCAGTCGAGATCGACGCGCCGGTGCTGGCGCTGCGCTAGCCGCCGCGTGCGCGCACCGCGGGGCGCTGGGCTTGACGCGAGCCGCGGGCCTTGCGGGCGCGGCGGGCGAGCATCGCCTGGATGCGGTCCGCCAAGTGCGGATGCTCGCACGGCTTGTCGCCGAGCGCGTGGCGATCGCACAGCTCGGCGGCCGCGCGCGCTTTGCTCTCGACGCCGGCGGCCAGCAGAAGCGTCACGTGCGGCCTGCGGCGGCGCACCCATTGCGCGAACGCAAAACCGCTCTCCTCGCCGGCCAATTGAGCATCGCTCAGGACAATGTCGACCTTCTCATCGGCCAACAGAACGGATTTACCTTCCAGCGCGCTCGCGCCCTCCAAAACCCAGAAGCCGCACGCGCGGAGATATTCGGCGATGCTGAGCCGGATCAGAACCTCTTGCTCGACGATAAGGACAACCGGCGCGTTTGACGGAACGACACGAGATGGTAAAGCCATGAGACGCCTATGCGAAGATTTACGAACTTCGCCGCCCGATCGCGTTTCAACCGCGAAGAAATTGTCAAGGTTCCGGCTGGCGCGGTGAATTGTCAGTGAAGGCCTGGCGGCTGGTGAGCGCGAGGGAACTTTGTCCATCACGTGGCATTACAGAATATCCTTTGCTGCGGCCGAGTGATGCAATGATGTGCCCTGCCGAGAGTCCGACGATCGACTCGCTCAAGCAGCGCCCGATCAGCGTTCTCATTGTCGAAAGCGAAGTGCTGATCCGGCTCAGCATCAGCGAATTCTTGCGCGAGAACGGACTACACGTGGTGGAGGCGTCCTCGACCGCAGAAGCGCGCTCGGTGTTGCTGGCCGACGTCGCGATCGACATCGTGTTCGCCGACGCCAATCTGTCCGACGAAGACGGGCTCGCCCCATGGCTCGCGGACAACCATCCGGAGGTCGCCCTGCTGCTGGCGGCATGGGCGTCTTCGCGCCCGCCCGAGGCGCCCCAGGGCAATGTGCTGGCGCGGATCGAGAAACCCTACACGCCCGAGCGCGTGCTGCAGAGCATTCGCGACATCGCTGAACGGCGCGCCGTCTAGCTATTGGCGCGCGCTGGCCAGTTCGGCGCGCGCATTGGCGAGCGCCAGGATCGCCAGCGACGGATCCAGGTTGCGGTCACGCCATTTCATGCGCCAGCAGAGATGCGGGCCGGTGGCGCGGCCGCGATTGCCGATGCGGCCGATCTGATCGCCCTGTGCAATGGTTTGGCCCACGCGCACGTCCACCTCGCTCATGTGCAGATACATCGAGATGAGCCCCTGACCGTGGTCGAGCAGGACAAGGCCGCCTTCGAGAAACATGTCCGGCTCCGCGAGCGCGACGACGCCCGAGGCGGGCGCGCGCACCGGCGTGCCCGTCGGCATGGCGATGTCGACGCCGTAGTGCGGCGATTTCGGCACGCCGTTGTCGATGCGCTGGTTGCCCCACGAGCCGGAGATCGGCCCTTCCACTGGCCAGCGGAATCCGTCGAGCCAGCCTTCCGCATCGGCGCGCGACGCGAAGCCCACGTTCTTGACTTCGCGCTCGCGCGCGATGCGGGCGATAATGGCGGGATCGGTGGGGTTCACGGTTTGCGGCGGCAGACCCTCCACGCGCTGAATCGAAAATTGCCGCGGCATCACGTCGAAACGCTGCGACGCGGACACGGACGCAAGGCTCACGCTGATCTCCGACACCGCCGGCGAGTCGCGGTCGAAGCCGACGACGAACCAGCCCTGCGCGTCGGCGCGGCCGCGTTCGGCGCCGTCCACCGTGACGATCGCGCCCGGCGCGGTGCGGCAAAGCGCGGTCCCGCCCTGCGCGAACGCTCCCGCGCAGCGAAGCAAGCCCTCGCTCGCTCCGCTAGGCGGCCCCGGCACAAGCAAGGGCGCAAGCTCGGGCGCCGGCCAAGAGGCCGTCGATCCCGAAGCTGGCGCGCTCGGAATCGCGAACAGATGCGGCGAGGGGAGCGGCGCTTCGGCGACGGTCTCCGCCGCGGGCGGCGGAGCGGCCACGGCTTGCGCGGCCGATTGCGTGGCGGGCGCACAGGCGGCGAGCAGCGCGCTCGCGATCAGCGCCCGCATCAGCGCGCTCACGTGCGCGCCTTGTTTTGTTCGCGCCAGCGTTGCGTCGCCTCGTCCGGGCCGCGATAGGCTTCCTGCAGATCGACGCTCCAGTAGCGCAGCTCATCCAGGGGTATGCGCGCCCCGCTCACGGCGCAGCGGACGAAAAGGCCTTGCCGCAAAATCGTGACCTCGTTGTCGCCATACCGCACGAGCGCTTCCGGGCCGCCGGGATCGTATTTGTTCATGCTGCTTTGTACCGTGCTTCTTTGGCGAAACCTAGCCGACGCCACGCCTCATCCGGCCCTTCGCGGGAGAAGGGACGATCTTCTAAAACAAATTCCCTTGATCGCCCCCCGGCTTGGGCGGTTTCACGCGAACCGGCGTCGGCGCGGGCGCGTCTTCTTCGCCGCGCGACACAATTGCGTCCTTCTCGCCGTCATTGAACGCGAGGCGCACGGCGTCCCCGGGCGTCAGCTCCGCGGCGCCGCGCACGAGTTTGCCGTCGGGGCGCTGCACCATGGCGAAGCCGCGCGCGAGCACGCTCTTGTGCGAGAGGCTCTCGAGCATGCGCGCGGCGCCGACGAGATGCTTCTTGTGCGCTTCGAGCGCACGCGCCATGGCGGGCGCGAGACGCGCGCTAAGCTGCGCGACCTTTTCGCGCCGGCGCGTCACGTCTTGCTGCAAGGCCTGCGGCCTGAGACGCGCGGCGACGCGGTCGAGCTGCGATTGATGCGCGCGGAGATTGGCGACGAGCCCGAGGCCCAAGCGCTCGGCGGCGCGGTCGAAACGTTGCGTCGGGATTTGCAGCAGCGCCTCGATGCGCGGCAGTTTCGCGGCCGCGGCGCGAAGCTCCGTGCGGCGGCGTTCGAGCCCGCGCACGAGCCCGCCTTTCAAGCGCCCGTCGAGCACGCTGACGCGCTCGACCAGTTCGCTGCGCACCGGCACGGCTTTCTCCGCCGCGCCGGTCGGTGTTGGCGCACGAAGGTCCGAGGCGAAATCAATTAGCGTGGTGTCGGTCTCGTGGCCGACGGCGGAAATCAGCGGGATTTGGCTTTCAGCGGCGGCGCGGACGACGACTTCTTCGTTGAACGCCCAGAGGTCTTCGATCGAGCCGCCGCCGCGCGCGACGATCAGCACGTCGGGCCGCAGCGCGCCTTGCAGCGCGTTGAAGCCCTTGATCGCGCGCGCGACTTGCCCCGCTGCTTCCGGCCCCTGCACCAGCACGGGCCACAGCAGCACACGGCGCGGGAAGCGTTCTTCCAAGCGATGCAGGATGTCGCGGATCACCGCGCCGGTTGGCGAGGTGACGACGCCGATGGTGCGCGGCAGGTACGGGATCGGTTTCTTGCGCTCGCGCGCGAACAGGCCTTCGGCGGCGAGCCGCGCTTTTAGTTTTTCGAGCTGCGCCAGCAGCGCGCCGACGCCGGCGGGCTCCATGCGGTCGGCGATGAGCTGATATTGCGACCGGCCGGGATAGGTCGTCAGCTTCCCTTCGGCGACGACCTCAAGCCCCTCCTCCGGCTTGAACTTGAGCTTTTGCACGTCGAGCCGGAACATCACGGTCGAGAGCGTGGCGTTGGCGTCTTTCAGATCGACATAGAGGTGTCCGGACTTGGCGATCAGCGTGCGGCCCAGTTCGCCGCGCACGCGGACGCGCTCAAAGCGCTGCTCCATGGTCTGCTTCACCGCCGTCGCCAGTTCGGAGACGGAGAGTTCCGGCAGATTGGTCTGAATGGGCGCGGGTTCGGCCATGCCTTTGTTCTAACGGGATTCGTCGCACCCGGGTCTCGCTCCGCCAGCCCGGGATGACGGACGGTGCGTCCGTCCCTTTCCGACCTTTCATATAAGGATCGCCCGGCCCGGCTTCTCCCCGGCGCGCCTCGATGGTTAATAGGGCCCGCTTGCGGCGCCTGTGGGGGGCGGTGCGGGGAAGTACCATGGCTTTTGACGCGACCGATCTGTCGTCGCAGGAGCAATTCGTCGTCGAGCGGACGCGGGACGGCGAAATTGCCGATTTCACGTCCATGGCCGGGCCAGACGGCCAGAAGCCGACGATCCGGGCCGCCGTTCTGCGCAAGTTGTTGCTTGAGCTTGAGGCGGGCTGGACGATGCGCCCCTCCGGCCTGCGCATCCGCGGCGCGCGCATCGAAGACGTGCTCGATCTCTGCGATTGCGCGGCGTTGCCGGGGCTGGACTTGACCGAGTGCTGGTTCGCCGAACCCTTGTTGCTCCTGCGCGCGGGCTTCGCCCGGCTCAGCCTGCGCGGCGCCGTGTTCAGCCGTGTCGATCTGCGCGGAGCGCGGATCGAAGGCGCGTTCGACTTCAGCGCCGTGCGCAGCGCCGAGGGCGGGCCCTGCGCGATCGACGCCTATGGCGTGAGGGTCGGCGGCGATGTCAGCGGCTTCGGCGCGCGGCTCGCGGCGGCGGACGGCGTCGACTACGCTCTCATTCTCACCAATGCCGAGATCGGCGGCTCGCTCGATCTGGCGCGCGACCAGGGCAGCGGCGAACCGTTCCGCGCCGTCGGCGGCGTCAACATCGCCAACGCCCGCATCGCCCGCGAATTGTGGATGAGCAACGCGGTGCTTGAAGCCGTCTCCGCCGATGCGCTGCGCGCGCGCGGCCTTGAGGTCGGCGCCGCCGCGACGCTGCGCGACGCAAAAATGCAGGGGCCGGTTACGCTTTCCGGCGCCGCGATCGGGCGCAATCTCGATCTGCGCAACGCCGAGATCATCAGCCCGCACCGCAAGAACGGAACCGCGCATGCGAGCGAATACGCCGTCGCCATCGACGGCGTCAGCATGCGCGTCGGCGGCGCGGCGCTGTTGCAGGGCGCGAACGTCAAGGGCGAACTCTTCCTCACCGACGCGCGCATCGACGGATTCCTCGCTTTCGGCGGCGGGCGCTTCATGAACAGCGGCGGCTGGGCGATCCGCGCCACCAATGCGCGCGTCGGCGGCAATCTCACGCTGAAACTGGCCGAGGACGACGCGGCCCCGCATGGCAAGAAAACCGTGATCCAGGGCGGCGCCAAGTTCGACCGCGCCCAGATCGAAGGCGCCGTGTCGTGGCTGCACCTCGAACTGCGCGGACCCGGACCGCAGAAGGGCCCGCTTCTCTCCTTCGCCGATGCGCGCATCGAGGGCTCGCTGGAAGCGCGCCATCTCACCGCCCAGGAAGACGCGCAGATCGATCTCTCCGGCGCGCGCTGCGCCAGCCTCGACGACGACTTGAAAACCGGCTGGGGCGTGGAGAAAGCGATGCTCGACCTCGAGGGCTTCGCCTACGGGCGCCTCGACGGCGGAGGAAAGGACGATCGCTGGAAGCCGCGCCTCGCCTGGCTCAAGCGCAGCCGGCGCAAGGGTTTCTCGCCTCAGCCTTACGCCGTCCTGGCGCAGGTGTATGCGCGCGCCGGCCGACGCGAAGATGCGCGCCGCGTGCTCCTGGAGCAGCATGATCTGCGCACGCGCCACGGCTCCGCCGGCCCGCTGACATTCGTGCTCTCCTCAACGTTCGGATTGACGGCGGGATATGGCTTCGCGCCGATCCGCGCCGCGCGGGCGCTGGTGATCTTCCTTGCGCTCGGAATCGCCGGCGTATTCGCGATGGACGCGACGGGCGTGCTGGTGACGCCGCAAGGCGCGGCGTGCCGCGGCGCGGTCGAGCCTGCGCTCTACGCGATCGACGTGGCGCTGCCTGTGATCGATCTCGGACAAGAAAGCCGCTGCGCCCCGGGGCGCCTGCCGGGTTCGCATCTGTTCGCCGGCGTCGAAGTGAAAGGCGCGGACTGGCGTCTGTTCGAGGCCGTGGCCACGTGGCGTTGGGCGCAAGCAATCTATGCGCTTTTGGGCGCCCTGCTTACCGCACTCGCCGTCATCACGTTTTCGGGGATGTTGAAGCCCAAATCCGAGGACTAGCCCGCCCGCGCTTGCCCACCGGT
Organism: Caulobacterales bacterium; assembly: GCA_035549695.1. Taxonomy (GTDB): domain Bacteria; phylum Pseudomonadota; class Alphaproteobacteria; order Caulobacterales; family Aquidulcibacteraceae; genus Vitreimonas. The sequence continues at coordinate 2,463 of DASZQK010000012.1, read as the reverse complement.
GTCAGCGCCGTTATCGCTAACAGGCCCGCTAAGAGGCTTGGAGAGACGGTATGCAGATAGGGATTACGGGGCTCGGCCGGATGGGCATGGGCATCACCAAGCGCTTGCTGCGCGCCGGACATCAAGTGGTCGCGCACAATCGCAGCCCAGGGCCGGTCGAGGAGGCCGTGGCGGCCGGCGCAACGGGCGCGACCAGCCTTGCCGATCTCGTCAGCAAGCTGAAACCGCCGCGCGTCGTCTGGATCATGCTGCCGGACGGCGCCGTGACCGAGCACGCGGTCGAAGAAGCCAGCCGTCTTGTCGGCAAGGGCGACATCGTCATCGACGGCGGCAATTCCAATTTCAAGGACGACGTGCGCCGCGCCAAAGCGCTCAAGGAAATGGGCGTGCATTATGTCGACATCGGCACGTCCGGCGGCGTGTGGGGCCTCGAGCGCGGCTTCTGCATGATGGTCGGCGGCAGCGTCGATGCGGTGAAGACGCTCGATCCGATCCTGCGCGCTTTGGCCCCGGGCCTCGGCTCGATCGACCGCACCAAGCGCGATCCGAACGCCGACGAACGCCCCGAGCTTGGCTACATTCACGCTGGCCCCGCGGGCGCCGGGCACTTCGTGAAGATGGTCCATAACGGCATCGAGTACGGCATCATGCAGGCCTTCGCCGAAGGCTTCGACATCATGCGCTGCCGCAACAACGAAAAGCTGCCGGACGGCGAAAGCTTCGATCTCAACATGGCTGACATCGCCGAAGTCTGGCGGCGCGGCAGCGTGATCTCGTCCTGGCTGCTCGACCTGACGGCCTCGGCGCTGGCGAAAGATCCGGCGCTCAACGAATTCACCGGCGTCGTCTCGGATTCCGGCGAAGGCCGCTGGACCATCCAGGCGGCGATCGAGGAAGCCGTGCCGGCCAACGTGCTGTCGGCGGCGCTCTATGCGCGCTTCCGCTCGCGCCAAAGCGCCACCTACGGCGACAAGATTTTGTCGGCCATGCGCAAGGGCTTCGGCGGACACGTCGAGCCGAAATAACGGGATTCAGTCATTCCAGACGGCCGGAGGCCGATCTGGAATCTGATGCGGCGCTCCAAGTTCGAATTCCAGATCGCCGCTATGCGGCGTCTGGAATGACTGAGTGTGTGAGCGCCGTCAGTGTGAACGGCATTTCCCTTGATTTTGCGCTCGCCGCACCGCAATCCGGCGCCATGAAGATTCTGGTGGTCGGATCGGGCGGGCGCGAGCACGCGCTGGGCTGGAAGCTCGCGCAGAGCCCGCTCGTCACCGAAATCATGTCGGCGCCGGGCAATCCCGGGCTGGCCGATCTTGGGCGCACCTTTCCCATTGCCGCGGATGACGCCGCGGGCGTCGCGGCGCTGGCGATGCGCGAGCAGGTCGATCTCGTCGTGGTCGGCCCGGAGGCCGCGCTGGCGGCAGGTTTGGCGGACCGGCTGAAACAAGTCGGCGTGCCGTGCTTCGGGCCGAGCCAGGCGGCGGCGGAGCTCGAATCCTCCAAAGCTTTCATGAAAGAATTCTGCGTGCGGCACGGCGTGCCCACCGCGGAATACAAAGTGTTCGACGATGCGATCCGCGCCAAAGCTTATCTCGGCACGCGCGAGCCGCCGTTCGTGATCAAGGCCGACGGCCTTGCGCAAGGCAAAGGCGTCGTCATCGCCGAAACGCGGCGCGACGCGGACGCCGCGGTCGATGAAATCCTGTTCCTGAAAAAGTTCGGCGCGGCGGGGCAGCGCATCGTCATCGAGGATTTCATGCCCGGCGAGGAAGCGAGCTTCTTTGCGCTCTGCGATGGCGAAACGGCCGCGCCCCTCCTCGCCGCGCAAGATCACAAGCGCGCCTTCGATGGCGACAAAGGCCCCAACACCGGCGGCATGGGCGCTTATTCGCCGGCGCCGATCTTCACCGACGCCATGCGCGACATGACGATGGAGCGCATCATTCTGCCGACGCTCAACGGCATGCGCGAGGAAGGGCGCCCCTTCGTCGGCGTATTGTTCGCGGGCCTGATGGTGACGCCGGAGGGCCCGAAGCTCATCGAGTTCAACGTGCGCTTCGGCGATCCGGAATGTCAGACCTTGATGCGGCGGCTGAAAAGCGATCTTGCGCCTGTCCTGCTGGCGGCGGCGAAAGGCGAACTGGCGAGCGCCCCCGCAATGGAGTGGGATGCGCGCCCGGCGTTGACGGTGGTGTACGCGGCCAACGGCTATCCGGATTCGCCCCTGAACGGCTCGGTGATCCGCGGCGTCGCGCAAGCGCAATCGGTGGAGGGCGTGGAGATATTCATCGCCGGCGCCAAGCGCGACGATGACGGTTTGCTGCGCGCCTCCGGCGGGCGCGTGCTCAACGTCACTGCGGTTGGCGACACCTTGGCCCAGGCCGCCGCAAGCGCTTACGCGGCGGTGGATCGGATCGACTGGCCTGGCGGCTTCTGCCGCCGCGACATCGGCTGGCGCGC
>DASZQK010000011.1:0-14522 GCA_035549695.1 Caulobacterales bacterium | reverse complement strand
ATTGGCTTCGAGCACGTAGATCGCGCCGTCCTTCACGGCGAACTGGATATTGATCAGCCCCCTCACGTCGAGCGCGAGCGCCAGGCGCCGCGTCTGATCCTCGATCTCGGCGATGAGCTGCTTGGAGAGCGAATAGGGCGGCAGCGCGCAGGCGCTGTCGCCGGAATGGATGCCGGCCTCTTCGATGTGCTCCATCACGCCGGCGACGAACACGTCCTTGCCGTCGCAGATGGCGTCGACATCGACCTCGATCGCATCGCGCAGATAACGGTCGAGCAACAGGGGCCGCTTTTCGGAGATGGCGAACTCGCTGGGGCCGCCGAGGCTTTTGCTGAGGCGCTCCACGTAAGCTTCGAGGTCGCTTTCGCTGTGGACGATCTGCATGGCGAGCCCGCCCAGCACGTAAGAGGGGCGCAGCACGACGGGATAGCCCAGCTCTTCGGCGCGCGCGCGCGCGGTTTCGAGCGAAACGGCGGTCGTGTTCTCCGGCTGCTTCAGGCCGATCTTCTGCAACAGCGCTTGGAAGCGTTCGCGGTCTTCGGCGAGGTCGATCGCATCGACGCTGGTGCCGAGGATCGGCGCGCCTTCATCCTCCAGCGGCTGCGCGAGCTTTAGCGGCGTCTGCCCGCCGAACTGGACGATCAGGCCCAGCACTTCGCCGCTTTGCTTTTCCGTCTCGAGGATTTCGAGCACGTCTTCGGTGGTCAGCGGCTCGAAATAGAGACGGTCCGAGGTGTCGTAATCGGTCGACACGGTCTCGGGATTGCAATTGACCATGATCGACTCGACGCCGATCTGCTCGCACGCGAAGGCGGCGTGGCAGCAGCAATAATCGAACTCGATGCCCTGGCCGATCCGGTTCGGCCCGCCGCCGAGGATGACAATCTTCTTGCGATCCGAGGGATCGGCTTCGCAGTCGGGTGCGCTCTGGACCGCACCGTCGCCGCCGGCGAGGACGCCGGCGGTCCAAGAGCCCGTTTCGTAGGTCGAATACATGTAGGGCGTCGTAGCCAGGAATTCCGCTGCGCAGCTGTCGGTGCGCTTGAATTGCGGGCGCACGCCGAGCGCGCGGCGCGCGGCGCGCACGTCGCGTTCGCTCAGGCCGACCAGCTTGGCAAGCCGCGCGTCGGAGAAGCCCATCGCCTTGAAACGGCGGAATTCGCGCGGATCCTCAGGCAGGCCCTCAACGCGCAGTTCTTCCTCCGCTGCGACGATCTCCTCGATCTGGCGCACGAACCACGGATCGAAATGCGAAGCCGCGCAGATTTCCTCCACCGTCAGCCCGCGCCGCAGTGCTTCCGCGGTCACCAGCAGGCGATCCGCTTTTGGCGCGACAAGCCGCGCACGCACGGCGTTGCGGCCGGAATCTTCGTCCGCCGCGCCTTCGATGGCGATTTCGTCGAGCCCGCTAAGGCCGGTGTCGAGTGAGCGCAGCGCTTTCTGGAAGCTCTCCTGGAACGTGCGTCCGATGGCCATGGCTTCGCCGACGCTCTTCATCGAGGTGGTCAGCGTGGTGTCGGAGCCGGGAAAGCGCTCGAACGCGAAGCGCGGAATCTTGGTGACGACGTAGTCGATCGTCGGCTCGAAGCTCGCGGGCGTCGCGCCGCCAGTGATGTCGTTGGCGATCTCGTCGAGCGTGTAGCCGACCGCCAGTTTCGCCGCGACCTTGGCGATCGGAAAGCCGGTGGCTTTCGAGGCCAGCGCCGATGAGCGCGAAACGCGCGGATTCATCTCGATCACGACCATGCGCCCGGTTTGCGGGTTCACCGCGAATTGCACGTTGGAGCCGCCGGTCTCGACCCCGATCTCGCGCAGCACGGCAATGCTGGCGTTGCGCATGATCTGATATTCGCGGTCGGTCAGCGTGAGGGCTGGGGCCACAGTGATCGAGTCGCCCGTGTGCACGCCCATCGGATCGATGTTCTCGATCGAGCAAATGATGATGCAATTGTCCGCGCGATCGCGGACGACCTCCATCTCGTATTCTTTCCAGCCGATGATGCTTTCTTCCACCAGCACTTCGCTGATCGGCGAAGCGGCGAGGCCGCGCGTGATGATCTCCTGGAATTCCTCGACGTTGTAGGCGACGCCCCCGCCCAGGCCCCCGAGCGTCAGCGACGGGCGGATGATCGAAGGCAGCTGCACATAGTCGAGCGCGGCCATCGCTTCTTCCATCGTGTTGCAGAGACGCGAGCGGGGGCTTTCGAGCCCGATCTTGTCCATCGCATCGCGGAATTTCTGCCGATGCTCGGCCTTCTCGATCACGTCGGCCTTCGCGCCGATCATCTCGACGCCGTACTTCTTGAGCACGCCCGAGCGATCGAGTTCGAGCGCGCAGTTCAAGGCCGTCTGCCCGCCCATGGTCGGCAGGATCGCGTCGGGCTTTTCCTTGGCGATGATGCTTTCCACCATCGCCGGGGTGATCGGCTCGATATAGGTGGCGTCAGCCAGGCCCGGATCGGTCATGATCGTGGCCGGGTTCGAGTTGACGAGAATGACGCGGTAGCCCTCGGCCTTCAGCGCCTTCACCGCCTGCACGCCGGAATAATCGAACTCGCACGCCTGACCGATCACGATCGGCCCGGCGCCGATGATCAGGATGGATTTGATGTCTGTCCGTTTCGGCATGTGCGCGCGCTCGCCCGCCCGTCTGGCGGCCCATCAGAATCGACCCATTTCGTGGATCGCGCGTCATTAGCGGCCACGCCCCGCTGACGCAAGGGCGAGCGCATCCAAGCCGGCGCGGAGGCGCATCCTGTCCCAGGGGAAGCAAGGAGCCATCGATGACGCACGCCTTATCGCGCCGTTTGGCGTTGGGGATCGGCTTGGCCGCGAGCTTGGCCGCCGGACCTGCGCTGGCCAGGGGCGACGACGATATCCAGCTCACCGTGCGCCGCTTCCTCGACGCCTATGCTGGGAAAGACATCGAAACCCTGATGGGCATGCTTGATTCAGAGGCCATTCTGGTGATTGGCGCGGACGCGGCCGAGGTGGTGAACACCCCCGATGGCGCACGGGCGCTATTGGAGGCGGACTATCGCTTGTTCGAGCGATCGGCGTTTCGCGATTTCCGCAGCTTCAACGTGCGCCGTGAAGGCCGCGGCGCGAGCGTCTTCTTCGAAGTCCCCTGGTCTCGGCTCAATCCCGGCGAGCCCGACTTCCTGCTGCGCTTTGCGCAATTCTGGGTGCGGCGCGGCCGCGACTGGAAGCTGGCGCAGAGCCTCAACGCCGTCGCGACGCAAGGCCAATCCGCGCGGGAGCTGGCGGGTTAGAGAAGGGTGCTCAGCAACAACAGATACAGCGCCAGCGTTGGCGCGAACGTGAGCGCAAAACCGAAAGCGCGTCCGCGCATGCCGTTGGCCTGCCCAAGCAGAAAACAGGCGCGACCGATCCAGAACAGGATGACGTCGATCGGGAGCAAGCTCAGCTCGCGCGTTGGCGCCGTCGCCGCGAACGCGAGGTAGGCGATGGCCGCCAGCACGACTTGCTCAAGCGTGTTTTGAAGAAAGGCGAGCTTCAGCCGCAGCGCTGGCGTCGGCTCTGACAGGGCAGGGCCTGGCGCATCCGCGCTCGAGAAAAGCCGATGCGTTGAAACCAGCAGCACGGCCGCCACAAGCCAGACGCCGATTGCCGCTGCGCAACTGGCGCCGAGACGAAAGCGATTTGTGTCCCACGCGCCGGGCACAGGCCAGGCAGGCGCGAGGAGGATCGCGCCAACGGTCAGGACCACAACCGGGATACCCCAAAGGAAGACGACGCCGCGGTCGCTCATGGCCCTTGCTTTCCATCTTCATCTTCTGCTTGCACGCGGATTCCGCGTGCTTTCAGCGCTTCACGCAGGAGAAATTCGATCTCGGCGTTGACGCTGCGAAGGTCCGCATTGGCGAGGCGGGCGATCGCTGCGTACAACGCCGGATCGAGCCGGAGGGCGAAGGCTTTTTTCTCGGCCACGGGACTATTGGTAGATCGTGCCCGTGTTCACCACCGGCTGGGCGTCGCGGTCGCCGCACAGCACGACGAGCAGGTTCGACACCATGGCCGCGCGGCGTTCGTCGTCCAGCTTGACGATGTCGCGTTCGGAAAGGTGCGCCAGCGCCTGTTCGACCATTTCCACTGCGCCCTGCACGATATAGCGGCGCGCGGCGAGCACAGCTTCCGCCTGTTGCCGGCGCAGCATGGCGCTGGCGATTTCCGGCGCATAGGCGAGGTGGCTGAGCTTGGTCTGGTCGATCTCGACGCCGGCGATGGCGACGCGCTCCTGCAGCTTGTCGCGCAGCATGGCGGAAACCTGATCGGCGTCGGCGCGCAGCGTCGGTTCTTCGTGCTCGGCGTGATCGTAGGCGAAGTGCGAAGCCAGTTCGCGCAGCGCGGTTTCGAGCTGGATGGTGACGAAAGTGTCGTAGTGGTCGACGTCGAACATGGCTTTCGCCGTGTCGGTGACGCGCCACACCACCACCGCGCCGATTTCGATCGGATTGCCGCGGCGATCGTTGACCTTGAGCGTTTCGCTGGTCTCGTTGCGCATGCGCAGGGAGATCTTGCGGCGCTTGTACCAGAACAGCACCCACCTGAGGCCCGGCGTGCGGTCGGTGCCCTTGTAATTGCCGAACAGCGTGACGACCGCCGCCTCGTTGGGCTGCAGCGCATAGAATCCGGACGCCAGCAGCATCACGGCGAAGATCTGCCCCACGAACGTCAGGACGGGCCCGGGGCCGGGTTTTTCAGGCGCCGTGACCATCCCGAAGAAGGTCCAGGCCGTCCAGCACAGTGCGCCCAGCAGCAGCAAAAGCACCAAGCCCCCGGACGTCGTCAGGGCTTTCCGCTCTTTGGATTGAGCCAACGTCATGTGTTACCCTCCGGTATCATAGTGATATCATATTGATACCGAAGCTTGAGCGCAACAAAATTCGCGCGTTCACCATTCCGGCAAACAGGGCGTTAAGCGCGCTGCGTTAGGCTCCACGTGGGTAAAACTCGGTTTTAGGGCCGGAAAACAATGCGTGGGCGGTGGTTTCAAGGGCGCTGGGCGCGGCGTTTCGCGCGCAATCGGCGTGGCAATGTGGCTATGCTCTGGGGCCTGACGGCCTCGGTATTGGTTGGCATGGCCGGCCTCTCAGTCGATTTCACGCGGGCGCAGGCGATCCGCTCGGAGATCCAGAACGCCGCCGACGGCGCGGCCCTGGCCGCCGCGCGCGCCACCGGCGTCACCAGCGATCAGCGCGAGGCGGCCGCGCGCGCGTTTTTCAACGCCGAAGCCCCGGACTACGCCAACAGCGTCGACTTCCATCTCAGCCCGCAGGGCACCAACGGCTATCGCGTCACGGCTTCGGTGCCGATGAGCGGCAGCCTCACCCGTCTCATCTCCCAGCATGACTGGACCGTCTCGGTGAAGTCCGACGCGGAACGCGGCGGCGTGAACCTCGAAATCTCGCTCGTGCTCGACACCACGCAATCGATGTCGGGCCAGAAGATCGCCGATCTCCGCTCCGCGGCCACGGATTTCGTCAACACCGTCGTCAACGACGTGCAGACGCCGTACTATACTAAGGTGGCGATCGTGCCGTTCTCGTCGGGCGTCAATGTTGGCTCGACCTACATCAACACCGTGCGCGGCACGACGACGCCGGGCAAATCGCTGACCAGTGCGACCTGGTTCAACGGATCGCAATTGACGATTTCGGCGATCACCAGGGCCAATCCGGCTGTCGTGACGACGTCGTCCAACCATGGCTACTCCACTGGCGATGTCGTCTATTTCAGCGGCATCAAGAACAGCGGCATGGGGTCGAACCTCAACGGCAATCACTACACGATCACCAAGATCAGCAACACGCAGTTTTCGCTGAACAGCACCAATTCCTCATCGTGGAATTCGTTCAGCACCAGCGGTAGCCCGCGCGTGCAGCGTTGCCTGCTCTCGACCTGCGAAGTGCAGGTCACGGCCAATTCGCACGGCTTCGCCAACAACGCCTACGTCTATATCACGGGCGTAAGCGGCATGACCGACCTCAACAACACGGCATGGCAGGTCAAGAGCGCCGCCACGAATACGTTCGTGCTCAACGGCTCCGATCCCAGCGTCGGAACGACCGCGGGCTCGGGCGGCACGGCGTATTGCACGACGACCGGCTGCCAATACTATCGCTTCACCAATGTGAGCGGCGGCACCAACATTTGGCAGGTGAGCGGAACTTGCGTCAGCGAGCGCGTCGGGGCGGACAAATACTCCGGCGTCGGCCCCAGCTCGGCCTATGTGGGCATCAATTATCCGGCCTCTTCCTCCAGCGGATGTTCCGGCGCGGCCATCCTGCCGCTGACCAGCAACAAGACTTCGCTGACCTCGCGCATCAGCAGTTTGTCCGTGGCCAACAGCACGGCTGGCGAAATCGGCGCCGCGTGGGGCTGGTACATGATCTCGCCCAATTGGAGTTCGGTGTGGACCGGCAGCAGCGCGCCGGCCGCCTACGGCGCGCCGGAAACCTCGAAGATCATGGTGTTCATGACCGACGGCCAGTTCAATACCGCCTATTGCAACGGCGTGATCAGCCAAGATTCCAGCATGATCAGCGACAGTCAGCGCATCAATTGCAATGGCACGAACGGCTCGCCTTCAAGTTCGGCGCAATCCATCTGTTCCGCGATGAAGGCGCAACACATCACCATCTTCACCATCGGCTTCGACATGGATTCGGAGCCGCAGAGCTCGCGTGACGTGCTCACCAATTGCGCCACCGACTCGAGCCACGCTTATCTGGCCTCCACGGGCCAGCAGTTGCACGCCGCCTTCGAGGCGATTTCCACCTCGATCTCCCAACTTCGCATTACCCACTAGACCGGCGATCAGACGACCTCGTTGTGCTCATCGAGCATGACGACGGTCGGCTGGTAGTTGCGTGCTTCCTCGGCCGGCAGCTGGCCGTAGGCAACGACGATGATCGGATCGCCCTTCTGCACCAGGCGCGCGGCGGCGCCGTTGATCCCGAACGTCTTGGAGCCGCGCGGCGCCTCGATGGCGTACGTGGTGAAGCGGGCCCCGTTGTTGATGTTGAGCACATCCACCTGCTCGTGCGGCAGGAGGCCGGCGCGGTCCATCAAATCGCGGTCGATCGAGATCGAGCCCTCGTAGTGGAGGTCGGTTTCAGTGACGCGCGCGCGATGCAATTTGGCTTTGAGCAATGTGAGCAGCATGCCGCTTAATTTAGCTCTGCGGCGGGCGGAACACTAGCGGCACGCGGACGCGCGCGCCCTCGGACGGCTGGCCGTTGGAGAGGAAATGCTCGGCGCGGAACGCGGAGACAAGCTGCAGCGCCGCCGCCCCGAATCCCTGGCCTGTCGGCGTTTCGCTGGCGACGATGCAGCTGACGCCGAGATCGGCGCGCACCGTGCAGTCGAGTTCGACGCGTCCGCCGACGCCTTCGCGCGCGGCGCGCTGCGGATAGACGGCGTCGACGCGCCGCCCGCTCGGGCGCTGCGCCCAAGTGACCGAACCGCGCGGGACCGCGGCCGGCGCGGGCGGCTGCTGCAGCGATACGGTCTGCGGCGTGGTCACCGTCGCCTCGCCATTGGGCGGATTGGCGCTGGGAACGAGCGAGATCGGGCCGCCCGTATAGGTGCTCGAACTGCCCCACGAAGTCTGCGGCGGCGGCGTTTGCGTGTCGCTGGGATCGGCGGCCGGCTGCGTTGAGCGCAACACCGGCTCGCTGCGCCGAGCGGGCGCCGCCGACGCGTATTGCTGCGCGGTCTGAGCTGTCGAGATAGGCTCCGCCGTTGGCGGGGTCGGCTCGTCATCGGCGCTGTCGGTGATCGGCGCGTCGGCGGGTTGCGCCGTCTCACGCAGTCCCTGGCGCTCGCTGCTGTCGCGCTGCGTCGAAGCGGGCGGCGCGAGCGGCGGCTGGAAGCCGAAATAATAGCCTGCGCCCAAGGCGCCGCCGCCTAGCAGCAGGAGCAGCACCAGCACGCGCAGGAAGCCGCCGCCTGATTTCGGCGTCTTTTCGATGCGCGCATTGTCGTAATAGCGCGGCGTTTCCCGCACGGATTCGAACGCCGGTTCGCGCCGCCGCGGCGGCTCGGGCCGGCGCTGCGGCTGCGGTTGCGGCGCGTAGCGCGCCGGTTCGGGCTGGGCGCGCGCGACGTCGCGCAGCGAAGGCTGCGGCGCGGGCTGTTGCGGCGGCTGCAAGGACTGCAGGCGCATGTCCGCTAGTTCCGAGAAGGCGCCGTCCGGCCCGTACTTGGCGAGGTAGTCGAGGAAATCGGTGGGATCGTTGCTGTGGCGGATTGCGCGCCAATGCTCCGCTTCGGAACCGAGCGGATCATTCTGCTCGAACGCCGGCTGACGCATGGGCGGGGGAGCGGGCGGCGGCGCCGGCGCGCGCATCTGAAAGCCGGGCGGCAGCGGCGCGGCCGGGGGCTGGCGCGTCTGCGGCGGCGCGGTGCGGGCCGAGCGCGCATAAGGCGGCGTGCTCGGCGGCGGTCGCAGCGACGGCGGCGGCTCGAACGGCTCCGGCGCGGGTTGTACGGCGGGCGCGCCGACCGCGGCGCGCTGCGCGTTCACCAGCCGATCGACCGAAAAATAAAGCGGGTCCAGCGTGGGATCGTCGGGATCGCCATTCCAGCCGCGCAGATCGAACGAGGGCGATTCATTCACGCTCGCCGGCGGCGGCGGCTCGATCAAGCTGGCGACGATCGCCTTCTTGGCGTTCACCGCGCGCTGCGCGGCGTCGAGGAAGGGACGCGAACGTATGCTGGCCTGCGACCACACGACCACGGCCGCGCCGGAGCCGCGCAACGCGGCGTCATTCGACGGCGCGCCGCCAACGCTGAATCCCGCCCGTTCGAACATGTCCGCCAGCGATTTCGCCTGCGGCTCGTCCTCACGGACACAAACAATGAGTACGTCCGCCATGACGCCTCCGGCGTCCCCCGACAAGCGGCCCCGCCTTGTGGATAATGGCCAGATACCACGGAACCCGCACGCAGCAATACAGGGGAACCGTCGCGTTACGTGGAAATCAGATCAAATCGCGGGCGTAAATGCGCCCGATATGGGATCGAGCAGCTCCAGCACGCCGTCCGCCACGCCGTAGCGTGCGCCGACCAGCTTCAAATCGCGCTCCGCGACGGCGCTGTTAACGAATGGAAAGGTGAGCAGGTTTTCGAGCGTCACACGGATGGATTCATGTTCGAGCGCCGATTGCGGGTCGGCCTCGTGCGGATCGAGCCGGGCGATCGCTTTGTCCAGCAGGTGCACCCAGGCGTCGAGGAAGGAACCGGTGTCGCGGTCGCTCGTTTCGAGCGCATGCGCAACCCCGCCGCATTGCGCGTGCCCCAGCACGAGGATGTTTTCAACTTTCAGGCGCGTTACGGCGAATTCAATCGCCGCGCTGGTGCCATGGTGGCCGACTTTGCTGTCCTCGCAGGGCGGGGCGAGGTTGGCGACATTGCGTATGACGAACAGCTCGCCGGGCTTGGCGTCGAAGATGGTCGCCGGGTCGACGCGGCTGTCGGAGCAGGCGATCACCAGCGTCTTCGGGCTCTGGCCGCGCTCGGCCAGCACGCGGTGCAGGCCCTGCAGTTCCGGCCAGCGTTTGGCGCGATAGCGCCGGTAGCCTTCGATCAGTTCGTCCATGAGCCGCAGGAAGCGCAAACCCGGGCAAGGTTCAAGCCTTTCGGCATCATGTCAGCATGGCGTGCGCGCGCATCCAATCGAGCGCGAGCTGCGGCCAGATCGCGACGGGCTTGCCGACGGCAAGGCGAAGGCCGAAGCCGTGGCCGCGCACGGCGGGATCGTCTTCCGCGTGCAGCAGGAAGCAGGGCGGCGCCTCGGCGCGGACCATGTGCTCCAGCGAGTAGGCGCGCCTGCGCTCTTCCGATGGATCCGTCCCGAGCAATTGCGTTCGCGACTCTGCGTGCGCGAACGCACCCATCGTCGCCACCGGATAGACCAGCACGGAGAAGGCGGGCTTCGCCGACGCGGCGTCGGCGGCGTCGACCGCCGCATACACGCCCGCGTCGAAACGGAAGCTCAACGAGCCGGCGACGTGCCCGCCGGCGGAGAATCCCATGACCCCGGTGCGCGCGGGATCGATGTTGAACTCATGCGCCCGCGAGCGGATGACGCGCAGGGCGCGCTGTGCGTCCTGCAGCGGCGCATCGGCGCCGGCGGCATGGCGGTCGCCGGGCAGGCGATAGATCAGAACGAACGCGGTCACGCCGGCGTCGTTCAAGCGCTCGGCGGTTTCAAAACCTTCCTTGTCGAGCACCACGCGCTGATAGGCGCCGCCCGGCGTGATCAGCACGGCCGCGCCATTGGGATGCGGCGCGCGGAAGACGATCAGCACCGGACGCGCAACATGGATCACGGCGCGATCGCGCGGCGCCGGCGGCGACGAACGCTCCAGAATCTCCTGGCGCAAGCCGCGCGCCAGTCCCGGCGGTCGCCCAGGCCAAATCGGAACAATTTCGCGCGGCGCGCCTTCGGGCGCCATCGCGGCGTCGAGCTGCGCGGGGGTCATGGCGCGCGCCAGCGTGGGTGCGGCGGCCATCGCCGCCATTCCGCCCGCAACGCCGCGCCGTGTCGTCTTCATCGCCAACCCCTGCTAGAACCACATAAGACGCAGCCGGCCGAAAGGAAAAGCCAATGCGCGGCATGATACTGGGCGTCCATGAGGGGCGCGGCGTGCTGATCGGCGCGGGCGAGAAGCGGCTCGATTTTCCGTTGAGCGAGTGGCGCTCGCCAGGGACGCCGGCGCCGGGACAGGCCGTCGACTATGTCGAGGGCGAGAGCGGCGCGCGGGATGTGTTCGCCGTGCCCGGCGCGAATGCGCCGCCGATCGGCGGCGGTCCTTCCGGCGCGATGACTTTGGGCGCCATCGCCGTCGGCTGCTTCGCGCTCGGCTTCATCATTCCGCTTGTGCCCACGATCGCCGCGTTCGTGCTTGGCGTCGTCGGCGCGGCGCGCGCCCGCGACGAGCGCGACGAGACCGCCCTGGTGCTGTCGCGGGTGGCGTGGATCGGCGCGCTGGTGATGGTCGGTTTGGGCGTGCTCACCCTGCTTGGCGTGCTGGCCATTTTCGGCGGCCTCGCCGGTTTCGGCGTCTGGCATCATTGGGACTAGCGGGGCCGCGCAGGAGCGTGCGCGGTCCGAATACGGCGAGCGGATGAGCGGCGGCGCGCCCATGGTGTCTTCATAAGGAGACAAGCATGAGCTTCCGCATCAGGGGCCTCGATCCCGCGCCGTTCCAGTCCCTGTTTCAGGCCGATGCCGAAACGTTGCGGGGCGCGCGCATGGAGCGTGTTCGCGTCGAGGAGAAGCCGGGCGCGCCCTGCCGCATCACTCTTGCCGACGCCGAGGTCGGCGAGGAGGTCTTGCTGCTCAGCTACACCCATCAGCCGGCGCCGACGCCGTACGCGCAGCAAGGGCCCATCTTTGTGCGCGCCGCGATCGAGGCGTTCGACGCCGTCGATGTGGTCCCGCCGGCGTTCCTGCCGCGCATGATGTCGCTGCGCGCGTTCGACGCGCTGGACATGATGCTGGACGCCGATCTGGTGCAGGGCGCCGACAGCCCGGCGCTCATCGCGCGCTTGTTCGCCAACCCGGACGTAGCCTATATCCACGCCCACTACGCGCGACGCGGCTGCTTCGCCGCGCGGATCGACCGCGCGTGATAGCCGCTTGCGCGCCGGTGCGCGGCTGAGCGCGGCGCGAGAAAAGATTTGCGTGCGGGGCGCGCCTTGGCTCAACACGCGGCCATGGCCGAGATCAGGACGCTGTTCGTCACCCAACTCTACCGCGCTTCATTGGGCGACGCCTCGCTCAACGCCGAGCTGGCGCGCGCCTGCCGAACGATCGCCGCTGACGACGAAGCGGGCAAAGCCTGGAGCCGGGAAAAAGCTTATCGCGGCTACACGTCTTATGCTTCGCTCAACGATCTTCCGAAACGCGACCCGGCGTTCGCCGCGCTGAAGGGCGAACTCGACAAGCATGCCCGCGCGTTCGCCAGGGCGTTGCATCTGGAACTGGGCGCGCGAAAGCTGCGGCTGGATTCGATCTGGATCAACGTGCTCCAGCCGGGCGGCGTACACACAGGACATATCCATCCGCACAGCGTCATTTCCGGAACGTATTACGTGGACGTGCCGAGCGGCGCTTCGGCGCTGAAGCTGGAGGATCCGCGCCTGCCGCTGATGATGGCGGCGCCGCCGCGCGCCGACGATGCGCCGGAGGCGGAGCAGAGCTTTGTCTATCTCGCGCCGAAAGCGGGCGAGGTGCTGATGTGGGAAAGCTTCGTGCGTCACGAGGTGCCCGCGAACGGCGCCAAAAAGGCGCGGGTGAGCGTGAGTTTCAATTACGGCTGGTGATCGTTCGAGCTTCCGAGAGACCGCCGGCTTCCGGCCGGCGTCCCCGTCTCAAATTCCGGTGGCGCGCATCGAGAGATTGGTTTGCCGGCTGGAAGGCGGCGGTCCTTGGAGGCAAGCTGTCGCACGAGAAATGGTGCGTCGAAGAAGTGATCGCGGGGGTTTGAATGACGCTTTCGGATTGGGGCGCGCTGGCGGGGATTGTCAGCGCCATTGGCGTGCCGGTTTCGGTGATCTATCTCGGCTTGCAGGTGCGCCAGGCGGAGAAGAGCCAGCGCGCGATGATGCAGCAGGGGCGCGCGACGCGCGCGCACGACGCGGCGTTCACGCTGGCGCAGCCGGATTTCGCAGCGCTCTATTTCAAGGGCGCGCGCTCGCCGAAAGAGCTGACGCCGGAGGAGATCGACCGCTTCATGCTGATGTGCCGCGGCGCGCTGCTGAGCGCAGAAGATTCCGTGCTGCAGCACAAATCCGGACAGCTCTCGGCGGAAGCCTACAGCGCCTTCGCCGCCGGCGTGCGCGCGCTGGTGGGGCGCTCGGTGGGATTGCGCGCGGCGTGGCGGCTGACGGCGGGGAACTATAGCCCGGCGCTGAATGAGCTGATGGAAGATGCGATGCGAAGCGCGAAACCGCAAAGCGCGGAGGAGTTTCGGGAGATGTGGGTGCGGGCGTGCGAGGAGTGAACTTGGTCAACCACGTTTGGGACGGCGTTCGAGAGAGTGCCAGATGCGCGTCACGACGATCTCGGTGTCGAGCTTTCGCCTCGATCTGACGAATACGCGCTCCCGCGTCACGCTGAATTGTTGGCCGACTTCCTTCGGCGTGCGATCCGTGTTCATGCCGATTCATCGCGCCTCCACGATCCGCTCTCCAGCATCGAGCGAAGTGAGGATCGCCGCCAAGCGATCGGCGAACCAGTACTGGAAGTCTCGGAGCTTCAGGTTTCCGCAGCGGATGAGAACCACGCATCCCTGCGATGTGCGAGCTGCAAGGTCGACATAGTCGGAATCCTTGGTGATCACGACGGCGTCTCGCGCGAGCGCCAATGCCCAAATCTCGGGATCGGTGGCTTGAGGCGAGAGCGCTGCGGCGGCGTGTTCGGCATCGTGCCCTGCGGCGCGCAGCCAGACCGACAATGCAGGCGGGAGATTGGTGTCGACCAGGAAGCGCACTTAGGCGGTAACGATGGGATGATCGAAGGTGCGCGCCGCATAAGCGAGGACGGCCTGGATGTCCGCCTCCTCAAGATACGGAAACGCCTCAAGGATGTCGGCGTGGCTCATGCCCGCGCCGAGCATTTCCAGCACTTCGCTCACTGTAATCCGCATGCCGCGGATTGTCGGCCGGCCGCCGCGCACATCGGGTAGGAACGTGATGCGATCCATATTCTCATCCCGATACCACGATTTCAGTTGTCGAGGAAGCTCCGCAGCTTCCGGCTCCGGCTCGGGTGCTTCAGTTTCCGCAGCGCTTTCGCTTCGATCTGGCGGATGCGTTCCCGCGTCACGCTGAATTGCTGGCCGACTTCTTCGAGGGTGTGGTCGGTGTTCATGCCGATGCCGAAGCGCATGCGCAGCACGCGTTCTTCGCGCGGCGTGAGGCTCGCCAGCACGCGCGTGGTGGTTTCGCGCAGGTTGGACTGGATCGCGGCGTCGACGGGGAGGATGGCGCTCTTGTCTTCGATGAAGTCGCCCAAGTGTGAATCTTCTTCATCGCCGATCGGCGTTTCCAAGGAGATCGGCTCCTTGGCGATCTTCATCACTTTTCGGACCTTCTCGAGCGGAAGGCCAAGCTTTTCGGCCAGTTCTTCCGGCGTCGGTTCGCGGCCGATTTCGTGCAGCATCTGACGGCTGGTGCGCACCAGCTTGTTGATGGTCTCGATCATGTGCACGGGGATGCGGATGGTGCGCGCCTGGTCGGCGATCGAGCGCGTGATCGCCTGCCTGATCCACCACGTCGCATACGTCGAGAACTTGTAGCCGCGGCGATATTCGAACTTATCGACCGCCTTCATCAGGCCGATATTGCCTTCCTGGATCAGGTCGAGGAATTGCAGGCCGCGATTGGTGTATTTCTTGGCGATGGAGATGACGAGGCGAAGGTTCGCTTCGACCATTTCCTTCTTGGCTTGACGCGCTTCGCGCTCGCCTTTCTGCACGGCGTGGACG
>DASZQK010000010.1:0-64218 GCA_035549695.1 Caulobacterales bacterium | reverse complement strand
GATGCAGATAGTGCCGCGAGGCGATCGTCTGCAGCTTCGGGGCGGAAAGACCCGAAGGTTCCAGATCGAGGAGTTGGTTCTCGTCTGCGCGCCGTCCGGGAACGGAGATCAAGCGCCAAGCGCGCTCGGAAACCCAGCGTCGTGGGAGATCGGCGGCGGTTGAGCCGGCAACGAGTGAGGAGTCTCGCCGATCGGCCTTTCCCATCTGCCTGAAAACGCATGGTGCCCCGAGGCGCCCCGAACGCTTCAGATCTCCGCCGGCGAACAACAACCGCGCGAGGCGCGCTTCAAGCACACCTCAACATCTTCGCTTTCGCGCAAGCTTAAAGCGCGCCTCGCTCTCCCGCCCTTTCATCGGCGCCGGCCGGTGAGTGCGACGACGCGCGCGCAACTCACCGTTTCGGTGTAAATGCGATCTCGCTGACGACGCGTTTGCCGTGGTCGCGCGTCAAGTGGACGATCACGTCGATCACATCCCGCGCGTATTCGATCACGTCGGCGCGCGTGAGGTTCACGCCGGCCTGCAGCGCCATGAACGCAATCTGATCGAGCGCGCCGCGCGGGCTGTCCGCGTGCACGGTCGTCATCGAGCCGGCATGGCCGGTGTTCACCGCGCGCAGAAAAGTGAAGCCCTCGGGTCCGCGGATTTCGCCCACCAGCAAACGATCTGGCCGCATGCGCAGCGCCGCCTGCAGCAATTCGTCGACGCCGATCCGCGCTTCGCCCAATTCGCTCTTCACCGCCACCAGCCCAACCGCGTTCGGTTGCGCCACACGCACTTCCGGCGTGTCTTCGATGACGATGATGCGGTCCGCCGGCGGCGCCTCTTTCAACAGCGCATTGAGGAACGTCGTTTTCCCCGTGGCCGTGCCTCCGGAAATGACGATGTTCTTTCCCGCGCGCACGGCTTCGCGCAGGAACGCTTTGGTTTCGCCGCTCTGCAGCAAATGATTGAGCCGCGCGTCCACCGCGCTCATGTCCGCCCTGGCGCGCCGCGTCGCGGCGAAAGCGCCGCTTTGTTCGTAAGCGTCGAGTGTGAGATCGCTCACCACATGCTTGCGGATCGCCAGCGCGTGGTGCGTGCGTGTGGCCGGGGGCGCTACGACCTGCACGCGCGCGCCGTCCGGCAATGTCGCCGCGAGCAGGGGATATTCCCGGCTCACGCCCTGGCTCGACGCCGCGGCGATCTGCTGCGAAAGGCGCTGCAGCATCACCGCCGTCACCTCCGGCGCCTCGGCGCGCTGCAGCCCCGCGCCCTGTTGCTCGAACCAGATCTCTCCCGGGCGGTTGACCAGCACGTCGGTGACGTCGTCGCGCTCCAGCCAGCGCGCCAGCGGCGCGAGATAGGTGCGCAGATAGACGCCGGCGCCGTCGCTCATGGTGTATTGTCCACGGCCGAGAAATCGAGATCGCGCGTCACGAACACGCGGATCGGCGTGCCCTGCGGCACGTCGACGGTGGGCGCCACGTTGGAAATGCCGCTCGCCGCCGCATCGGTGACGCCGCGCGTATTGGCGATGATCACTTGCGTGTCGGTGTCCGACGCGGCTGCGTTGGCGCCGGCTGTGATCAGCGAAAGCAGGATCGCGCCGCCGAAGCGCCGCATGAAATGCGTGTCGACGCGTCCGGGCAGGCCGCCGCGTCCCAGCGCATCCGCGCCCGGATCGGCGATTTGCACCGAGACGCCGTCGGGCCGCACGATCCGCGTCCAGATCACGAAGGCGCGTGACTGGCCGAGCGCGACGGCGGAGCGATATTGGCCGATGAGGCGGCTGCCACGCGGCACCAGCACCTTGGAATTGTCGAACGACAGCACGTCGCGGCTCACAATCGCGCGCGTGTACCCCGGCAGGTCGGAATTGAGCGCGGTTTCGAGCACGGCGGGGATCACGGCGCCTTCCGGCACGGTGTTGGCGAGATCGCCCGCGGGCTGCGCCCGCGCGGCGCCTGCATTGCGGCTCATGCGCGCGGCGAACATCTCGTTCGAGCCCTGGCCGAAGGCGTCGTCGCGTCCCGCCGCTGCGTCGGTGACGTCGCGGGCGTTGACGCCTTGGCCGGCGCCGGCGGCTTGAGCCTCGCCGCCGCCTTGCGCCGCGCTCAGATCGACGATCATGGCCCGCGAGGCGAGCCGCGCCTGCCGCGCCGTGTCGACCGCCGGCGCCGCGGGCTGCTGCTGAAACATGGACGAAGCGAGCGGCGGCGCCGGCTGCGGCGGCGCCATGACGGGGCCGGGCGGCGGCGCGACCGTCGTTTCCTGCGCGGCCGCGACGTGCGTGCGCCCGGCGTTGAGTTCGAGAAACACGACGACGCCGAGCATCACCGCGCCGCACAGCGCCAGCGGCATCACCCACGGGCGCGCCGGCACGGCGACGCGCGGGCGCACGTCGTCACGCTCCAGATCCGCGAGCACGCGCTCGTTAGTATCGGTTCGGGCGGGCATCGTCGGCCTCCTTCTGGAAGCGGCGCTGGCTGAAGGGCCACCAGCCCTTGCGTTCGGGCCGGCCGCGATCGTTGCGCACGTTCGTGTGGCGCTTGCCGTAGCGCAGCACGAACTCGTCGGCGACGCGGTCGACGACGGTGTAGCCGTCGCGCACCTGTTGGTTCACAAGCTCCTCGCCGCCATCGGGGCCGATGACGAAGATCGCCGGCGCATCGGCGCCCTCGGCGAATTGGAAATAGGTGAAGCGGCCATCGTCATAGACGCGGGTCGGCTCGATTTGACGCGAACCGGTGAAGGAATAGCGGGCGTTGATCGTCGGCGGCGGCGCAGGCGCCGTCTCCGCGGCCGCTTGCGGTTCGGGCGGGGCGGGATAGATGAAACGCAAATCGTAGGTCACGCGGTCAAGCGCGCGGCCGGAATCGAAGGCGGTGAGCTGGAAGCTGTAGCGCCGAAGGTTGGTCACCACCGTCATGTTGGTCGCGGCGTTGCGCTCGACAGGCTTCACGAACAGCAGATTGGCGGCGCGATTGGGCGTGATCTGCCACGACACGCTGTCGCCGATCGAGACGTTTTCGATCTGCTCGCCATCGCCGAACTCGATCATCAGCTGGTAGCCGAGATGGGCGGCGAGGTCGATCACCTGGTCGGGATCGTAGCGCACGTAACGGATGCGCGGGTCCTCGGGGCCAGGGCTGGGCTGCACGCCCTCGGCAAGCGCGGCGCCGGCCAGAAGCGCGCTGGCGATCAGCGCCGCGGTCAATCCCTTCGTGCGTCTCATATGGCGTCTCCGCGGCGGCGCGCCGGTTGCGGCGGGCGGCGCTCGCTTTGCCCCAGGCGGTCGACGACCAGGGTCTGTTCGACGGTGACGGCGTCCGCGACCGCGCCGGTGCGGCGCGATGCGGAGCTGTCGCTCCAGGCCGTGTTCGCGCCGTCGATCAGCGCGGCGCGCGCGGCGGTCTCTTCGGCGCGGGCGGAAATGCGCGGCGCCGCGGGTTCGAAGAAAGCGGAGACGGGCTCCTGCGGCGCGCGCGCACGCCGATTGGGCGTCGTCGAGAGGCCGCCCGCGATCCCGGCGCCGACGCGGAAAGCGAGGCCCATCACGATCGTGAACACGGAAACGATCAGGCCGATCGTCACGATCGGCCCCATATCGAACTCGTTGGCCATGGCTTTTTCCAGCAGCGTATCGAGGAAAGGCGCGAGCATCATCAGCATCGCCGCGCCAAAGACGTTGGCGGCGAGCGGCGCGAGCGCGAAGGCGATGGTCGTCCTGAGCCAGCCGTCGAACAGGCCGCGCGTCGTGTCGAACAAGCAAAGCCCGATGAAGATCGGTCCGACCGCGAGCAGGAAAGCCAGCACGATCTTCGCCGCGAGAATGACGCCGATGGTGGAGAGCAGCATCACCAGCGCGGAGAGCCACAACAATCCCGAGCCCAGCATCGGCCCGCCCTGCAGGATGTTGGCGTTGGGCGAAGCCTGCGCGCCATAGACGCCCGCCGCGCCGGAAAGATCGGCGTAAGCCTGTTCAAGACCGATATAGAGATCGCCGTTAAACCCGCCGCCCGCCTGCGCCATCGGCGAGAGCAGCGCTTGCGTGATCTCGCGCGGGCCGTCGAACAAGAGGTTGAACACGACCTCCTGATACGCCGCCCAGCTCGTCACGAACGCCATGATGAGGCCGATCTTGAGCGCCGCCACCGGCAGGTCGAGCACGCGCAAGCCGCCGCGCCCCAGAATGAGCTGATAGCCGACGAGCGCGATGTAGAGCGTGAGCAGGCCGGTGAACACCGCGGCGAACGTCGTGCCGGGGCCGACAAGTTCGCGGTAGGAGTCATGCGCGAGCACGCGGATGTGGCAATCCACCGTGTTCATCAGGCCGCCGATGAGGCCGGCGTCCGGTTGGGCGGGGCACATCGCCATGTCAGCGCGCCTTCTGCAGCAGGCGCGGCATCCATGCCGCCGGATCGTCGCCCAGTTCGCTGCGCAGCTCGTCGAGCAGGCGCACCGTGCGCTCGCGGCCGGAGAGCACGGTGACGATCTCTTCCATGCCGTTGAGATTGAGCCGCGCCACGATGCTGTCGGCGCCGTGCTTCACCAGGAAGCAGCGCGAGGTGTCGGGCAGCGTGCGGATCAGATCGAACTCGTGCCGCGAGAGGCCGAAGCCGCCGCAATACTCGCTCTCTTGCGCCTTTGGGTTCGGCAGGAAAAGCTGTGTCGCGGATTGTTCGATGATGGCGCTGGCCACGCGACTGTCGAGCGCATCGCCCGCGCTCTGCGTGGAGAAGCCGACAATGCCGTTGCGCTTGCGGATGGTTTTTTCCCAGTCACGGATGCGCTGCACGAACACGTCGTCATCGAGCGCCTTCCAGCCTTCGTCGACGACGATGATGGTGGGATGCCCGTCGAGCCGCTCCTCGACGCGATGGAACAGGTACATCATCGCCGGCGTGCGCGCGACCGGATCGTCCAGCACCTGCGTCATGTCGAAGCCGATGGCGCCGGCGCCGAGATCGAGGTGGTCGGCGTCGTTGTCGAACAGCCAGGCGCGATCGCCTTCGCCGACCCAGGGCGCGAGGCGCGCGGCGAGATCGCCCGTGCTTGGGCGGCGCGCGCCGGCGAACAGTTCCTTGAAATAGCGCAAGCGCCGAAAGTCGGAGGCTTGATCGAAATTGGCGGAGACCGCGTCGGCGATCACGGCGTTATCGTCCGCCGTCAGCGTCTCGCCATGCGCGGAAAGCAGCTTCGCCGTCCAGCGCTGCAGGAAGCGGCGGTTGTTCGGATTGTCGGGCAGGCGCAGCGGATTGAAACCGGTGCGCACGCCCGCGCGCAGCACGTCATAGCGCGCGCCCATGGCGCGCAGGAAAATCTCCGCGCCGCGATCCTTGTCGAAGAACACGACGCGCGGATCGAATTTCTGCGCCTGCGCCAGAAGGAAATTGAGGATCACGGTCTTGCCCGAACCGGACGGGCCGATGACGATGAAATTGCCGAGATCGCCGCGGTGGAAATTGAAATAGTAAGGCGACGCCGCCGTGGTTTCGAGCACGGCGACGGCCGGGCCCCAATGATTGCCGCGCGCGCGGCCGATGGGATGATTGTGCAGGCTCGCCAGACTGGCGAAGTTCGCGGACGAGATCAGCGCCTTGCGCGGCGTGAATTGGAAATTGCCGGGAAACTGCGCCCAGAAGCTCGGCTCCAGCGCCACGTCTTCGCGCACCGGGATCGCGCCGGTCTCGGTGAGGCCCGCCGCCATGTCGGCGACGGCTTCGTCCAGCCCCTCCAGCGTGTCGGCCTTCACCATCAGCGTGACGTGATGCTCGCCGAAGACCGAGCGGCCGGCGGCGACATCGTCCTTCGCCGTGGCGAGGTCGCGCCGCAGCGAGATCGCTTCGTCGTCAGCCGCGCGCATGCGGCGCAATGCGAGGTTCATGCGCCCGAGCGCGACCTGGCGATCGGTGAACGCAAAGCTCTCCGTCAGCACAAACTCGCGCGGGCTGCGGAACAGGGCGTCGAACTGGCCGGGCGCGGTGTTGGGCGGATATTCCCGCAGCGACAGCATCGCCGCGAAGGCGCGTTCGCTGTCTTCGGTCGGCGCCAGCTCCAGCGTGTCCACGCCGAAGCTCACGCGCCGCAGCGGCAGCGAGAGCGAAGCGTCCTCGTTCGCCGCCGGCGCCGGAACGGGCCGAAGATCGCCGGTGAAGAGATAGGAAATAAATTCGAGCGGCTCGCTGCACGGGCCGTTGGCCGTATCGTAGGCGCTCAGCAAGCGCGGCGAATAGGCTTGCAGCGCCGCCAGCAGGGATTCCGTCGCCGAGTCGAGATCGCGCTTGTCGCGCGCGCGCCCGACGGCGTCGACCGACGCGCCTTTCTCGAACAGGCTGGCGAACGGGCCGCTCTTGAGTGTGGCCGGCCGGCGCACCAAGGTGAGGAAGAGGTCGTTGACGAACAGGCGCTTGGCGCCGAGCCGCTCGCGCCACAACGCGTCGAGCCGGCGCGCGAAGCCGTTGCTGAACTGCCCGTCGACTTGCGGGCGCACTTCGCGGCGCACGACATGGTGGTAAAGCGCCAGGCGCGAATGCGCGATGCCGCGCAGCATCGTTTCGCGCACCGCCTTGCGGTAGTTCAGCTCCTCGGTGTCCGCCGTTTCGAACGGAAAGCCCTCGAGGCGGATCACATGCATGAGGCCGCCGTCGCGCAGCGCCAGCGTCGCGTCATCGACGTGGCGTGCATACGGAAGCATGCCTCCGGCGGGCTTCTCGCGGCGTGCGATCCGCGCGCGCTGGCGCGGCGAGAGGTCCCCGCCCTTGCGCGTCATGGCGAGTACGAGTTGCACTTCCAGAAATTGTAATTGGGCACGCGCGGGCAACGGCTGGCGCGAAGGATGAAAAGATCGAGGAAGCGCGGTTCGCGCAGACAGATGGCGTAGCCGATGCCGTGAATGACGAGCGCCGCGAGGATGGCCCAGAAGGATTTGGTGATGAGGAAAATCTCGGTCGTCGCGACAAGATTGAGCACGAAGAAAGAATAGGAGACGCCGGCGAACATCTGCGGCCGCGTCAGCGCCCCGAACACCAGATCGCGTTGCAGCGCCGCCATGATCCTACCCCGCCAGTCTTGCCGCGCTCTGGATGCCGGCGACGATCGCCGCGGCGCCGAACAGCACGAAACAGCCAATGATCACCGTGATCCCGTGACGCCAGTTCATCCGCCCGGTCAGCATCATGAAACCGACGATCGCCACCGCGATCACGGCGACCGCAGTTGCGACGTTGCCGAGCAGCGTGCCCTGAATCCAATTGATGGCGGCGAGAATGGGGCCGGAACCCGGCGGGTTGGCCTGATAGGATTGCGCGAGCGCATCCGGCGCTGCAAAAAGCAGTGCGAGTCCGGAAAGCGCGACGCGTTGCGAATTCTTCATGGAGTTGTCTCCGCGGCCGCATCGGCCATGTAGCCAAGCACGCTGGCGATGAAAGCGCGCGTTTCGGAATAGGGCGGAACTCCGCCATAGCGATGCACCGCGGCGGGGCCCGCGTTGTACGCCGCCAGCGCCAATACAAGATCGCCGTCGAACTCTTCCAGCATGGCGCGCAGATAAGCGGCGCCGCCGCGCACATTCTGTTCCGGCTGGCGCGGATCGACGCCGAGCGCGGCGGCGGTTCCCGGCATGAGCTGCATCACGCCGACGGCGCCGGCGGGCGAAACCGCGCGCGCGTTGAACCGCGATTCCGTCCAGGCGACTGCTTCGAGCAGAGCGGGGCTGAGCTCCGCGCGCGCGCCGGCGTCGTTGAGATGGGGCGCGATCGCCGCCAACCGACCGGACGGGGCGTTTGCGCCGGGCTGACGCGCGGCGGAAGGCGCCGGCCCGCTCACCATGATCGCTTGTCCGCTTGGCGTGATTTCCAGCACATCAGCGAAGGCCGGCGCGGCTGGAGCCAACAACGCCGCGAGCGCGACGATGGTCCTCTCCAGATTCACCTTGATCCCTCCTGGCGGGCCGCCCAGCACGCGCTGTGCGCGAAGCTAACCGCGCGGAACGCGCAAGTCGAGCCGCGCAAGCCGCTCGCGCGCATGCGTTCGCCCGTCCAATCGCCAAAGCCGATCATCTCGCCCTCCATGGCGTGTCGCGCGCAAAAACTTCGCTTGCGGCGCGCTCAAGGCGGAGAGAGGTTGAATGCGCGACTGCTCGAAGAAACGAGGCCGGCCATGACGTTCCGCAGCCCAAGCGCCCTGCTCACGCTTGCGTGCGTGCTGGTCCTCGGTTGCGGCGGCGGAGGAGGAGGAGGCGGTGGCGGAGGCGGAGGCGGAGGAACCAATCACGCGCCGAGTTTCACCTCCGCGTCGAGCGCAACCGTCGCGGAAAACACCGCAGGCGTGGTTTACACGGCGATGGCGACCGACGCCGATGGGAACGCCATCACCTATTCGCTTTCGGGGACCGACGCGGCGCGCTTCAATCTCGGCGCCGCCTCGGGCGCGCTCAGCTTCGTCGCGGCGCCCGACTTTGAAGCTCCCGCCGACGCCAATGGCGACAACATCTACCAAGTCACCATCACCGCGTCCGACGGGATGGCCAGCGCCTCGCTCAATCTCAGCATCACCGTGACCGATGTCGTCGGCGCGATGGTTGTGCGGCGCGTGGCGACGGGGCTGAGCCAGCCTCTATTTCTGGTCGGAAAAGGCGACGGCACGGGGCGCGTGTTCGTGGTCGAGAAAACGGGACGGATCCGGATTCTCAACCCGGCGACCGGGGCCGTCGCGGCCGCCGCGTTCCTCGATGTGTCGTCGCAAATCTCGACAACGAGCGAGCGCGGACTTCTGGGTCTCGCGCTGGCGCCCGATTTCGCGGCCAGCGGCGTGTTCTACGTGTATCTGACCAACACCGCCGGAACCATCGAGATCCGCCGTTATCACACGATGGCGGGCAATGCCGACCAAGCGGACGCGTCGAGCGGCGATATCATCCTCACCGTGCCTCATCCTGGCCAATCCAATCACAATGGCGGCTGGATCGCGTTTGGGCCGGACAACATGCTCTATATCGCCACCGGAGACGGCGGCGGCGCCGGCGATCCGGACCGCAACGGGCAGAATCCGAACGCGCTGCTCGGAAAAATGCTGCGCATCGATCCATCGAGCGATGCATTTCCCGCCGAGAGCAATCGCGACTACGCGATTCCCGCGGGCAATCCGTTCGCGAGCGCGGGCGGCGCGCCGGAAATCTGGCTGCTGGGCTTGCGCAATCCGTTCCGCAATTCGTTCGACAGCGCGACCGGAAATTTGTTCATCGGCGATGTCGGACAGGGCGCGGTCGAGGAGGTCGATCTCGCGTCGCAGAGCGACGCAGGTCGCAATTACGGCTGGAGCATTCTCGAAGGCACGTCGACTTACAATGGCGGTTCGACGGCGGGCCTCACGCCTCCGGTGCTGCAATATCCGCATGGATCGGGCGCATTCGAAGGCGCCACGGTAATTGGCGGCTATGTCTATCACGGCCCCGTCGCGTCCCTCCGCGGCCAGTATATTTTCGGCGACTACATCAATAATCGCATCTGGTCCGTGCCGGCCTCGTCGCTGGTGCAGGGCGCGACACGGGCGAACACGTTGTCCACCGATCTCACCGCAGCGTTCACGCCGGACGTCGGCGCCATTGCCGCGCTGTCGAGTTTCGGGCTCGACGACGCGGGCAACCTTTACATGATCGACATCGGCGACGGAGAAGTGTTCGAGCTGATCGCCGCGGAGTGAGTCACGCCGCGTCGCGTGTGGCGCCCGCGAACAAGGCGCGCAGCTCCACGACGCCGCGCGCCGTGCGCAGCTTCTCGCGAATCTCGGCGCGGCGAAGGAAACGCGAAACCCGCGCCAGCGCCTTCAAATGATCGGCGCCGCGCTCGGGCGGCGCCAGCAGCATGAACACGAGATCGGCGGCGCGGCCGTCGAGGGCGCCGAAATCCTGCGGCGGATCGAGCCGTGCAAAGGCCGCCACCGGATGCGTGAGGCCCGGCGCGCGCGCATGCGGAATCGCCACGCCTTCGCCCATGCCGGTGCCCGAAAGGCGCTCGCGCAACAGGATGGCTTCGAAGGCCGCGCGCGATTCCACGCCCGCCGCGTTCGCCAGTGTCTCGGCCATCGCCTGCAGCGCCTGCCGGCGCGAGCTGGCGGCAAGACGCGGCATAATGGCGTCGGTCAGCACCAGATCCTTAAGATCGTTCATAATCACCTGAATTCCGCGACTGAGCCTGCACGCCCGGCGCCAACGTCTTGCACTCGAAAGATGAAGCCGGTTTTGCGCTCGCGCGCGCCAATTCACCCATTAAACGCGAACGAACCGAAAGGCTTCGGTCCAACGCAGCGGCCCCGCCGCCGGGTCCTAGCCCGGCGTTTCGCCGGCCCGCTCCGGATCGACCCAGCCGATGTTTCCGTCGCCGCGGCGATAGACCAGGTTAAGCCTGCCGTGGGCGGCGTTGCGAAACAGCAGAGCGGGCGTTTCCGACAGGTCCAGCTGCATGACTGCAGTGGATACCGTCATAGTCCGCACCGCGGTCTTGGTTTCGGCGATCACCAGGGGCGTCTTGTCCGCCCCATTCGCGGCGGCGCGGGCCTCGTCCTCCTCGTCCTCGCTCAAAGGGGCCAGCACATAGGCCGTGGCGCCCTCCGCCGGAAGGGGAGACTTGTTGTCGGCATGATGATTCTTCAGCCGCCTCTTATACCGCCTGACCCTAGTCTCCAGCCGCGTCATGGCGGCGTCGAACGCCATGTGGGCGTCACCGCCATGTCCTTGCGCTTGAAGGGAAATTCCAGAGGAAAGGTGAACCGTGCAATCCACTTCGTAACCAGTCCCGCCATTCTTGCCGACTGTTACGACAGCGTCTGTGGCGCGGTTGAAATATTTGGAAATGCCTGACGAAAGCTCGCCTTCAATCCGAGATCTGAGCGCTTCGCCGACATCCATGCGCCGTCCGGCGACTTGTACGCGCATGCGGGCGCCTCCTTGGACCGCCAGCCTCGTTCGCGGGCGGAGTGAAGCCGGTCCGGACCGCGCGTCCGAACCCTCGGCAAAGGGTAGGACTGCCTCCGGACCGGGTCAACGCGAAGGGCTAACGGCCGATCCGGTTCGCCCATGTTTTCACCAGTCGCGCCGAAATCCCGCTCCGCCGGCGTTGGACGCCGCCCGCGCGGAACTGCCGGGGGATTGGGGGATTGTGCACCTGCGAGCGCGCCGCGTGTTGCGAGGAGCGTCCGATGGCGCGCGTCTCACTCAAGGATGGCGGGAGCGGACCGATGCCGGCGGAAACGGCCAAAAGGCTCAAGACGCAGCAAGCCGACGCCGGCGCCAACGGAGGCCGAGACGTGTCTATCTCCGTGATCCTGCCTGCCTACAACGCCGAGGGTTTCGTCGCGCGCGCCATCCGTTCGGCGCTCGATCAGACCTTGGCGCCGCTTGAGGTGATCGTCGTCGACGACGCGTCAAGCGACAACACGGCGGACGCCGTGTTGCGCATCGCCGCCGAGGAGCCGCGCATCAGGCTGCTTCGCCTCAACCAAAATTCCGGCCCCGGCCCCGCCCGCAACCGGGGCCTGGACGCGGCGCGCGGCGATTGGGTGGCGATGCTGGATGCGGACGATGTGTTCGGGCCCGAGCGGCTGAAGGCGCTCGCCTCGCTTGCGGGCGAAAACGACGCCGACATCGTCGCCGACAACCTCTACGCCTACGATTTCGCCGCCGGGCAGACGCAGCGCACCGCCTTCGTCTCGGCTCCGCCCGGCGCGATCGACACGCACGCTTTCGTCGAACGCTGCAGCGGCGCAAGCAGCGCCGACATGGACTGGGGCCTCTTGCACCCCATGGTCCGCACGCAATTCCTGCGCGACAGCGGCGTACGCTATCCCAAGCTGCGCCATGCCGAGGACTTCGCGTTCATGCTGGACTTGTTGCTCGCCGGCGCGCGCTTTTTCGTGACGCCGGCGCCGCACTATTTCTATACGACGCGCCACGGCCAAATCAGCGGCCAGCCGTCGACGATGTCGCGCACCAAGATCGACTATGACGGCATGCGCCGCTGGACCGAGCGGATCGTTGAGGATCCGCGCGTGCGCGACGACGCCCGATTGGTGCGTCTGCTCAAGGAGCGCGCGCGGGGCATCGCCAAGGCGTCGGCCTGGCACAAGGTGTACGCCTATGGCCGCAACCGCGACTATGCCGGGCTCGCCCTGTTCGCGGCGACCAACCGGTTCGCGGCGCAAGCGCTGGCCGGCGCCCTGCGCAACAAAATCGCCAAGCGGCTTTGAGCGCGCGGCTGCTGACAGATTTCGGGCGGGCCGGCGAATAGAGGGGGACCCTTCCAGCTCTGGCCCGCGCTCACCATATGCGGGCGGGGAGACGTCCGGTGACAGCGATCAGCGTGGAAACGAAGCCGGTTGGCTTTGCCGATCTGGCCGCCATCGGCGTATGCACCTTGGCCTGGGGCACGACGTGGTTTGCGATCACGCTGCAGCTCGGCGTCGTCGATCCCGTCGTCTCGATCGTCTATCGCTTCGCCATCGCCTCGGCGCTGTTGTTCTTATGGTGCATCCTCCGCGGCGAGCGCGTGGCGCTGACGCCGCACCAGCACGCGGCGACGGTCGGCACCGGCCTTTTCACCTTCGGCGTCAATTACGCAATGGTCTATTGGGCCGAGGAGCGCGTGAATTCGGCGGTTGTCGCCGTCGTGTTCGCGACGTTGGCGTTCGTGAACCTCATCCTGTTCCGGATCATCTACCGTCAGCGGCCGCCGCTGCTGGCGTGGGCTGGCGCGGGGCTCGGCGTCGCCGGCGTCGCCTCGCTGTCGTGGGGCGAAATCGCCGAAGCGCAACATTCTCCCATGGCGCTTGCCGGGCTGGGCCTTGCCTTCGGCTCGGTGGTGACGGCCGCGCTCGGCAACGTGTTCGCGCGGCGCGGCGAGATGGCTGGCGCTTCGGTCGCGCCGGCGACGGCGTGGGGCATGGCCTATGGCGCGGCGGGTCTTGCCGCGTTCGCGCTGGCGACGGGCAAGCCGTGGGCGTTCGTGTTCACGCCAGCCTACACGCTTTCGCTGCTCTATCTCGCCGTTGTGGGCTCGGTGGTGGCGTTTCTTCTGTATTTCGGGCTCGCGCGCCGGCGCGGCTACGCTACCGCGTCCTACATTTCCGCGCTCACGCCGCCGCTCGCCATGCTGGTGTCGAGCGTGTTCGAAGCGAAGCATTGGGGCGTCACCGCGCTCGGCGGCGTCGCGCTCGTCGTTTCGGGGCAATGGCTGCTGCTGCGGAGCAAGCGGGCCTAGCGGAGAATCTCCACCAGCAGCGCCAGCGCCGCCGCCGCGCCCGCCTCCGCGACAAAGAAATCCGACCAACGCTCCATCGCCCCGCTCCCCTTATTTCGGCGCGGTCAGGCGCCGCCACAGGGGCGCTCCGAAATCCACCCAAAGCCATAACGCGCCAATGAACAGAAGGAACAGGCCGATCACCACGGCGCGGCCGAGGATTTGTTGCGCCACGAAGGCTTCGTCGTAGAGGATGTCCAGACCGGCGCAGAATAGGGCGGCGGCGACGACAAAGCAGATGACTTGACGGACCGGATGCATGCCGCACGATAGTGCGGGCGATACCGGAATTGCTAGATCCCGTTCGCCAGCTTCCGCTTGCGCTCGACGCTCGACGGTATCCGCAAGCTCTCGCGATATTTCGCGACCGTCCGCCGGGCAATGTCGATCCCGCGCTCCTTCAAGATTTCGACGATGCGGTCATCGGAGAGGATGTCGGCGGTGTCTTCTTTCTCGATCAGCCCCTTGATCTCGTAGCGCACGGCTTCGGCGCTGTGAGATTCGCCGCCATCGGCGGAGGCGATCGAGGCGGTGAAGAAGTATTTCAGTTCGAACACGCCGCGCGGGCAGGAAAGATATTTGTTCGAGGTGACGCGGCTCACGGTGGATTCATGCATCTCGATCGCGGTGGCGACGGTCTTCAGATTCAGCGGACGCAATTGCGAGACGCCGTAGGCGAAGAAGCCGTCCTGCTGGCGCACGATCTCGCGCGCGACTTTGAGGATCGTGCGGGCGCGCTGGTCGAGGCTCTTCACCAGCCATGACGCATTCGCCGCGCATTCGCTGAGGAAGGCTTTATCCTCCTCGCGCTTTGCCGTCTTCGACACGGTCGCGTAATAGCGCTGGTTCATCAGCACGCGCGGCATGGTGTCGGTGTTGAGCTCCACCACCCAGGCGCCGTCCGGCGCCTGGCGCACATAGACGTCGGGCGCGACGGTCTGCGCCACGCCGCCGCCAAAGCCCGCGCCGGGTTTCGGCGTCAGAGCGCGCACTTCGGCGATCATCTCGACGAGATCTTCGCGGTCGACGCCGCATACGGTGCACA
Organism: Caulobacterales bacterium; assembly: GCA_035549695.1. Lineage (GTDB taxonomy): Bacteria > Pseudomonadota > Alphaproteobacteria > Caulobacterales > Aquidulcibacteraceae > Vitreimonas. The sequence goes on along the minus strand of DASZQK010000010.1, from coordinate 49,898 downwards.
GCCGCTCCATATGGCCTTTTGCCAGCAGGTCGAGATTGGCGAGCAGCTTTTCCATCGCCGGATCGAAGCGGCCCCGGTCCTTGAGCTGCAGCGTGAGGCATTCGGGAATATCGCGCGCCATCACGCCGACCGGCTCGAAGCCCTGCATCAGCGTCAGCATGCGCGCCACCTCGGCCTCGCCGCAGCCGAGTTGCCGCGCCATATCGCGCACGTCGGCGCGCATATAGCCCCAATCGTCGACAGCATCGATCAGAGCCGCGCCGATCATGCGATCGACTGCGGAAACGCCGGCCGTGGTGAGCTGGCGGTCCAGATGTTCGGCCAGGCTGACTTCGTTGCTGAGCGTATCTTCGATGCCGGGCAGATCGTCGAAGCTCTTGCCGGAAGACGCCTTCGACCAATCGGTCAGCGGCGCGGCGCCGGCTTCGATCAATTCGCCGGCGCTCAGATCCGGCGCGACATCGGCGACATCCGCATCGAGCGAGCTTTCAGCGGCGCCCGGCGCGTCGAAGGAGACCTCGGCCTCGGCGCTTTCGGCGCGTTCGGTCTTTTCGACTTCGCTCTCGACGCGCTCCAGCAGCGGATTGCGCTCAAGTTCGCTTTCGACAAATTCTGTGAGCTCGACATTGGAAAGCTGCAGCAGCTTGATGGCTTGCTGTAGCTGCGGCGTCATCACCAGGGCCTGGCCCTGGCGCAGCTCCAAGCGCGGGATCATCGCCATCGGCGGCCCCGCTCAGTTGAACTTTTCGCCCAGATAAACCCTGCGCACGGCTTCGTTCGCGAGCACCTCTTGCGGGGTCCCGTCGAACAACACTTCGCCGTCGAACATGATCGAAGCCCGATCCACGATCTGCAGCGTTTCGCGCACATTGTGGTCGGTGATCAGGATGCCGAGACCTCTCTGTTTCAAGAACATGATGAGGTCGCGGATGTCGTTGATGGCGAGCGGATCGATGCCGGCGAAAGGTTCATCGAGGAGCATGAACGAGGGCCGCGTCGCCAGGGCGCGCGCGATTTCCACGCGTCGCCGCTCGCCGCCCGAAAGGGCCGCGGCTGGCGCATCGCGCAGATGATCGACGTGCAATTCCTTGAGCAGGCCATCGACGATGTCGCGTCTGAGGTTTCGGTCCTTCTCCGAAAGCTCGACGATCGCCATCACGTTCTCTTCGACGGTCAGACCACGGAAGATCGAGGGCTCTTGCGGCAGATAGCCGACGCCGAGCCGGGCGCGTTGATACATTGGCAGCGTGGTGACGTCTTGGCCGTCCAACAGGATTTGTCCCTGGTCCACGCGCACGAGCCCCGTGATCATATAGAAGCAGGTTGTTTTCCCTGCTCCGTTGGGGCCCAGCAGACCGACGATCTCGCCACGGCGTAAGAACAACGAAACGTCGTTCACGACGCGGCGGCCGCGATAGGATTTGCCGATCCTAACCGCCGCCAGGCCTGAGACCTCGGCTTCGGCGTTGACCGAACGGCTTGATGCGCCCTCAGGGCTCATATCGCGCACACGCGGCTAAGATTTCGTGAACCAGAGGTCAATGACGGGCCGGAGGCGGGGTCTGGGCCGGCGCCTCCGCGGGGTGATGCTGCGGCACGAACACGCCGCGCACGCGCTGGCCCGCGCCCGGCCGGATCACGGTCTGCTTCGAGCCGATATGCAGGACGAGGGTGTCGCCCCGCACCACGTTGGCGTCGCTGGCCACCACGACATTGCCGGAGAAGGTCACGCTGTCGCTGGCGGTTTCATAGACGGCGTGGTTGCCGCGCGCCGACTGGGTCGGGCGCACATAATAGACCTCGCCATCGGCCACCATGCGCTCGATATCGCCGGCGCCCAGGCCCCCTTGAGCCTGCGCCTGTTCGGGCGGCGCCTGCTTGAAATAGAGCGTCAGCCGGTCGGCGCGCAGACGCGCGTCGCCTTGCACGACGTCGACGTCCCCGGTCAGCACCAGGCGGCGGTCGCCATCGAAATACTCGAGATTGTCGGCGCTGTAGGAAACCGGCCCGCCGCTTTCGCTCAGCTGCGCGTGGGCGGGGCTCGCAAACGCCGCCGCCGCCATCGCCCCGGCCGCCAGGGTCAGCGCCATTCGCGCCATGGTCCGCTCCTACTTGTCCGCCGCGGGCTCGCTGGCCGTGTCCGGCGCCGGCTGACCGCGGTCGGGAATCTGACCTCGCACGGCGCCATGCAGCACCAAAGCACGATCACCCTGACGTATCTCATAAGCGTCCGCCCGGACCACGCCAAGGGGCCCCGCGCCTGTCACCTCGCGGTCGCCGTGGACGGCGCCATTGGCGAGGTCGACCACCATGTTCGAGGTGGAGAAGCGGTTGCCGCCGCGCTCGCTGAACAGCACCTCGCCGTTCAGCACGATGGACCGGGCGCTTTCATCATAGACGCCCCGCGGGGCGAGCACGACCGTGCCGTCCTGGGCTCGGTAAACCGGCGAGGCGAGGTGGACGAGCTGCTTGCCGCCGCGATCCCGCAGGGCCGTTTCGGCTGTGATCTGAAATGGGCCGCCCTGGGCCGTGCGTCCCGTGAACCGGGGGTTGAGCATGCGCAGCGGCTCCGACGCCGCCCGATCCTCGGCGCCGACGCCCTGCAGCGTCGACACCGCCATGAACACGAACACCGAAGCGAACGAGGCGCCGGCTGCCGCCACGAAGAAGCGCCGCAGGCCCGCAACCACGGCGGAGCGCCGCCGCGCCTGCCTTAGCGAAAGCACGCGGCGCGGCTCCCAGCTGCTGGTGTAGGCTTCGGCCTGGGTCATCGCTGGGCTGTTTCGCCCCGATCCGGGGCGGAAGCAAGGCGCGCCGGGGCCCTATCCTCACCAAAGCTTCAGGCAAGTGTCACGGACGTTTCGAGAATCCCCCTTATTGGGGAGTTCGCGCGGCAGCCCTTCTTCGCAACGCGCATCAGCTCCCAATCCGCGCCCCCGCGGATCGGCTCATCCCTTTCTCTTACGGGCGGTCCGATGGCCGCCCGTTTTTGTTCCGCGCGGGCGCCGTTTCCACTCGGCCTGAAAGCGGTCTATGAGCGCACGCCATGAGCGACCGGCTGGTTATTCCGCCCGAATGGGCGCCGCACAAAGCGATCTGGACGGCATGGCCCTCCGCGCACGAGCTGTGGGGCGAGAATATCGAGCCGGCGCGGCGCGAAGTCGCCGCCATGATCCGCGCGCTGCACGACGAGGGCCGTGGCGACCGCGTCCGCGTGCTGGTGCAGGGGCGGGAGTCGGCGGCGTCGGCGCAACTGGCGCTGGGCGGCGCGGGCGAATTGGTGGAGGCCGAGTTCGGCGACATCTGGCTGCGCGACACCGGTCCGATCTTCGCCGCGGGCGGCGGCGCGCTCGGCTTCCGCTTCAATGGCTGGGGCGGGAAATACATTTTGCCGGGCGATGACAAAGTCGCGGCCAAAGTGGCGTACACGAGCGGCGCGCAATTCACGACGCACGACTTCATCCTCGAAGGCGGCGCGATCGAGATGGACGGCGAAGGCACGCTCATCACAACGCGGCAGTGCCTCTTGAATCCCAACCGCAATCCGGACTGGCGCGAGGACGAGGCGGAGGAGGCGCTGGAGAACGCGCTCGGCGTCGAAAAGGTGCTGTGGCTCGACGAGGGCCTCGCGCGCGATCACACCGACGGGCACGTCGACAATCTCGCACGCTTCGTCGCGCCGGGGCGCGTCGTCTGTCAGCGCGCTTACGGCGCCGATGATCCGAACGCCGACGTGCTGGAGGAAATCGCGCTGACGCTGGCGGCGATGCGCGACGCGGCGGGCCGCAAGCTCGAAATTATCCGCATCCCATCGCCGGGCCTCGTGCTGGATGAGGATGAAGATCCCGTGCCCGCGAGCCACATGAATTTCCTGATCGGCAACACGACAATCGTCGTCCCAATCTATTCCGACAGCGGCGACGACGCCGTGAACGCGCTCGCGCCGCTGTTTCCCGGCCGCCGCGTGATCGGCCTTTCCGCCAACGCCATCCTCACCGGCGGCGGCGCCTTCCACTGCATCACTCAGCAGGAGCCGGCATGACGGCGACGGTTCAATTCTGGTTCGAGTTCGCCTCGACCTATTCCTATCCGGCCGCGCTCAGGATCGAGCGCGAGGCGCAGGCGCGCGGCGTGATCGTCGAGTGGCGGCCGTTTCTGCTGGGCCCGGTGTTCGCCGCGCAGGGCATGAAGGACTCGCCCTTCAACATCTACCCGACGCGCGGCAAATACATGCTTCGCGATCTGGAGCGCATCTGCGCCGAACTCGATTTGCCGTTCAAGCTGCCGCACCCGTTTCCGCAGAACAGCCTGCTGGCGGCGCGCGTCGCCACAGCGCTCGAGGGCGCGCCGCGCGTGCGCTTCGCGCAGGCCGTCTACGCGCTTGAATTCGGCGAGGGGAGGGCCATTTCCGATCCGCTGAACGTCGCCGAGGCTTTGCGGCGCGCCGGATTGGACACCGCCTTGATCGAACGGGCTCAGGATGACGATGTGAAGGCCGCGCTGCGGGCCGCCACCGACGAGGCGATGGCCGCCGGCGTCTTCGGCGCGCCGAGCTTGGCGACCGAGGATGGCGAATTGTTCTGGGGCAACGACCGCCTGGAGGCCGCGCTCGCCTGGGCGCTGAAGCATCCATGACGCGCGCCATCAAAGTCGCGGCGATCCAGACCTCGTATGGCGAGGACATGGACGCCAACATCGCCAAGACCGAGCGCTTCATCCGCGAAGCGGCGAAGCGTGGCGCGCAAGTCATCCTGCCGTCCGAGCTGTTTCAGGGGCCGTATTTCTGCACCACGCAGGAAGAACGCTGGTTCGGCACGGCTTATCCGGCGACGGAGCATCCGTGCGTGCTGCGCCTGCAGCCGGTAGCGGAAGAATTGGGCGTCGTGATTCCCGTCTCGATCTACGAGCGCGACGGGCCGCTCTATTTCAACTCCGTCGCCATGCTCGATGCGGACGGCAAGCTGATGGGCGTCTATCGCAAGAGCCACATTCCCGACGGGCCCGGCTATCAGGAAAAGTATTATTTCCGGCCGGGCGACACCGGCTTCAAGGTTTGGCCGACGCGCTTCGGGCGCATCGGCGTCGGCATCTGCTGGGACCAGTGGTTTCCCGAAGCCGCGCGCGCCATGGCGCTCGCTGGCGCGGACGTCTTGTTCTACCCGACGGCGATCGGCTCCGAGCCACATGACGCTTCGCTCGACACGCGCGATCCGTGGCGGCGCGCGATGCAAGGGCACGCGGTGTCGAACGTGATCCCGGTGGTCGCGGCGAACCGCATCGGGCTCGAAGCGAGCGGGCAGAATTTCTACGGCTCAAGCTTCATCGCCGATCATCGCGGCGATCTGGTCGAGAGCTTCGACCGCACCGACGAAGGCGTGCTGGTGCATGCGTTCGATTTGGATTTTCTCGACCGCCACCGCGCCGCCTGGGGCTTCTTCCGCGACCGTCGAACCGAATTTTATCGCTAGCGCTCACACCGTCAGCGCGCCGCGTCCGCGAGCAAGTCGATGGCTGCATCGCGCAATTGCGCGTTGGCCGCCGCGAGCACCTGGCCGCCATCCGCCGCGTCGCCGCCCGACCAGCTGGTCACGCTGCCGCCCGCGCCTTCGATGATCGGGATCAACGCCTGGATGTCCCACGCGCGCAGGCCGCTTTCGATAACGATGTCGACGCCGCCCATCGCCAGCATGGCGTACGCATAACAATCATAGCCGTAGCGGGTGAGGCGCGCGCCATCACGCACGCGGCCGAAGGCGGCCGCTTCCACGCCGTCAAAGAGGGTGGGATCGGTGGTGGAAAGGGTGGCGTCGCCCAGCCTGCCGCAGCCGCTGGTGCGCAAAGGGCGGGGCGCGCCCCGCGCGGTGAGCGTCGCGCCCTCGCGCGAGCCCGCGAAGCGCTCGCCGAGATAGGGCTGGTCGAGCACGCCCAGGATCGGCCGGCCCTCGTACGCCAGCGCGATCAGCACTCCCCAGAGCGGCAAGCCGGCGATGAACGCGCGCGTGCCGTCGATCGGATCGAGCGCCCAGCAATAGCCGCCGCGCGCGGGCTTGGCGCCGAATTCCTCGCCGACAATGCCATGGTCTGGGAACTCCCGCTCGATCAGCGCGCGCATCGCTTGTTCGGCGGCGCGATCGGCCTCGGTGACCGGGTCGAGCCTTTGCCCGCCCTTGTGCTCCACCGTGTGGCGGGCCCGGAAGTAAGGCATGATCGCCGCGCCGGCGGCGTCCGCGAGCACGTCGGCGAAGGCGCGATAGCGCTGAAGATCGGCTGAGCCCACGGAGGTGGGCTAACATGACGGTTGGGACTCGCCAACGGGCGAGTCCCAAAGATGTCACGATGCGTCGACCAGCTCGGGTTCGGCTGTTGTTTCCTCGAGCGATTTGGCCAGGTCGAGCAATTTGCGCCGCGGCCGTTCGGCCAGCCGATAATAGGCGCGGATCAGCTCCATGGTTTCTTTCTGAGCCATGAGATCGCGGCCGGCGAGATCATAGTCGCCGATCGGATCGTTTACGGGCCGCGCATGGTCCGGCTCGCCCAGACCTTCGAAGAAGTACGTCGTGGGCACATTCATGGCGCGGCCGATCTCGTGAAGACGCGAAGCCGTGACGCGGTTTGCGCCGCATTCGTATTTTTGAATTTGTTGAAAGCGGATGCCGACGGCCTCCGCCAGACGTTGTTGCGTCAGTCCAAGGAGCCGGCGCCGGCGCCGGATCCGCTTGCCGACATGCAAGTCGATATCTGCACTCATAACTACACCCACCGCAGTCGCGCGAAGGGGCGAAGACGATCGTATTTGTCCCCTTGGGCGCGACGCGCAGTGCGCCGCCCCAGCGAATCTCCGCCCGTGCACTTCCCCCACGCCTGCCCCACCTCAACAATACATCAATAGAGAGCGTTGCTGAGCGGTAATGTGGATAAACGGTGAATAATTCGCGCTGGCTGTGGCTAAGCAGCAACCTCTTCGCGCGGTTGGCGAGAACGCGCCGCGCGCGACTCCAATTCGCGGAAAAAGCGAACGGATGCGTCTAATTCCGCGCCGATTTTCCGCGCTCGATGATTACATTTTGACGACAGCAAGCGAAAGCGGGCTCGCTTTGCAGCGAGCCCGCCCGGTAAAGCCCCACTTCACCCCAGACGCGGCGTTTAGGCCGCGTCAGTCGATTCGTCTTGCAGCGCCTTCGCGAGATCGAGCAGGCGCCGGCGCGGACGTTCGCCGAGCTTGTAGTAAGCGCGGATCAGTTCGAGCGTTTCTTTCTGGCTGAGCACATCGGCGGCGATCAGATCGCGATCGTTCGCCGGCGCGCCCGGAGCTTGCGGCGCGTTGATCTGCTGCAGGCCTTCGAAGAAATAGTTCACCGGCACGTTGAGCGAGACGGCGAGTTCGTAAAGACGGCTCGCGGTCACGCGGTTCGCGCCGCATTCGTATTTTTGAATTTGCTGAAAACGGATGCCAATGGACTCAGCCAGCTGTTGCTGGGTGAGGCCGAGGAGTCGGCGACGGCGGCGAAGCCGCTTGCCGACATGGAGGTCGATTGCATTCGCCATGTGGTAGCGCCCTTGAGTTCGCAGCCGTTCCCACATGGGCCGGCTTGTTCTGCGAAGGGCGAGGAGCAAATCGGGCGCCGCGATTTCGCCGGATTGGAGGCCGCAGGTGGTTCCATAAACGTGCGTGTGGCGCGCATCTGCTCCAAAATGGCGCAACTCGGCCCCCTGGGGCCGTCACTCTGGCGCGTTAACCCAAGCGCGCGCGAGGGCGAACGAACATCGAAGCGGTGGGTTCGGCGCCCGATCGCCTCGCTCGCCCGCACGTCAAGGCGCGGCTTGCGATTGCTCGGCGCCCCGGCATACTCCGGGCGAGGGGTGCACATGACGTTGGCGCGTGGTTTCTTGCTCGCGGTCGCACTGTGTTTCGGCGCGGATTTGGCGTTCGCGCAGGCGCCGGGCGCGCCGAAGGCTGAGATGTTGGCGCCGGTTTCGCCGGCAATCGATGCGGCGCGGTTCGTGCTGGGCCCCGCAATCGCCCGGGTGACTGTGGTGATTTACGGCGATCTCGCGTGCCCGGATACCCGGCGCGCGTGGGGCTATTTGCGTTCGGACGCCGCGCGTCGCGCCGACGATGTGCGGATCGAATTCAAGCACGTCGTCCCGCATCGCAACGCCGACATCGGCGCGCGTTATCTCGACGCGGTCCTGCTCGTGGATCGCACCAAGGCCGCCGCTTTCATCGACGCGGCGTTTGCCGGCTGGCCGCCTGGGGACGCGGCGTCCAACCCTGACGCCATTGCGGCCGCGATGGACCTCGCCGCATCAGGCGCCGGGCTCGATCTCGACGCGGTTCATGCGCGCATCGACGTGGCGGCGACCGCCGCGCGCATCGCCGCGGATACGGCGGAGCATCACGCTTTCTTGTTTCATGGCATCCCCGGCGTGGTGATCGACGGAACACGCGTTTGGAACGAACGCGGCGGGGCGGGATATTCCGAGCTCATCGAGGCGGCCCTGGCGCGGTAAGGCCGGTTCTTACCCTACGCTGGCGCGCGCGGCGCGTTTGCGTTCATTGGGATCGAGATACGCTTTCCGCAGTCGGATCGCGGCAGGCGTGACTTCGACCAATTCGTCCTCGTCGATCCAGGCCATGGCTTGTTCGAGCGTCAGGCGCCGCGGCGGCGTCAAGCGAATGGTTTCGTCCTTGCCGCTGGCGCGGACATTGGTGAGCTTCTTGCCTTTGAGCGGATTGACGTCGAGATCTTCGCCGCGCGCGTTTTCGCCGATGATCATGCCTTCATAGACGTCTTCGCCGTCGGCGATGAACATCTGGCCGCGCTCTTCCAGGTTCCACAGCGCGTAGGCGGTGGATTGACCCTTGTCGTTGGAAATGAGCGCGCCGCGCAAACGGCCCGGAATATCGCCGCGCCAGTTCGACCATTCATGGAACAGGCGGTTCATCACGCCGGAGCCGCGCGTATCGGTGAGGAATTCGCCATGATAGCCGACAAGGCCGCGTGACGGCGCATGGAACAGCAGGCGCGTCTTGCCGCCGCCCGAGGGGCGCATGTCCTGCAGCTCGGCCTTCCGGAGGCTCATCTTCTCGATGACCACGCCGGTATATTCGTCGTCCACGTCGATCACGACTTCTTCGATCGGCTCGAACACCTGGCCGTTCTCGGTGCGCGTCAGCACTTTCGGGCGCGAGATAGAGACCTCGAAGCCTTCGCGGCGCATGGTTTCGATCAGCACGCCGAGCTGAAGTTCGCCGCGGCCGGCGACTTCGAACGCGTCGCGGTTCTCGGTTTCGCGCACGCGGATGGCGACGTTGGATTCCGCTTCCTGCAGCAAGCGCGCGCGGATCACGCGGCTCTGCACCTTGTCGCCGGCGCGGCCGGCAAGGGGCGAGTCGTTGATGGACACCGTGATCGCCAAAGTCGGCGGATCGATCGGCGTCGAGGGGATCGGCGTCGCCAGATCCATCGCGCCGATCGTATCGGCGACGGTGGGCTCGACGAGGCCGGCGATGGCGACAATGTCGCCCGCTTCGGCGCTGTCGACCGGCACGCGCTTCAAGCCGCGATAGGCGAGGAGCTTGGTCAGGCGTCCGCGTTCGATCTCGCGTCCGTCGCGCGCGAGCGCTTTCACCGGATCGCCGACCTTCACGCGTCCGCTCTCGATGCGGCCCGTCAGCACGCGGCCGAGGAAGGGATCGCTGTCAAGAATAGTCGCGAGCAGTGCAAACGCTTCGTCGCGGCGCTTCAACGGTTCGGGCTCCGGCACGTGGCGCACGATGAGTTCGAACAGCGGCTGCAGGTTCTTGTTCGCCGCGCCGCGCGCCTCATCCATGCTGGCGACGGCCCAGCCCTCCTTGCCGGACGCGTAGAGGATTGGGAAATCCGCCTGGTCGTCGCTGGCGCCGAGCGCGAGGAAGAGCTCGAATATGTCGTTCAGCGCCTGCGCCGGCTCGGCGCTCGGACGATCGACCTTGTTCAGTACGACCATCGGCCGAAGGCCGCGCGCGAGCGCCTTCGACAGCACGAACTTGGTTTGCGGCATCACGCCTTCGGAGGCGTCGACCAGCAGCACGCAGCCATCGACCATGGAAAGGATGCGCTCCACCTCACCGCCGAAATCGGCGTGGCCGGGTGTGTCGACGATATTGATGCGCGTCTCGGGGTGGCCTTCGCCGGTCCACAGGATCGAGGTCGGCTTCGCCAGGATGGTGATGCCGCGCTCGCGCTCCTGCGGATTGGAATCCATCGCCCGCTCGGCGTGGCTTTCGTTCTCCCGGAACGCGCCGCCTTGGACCAGCATCTGGTCGACCAGGGTGGTCTTGCCGTGATCGACGTGCGCGATGATGGCGATATTTCGCAAAAGCGGGGTGGGCATGGCGGTTTAGACTAGGTTGAGGCGCGGAAGGGCGCGCGGTTTTGCCCTTCACTTGGGCGGGCGGCAAGGCAGGTGCGGAAAAATCGAGCGCTACAGTGCAGTCAGGAATGCATGTGTGCACCGCAAAAAGATACGAACTGGCAGAAAAGCCCCAAAAATCAAATCACTACCTACGTTAGGTGCAAAGATGTGAGCGATACCAGGGTTTCCCGTGGGTTGATTTTTGTGCGGTGCAGCGTATCTTTGCGGTGTTGCGGCGTTTCGCGACGCCGCCCGCCCTATCGGGCGTTTCCTCCCTATCTACCTTTCGCCGCGGGCCCTTGGGTCCGCGGCTTTTTCTTGTGCCGGTAGATTTGTCGGCCCGGCCGATCCGCCAAGCTCACGCCGCCGTGATGTGCCCTGGGTCGGTTAACGGAACGTTGCGGCGCCTCGGAATTCCTAGGCCAGGGAGCGATGCAGCGACGCCGCCGACAGCGCCTCGGCCAGCCGGGTCATGTCCGAGCGCACGCGCGCGAAGCCGGAGGTGCGGTCGAGGCTGCGTTCGTCAATGTAGAGCGCGCGGTTCAATTCGATCTGCAGGGCATGCACGCGCGCGCTGGGGCGCCCGTAGATCTGCGTGGTGTGTCCGCCGGCGAAGGGCGCGTTGCGGGCGACGCGATATCCCAGCCGCCGCAACGTGGCTTCGGCGAGCGCGGTGACGGAGGGATGGCACGAGGCGCCGAAGCGATCGCCCAGCACGATATCGGGCGCGTGCGCACCGCGCGCCGAACTCGGCATCGAATGGCAATCGATCAGAACGGCGCAGCCAAACAGGGTTTTGGTTTCTTCGATCAGGCTGCGCAGCATGGCGTGATACGGCCGATGCACCGCGGCCATGCGCCGTTCGGCTTCGGCGAGGCTCAGCTTGCGCCGATAAATCGCTTGTCCGTCGCCTGTAATGCGCGGAATGGCGCCTAGCCCGGCTTGGACGCGCGGCGAAGCTTGCGGCGCGCGCGGCAGCCGCTCGTCGAACATGTCCGGATCCAATTCGTCGGGATCGCGGTTGAGATCGACATAGGCGCGCGCGACCGTGGCCGAGAGCACTGAGGCGCCGTGCGCCGCCGCGCCGGAGAACAACTCGTCGACAAACGCATCCTCGGAGCGGCGCAAGCTCAAAAGGCCGATGCGCGCCAGCGCCATCAGCTCAGCGGGGTAGCGCCGTCCGCTGTGCGGAGACGCGAAAACGAGCGGCGCGGTCCGGCGCAGCGGCTCGATCAGGACGTAAGGCGGGGCGACAGCCTCCGCCGGCCGGCCCGGGTCGGGTTCGGCGCTGGCGCTGAAAAAAGGGCCGGGCTCCGGCGACAGGTCCATGACCGCCAGTGTTCGCAACGCCGGCCAGCGGCGTCAACAATGCTCAACGGCGGCGCAGCAGCGGGGCGATTGGCGCGTTATGTCAAGCCCGTCTTTACCTGGGCGGTGCTAGAGGCTACCGCTTTACTGGGGCCGATTCTGGAGCCGCGCATGGCGCGCATTCTGCTCGCGGAAGACGATGACTCGCTGCGGGCGTTCCTCGTCACGAATTTGAGCCGTGCAGGACACGAAGTGCAAGCCTATGGCGACGGCGATTCCGCCTGGGAAGCGCTCGAGCAAAGCGCCTACGATCTGCTGCTTACCGACATTGTCATGCCGGGCCTTGACGGAATTGAGCTGGCGCGCCGCGGCGCCGAGGCCGATCCCGGAATGAAGATCGTGTTCATCACCGGCTTCGCGGCGGTGGCGCTTTCCCCGCAAAGCCAGGCGCCGAAGGATGCGAAGGTGCTTTCGAAGCCCTTTCACTTGCGCGATCTCGTGGTGGAGATCGAGCGTGTGATCGCCGCTGCGTGATGCGCGCCGGCCCGTGTCTGACCTCTAATTTCTATAGCTTTAACCGTTAGGCCGGCGGCCGGGGCGCCGCCGCGGCTTGGACAGCGCCGCGCCCGCCGTCGCGGAGGACGCGGCGCGCGCCTGGGCCAGAGGCATGAGCCGGCCGGCTTGCGCGCTCCGCCGGGGCGAGGGTATAGGGGCGCTCCCCAGCGGTCGGGCGCGTAGCTCAGCGGAAGAGCACTACGTTGACATCGTAGGGGTCACAGGTTCGATCCCTGTCGCGCCCACCATTTTCGCGATTCTTTTCAATCAATCGCGACGACCACTGCGAGACGCGAAAGCGCTCGAAGGCGGCAGAGCTGATCCACGAGCCTTCGCAAGAATAGGATTGACCGGAGCTTGTCAGCATCTCGCCAACCCTCCCGGGACCTTGCGATGCATGCCGGCGCCCGCTGACGATCTTGCTTAGCTTCGCCGATCGGACGCAGGCTGTGACGTCCGCGCTGCGCCGGGGAATCATGATGCTGCGGGCGCGCGCAATTTTTCAACGCGCCGTATTCGGTGTCGCGGAAAACTTTGAGGCCGGCGGGATACTTTGCGCCGTCGACGACGAAGAAGTGCGGGCGATCTATCGCCGTCGCGGCTGGTCGCTTCAAAATCCTTTGCTGAACCTTACGCCGATCGTGCGCGGTTGGATGGGGGCGACGTAGTATTGCGCGCCGCACACGGCGATCTGGCATTCGGTGTAGCGATAGAGTTCGCCGCGTTCGTCGGTGGCGTTGCGCACGAAGACATCGAGCGAGAAATAGTCGGTGGTGAACCCGGTCGAAAGATCGACGGAGGTGTACGCCGGCAGTTCGCCGATGATGCCGCCTTCATAGGTGCGCAAATCCTGCGTTGCGCCGGATTGGTGGACGAGCGCGATCTGCCAGTACGCTTGTTCGCCCATGAGGAAGAATTCCTGGCGGGCGGTGAGATCGGCTTTCACGTCCGGCGTTACGGGCAGTTGCGTTCCCGACGGCGCCAGCAAATGCGGATTGTCGTTAGGATCGGTGCTGGGACAATCGGTGGTCTGCGTGCCGGCCGGCAGAATGAGCGAACAATAGTTCTGCCGGATCTCGCCATGCAGATAGCTCGCCGCCGCGGTGAGCGTGAAGTTCTCGACGGGGCGCCAGGTCAAATCCGCTTCGACGCCGCGGATGCGCGCATTGCCGGCGTTGCGGTTCTCCGTGAGCCCGTTGGCGCCGAGGAAGGAGAATTGGAAATCCTCCCAATCCTCCTGGAACACTGCGGCGTTGAAGCGAAAGCGGTTCTGATCCCAGACGGATTTGAATCCGAGTTCGTAGTTCGTCAGCGTGTCCGACTTGTAGAGCGCCTGCTGGAAGATGCGCCGGTTGACGCCGCCCGGCCGGAAGCCGGTCGACCAGGTGCCGTAAACCATGACGTCCGGCGTGAAATGATAGGTGAGATTGACGCTGTGCGTCGTGCCGTTTTCCTCGATCCCGCGGTCGAGATTGACGCACGGCGCGCCTCGGAACGGCGTCGGATCGAAACACGCGGCTTCGCCGGTGCCGCTGCTGAAGCCGGCGCCGTAGCCGAAGAAGCCGAGCAGGGTATTGTGCGACTTGAATGCGCGCAGGCCCACCGTGCCGGTGAGTTTGTCGGTAAAGTCGAAGGCGACCTGGCCAAAGGCGGCCCAATCGCGGTCGATGCGCGTCTGCTCGGTCAGCCAGATCGTGTCGGGCCAGCCCGGCACCTCGAAATCATCGAACATGCCGGCGATGACGTAGCGCTGTTCGATCTGGTGGACCTGGCGTTCGTAGAACAGGCCGCCGATGACGCGCAGGCGATTGTCGGCCGGCGTGGCGAGACGGAGCTCGTGGCTTTCCTTGGTGTAGCGGTCGCGGCCGCTGATCGCTTGTGACGGATCGGTGTATTGGACGCCGGTCTCGTCATACATGTAATAGCCGGCGAGCGTGTCGTAGAAGAACGAATAGTCGGAATAGTCGGCGTGGGAATCGACCGCTCGACGCATATAGGCGCCCGCATAGGTGAGGTCGAGATTGCTGATCGTTCCGTTGATGGTGAGCGCGGCCTGATACCAGTTGTCGTGCGCGTCCTCGGGCAGGAAGTGAGTGACCTGAAGATCGCCGACGTGCGGATCGAATGCGAACACGCCCTGGCTGCGCGAGTCTTGAGCCATGATCGCCGGCGTGATCGTCCAGCTTTCGTTGAGATCGATGCGCAACGCGGCGCGCCCGCCATAGGTGTCGACGGGATTGTAATTGTTCTTGGCGATGCCGGCGTTGCTGATGGTGCAGGCGCCGTCATTGGGGCCGGCTTCGCAGGTCGGGTAGGTGCGCGTGCCGGGAACGTTGTCGATATAGCCGCCCTCGTGTTCCTCCCAGCCCACCAAACGCACGGCGACATTGCTCGAGATCGGGATGTTGACGAAGCCTTCGAGCGTGCCGCCCGGATCGCCATGGGCGATGGCGTTGGCCTCGAGCGTGAAGCCGCCATAGAGATGGCTTGGGTCCGGCTGATTGGTGATGATGCGGATCGTGCCCGCCAGCGAGCTTGCGCCGTAAAGCGTGCCCTGCGGCCCGGCCAGCGCTTCGACGCGCGCGACGTCATAGACGTGAACGTCCAGAGCGCCGGTGACGGTGGTGACGGGCTGTTCGTCAAGATAGATGCCGACGCTGGGCAGCGGGCCGGAATGATTGCCGTTGTCGCCGCTGGCGACGCCGCGCATGAAGGTGCGGGCGAAGCCCGGCCCCAGAGATTGAAACGTGAGACTCGGCAGGAATTGCGCGTAATCGTTGAAGCTTGAGACGTTGAGCTGCTCCAGGCGCTCCGTGCCCAGCGCCTGAATGCTCATGGGCACGTCCTGGATGTCCTGCGTGACCTTTTGCGCGGTGACGACGATGATGTCTTCGTTCGCCGACGTGCTGGTCTGTGTTTCCTGCGCCATCGCAGGCGCGATGCCGGTCAGCATCGTTGACGCGAGCAGCAGCGGCGCCCAGGCAATCGTACCCAGTCGTCTATTTTGCGTTGATTGTGCGGTCATGCAGCGCTCCCCGGTGTCACGCTATCGTCACTTATCGCGCTTCGGGCTGGCTGTAGCGCTCCAGCCTCAGTTTCCGCGCTTTGTGTCTTGGTGCTCCGGAGCGCCCGCGAGCGCTGCCTTGAGCGGCCCGAGCCAAGGCTCGTAGCGGCGCCACTGGTCCAAGCCGTCGCGGAATATCGGCTGGCGCACCTGTTCGGAGCTGGCCGTGCGCACCGCGCGTTCCGTTGCGTAAAAGGAGAGACAAGCCTCCTCGAAGTCGAGCCCGCAATAGTCGAGCACGCGGCGCACCTCTGGTTCGGTGTCGGCGACCAGACGCTCATAGAAGACGCGATACACTCGCCCGGGCGCAACCGTGTCGAAATGCGCCATGAGGTCGAGATAGTCGCGATAGTAGCGTCCCAGCTCGGCGAGGTCATAAGTGAAGGCCTGTCCCCGCGCGAAGTGTTGCTTGAAGGCGGAGAAACATGTCGCCATCGGATCGCGCCGCGCGTCGATTATCTTCGCGTTGGGCAAAATGAGAGCAATCAGACCCACGTGAATCCAATTGTTGGGCATCTTGTCGATGAACAGCGGCTTGGCGCTGCGCCTCTGGATCCTGGTGCGCTCAAGGTAGCTTTCGCCGAGCGCGCGCAATTGCGCAGGTGCGAGTTCCGCCAGCGCCTGGGGGTATTTGGAAGCTTCGCTTTTCAGTTTGCGTTCGCCCAGCTCGCGCGCGATGGCGGCGATGTCGGGCAATTCCATGGTGCCCTCGATCTGGGAGTGGCTCGACAGGATCTGCTCCAGCAGAGTCGAACCCGAACGCGGCAGGCCGATCACGAAGATCGGATCCGTCGCCGGCGATCCCATGCCTTGGCGCGAGGCGAGGAAACTCGGCGTGAACAGCGCCTTGGTGCGGCGAACCTGATCGGTGATCTCGTCAGGCTCATAGTCCAGGAAGGCGCGGCGCTGGCGCGCTCCTTCCTGGTAGTGGGCGAAGGAGTCCGCGTACGCGCCCGCGTCTTCCAGCGCTTTGCCCAACGCGAAGTGCAGGTGGTAGCGGTCTTCCGCCGCGAGGTCCGCGCGCGCGAGCGCGGCGCGCATCGATTGGATTTCCTCCGGCGTGAAGCGGAACGTCTTGAGATTGGCGAGGCTCCAGAAGCCGTCGCCGAAATCCGGATCAAGGGCGATGGCCTTGCGATACGCGGCGATCGCATCCTGGGTGCGGCCGGCGGTTTTCAGCGAATGGCCGTAGCTTAGCCACAGGCGCGGCTGATCGGGCTGGTCGCGCAGGACGTCTTCGAACTGGGTTATGGAATTGTCGTAGTCGCCGAGGCGCGCCAGAGCCGCCGCCTTGAGATTGCGATAGATTGCGTTGCCGGGATCGGTTTTGCGCAGGCTCTCGATTTCGCGCAGGGCGTCGAGCGCCTTGCCCTGGCGAAACAATACGAGCGCCAGATTGTGCCGCGCCGGGGCGAAGCTCGGCGCCAATTCGAGCGCGCGCGCGAGCAGCTTTTCGGCGTCGCCATAGCGTCCGAGCCGCGCGCCGATCTCGGCCAGCATGCGGATCGCTGCGACATCGGTCGGCGATGCTTTGAGCCGCTCGCGCAGCAGCGCCTCGGCGGCGGCGAGACGCCCTTCACAGAGAGCGTGCGCCGCCTGCATCAAGTCCGGATCGCTGGTCGAGGTGCGAATTTGGTTGGCGTAGGCGCTGTCGGCCTCGGCGCCCGCGCCAGCGAGCGTGTGCAGATCTCCCAACGCGCCCCAAGCGGGGGGAAACGCGTCCTTCAGCGCGACCGCTTCGCGCAACTGGCTGATCGCCGCCGCGGCGTCGCCTTGCGCCGCAAGCGTGACGCCCAGCTCGAAGCGCGCCTGCGCCGCGCGCGGCTCCGCGCGCGCGAGCGCTTCAAGAACGACGCGCGCCTCGCTCACCTTGCCTTGGAGGCGGAGCGCCTTGCCTTGAATCAACTGCGCCGCCGGGTGCCCGGGCGCGGCCTCGAGAATGGCGCCGGCCTGCTGGAGAGCCAGCATCGGGTCGCGTTCGAGCAGGCGCTCAGCGTGCGCCAGCGCCGTGACGAGCGATCCAGTGGGTTGCGGGGCGTCCGAAGCCATGCGCCAGCCCAGCCCAGCTTGGGCGCCGCGTCAATCAGAGCGAGCGGACGATGACAGGCGCCTCTTCCGCCGCCACGGCCAATGCATTGCGCAGGGGCAGCAAAAAGGGCTCGGCTTCGATTTCGAAAATGTCGCCGGGTTCGGCGCGCACGCCGTCGCTGAACGACAGCGTGGCGGTTCCGAAGAAATGAACGTGGACATCGCCGGGTCGGCGGAACGGGGCGTACTTGAAGTGGTGGTGTTCGAGATTGGCGATGGAGTGGCACATGTGCGCTTCGCCTGAAAGAAACGGCTTTTCCCACACGATTTGGTTGCCGCGTCGGATGCGGGAAAGGCCGTGCACCTCCGGAGGCAGGGGCCCGGTCAGCAGTTCGGGTCCGAGTGAGCACGCGCGCAACTTGGAGTGCGCCAAATAGAGATAGTTCTGCCGCTCGGTCACGTGATCGGAGAACTCGTTGGCCAGCGCGAAGCCGAGCCGCCACGGCTCGCCCCCGGGGCCGACAATATAGACGCCGGCGATCTCCGGCTCTTCGCCGCCATCGAGCGCGAAATGCGGAGATTGCAGCGGCGCGCCCGGCGCCGCCAGAATAGCCCCGTCCCCCTTGTAGAACCATTCCGGCTGGACGCCGGATTCCCCGGCCGTCGGCTTGCCGCCTTCGATGCCGAGTTTGAACATCTTCATCGAGTCCGTCAGCGTGGCGGGATCGGCCGCGTGCATCTTGTCGCGCCCTTCGGCGGAGCCGAGGTGCGTAAGGCCCGTGCCGGTGACGAGCAGGTGCGCGGGATCGGGGTGATCGATCGGCGGGAGCAATCGGCCCTGGGCTTCAGCCGCGCGGACGTCGATCGCCTCGCCGAGGCGCGCCTGCGCGAACTCCGCGAGGGGCTGGCGCGCGGCGATGGCGGCCTGCGCCAGGGCGTAGGTTTTCTCGAATCCATGCACGCGATGGGCGCGGCCGTCCTCCGCGAGCGCGGCCACCATGCAACCATCGTCCGGCGCACGAACTTGCAGCAGGCGGAGCGCCATCTCAGCTCCACCGACCGTCGATCAGCCGGCGCAGACCAAGCGGATTGTCCTCCGCAAGCGCGGGGGGAAGCAGGGCGGCGGGAATGTCCTGATAGCAGACCGGACGCAAGAAGCGCTCGATCGCCAACGTGCCGACCGAGGTCGAGCGCGCATCGGACGTCGCCGGGAACGGCCCGCCATGCACCATGGCGTGGCTCACTTCGACCCCGGTCGGCCAGCCATTGGCGAGGATGCGTCCGGCTTTGGTTTCGAGGATGGGCAGCAAGCGCGAAGCCAGCTGATGGTCCGCAGGCTCAAGGTGCAACGTCGAGGTGAGCTGGCCTTCGAGCGAGGCGACGACGTCGAACAGCTCTTCTTCATTGGCGCATCGCACCATGAGGCCGGAGGCGCCGAAATTCTCGGCCGCCAGTTCGGGATCGGCCAAGAAGGCGCGCGCCGGCGCCGCGAACAGTGCGGCGCGTCCGCAATTCGCCCCGCCGACGCCGCCGCGCACGAGCGTCTCGGCGCCGGACTGAGCAAGCTTCTCAAGCCCGCTGACATAGGCGTGATGGATCCGCGGCGTCAGCATCGCCGCGCCCTCGTGTTTCGCCAGAATCTCGACGGCGGCGGCGATGAAGCGATCCAGGGCCGGGCTTTCGATGGCGATCACCAGGCCGGGATTGGTGCAGAATTGCCCGGCGCCCTGCGTTAGCGAAGCGGCGAAACCTTGCGCGATGGCCTCGGCGCGCGCGGCGAGAGCATTCGGCAGGAGAAGCACGGGATTGACCGCGCTCATCTCGGCGAAGACCGGGATCGGCGTCTCGCGCGCCTGCGCGATCGCCGTCAGCGCCCTGCCTCCGCTGCGCGAACCGGTGAAGGCGACGGCGGCGATGTGTTGGTCCGCCGCCAGCGCCGCGCCCAATTCGTTGGCCGGCCCGCTGAGCAGCGAGAAGACGCCGTCGGGTAGAGGTTCGGCCGCCGCTGCGGCCAGGATCGCGCGCGCGACGATCTCGCTCACGCCGGGATGGGCGGGGTGGCCCTTGAACACAACCGGGCATCCCGCCGCCAGGGCCGCCGCCGTGTCGCCGCCGGCCACGGAAAAGGCCAATGGAAAATTGCTCGCGCCAAACACCGCCACAGGGCCAATGGCGATCTTGCGCAATCGCAGGTCGGGCCGCGGGAGCGGCTTGCGCTCCGGCAGGGCGGGATCGAGGCGCGCGCCGATCCAATCGCCACGGCGAACGACGTCGGCGAACAGGCGGAGCTGGTTCGTGGTGCGCGCGCGTTCGCCTTCAAGGCGCGCCCGCGGCAGGCCGGTTTCGGCCATTGCCCGCCCGATCAATGCATCGCCTGCGGCTTCGATGTTGGCGGCGATGCGCTCAAGCAGAGAGGCGCGGACGGCGAGCGGCGCCTCGCGAAACGCGGGAAACGCAGCGCCGGCCAGAGCCGAGGCGCGTGCGGCGTCCGCCGTTGTGCTGATGCTGAACCCGGGTTCGAGCGCGACGTCGTTGACCGGATCGAACGCGCGAAACGTTTCCGCGCTCGCTGTCGCGGTCTTGCCGATGAAAAAGTGGCCGGTGATGGTCATGGCGGGAGTAAACGCAACTTCGCCGAATCCGCAAGCGCGGCGGGCGCGGAGCCGGGCGCTTGCCTTGGCCCCCATTGTGCCCGACAAGCCCAGGCGCTGGATGACGCCGGAGCTCATCAATCGCCTCGCCGCGCACGAAGTGACGCGGCAATTCGTGCGTTTCGCGCTCATCGGGGCGCTGGCGACGGCCGTGCATTATGCGCTCATGTTCGGGCTTATCGGCGCCGCCGGCCTTGCGCCTGTCGCGGCGAGCACGTGCGGCTATGGCGCCGGGGCGCTGGTAAGCTACACGCTCAATCGCCGTTTCACCTTCGCGGTCAAGCCGGCCTATGCGGCCGGCCTTGTGAAATTCTTGATCGCGATCGGCGTCGGCGCGCTGATCAATGGCGCGATTCTTTCGGCGCTCACGCGCGGCGGCGTGATGGTTCTGCTGGCGCAAATCGCCGCGACGGCGCTCGTGCTGCTCTGGAATTTCACGGTGTCGCGGCTCGTCGTGTTCCGCTAGCCGAGCGCCGCGTACGCGAAGGCGGCGGCGGCGAGCGCGCCGATCGCCAAGGACGCGCGGTCCCGGAACGCGAACACGAGCGGATCGTCGGTCATCTCGCCGCGCGCCGTCTTGAGCCAGACCCGGCACATCCAGAACACGGTCAAAAGCGGCAGCGCCCAAAGCGCGAGCGGGGCATGGTAGTGCGAGAGCACGGTTTCGCTCTGCGTGTAAAGCGCAAGCACGAGCGCCGAAACAAAGCTTGCGCCAACACCCATCATGGTGAGAACCGGCCCGTCCGCGACATGGTATCCGCGCCGCGCCAACGTGGCCGAGCCCACCGCCTGCAACGCGCGGACCTCGACCACGCGCTTCATCAGGGCGAGGCTCAAGAAGAAGAAGGTGGAAAAGGCCAGCAGCCAGGAAGATGCGACATAGCCGCTGGCGGCGCCGCCCAGCACGACACGGAGGGTGTAGAGGGCGGCCAGCAGAAACACATCGATCAGCACCACGCGTTTCAGCCAGAACGTATAGAGCGTGGAGACGACAAGGTAGAGCGCAATGAAGCCGGCGACATGCACGCCCCAGCTCAGTACGAACGCCTCGATGCACAGCAGCGCCGCGACCGCGAGGCCGACGAAGGGCGAGATCGCGCCGTCGGCGAACGGGCGGCGGCGCTTGCGCGGATGGCGGCGATCGGCGTCGATATCGGCGGCGTCGTTGAGCAGATAGACGCTGGAAGCGGCGCAGCAGAGCGCCAGGAAAGCGATCGCAGCCTCCCGCCAGGCGGCGGTGTCGAGCCAGCCCTGGCCGGCGAGCAGCGGCAGGAATACGAGGATGTTCTTGGCCCATTGCTGCGGCCGCAGGGCCGTGAGCAGCGCGACCAGCGCGTTGGTCTGCGGCGCGAAGCTCTGCTCCACCGCGAACTTGCGGTGTGCGTGATCGCTGAGCCATCGCGGCGCGTTGACGACGACGGCTTGTGAGGCGCGGGCCCACACCTTGAGATCGGCGATCTCGTTGCCGGCGTAGGCGAAGCCTTCTGGGAAGGCGCGCGCGAGATGCTCGGCCTTGCGGCGCGATTTGAGGTTGGTCACGCCATCGGAGGCGAATACGGCGTCGAACACGCCGACGTGAGCGGCGACGACATCGGCCGCACGCCGATCGGAGGCTGTTGCAAGCACGATGGTGCGCCCTTCGGCGCGTTCCTGTCTGAGCCAGGCGAGGAAGTGCTCGTTGTAGGGGAGTTCGGTTGGGTCGAACGGCGCGAGTTGAACCAGACGCGCCTTCGCGTAGGCGCGGCCCTTGAGGAGCCAGGCGATCAGCAGCGGAATCTTCCACGGCTTGGCGAACACAAGGCGCAGCATGCTTTCGCCGAACAAATCCCCGCGCATCAGAGTGCCGTCGAGGTCGACGGCCAGCGGCGCCTTGGAGGACGCCGTGGGTTTGGCGGCGGGATGGGCGGCCATGCTTTAATTGCCGGTGAAACGGGGCGGGCGCTTCTCAAAGAAGGAGTCGACGGCCTCTTTGTGATCCTCGGTCTCGTGCGCCAGCGCCTGGAACGCGGCGGAAAGCTCAAGCATGTCGCTGAGTCGCGCGTGCTGTGATTCCCGCAAGAGCCGCTTGGCGAGGCGCACCGCGCGCGGCGGATTGACCGCGACGCGTTCAGCCAGGGCGAGCGCGTCTTGCATCAGCTTGTCGTCGTCGGCGACGGTGTTGACGAGGCCGAGCCGCAGCGCCTCGTCGGCGCCGATCTGTTCGCCGGTGAGGATCAGTTCGGCGGCCCGCGCATAGCCGACGGTCTTGCTGAGAATCCAAGCGCCGCCGTCCCCCGGAATGATGCCGACCTTGAGGAAGCTCGAGGCCAGCCTGGCCGAACGCGCGCAGACCCGCATGTCGCAGATCAACGCCAGGTCGAGCCCGAGGCCGATCGCCGGTCCGTTGATGGCGGCGATGGTGGCGATTTCGGCGTCGGCGAACGCACGGATCATGCTTTGCACGCCGCGCCGGTAGGTTGCGCGTGTTTCGGCCGGGCCTCCGGCCCGTTGCGGGCCGATGCCGCTGCGGTCGCGCAGCGTACGCAGATCGCCGCCGGAGGAAAACGCCGCGCCGGCGCCGGTGAGGATCATCACGTTCACTTCCGGGTCGTCATTGGCGCGCGTCACGGCGTCCACGACGTCGCGGCAGTCCTCCAGGCGCGCGACGGCGTTGCGGCTTTCGGGACGCGAAAGCGTGACGCGCGCGATGCGCCCGGTCTTCTCGTAACTCGCGAACGGCGTGCTCATGTCTTCGTCATAGCCGTCGGAACAGGGCGCCTCAAGGCGCCGGCTCGCCGCCCGCGCCGGTCTGGACCGCGAGAATGGGCTCGGTTTGAACAAGTGCTCCATTATGGAGAACCGAAAGCGTCGGCGCGCCGGCCTTGGGCGCGTGGACAAGATAGGCGTAGCCGCGCGCCATGAAACGGAAGTCCGACGCTTCGGGCGTGGTCTTTTCTTCACCCCCGCGCACTTCGAGCGAAAATGTCGTGCTGCGCTGGCTGTCGGAGAGGTCGATCGCACGCTGGCTGCCGGCGTCGTCGAAATTGAAGGTCGTATAGATGAGATCGCCGTCGGCGTCCTCGGTCACGGCGAAACTGCGCCGCGCGGTGAAGCCGATGAGCCGCGTCCGCGCCATCCAGCGGCACGCGATACGGCGATCGCCGATGCCGAGCGAGGTGTAGGGCGTCGTGTAGGCCGCCGCCGGCGTTTCCAGCACACCCGGATTGAGCGCGCGCACGAACCCCACCTGGGCGCCGTCGCGCATCAGGGCGGTATAGACGCTGCCGGCCGCCCCTTCGGAGGCGCCGAGTTCGAATTCCTGGGCGGGCGCCTGGGCGCTTCGCTGTTTGTCGTATTCTTCGATCAGCGCCCGCCCGCGCGCATCTTTGCGCACGACCAGGACGGCCGGGGCGTCGATGGCGTCGCAAATGAACCACAAGACGGGCGCGGCCGCCGCTTCGCGCGACACCGGCGGCGGCGGCGTCGCCGCGGGCGCCGGCGCGCGGTCGCAGGCGTGCGCGCCGAGCGAAGCCACAATCACTCCAAGGACAAGGCGTCCCCGCATGGTTCGTATGTTCCGCTCGGGTTCCTGCTGGGGACACGTTCTGCCGCGCGGCGAAGCCCGTGTCCATTTCCAGACAACGACCAGGAAACAAAGTTCCCGGTTGTGCATTGCACATCCGGACGCAGCAAGCGGCTTGAGGCGGTTGTGACATGTACGACAGCGCGGATGCGACGACCAAGAAAACAACGGAAATCCGCCCGCCCCTCGAACCCCGACCGACGTCCGCGCGCCTGCGCCGCATTGCTCTGGTGGGCAATTTCCCGCCGCGCCGCTGCGGCATCGCGACGTTCACCAGCGATCTGCGCACCGCCATTCTGAGCGCCGATCCGGATCTGCATTGCGACGTCGTGGCGATGAACGATCAGTGCGCCGAATACGAATATGGGCCGGACGTGACGCGCATCATTCAGGACGACGTGCGCGAGAATTACGAGGACGTAGCCCAAATGCTGAACGAAGACGGTGCGGAGCTCGTTTGCGTGCAGCATGAATACGGCATCTTCGGCGGCGCCGCCGGCGACTACATCCTGGATTTGGTGCGCGGTCTCTCATGCCCGATCGTGACCACGGTTCACACCGCGCTCGATACGCCGAGCGCCGATCAGGCGCGCGTTCTCGATGAATTGATGCGTCGCTCCGGGCGGGTCGTCGTCATGAGCGAAAAGGGCCGCGATATCCTGATGCGCGTGCACGGCGCGGCGGCGCGCAAGATCGAAATCATCCCGCACGGCGCCCCCGATTTCCCCCTGGTCGATCCCGAGCAGTTCAAGCCACGCTTCGGCGTCCAGGGCCGCGACGTGCTGCTCACGTTCGGCCTGCTATCGCCCAACAAGGGAGTGGAGAACGTCATCCGGGCCATGCCGGACATCGTGCGGCAACGCCCCAACGCGCTCTATGTGGTGCTCGGCGCCACGCATCCGTCGCTGGTGGCGCGCGAGGGGGAGGCGTATCGCGAGCGGCTGATGGCGTTGGCGCAGGAGCTGAAAGTTTCCGACAATGTCCGTTTCGTCAACGCCTACGTCGAGACGGACGAACTTCTGGCGTATCTCGCGGCCGCGGACGTCTATGTGACGCCGTATTTGCACGAGGCGCAGATCACGTCGGGAACGCTGGCGTACGCGGTGGCGCTCGGCAAGGCGATCGTCTCGACGCCCTATTGGCATGCCAAGGAATTGTTCGCGGATGGCGCGGGGGTGCTGACCCCGTTCGGGGATTCGTCCGCCATAGGCGCGGCCATTGCCGAGCTTCTGGTCGACCCCGCGGCGCGTGACGCGTTGCGCGCGCGCGCCTACGCCAAGGGCCGGGAAATGATCTGGCCGCGCATCGGCCAGCGCTACCTGCGCTGTTTCGAGGCGGCGCGTCAGGAGGCCCGGGTTCGCCCGGCCCGTCGCGCCGTGCCGCAAGCGCCGAGCTTCGCCGCCGTGGAGCGGATGAGCGACCAGTGCGGCATGCTTCAGCATGGGTGCGGGGCCGTGCCGGACCGCAATAACGGTTATTGCGTCGACGACAATGCGCGGGCCTTGATGCTCGTACATCGCGCCAACGCGGCCGGCCTGCGCCGCCCACAGATGGAACGCCTGTCCTACGTCTACGCCGCCTTTGTTGAGCATGCCTGGAACCCGGAGCGCGGCCGGTTCCGGAATTTCATGGCGTATGACCGGCGATGGCTGGAAGACGCCGGCTCGGGGGACAGTTGCGGCCGCGCGTTCTGGGCCGCGTGCGATACAGCCGTGCATGCCGAGGATGAGGAACTGCGCCGCTGGGGCGCCCAGCTGGCGGAGCGCGTGCTGCCCCATGTCGGCGAATGGCGCTGGCTGCGCTCGCGCGCGTTCGTCGGCCTGGGTCTGGCGACGCTCGTCGCCGCCGCCCGGGACCACGACGATTTGCGTCCCGCGCTTGCGGCGACCGTCGCGCCGTTGCTGACGGAATTGGCGCATGCGCGCCGCCCGCGCTGGCCTTGGTTCGAACCGACGCTGGGCTATGACAATCATCGGCTGCCGCAGGTGCTGCTGCGCGCCTATGAAGTTCTCGGCGAGCCAGCCTTGAAGCGCGCTGGGCTGGAGACCTTGGCCTGGCTCAATGCGCTTCAGACCGCGGCTTCGGGCGTGTTCCGTCCGATCGGTTCGCAAAGTTTCGGCCGCGTCTATCGGCGTCCCGCGCCTTACGATCAGCAGCCGTTGGAGGCGGCCGCCGCCGTCGACGCAAACTGGGCCGCGTTCGACGTGACCGGCGACGCGGAATGGGCCGAAGAAGCGCATCGCGCATATGCGTGGTTTCTCGGCGACAACGATGCCGGCCTGCGTTTGGCGGCGCCGGGCGGGGGGTGTTTCGATGGTCTTGGTCCCAACGGTGTCAATCACAATCAGGGCGCGGAATCGATCCTCGCATTCCAACATGCCACCTGCGTCATGCGCATCCGCGGGCGCCGGCTCGGGCGGACGTCGCTCTGACGCGGCGCCGGCGCCGCGCGGAAACCACTTTTCTATTTGAAAGCGTGTTCGATCTGGTTTCAGGCTCGGATTAGCCGGGCGCCCGCGCGGTCTCCCACATGGTGAATGTGCGCTACTATTCCCTGCGGCTTCAAGCCGAGCCCGCGAAGGTGGTGATCCGGCCGTTCCATCTTGCGCCGGAACCGACGGACATCGGCCAGACCCATGGCTCGCGCTCGCGGCGCATCGTCAACGCCGTGCTCGAAATGTCCGACGACGCCTGCAAGCGCGAACTTGAACTCGTGGACGCGGATTTCAACAGCCGGCATTGGCAAACCAAGATGGTCTATCTGCGCCGCTACCAACACATCGCGCAGAATTTGCAGCTCGACCGCGAGCTGAGCGAAGAACGCAAGGAGCTCATCGGCGCCTATTTCTGCCATGAATATTCGTACGCCGCGGCCGCGATCATGAACCCCAGCATCGTGCCGCACGTGGATCAGAGCGGCCTGCGCGGCGGCGATCGGCGCTTCATCCTTTCGGTGCGGGCCGTGGGCGAAGGGCACATATCTTCGATCGGGTTCCGCGAAGGCATTCTGACGGCGGACGGGGAACTCACCTTATGGCCGCAGCCGGCGTTCTCGATCGCCGCGGAAACCGACGAACCGGCGCCCACGGGCGACGTCGTGGCGCAGCGCTCCAGTTCGGCGCCGATCTCGGGCACGGTGATTTTTCCATTCACCCACGCCCAGCGCAACGGCATGGAAGACTTGCGCCTCGTGCATTTCGACGAGGGCGGCGGCAAGTTCACCTATTACGGCACGTACACCGCGTTCTCCGGCGCAGGCATCGCTTCGGAATTGCTGGTCACCGAAGATTTCAACACCTTCCGGTTTGAACCGCTGCGCGGCGACGCCGCTTCGGCCAAAGGCATGGCGCTGTTTCCGCGGCGGGTGAACGGCGCCTATGCGATGATCGGGCGCCAGGACCATGAGAGCCTGTTCTTCCTCCAGTCGGACGATATCCGTTACTGGCAAGGCGGGGATCTGGTGCTGCGCCCCAAATATTCCTGGGAGCTGATCCAGACAGGCAATTGCGGCTCGCCGGTCGAACTCGACGAGGGCTGGCTTTTGATCACGCATGGCGTCGGCGCGATGCGAAAATACTCAATCGGCGCCGTGCTGCTGGACAAGCGCGATCCGCGCAAAGTGCTCGGGCGCCTGCCGCACCCCTTCTTGTCGCCCTCGACCGAAACCCGCGAGGGCTATGTGCCCAACGTGGTCTATACATGCGGCGTGATGCGGCACGGCGACAATCTGTTCGTCCCGTTCGCCATCGCCGACAGTTCGGTGTCCTTTGCAATGGTTGACCTTAAATCGCTGCTTTCGGAGATGGTTTGAGCGCTTGCAGCGGCGCCGTAGCGGCAGTGTTGGGGGCGCGCGCGCGTTGGGCTAAACGAGGCGCAATTGTTTGTCGCCGAATCATCGAGCCGCACCATGCTCAGTCCCGCACCTGATTTCAGTTTCGACCTTGGCGAAGACGCCGATGCGATCCGCGCCGCCGCCGCGCAATTCGCCGCCGGGCGCATCGCGCCGCGCGCGGCTGAAATCGACGCTACAAATGCATTTCCACGCGACCTGTGGCCCGAAATGGGCGCGCTCGGCCTGCATGGGGTCACTGTGGAAGAAGAATATGGCGGGCTTGGCCTTGGCTATGTCGAGCATTGCGTGGCGATGGAGGAGGTCTCGCGCGGCTCGGGCAGTCTGGGGCTCTCCTACGGCGCGCACTCCAACCTCTGCATCAACCAAATTCGTCGCTGGGCCAGCCCTGAACAGAAGCGCCGGTATCTGCCCAAGCTTATTTCCGGGGAGCATGTCGGCGCACTCGCCATGAGCGAGACGGGTGCGGGCTCCGATGTTGTCGGCATGAAGCTGCGCGCGGAACGCCGGGGCGAGCGTTACGTACTCAACGGCACGAAATTCTGGATCACCAACGCGCCGCACGCCGATACGCTCGTCGTGTACGCGAAGACCGGCGAAGGCTCGGGCGGCATCACCGCGTTTTTGGTCGAGAAAGGGTTCAAGGGTTTCTCGGTCGGACAGAAGCTCGACAAGATGGGCATGCGCGGCTCGGACACCGGCGAGCTCGTGTTCGAGGACTGCGAAGTTCCGGAAGAGAACGTGCTGGGCCCGGTCAATGGCGGCGTCGGCGTGCTGATGAGCGGGCTCGATTATGAGCGTGTGGTGCTGGCGGCCGGCCCGCTCGGGATCATGCAAGCGGCGCTCGATTGCGTGCTGCCTTACGTGCGCGAGCGCAAGCAATTCGGCCGCGCCATCGGTTCGTTCCAGTTGATGCAGGGCAAGATCGCCGACATGTACGTCGCGCTCAACGCCTCGCGCGCTTACGTCTATGCGGTGGCGAAAGCGTGCGATGCGGGCAAGACCACGCGGTTCGACGCCGCGGGCGCGATCCTCATGTCTTCCGAAAGCGCCGTGCGCATGACGCTGGAAGCGATCCAGGCGCTCGGCGGAGCCGGCTACACCAAGGATTTCCCGGTCGAGCGGCTGATGCGCGACGCCAAGCTCTACGATATCGGCGCGGGCACCAGCGAAATCAGACGCTTCCTGATCGGACGCGAATTGATCGGGGCGGGCTGATTGATTGCACTCCCGCTTTCAGTCATTCCGGACGCACGGAGCGCGATCCGGAACCCGGGGGTCGCAGGCTGTGCGTTCGCTTCTGGGTTCCGGCTTCGGCTGCGCCGCCCCGGAATGACTGAGTGAGGGTCAATGAAGCTCAACTCCCAGGTCGATCCCAATTCCGAAGCCTTCGCCAAGAACGCCGCGCATCACCGCGCGTTGGCGGAGCAGCTCCGCGCGCGCACGGCGGAGATCGCGCAGGGCGGGCCGGAGGAATCGCGCGCGCGGCACGTGAAGCGCGGCAAGCTGCTCCCGCGCGAGCGGGTGGAGCGCCTGCTCGATCCGGGCGCGCCGTTTCTGGAAGTGGGGGCGCTTGCCGCGTATGGGCTCTATCACAACGAAGCGCCGGCGGGCGGCATCATCACCGGCGTGGGGCGGGTCTCCGGCCGCGAGGTGATGATCGTCGCCAACGATGCGACGGTGAAGGGCGGGGCGTATTTTCCGATCACGGTGAAGAAGCATCTGCGCGCGCAAGAGATCGCGATGCAGAACCGGCTCCCCTGTATCTATCTGGTGGATTCCGGCGGCGCGAACCTGCCGCACCAGGCCGACGTCTTCCCCGACCGCGACCATTTCGGCCGCATCTTTTTCAACCAGGCGCGCATGAGCGCCGACGGTATCGCGCAGATCGCCTGCGTCATGGGCTCGTGCACCGCGGGCGGCGCCTACGTGCCGGCGATGAGCGATGAAACGGTCATCGTCCGCAATCAAGGCACCATCTTCCTCGGCGGTCCGCCTCTGGTGAAAGCCGCGACGGGCGAGGTGATCAGCGCGGAAGATCTCGGCGGCGCGGAAGTGCATGGGCGCAAATCGGGCGTGGTCGATCACGTTGCGCAGGATGATGCGCATGCGCTCTTTCTCGTGCGCCGCATCGTGGCGAACTTAAACACCGTCAAGAAAGTCGGCCTCGATCTGCGCGAGCCGCTGGCGCCGGCTTACGATGCGTCGGAGCTTTACGGCATCCTGCCGCCCGACGTGCGCGCGCCGTATGATGTTCACGAAGTGATCGCGCGCCTTGTCGATGGCTCGGAGTTTGATGAGTTCAAGCCGCTTTACGGCTCAACGCTCGTCACCGGTTTCGCGCGCCTGTGGGGCTATCCGGTCGCGATCCTGGCCAACAACGGCATTTTGTTCAGCGAAAGCGCGCAGAAGGCGGCTCATTTCATTGAGCTGGCGGCGAAACGCGGCGTGCCGCTGGTGTTCCTGCAAAACATTTCCGGCTTCATGGTCGGCGGAAAATACGAAGCTGGCGGCATCGCCAAGGACGGCGCCAAAATGGTGATGGCTGTCGCAAACGTCGAAGTGCCGAAATTCACCGTCCTGATCGGCGGCTCGTTCGGCGCGGGTAATTATGGCATGTGCGGACGCGCTTACTCGCCGCGCTTCCTGTTCACCTGGCCAAATTCCCGCATCTCCGTCATGGGCGGCGAACAAGCCGCGAGCGTGCTGGCGCAGATCAAGCGCGACGGCTTCGAAGCCGAAGGCAAGGATTGGCCGAAGGCGGAGGAGGAGGCGTTTAAAGCGCCGATCCGCGAACGCTACGAGACGGAAGGCGATCCCTATCACGCGACAGCGCGTCTGTGGGACGACGGTATCGTCGATCCCGTGCAGACGCGCGACGTGCTGGGACTGGCGATCAGCGCGAGCCTGAACGCGCCAATTCCGGAGACACGCTTTGGCGTGTTCAGGATGTAGGTTGTGATGAATGATGCTCGGATAACCCTTTCCCTTGCGGAGAGGTTCGCCGCGAAGCGGCGGGGTGAGGGACGCTCCGATGGTCAGGCGTCCGTTCATTTGCGCGCCCCTCATCCCCTAGCCCCTTCTCCGCAAGGGAGAAGGGGAATGGCGCGCTCATGCTGAAATCCGTCCTCATCGCCAATCGCGGCGAGATCGCGCGGCGCGTGATGCGTACGTGCAAGCGGCTCGGCGTGCGCACGGTGGCGGTTTATTCCGACGCCGACGCCAAAGCGCTGCATGTGCGCGAGGCAGATGCGTCGGTGCACATCGGCCCATCGCCGGCGAAGGAGAGCTATCTGTGCGGCGACAAGATCATCGCCGCGGCGAAGGAGACGGGCGCCGAGGCGATCCATCCGGGCTACGGCTTTCTTTCCGAGAACGCGGATTTCGCGCAGGCCGTGCTCGATGCAGGGTTGATCTGGATCGGGCCGCGTCCGGACTCCATTCGCGCCATGGGCCTCAAGGACGCCGCGAAGAAGCTGATGGCCGAAGCCGGCGTGCCGGTGACGCCGGGCTACCTTGGCGAAGATCAAAGCGAAGCGAAGCTGCTCGCGGAAGCGGAGAAGATCGGCTTTCCGGTGCTGATCAAGGCGGTCGCCGGCGGCGGCGGCAAGGGCATGCGCAAGGTCGAGAAGAAAGCCGAGTTCAAGGCCGCGCTCGCCAGCGCCAAGCGCGAAGCGGCCGCCGCGTTCGGCGACGATCGCGTGCTCATGGAAACGTATGTGCAGCGCCCCCGGCACATCGAAGTGCAGGTATTCGGCGATACGCACGGCAATGTCGTGCATCTGTTCGAACGCGATTGTTCGCTGCAGCGCCGCCACCAGAAAGTCATCGAAGAAGCGCCCGCGCCGGGCATGGACGAAGCGACGCGCGAAGCGCTGTGCAGCGCCGCGGTGCGCGCGGCGAAAGCCGTGAATTACGTCAACGCCGGCACCATCGAGTTCATCGCCGACGCCAGCGATGGCCTCCGCGCCGACCGCATCTGGTTCATGGAAATGAACACGCGCCTGCAGGTCGAGCATCCTGTGACTGAAGAGATCACCGGGCAGGATTTGGTGGAATGGCAGCTGCGTGTCGCGTCCGGTGAAAAGCTGCCGCTGAAGCAGGAAGAACTGAAGATTAACGGCCACGCGATTGAGGCGCGGTTGTACGCTGAGAATCCGGAGACTGGATTTTTGCCGTCAACGGGCAGGTTGGATTGGTTCTACGAGGCTGATCGCCACGACGTTGTTGAAGGCGCCCATCCCGTTCGGATCGACACCGGATTCGATCGCGGCGACGAAGTCACCTCTTACTACGACCCGATGTTGGCGAAGATCGTCGCCCATGCCGCGAGGCGCGACATTGCGATCGCCAAATTGCGTGTCGCTTGTGCGAATAAGGAGGTCGCCCCGGTTCGATCCAACGCGGGTTTTTTGGCGCGTTGCCTTTCCCATGAGGAGTTCGTTTCTGGCCGCGTCGATACGGGATTGATCGCCGCGAACCTGGACGCACTCACGAGGCGTCCGGCGCCCAGCGCCGAAGTGATGGCGGCAGCAGCGCGTGCGTTCGTGGGGGAAGTGCGACGACGCCCTGTTCGACGCTTGCCGCCGACGGTAGCAGAAGCAACGACGCCGTGGCTCAAGCTCGACGGATTCCGGCTGAACGCGCCCGCGAGAATGATCGTGAACATGGTTTGCGAGGGCGCGCCGTGCATGGCGCAAGCTGCCGATGCTGCGAAGCTAGGCGCATTCGCAAGAGGCGACAGGGCGTTCGTCTTTCACGACGGCGACATGTACGAATTTTCCCTCGACACCGGCGAACGCGCCGAGGGCGAAGCCGCCGCTGGCGATGGCGCGATCCTATCGCCAATGCCCGGCAAGATCGTCTCGGTCTCTGTGAAGGCCGGCGCGAAGGTGAAGAAGGGCGAGCCGCTCGTTACGCTCGAAGCGATGAAGATGGAGCACGCGCTCGCCGCGCCGTTCGATGGCGTGGTGGCGGAACTCAAAGCACGCGCGGGCGAGCAGGTCAGCGAGGGCGCATTGCTGGCGCGGCTGGAGAAGAGCTGAGCGACAGGTGAAGCTCTGAGGCCGCCGGTTCCCAGCCGGCGCTATTGCCCCGCCAGCGTTCGCGCCGGCAATGTCACTTCAACGCTGATCCCGGGATCGCG
Source organism: Caulobacterales bacterium (assembly GCA_035549695.1). GTDB lineage: Bacteria > Pseudomonadota > Alphaproteobacteria > Caulobacterales > Aquidulcibacteraceae > Vitreimonas. The sequence continues at coordinate 17,336 of DASZQK010000010.1, read as the reverse complement.
CGAAGAACTCGCGAGCGTCACGCGATATCGTCCGGCGGCGATCTTCCATGCGTGCGCCCTGACATCGTAGGTGGCGAGCAGGCGGGGATCGATCGTGAACGTGGTTTGCGTGCTCTGTCCGGGATTGAGCTGCACCTTGGCCCAACCGCCAAGCCGCTTTGGCGCCTCCCATCCGTCCGCGAGCGGCGCCACATAGATTTGCGCGACATCCATCCCAACGCGGTCGCCCGTATTGCGCACGGTGAATGTCACCTGCAGGTTCTCGCCGTTCGTCGCGGCGTGCAGCTCGGAATGGGCGAAGTGCGTGTAGGAGAGGCCATAGCCGAACGGATAGAGCGGCTCCAGGCGCCGCGCATCGAACCATTTGTAGCCGACCGCCGCGCCCTCCGTGTAATTGATCTCGAACGGCGTGTTGTTGGCCACGCCTTCGCCATCGAGCCGTGTGCGCGGATATTGTGCGAGCGATGTCGGGAACGTCACCGGCAAGCGGCCTGAAGGATTCACATCGCCGAACAACACGTTGGCGATGGCCTCGCCGCCGTTCGCGCCGGGATACCAGGCTTCGAGAATCCCTTGCACCCGTGAATGCCACGGCAGCAGCACCGGCCCGCCGGTCTCGAGCACCACTATGGTGCGCCTGTTGGCGGCGGCGACGGCGTTGACCAGCGCATCCTGCGCGCCGAGTTCGATCGGGAAGTCCTGCGATTCCGAAGTCCATTGGGTGACGAAGACGATGGCCACATCCGCGCCGCGCGCCAATTGCGCGGCGGCGGCAGGATCGGTTCCCGCATCGTAGGCGACGCGCGCGTTCGGGGCGTGCGCACGGATCGCCGCCAGCGGGGAAGACGGATTGAAAATCACGGGGCCCGGCCAACCCGTCGGCGCGATGCCCGGCGCGGGATTGCCGCCGCGCGGATAGACCTGAGACGAGCCGCCTCCGGAGAGCACGCCGACATCGGCGTGTCCGCCAATGACGGCGATGCTGGCGACGTCCGAAGAGAGCGGCAAGATGCGGCCCTGATTTTTGAGCAGCACGATGCCTTGTTCGGCGGCGTGCTGCGACACCAGCGCATGCGCGTCATAATCGATGGGTTGATCAGCGCTCTCGATTGGATGTTCGAACAGGCCCACCGCAAACATGGAGCGCAGGATACGCCTCGCCATGTCGTCGAGGCGCGCCTGCGGCACTTGCCCGGCCTGGATGGCGGCGTTCAGGTTCTGGCCGAAATGGTTTGTGTTGGGGAAGGTGACGCCCGTGTCCTGATCGAGGCCGCGATTGGCGGCGTTCACCGTCGAGTGCGTCGCCCCCCAATCGGACATGACGTAGCCAGGCCAGCGCCAGTCGCGCTTCAGCACCTGGTTGAGCAGATAATCATTTTCGCAGGCGTAGTCCCCGCGAAAGCGGTTGTACGAGCACATCACCGAACCGGCCTGCGATTGCTCCAGCGCGATCTCGAAGGCGAGCAGGTCGGATTGGCGGGCCGCGGCTTCGTCGATGACGACGCTATAGACGCCGCGGCCGGTCTCCTGATCATTGAAGGCGTAATGCTTGATGGTGGAGATGATGTGGTTGGACTGGATTCCGCGCACCGCGGCGCCGACAATCATGCCGGCGAGCAGCGGGTCTTCGCCGCCATATTCGAAATTGCGGCCGTTGCGCGGCTCGCGCATCAGATTGACGCCGCCGGCGAGCTGCACATTGAGGCCAGACGCGCGCGCTTCCGCGCCAATCATCGCGCCGCCGCTGAACGCGACGTCCGGGTTCCAGCTTGCGGCGATCGCCATGCCCGACGGAATCGCCGTGCGCTCGAGTTTGACGTCGACCGAACCCTGTTGCGCCACGCCGACGCCGGCGTCGGTTTGCCATTGCGGCGGAATGCCCAGCCGCGGAACGCCAGGAACATAGCCGGCCGAGCCGTGACGAGATTCGGCAGGCGGATCGTAATGATTCCAGGGCTGCGGCGCGCCCCAATAGCCGGTGACAAGCGTGAGCTTCTCGTCTTGCGTCATTTGCGCCAACAGCAAATCGGCGCGCTGATCGGGCGAGAGGCCGGCATTCATCCAAGCCGGCGCCGGCGCCGCCGCTTGTACGGCGGGCGGCGGCGGAGGGGGCGGCGGCGCGGTCGCGCACGATGCAGTCAATAGAAGGGCAGCGAGCGTCGCCGCCGCGCGGTGTGCGCCGTTCATGATCTCTCCCCGTCGGCGTCTCGTCGGCGCCGGTGCGGCGCAGTTTAGGGGATGGAGTCGCGCATTGTCACGCCGCGCAAAGAAAACGCCGCACCCATGACGGGCGCGGCGTCAGTTTGCTAGTGGTTCATGCTTAACGGTGTGACGGCTGCGGTGGTTGCGGCGGTTGCGGCGGTTGCGGCGGCTCTGGCGGAACCGGCAGTTCCGGCGGCGCCGGCGGCGGTTCGAATTTCACGCGTCCATCTCCGTTGCCGTCGGCGGCGTCAAAGAAGCGCAGCTGCATCGTGCGGAATTCGCTCTGCGAGAGTGCGTTGTCGTGATTGGCGTCGAATTCGTCGTGGTTCATCAGCATCATGAGGAACATGGGCGGATGGGGCGGCATCGGCGGATGCGGCGGCATCGCCTCATCCGGTTCCTGTTCGTCATCCTGCTCGATGCGTTGCTGACGATAGATCATAACGTCGTGATCGCCGCCGGCCATGGCTGCGTGCGCGCCATGGGCCATGTGCGCTTCGTGCTCGGCGTGATCGGCTTCGTCGAGCTTGCCGTCGTGATTGGCGTCCAGCATGGCGAAGATGCGGTCGGCCGCAGCCCCGGCCTCGTCACGCGTCACCCAGCCGTCCTTGTTGGCGTCAATATCGAAATCGGCCATCGGATCGCCGCCGTGGCGGATGACGATGCGCCGTTCTTCGTGGCGCTGCGCCACCTGCTCGGCAAAGGCGACGGCGGCGCTGCCGGCGAGGGCGAGGCCGACAATGAGCCAGGTTCGCATATGGTTACTCCCTTCCCCTGTTTGAGGTCCGCACCCCTTGCGCCGGCATCTTTGCAGGGTGACGACCGATTGCTTCGCCGTCTTTCAGCGCTGAAATAGTCCTGCAACATTGGCGAACCCAAAGATGGCGCGATCCATGAGTGAAGACCCGCCCCGTGTGCTGATCGTCGACGATGACGGGGACATCCGCGCGGGTCTGGTGCAGGTGTTCGAGCGCGCGGGCTTCGCCGCCTTCGCGGCGCAAGATGTAGCCGCCATGGAGCGCCTTCTGGCCGAAAAAGGCGCCGATCTCATCGTTCTCGACCTGATGATGCCGGGTGAAGACGGGCTCTCGGCGTGCCGGCGCATCGCCGGCAAGGGCCCGCCCATCATCATGCTGTCGGCCCTGGGCGATGACGCCGACCGTATCGTCGGCCTGGAAATCGGCGCCGACGACTATCTCGCCAAGCCGTGCAATCCGCGCGAACTCGTGGCGCGGGCGCGCGCCGTCCTGAGGCGCGGGCGCGACAAGGAGGGCGCGCTGGCCGGCGCCGAGATGCTGCGTTTCTCCGGCTTCCGGCTCGACTTGGCGCGCCGCGAGCTGATCGATCCCGACAATGTCGTGATCCCGCTGTCGACGGGCGAATTCCGCTTGTTGCGGGCGTTCGTGGAGCGTCCGCAACGCGTGCTCTCGCGCGAGCAATTGCTCGACCTCGCTTTCGCCAACGATGCGGAAGTGTTCGATCGCGCCGTGGATGTGCAGGTGAGCCGCTTGCGCAAGAAGCTCGAACGCGAAGGCGAAGCGGAACTGATCCGAACCGTGCGCGGCGAGGGCTATCTGTTCGCGGCGAAGCCCGGACGATGACGCGCGCCCGCGCAGCTTTGCCGATCGCGGCGCACCTGGCGTTGCTGGTGGCGCTGGCGCTGGCGGCGGCGTTCATGGCCGTGTTCGCTGTCGTCATTTGGCTGCCTCCGCGCCCGCCCGACGTGATGCGCGGCGATCTTCTGCTCGACGCGTTCGCCTCGGGTTATCAGCAGACCAAGGCGTCGGGCCAGGCGCCGAGGGACGGCGCCGGATTGAGCTGGCGTTTCACCGCGCAGCCGTCATCGGCCCCGACCCACGTCGGCATTGTGTTGGGACCGGCGTTGGCGGCCCGTCTGGAATTGCCGGAGGACGAAGTCAGCATCGACGCGCGCCCGGTGCGCGCGGAGGTGATGGTCTATCGCGTGCAATCCATGTCGCACAGGGAGCATCCGGCGCCGATTCTGCCTCCCTCGGCGCCGCAGCCGGATCCGGAAGACGACGTCATGTTCTTCCGCCACGCCATACCGCCCGACGCGCCGGAGCCGCCCATCCAGCCTGAGCCGCCTTTGTTCGCCCCGCCGCCGCCGGGCACGATGCTGCTCTCGGGTTTCGCCTTTTCGGCGCGGTTGCCGGACGGGCGCTGGCTGGAGATGAGCCAGGGCCGCAACATGGAGGAATTGGGCTGGATCGCCCGCGCCGCGGCGGTGATCGGCGCGGTGCTGGCGGTGCTGACATTGCTGGCCCTGCTGTTTGCGCGCCGTCTGGCCTTGCCGATTCAGAGTTTTGCGCGCGCCGTCGAAGCGGTGGGGGTGGACCCGCAAAGCGCGCCGGCGCCGGAAAGCGGACCGCGCGAGTTGCGCGCGGCCGCACGCGCCGTCAACGCGATGCAAGTGCGTTTGCGCGCCCTTGTCGCGGATCGCACGCAGACATTGGCGACGGTCGCGCACGATATGCGCACGCCGCTGATGCGCCTTCGCCTCGCAGCCGAAAATGTCGATCCGACAAGCCGCGATCGCATCGCCAAGGAGATCGGTGAAGTGGAGGCGCTGGTTTCGTCCTTCATTGCCTTCGCGCGCGATGATCCGGCGCAAGAGCCGCGCGTGCGCCTCGATCTCAACGCGCTTCTGCAGAGCCTTGTCGACGATCAGGCCGCCGATGGTCGCGACGTCGCGTTCGAGGGCGTCGGCCGGCTTCTGATCACGGGGCAGAGCCTGGGCTTGAGGCGCCTGTTTTCGAACCTCATCGACAACGCCCTGAAATACGGCAAGGCCGCGCGCGTGCGCCTGGCGCGCGAAGCGGAGGGCGCCGTGGTCGAGATCGCGGACGATGGGCCCGGCGTGCCGGAGGCGGCGCGTGAGAGCGTGTTCGGGCCGTTCGTGCGGTTGGATCAAAGCGTGGGAGGCGCCGGCCTCGGTCTGCCCGCGGCGCGATCCATCGCGCGCGCGCACGGCGGCGACGTCGCCTTCCTGCCGGCCGAGCGCGGCGCGCGCGTGCGGGTCGTTTTGCCGCTTTGAGGCGCGGATTGCGCAAATCACTTTCATAATTTGCCGGCCTTGCCTAAGGTCAGCCTAACGCGGGCGGAAAGCCCCGGTCGGGGAGGAATGGCGTGAGCAACGGCAAAGGCGGAACGCTGGTGGCGTTCATCTATGTGACGACCCTGTTTTTCGCTTGGGGGTTCGTCACCTCCATCATCGATCCGCTGATTCCGGCGGTCCGGTCGATTTTCACGCTCAATTTCGCCGAATCCATGCTGACGCAGTTCGCCTGGTTCATCGCTTACGGCGTCGCATCGCTGCCGGCGGCGGCGCTGCTCGCGCGAATGGGTTTTTCCAACTCGATTATCGTCGCGCTCGCCACCATGGTGGCGGGCTGCCTCATCATGCCGCTGGCCACCGGGCTCGATCTTTATCCCGGCGTGCTGCTTTCGCTGTTCGTGATCGCCTCGGGCGTGACGCTGCTGCAGGTCGCCGCCAATCCGCTGGTCGCCGCGCTCGGTCCGTCCGAGAGCTCCCATTTCCGGCTGACGCTCTCGCAAGCGTTCAATTCGCTCGGAACGGTGATCGGGCCGTATCTCGGCGCGACGATCATGCTGAGCGGGGGCCTGTTCGGCGCCAGCGCAACGCTCGACGCCAATGCGAGCCGCGCGGAATCGCTGCGCAGCATCGATTTCCAGTTCTTTGTAGTGGCGGCCTTCTTTGCGCTTCTGGCGCTGTTCATCTTTTCGGTGCGCCAGCGGATCGCAGCCTCCGCGCCGCCCACCGATCCGAAACTGGCCTCGCCCTGGGCCGCGTTCAAATCGGGGTGGGCGCTATTCGGCGGGCTCGCCATCTTTCTCTATGTCGGCGCTGAAGTGGCCATCGCCAGCGTGATGATCAATTTCCTGCTGCACATCAATTTCATCCAGTACGCTTCCGGTTTCGTGGCGTGGCTGGGTTCGCTCGGCCTCGTCGATTCCGCCAGTCCGCCCGCGGAGATCGCCGGCAAGATTCTCGGCTTGTGCTACTGGTTCGGCGCGATGGTCGGCCGCTTCGTCGGCAGTGCATTGCTGACGCGGATGCCGGCGGGGGCGCTGCTGGCGTTCAACGCGCTGGTGAACACGATACTTTGCCTGATCGTTACGCAAGTGGCGGGGCCGGTGGCCGGCGTCGCCGCTTTGTCGGCGGGTTTCTTCAACTCGATCATGTTCCCTTGCATCTTCACGCTGACCTTGAGCCGCTCCTCGGCGCCGACATCGGCGGTGTCGGGCCTGTTGTGCATGGCCATTGTCGGCGGCGCGGCGCTGCCGTGGCTGACGGGCCGCGTGGCGGACGCAGCCGGACTCAACCTCGCGTTCGTCGTCCCGCTGCTTGGCTACATCGGCATCGTCGTGTTCGCGCTCGCGGCCGCGCGCGCGAAGGCGGCGCAACCCGGCGCCGTGGCCGCGCCAGCCGCAGGTCACTGAGCGGATGAGCGCGGGTCCGATCAAGATCGGCGTCGATTTCGGCGGCACAAAGATCGAAGTCGCGGTGCTGGACAATGCGGGCGCCGTCGTGCATCGCGCCCGCGCTCCCAATCCGGGAGCCTATGGCGCCGCGATCGACGCCGTATGCGGCTTGGTGCGGGACGCGGAGACGGCGCTGGGCGCCAAGGGCACCGTGGGCGTCGGCGCGCCAGGCTCGGTGTCGCCGCGCACGGGGCTCATGCGCAACGCCAATTCGATTTGGCTGAACGGCAAATCGTTTCGCGAGGATTTGGCCGCCGCGCTCGGGCGCGAGGTTCGCCTGGCCAACGATGCGAATTGCCTTGCGCTCTCCGAAGCGGTGGACGGCGCCGGCGCCGGCGGGCGCGTGGTGTTCGCCGTCATCGTCGGCACGGGCTGCGGCGGCGGCCTTGTCGTCGACGGCAAGCTGATCGAAGGCGCCACCGGTGTCGCCGGCGAATTCGGGCATATGCCGTTGCCTTGGCTCAAGGAGGACGAATTCCCCGGCCCGCAATGCTGGTGCGGCAAGCGCAATTGTTTGGAGACGTGGGTCTCCGGCAGCGGACTGCAGCGCGATTTCGCAGCGCGCTACGGACGTGTGATGCAAGCGGAAGCGATCGTCAACGCGGCGCGCGCCGGCGAGGCCGACGCGAAGGCGGCGCTCGACGCCTACATAGATCGGCTGGCCCGTGGGCTCGCGGCTGTATGTAATATCGTCGACCCCGACATCTTCGTGCTCGGCGGGGGCATGTCGAATGTCGGCGAACTCTACGCCGCGCTGCCGGACCGGATTCGCGCGTACATTTTTTCCGATATTTGGGACGGTGATTTACGTCCCGCGAAATGGGGCGATTCCTCGGGCGTGCGCGGCGCCGCGCGCCTTTGGTGACGCAGCTTGACTTGAGCCTTCGCGCGCTCACGATGATGTTTGCATGGCCATAGCGACCATCTTCGATGTCGCCAAGGCGGCGGGCGTTTCGATCAAGACCGTCTCTTTGGTGATGAACGGCCACGCCAATGTGCGCGAGGAGACGCGCGCGCGCGTGTTGAAAGCCGCCGAAGACCTCAACTACAAGCCGAACTATTCCGCGCGCAGCTTGGCCGGCTCGCGGTCGTTCCTGCTCGGCCTGCTCTACGACAATCCGATCCCGTCTTACGTCACCACGGTTCAGATGGGCGCGGTGTCGTATTGCCGGAAGAAGGGCTATCACCTCATGTGCGAGCCGATCGACGCCAGCGTCGAGAACGTGGATCAGCATGTTTCGCAATTGCTGACGACGCTCCGGCCCGATGGCCTCATCCTCACGCCGTTGGTGACGGACAATCTGCCCGTGATCGAACGCATTGAGGCGTTCGGCACGCCGTACGTGCGGATCGCGCCCGGCAGCGACCGCGAGCGCTCGGCCCACGTGCTTATGTCGGACGTGCAGGCGGCCGCGGCGATGACCAATCACTTGATCGAACTCGGCCACCGCGAGATCGCCTTCATCAAGGGACATTCCAAGCATGGCGCGGCGCACCTTCGTTATGAGGGCTTTCTGAGCGCCATGCATGCCGCCAAGCTTCGCGTGCGCGAGGAGTTCATCCTGCACGGCGACTTCTCGTTCGAGTCCGGCGTGCAGAACGGAGAATTGTTGCTGTCGACCGAGAGGCCGCCGACGGCCATCTTCGCGTGCAACGATGAAATGGCGGTGGGCGTCATGTTGGCGGCGCATCGGCGCGGACTTGCCGTGCCGCGGCAAGTCTCGGTGGCGGGCTTCGACGATGCGCCGTCCGCGAGCGTGGTGTGGCCGCAGCTGACAACCATCCGCCAGCCGATTTTCGAAATGGCCGCCGCCGCGGCGGAAATGCTGATCGAAGGCAAAGCGCGCAGCGAGGGTGGCGAAGCGCCGGTCTCGCGCCTATTGGATTTCGCGCTGGTGCGCCGTGAATCGACCGCGCCGCCGCAGGCGTGAGGGAGGACAAATCCGTGCTGAAGCTTGCGCGACCGGGCGAACGCCGGCTGGCCTATGGATTTTGGCGATACCAGAAGGACGAGATCGATGCGGCCATCGCCATGCTCGAACTCGCGCGCTCCAGCGGCGTCGATCACATCGACACCGCGGATGTCTATGGCGGCGCCAGCGGTTTTGGCGGATCGGAAAGCTTGCTCGGCGCGGTGAGGGCGAGGGCGCCGAGCCTGTTTCAGGGCGCCGTGCTCGCCACCAAGGGAGGCGTCGAACTTGGCACGCCCTACAATTCGGCGCGGGCCTATATCAACGCGGCGTGCGATGCGAGTTTGAGACGGCTGGGCGTGGAGCGCATCGACCTCTATTACATTCATCGGCACGATCTGATGGTCGGGCCGGCCGAACTTGCGGGAACGCTCGATGCGCTGGCGACGGCCGGGAAAATCGCTTCGGTCGGCGTTTCCAATTTCAGCGCGACGCAGATTGATGCCCTGAAGGCGCACATGAAGGCGCCTTTGACGGCGCACCAGATCGAGTTTTCGCCGGCGTGCGTCGAGCCGCTGTTCGATGGAACGCTCGATGGCGCCATGCGCGACGGCTACGCCGTCGCGGCGTGGTCGCCGATGGCCGGCGGGCGCATCGGTGAGAACGCGACGCCTGAATTCGCCGCCGTGACGGCGAAGCTGGACGAGATCGCGGCGCGCCATCGCGCTACGCGCGCGGCGGTGGCGCTTGCCTTCCTGCAGCAGCATCCGGCCGGCGTCACGCCCATCCTCGGCACCAAGACGCCTGAGCGTTTTCGCGACGCGCTTGCCGCCGCGGAGTGCACGCTGACGCGGCGGGAATGGTACGACATTGTCGAAGCGCGCCTGGGCAGGCGCATGCCGTAGGATTAGCGGAGGGCGGTTCCCGCGTCGCGCGCGCCAACGCGGCGCAGCGAACGATCGGGACCGAGATCCACGGTCCATCGGTAGATGGCGACGGCCGGTGCGGTGATGTCCTTGGCGGAATAGACGTAGAATTGCCGACCGACGCTCGCATTGTCGCGCCCGCTTGCATCGACGATGGAAACATATTGGTAGCCGCCGCGCACGCGTGAGGCAGGCTCGCGGGCAATGACGCCGAGCTCGCGCCAGGTCACGCCGTCGCTTGAGGCGTGCAGTTTGATCCAGGTGTCTTGGCCGTTCGCGTTCGTCCGGCTGGTGATGAAGTAGTATTGGCCGGTCGCGGTGCTTCGGGCGGCGTCGGTGTGGATGATGCCGTCGGCGATGCGGATCGCCGTGCAGGGGCCGCCCGCGCCGGGAGAAGCCCAAGCGCCGCGGAAATATTTGCGCCACGCCGTGATGCGGCGGGCGGCCGCCGCGGCGAGAACGTCGCGAACCGGCGCGCGCGCCGCGGCGTTGTTGCCGCCTTCGCAAGCGTCCTTGTAGTAAATGTAAAAGAAGCCGTCCTTGATGAGATAGGGCACGCCTTGCACGTTGCGCGGCGAGGGATCATCGAACGGCCGGATGATGTGGCCGAGATAGGTGAAGCGCTCGCCGTCGGGCGACCATGCAAGGCCGACGCGGCCTCTGCCGCTCTTGTAGCGCCGGCCCTCCACGCGTGGAAATTCGGTGTGGACGAAGGCGAGAATGCCGTTGTCGGCTTGGTAGAGGTTGGTGATCCAATAGGCGCCGCCGGCGCGCCCGGGATCGCTGATCACCTCACTCGTCGGCCTTGACCAGAGCAGGCGCTGGAACGGACGTTCAAGGCTGCCCGCATAAAGCGCGGTTTCGAACGCGTTCGAGTTGATCCAATAGCGCTTGCCGCCGCGCACGAACGTGGTCACGGGCGCGTCGATATAGCGGCGGCTTTCATCGAGGTACGAGATATAAGTGGAATTGATGTCGCCTTGGCGCACCACCGCCGACGGCGCGCTCACCGTGAACGCGGCGCGGCTGTCTTGTCGGGGGGCGAAGGCCGCGGCCAGAATCGCGGCCGCCGCCAGCAACGGGCCTGCAAGGCGGGTCGACATGATCTTCTCACGCGGCGGCGCGGAAATCGCCGCGCCGTTTGGACTACGGACGCGCGCGCGATTGGTTCCGGCGCGAAGCCTACAAAATGGAGAGGCGAGGCTAGGCGCGTATGGTCTTCAGCGCAGCGGCGTGATCGCGAATGAGGCCCAGCGTGCTGCGGTCGTTGTCGAACACGGAATACCAGCCCTGCGGCTCGTGCGGCGGATCGCCGACATAGGAGCGGTCGCCGGTGCGCCAATGCAGATCGGGATGTTGCGCACGGCCCGCGCCGCCCCAGGCCCAGAAGTTGGAACCCGCGAGCGGCCCATCACCCTCCGCGCTTTCCATCACGTTGCGATAGATGAGCGCGTAGAAGCGGTCTTTCAGCGTCGTGGGCGATCCCGGCGCATAGGAGAGATCGTCGCGCGGAAATCCGAACTCCTCGATCACCAGGGGTTTGTTGAGCTGCCGGGCGAAGCCGACGTGTTGGTTGATGTAGTCTTGCGTGTTCGTCTCCACCGTAGGATAGCTCCGCTCCAGCGCGTTGGGATCGGCCCAGGACCAATTTTGCGGCCAGATGTGCGCGGTGAGGTAGTCGACCTCCGGCGCCTGATGCGCGGCGAGCACGCACTGCGCCTGCTCGAGGCAGCCCTTAAGGCCTTCGTTGCCGGTCGACACCAGGTGGTCCGGATCGAGCGACTTGATGAGCTTCGCCGTGTCCGCGATCCAAGCGTAGAAGGCCGGCAGGTTGGAGGTTCCGAAGGCTTCGCTGCCGCCGGGACGCGGTTCGTTCGCGAGCTGCCACGCCATGATGGTCGGATCGTCTTTGTAGGCTTTGCCGTTGACTGAATTGGCGCGTCCGACGATGGCGCGCACGTAGTCGTCGTACAGCGCCTTCGCCTCCGCGGATGAATAGAAGTGCGCAGAGAAATCTGGAAATTCCGGCCATGGATGCGCCGGGTCGTTCATGTTGATGTAGCGGCCGCCATTGGTCCAGTAGAGATACGTCACCATCCCGCCGGACCATTCCCAGAAATTAGTGAGGTAAAGCACCGCGCGCAGATTGCGCTGGCCCATTTCCGCCAGCAGGAAGTCGAGGCCCGTCAGGAGTTGATCGTTGTAGCTGCTGCGGTCGCGGAAGGCGGGGTTCAGCGAATTGCGCAGCGGCGAGATTTCGCCGGAGGCCAGCACGCGAATGTTGGCGATCCCCAGTTCGGTCAGCGCGTCGAGTTCACGGCGCAACCGGTCGCGATTTCCAAAACCTGCGTCCGCGCCAAGATAGGCACCGTACCACATATTCGCGCCGACATAACGATAGGGGGCGCCATCCAGCACGAATCGTTGGCCGTCGACACCGACAAACCCGGCCCGGGCGGGCCGGGCCGGGCCGGGCGTGGCGGCGCTTCTCGCGCTGCAGGCCGCCAGAATCGCACCCGCTCCGGCAAGCAACAGGGTCCGCCGCTGCATCATCCGAATTTCCTCCCCGGCAGCCCTCTAGCACAGAGGCGGGCCGAGGCGATACGCGCCGCGCTGCGTCAAGCGCTGACGGCTCGGCGGGGCGCGCGGGCCTCGAGCGCGCTGGCGAGCGCGTCGGCGAGCGTTTGCGGCTCGATCGGCTTCGCCAGCACGGGGGCGGCGGAGAAGCGGGCCTCGATCGATTCGGCCTCGTATCCCGTGACGAACACGAACGGGGCGCCGCAGGCGGCGAGCTGATCGGCCACCGGATACACGTATTCTCCCTCGATGTTCACATCGAGGACGGCGGCGTCGATGCTCTCCGGCGAAATGCTCGCCGCCTCGGCCAAGGCCGAGACGGGTCCGACAACGTGCGCGCCGAGATCGTTGAGGATCTGCGCCATCATCATCGCCACAAGCGGCTCGTCTTCGACCAGCAGGATGCGCTTGCCGGCGATGCTTTGACCGTTGACCATGGGCGGCGGCGCCTCCTCCCGGGTTGCGCCCGCCTTGGCGGAGAAGGGCGCGGGCGTGAAGTGCTCGCGCGGAAGCAGCATCGTGCAGACGAGGCCCGCCTTGCGCCACTCGAAGTCCACTTCGCCGCCCAGCTGCGCCGTGACGCCGGCCCGGATCACCTTGGCGCCGAAGCCGATCTTGCTGGGTTTCGTCACCGCCGGCCCGCCGCTTTCGGCCCAGCGCACCTTGAGGCAGTCGCCATCCAGCTCCCAGTCGACCTTCACCCTGCCGTCCGGCGCCGAGAGCGCTCCATATTTGGCCGCATTGGTCGCCAATTCGTGGATGGCGAGAGCGATGTTCTGCGCCACCATCGGTTTGATCAGGACGACCGGGCCGGAAACGCGCAGGCGGTCGATAGCGGCGTAGGGCTCAAGCTCCTCATTGATCAGCCGCGTGAAGTCGGCGCCGTCCCAGCGCGATTGCGCCAGCAAAGAGTGAGCGCGCGCCATGGCATGGATGCGCCCGTGAACGGCCTGGGCGAAGTCGGTGCTGGTCTCGGCGCGCGTCAGCGTGACGATGGATTGAATGACGGCGAGCGCGTTCTTGGCGCGGTGATCGACCTCGCGCGCCAACAGGTCCTGCCGCGCGATGGCGGCTTCCAGCTCGGCCGTGCGCGCCGCGACGCGGCCTTCGAGTTCGTTGTTGAGGCGTTCGAGCTGGCGCGTCTTTCTGAACAGATCGACGAACACGCGCACCTTGGCGCGCAGGATGCCGGGCACGACGGGGACCGGCACATAATCGACCCCGCCCATCTCATAGCCCTTGAGGCTGTCGATCTCGGTCAGGTGGATGGCGGAGATGAAGATGATCGCTGTCTGCTGGAAGCGGGGATGCTCGCGGATCATCTGCGCCAGTTCGAAACCGTCGAGTTCCGGCATGCAGACATCGATCAGAATGACGGCGATGTCGTTCTTGAGCAGGATTTCCAGGGCCTCCTTCGCCGAAGAGGCCTTCAGCAGGTTCTCGTTGAGCTCGCCCAGAATGATCTCGTAGCTCATCAGCTTCGCCGGCTGATCGTCCACGAGCAGGATGTTGGCCTTGTCTTCCGGACGCATGGCGGCCCCTCGGCTCAACGGTGCAGCCACATGCGCAATGCCGACAGCAGCTGATCGGTGTTGACGGGTTTGGCGAGATAGTCGGAGGCGCCGGCTTCAAGGCATTTCTCGCGGTCGCCTTTCATCGCTTTCGCCGTCAGTGCGACGATCGGCAAGCGCCGGTGCGCCGGATTCCGGCGGATCATCTGGATCGTCTCGTATCCGTCCATTTCCGGCATCATGATGTCCATCAGCACCAGCGCGACTTCCGGCGTCGATTCGATCAGCTCGATCGCCTCACGACCCGTCGTCGCCGCCAGGACGCGCATGCCGCGCCGCTCAAGCAGGCTCGACAATGCAAAGATATTGCGCGCGTCGTCGTCGACCAGGAGCACGGTGCGTCCCAGCAGATCCTCGTCGGAGGAGTGCAGACGCTCAAGCATGCGCTGTTTCTCAGGCGGCAGGTTCGAGACCAGCCGGTGCAGGAAGAGGGCGGTTTCGTCGAGCAGCCGCTCCGGCGATTCCACGCCCTTCACGACGATGCTGCGCGCCATGGAATGCAGGCGCGCGTCTTCCTCGGCGGACAATTCCTTGCCGGTGAACACCACCACTGGCACGTCCTTCTGAGCCTCCACCGCGCGCATGTTCTCCAGCACGTCGAAGCCGGACATGTCGGGCAGCTTGAGATCAAGCACGACGCAATCCCAATTCTCCTCGCGCAGCGTTTCGAGGGCCTGCTGGCCCGTGGCGGCGGAGGTAATTTCGACATCGTCGTGCGCGATCAACTCGCGGATGGATTTCTGCTCGACGGGATCGTCCTCGACGACCAGCAGACGGCGCTTGCGCGCCTTGGAGAAATCGATCACGCGCCCGAGCGCGCCTGAAAGCTCCTCGGCGGCCGCCGGCTTGGAGATGAAATCGAAGGCGCCGCGGGCGAGGCCGTGCTGGCGATCCTCTTCCAGGGTCAACATCTGCACGGGAATATGGCGGAGCGTGGGATCTTGTTTCAGCCGGCTGAGCACAGTCCAGCCCAGCATGTCCGGCAGGAACACGTCGAGCGATATGGCCGTGGGCTTGAACTCGCGGGCGAGTTCCAACCCTTCGCCGCCGGTCATCGCGACGAGCACCTTGAGCCCGCTGTCGCGCGCCAGATTGGCGACGATGCTGGCGTAGTGGGGATCGTCTTCGACGATCAGCAGCACTTGATCGTCTTCCTCGATGGCGTCGCGATCGTCGGCGAAGCGTTCAATGGTCGGCGAACGCGCTGCGGCCAGGGTCGGCACGTACGCAACCGGCGCTATGGTGTTCGGCGATGTCGCCGGGCGCGCCAAGGATGACGCCGATCCGGCGTAAGCCAACGGCAGATAGAGCGTGAACGTGGAGCCCTCGCCCGGCGTCGAGCGCAACTGGATCTCTCCGCCAAGCAGGCCCGCAAGTTCGCGGCTGATGGCCAGCCCAAGGCCCGTTCCGCCGTAGCGCCGGCTGGTCGAGGCGTCGGCCTGCTGGAATGCCTCGAAGATGATGCGTTGCTTGTCGAGCGGGATGCCGATGCCGGAATCGGCGACCTCGAACGCCACCACGGTCTGCGCCTGGCTGAGCACGGGATGATCCGGCGACCAGCCTTCGCGCGTGGCGAACACCTTGAATCCGACGCCGCCGGATTCAGTGAATTTGAAGGCGTTGGAGAGCAGGTTCTTGAGCACCTGCTGCAAGCGCTTGGAATCGGTGGTGAGGCTGCGGCCGACGCTGGAATCGATGCTCACCTCAAACGCCAATTGCTTGTTTTCGGCTTCGTGGCGGAACGGCAGCGCAACGCGATCGACCAGGTTTTGGAAGAAGATCTCCTCGGCGTCGACCGTGACCGTTCCGGACTCGATCTTCGACAGGTCGAGAATGTCGCTGATGAGATTGAGCAGATCGGTGCCGGCGCCATGTATGGTGCGGGCGAAATCGACCTGTTTGTTGGTGAGATTGCCGTCCGGATTGTCCGTGAGCTGCTGGCCGAGGATCAGGATCGAGTTCAACGGCGTGCGCAATTCATGCGACATGTTGGCGAGGAATTCGGACTTGTACTTGGACGTGAGCGCCAGCTCCGTCGCCTTTTCCTCGAGCGCGCGGCGGGCTTGCTCCAGCTCGTTGTTCTTGCGCTCGACTTCGACGTTGCGCTCGGCAAGCTGCTGGGCCTTTTGTTCAAGCTGTTCGTTCGTCTGTTGCAGTTCCCGCTGCTGAGCCTGCAATTCCGCCGCGAGCTGTTGCGATTGCTGCAGCAGGCTTTCGGTCTGCATCGTCGCTTCGATCGAGTTGAGGACGATGCCGATGGAGGCCGTGAGCTGTTCGAGAAACGTCGTCTGCAATTGCGTAAACGCGCCGATCGAGGCGAGCTCGATCACCGCCTTGACCTGACCCTCGAACAGCACCGGAAGCACGATGATGTTGCGCGGCTGCGTCCGCGTCAGCGCCGATCGGATCGGCACGATGTTTTCCGGGATGTCGCTGATGATCAGCCGGCGTTTGTCGGCGGCGCACTGGCCGACGAGGCCTTCGCCCATCCTGAGGCGCGGCGAGTGCGGCGCGTCCGCGTCATCGGCGTACGCCGAGAGGAGGCGCAGCGTCGCATCGGCCTCCGGCGCCGCCGACACCTGGTAGATGACGCCCTGGTGCGCATCCACCAGCGGGGCGAGTTCGGAGAGCAACAGGCGCCCCACTGAAGCCAGGTCGCGCTGGCCCTGCAGCATGTTGGTGAATTTGGCGAGATTGGTCTTGAGCCAGTCCTGCTCCGTGTTGCGGTCGGTGGTCTGCCGCAGATTCTCGATCATGGTGTTGATGTTGTCTTTGAGTTCGGCGACTTCGCCGCGCGCATCGACCTGAATGGAGCGCGTGAGATCGCCCTTGGTGACCGCTGTCGCCACCTCGGCGATCGCGCGCACCTGCGTGGTGAGGTTGGCGGCCAGCAGATTGACGTTGCCGGTCAGGTCCTTCCATGTGCCGGCCGCGCCGGGCACGTTGGCTTGGCCGCCGAGCCTGCCCTCGACGCCGACTTCGCGGGCGACGGTGGTCACCTGGTCGGCGAAGGTCGCCAGCGTGCGCGTCATATTGTTGATGGTGTCGGCGAGCGCGGCCACTTCGCCTTTCGACTTCACCGTCAGATTCTGATTGAGGTCGCCGTCGGCGACCGCAGTGACGACCTTGACGATGCCGCGCACCTGTTCGGTGAGATTGGCGGCCATGACGTTGACCGTGTCGGTCAAGTCCTTCCATGTGCCGGCGACGCCGGGGACCGCGGCCTGGCCGCCGAGCTTGCCTTCGGTGCCGACTTCCCGCGCGACCCGCGTCACTTCCGAAGCGAAGGCGTTGAGCTGATCGACCATCGTGTTGATGGTGTTCTTCAGTTCGAGGATTTCGCCCTTCACGTCGACGGTGATCTTGCGGCTTAGGTCGCCGCGGGCGACGGCGGTCGTGACTTCGGCGATGTTGCGCACTTGCGTGGTGAGGTTCGCCGCGAGCAGGTTGACGTTGTCGGTCAAGTCTTTCCACGTGCCGCCGACGCCCGGCACCACGGCCTGGCCGCCCAGGCGCCCGTCGGTGCCGACTTCGCGCGCCACGCGTGTCACTTCGCCGGCGAAGGCGTTCAACTGGTCGACCATGGTGTTGAGCGTTTCCTTCAGCAGAAGGATTTCGCCGCGCAC
>DASZQK010000009.1:0-13769 GCA_035549695.1 Caulobacterales bacterium | reverse complement strand
GGCCAGCGCCTCGGCCGGCGTCACGGCGAGCGCGGCGCTTTCCTGCTCAAGCGCTTCGAGTTTCGCGGCGCGTCCAAGGATCGGCTTTCGCACCTCGCCGGTCAGCGTCTTGCCGTCATCCAAGAGCACATTGGCGCGGTTGGCGTGAAAACCCGCAAGCTCGGCGACGCGAGAGGTGAAAAAGGTGAAGCCGCCCGAGACCAGCACGCAGCGCGCGCCGTGCTCCGACATCGTGCGCACAAGGCTCAGCGCGCCGGGATTGAGCCGCACGCGTTCGTCATAGCAGCGCTGCAGCGCGTCGAGGGCGAGCCCCTTGAGCTTCGAGACGCGTTCGATCAAAGCCGGTTCGAACGCCAGTTCACCCCGCATGGCGCGCTCGGTGATGGCGGAGATTTCCGCCTTGAGCCCGGCGAAGTCCGCCAGTTCATCGAGACATTCGACGTTGATGATGGTGGAATCCATATCCGCCACCAGGAGCCTCTTGCGGCGCGTGTCCTGCGGCAGCAGCGCCCAGTCCACCGGGAGCTCCGCCACGGCGGCCGCTGCTTCCTGGCGCAGTTCGCTGTCCAGTTCGGGATAGATCCATTGCGCCGCCTCCCAGCCCGACAGCACGTCGGGCGGCGCCAGCTTGCGCGACAGCGCCACGCGCCCCAGCATGAGCAACGCTTCGCGGTAAGCCGGCTTGTCCTCCGGCGGCGCGACGAAAACGAGAGCGTGGGACATAGGGACTCGGGATTTGGAAATTAGGGACTTGGGACTTGGGATTGGGAGAAGAAGATGGGAATGCGAACGATCTGTCGAATGTCCGGCAAATCCTAATCCCTAGTCCCGAGCCCCTAATCCCTATGCATGCGCTGCTTATCATGGGGCCGACGGCCAGCGGCAAGTCCGCTTTGGCGTTGGCGCTGGCGCGCCGCGTGAATGGCGAGATCGTCAATGCCGATTCGATGCAGGTGTATCGCGATCTGCGCATTTTGACGGCGCGGCCGTCCCCCGAGGACGAGGCGGAGATCCCGCACCACCTCTATGGCCATGTCGACGCCGGCGAGCGCTATTCCGCGGGCCGATGGCTTCGCGATGCGGTCAGAACGATCACGGACATCGAAGCGCGCGGCAGGACGCCGGTCGTCGCGGGGGGCACGGGGCTGTATTTCAAGGCGTTGACCGAAGGGCTCGCGCCGGCGCCGGCGGCCGCCGATGCGGTGCGCGCGCGGCTCGCGGCGGAACTGGCGGAAGCCGGCGCCGCGGTGCTGCACGCACGTTTGGCTTTGCTCGATCCGGAAGCCGCGGCGCGCATCGGCGCAAACGATGCGCCGCGCGTGTTGCGCGCGCTCGAGGTGGCGCAGGGCGGCGCGCGGCTTTCGGATTTGCAGCGCCGGGCCGATCCCGCGCTCGCCGACTGGCGCGGCTTTGCGCTGTGGCCGCAGCGCGCGGCGCTTTATGACGCGATCGAGGCGCGCTTCGACCTCATGTTGAACGCCGGCGCGCTGGAAGAAGTGCGGGCGCTCGCCGCGCGCGGGCTCGACCCCGCGCTGCCGGCGATGAAAGCGCACGGCGTGCCGGCGCTGATGGCGTATCTGCGCGCCGAGATGAGCCTCGAGGAGGCGATCGGGATCGCCAAGCGCGACACGCGCCGCTACGCCAAGCGCCAATTCACCTGGATGGCGCACCAGATGCCGGATTGGACGCGGATCGGGCCCGGCGGCGCGGATGCGCGTCTCGCCGCCGTCCTGGGCGGCTGAACGGACCATTTGTTCCCCCGGGGCTCAGTTTCCGGGAAACATCTTTTCCAAATTCGCCCGTTGACGCGGCGTTGCGGGTAAATTAATCTGCTCGCGCTAGGTGAGTTGAAACGCCCATGCAAAGAACCTCAATCATCCTCGTAGGCGTCGCGCGGCCTGCTTCCGGCTAACCCCCCGGAGCAGAGGCGTTGCGCACGAACCCCAGGGGCCGCAAGGCCCCTTTTTCTTTGAAGCAGCGGCCAAGGGCCGTTCTTTCATTGTCGCGAAGCTGGAGTACGGACCCGTCCCATGGCCGCCAAACGAGACACCGCCCGCAGCGCCGAGCCCGAACAGATGACCGGCGCGGAGATGGTCGTGCGCGCGCTGAAGGATCAGGGCGTCGACGTCATCTTCGGATATCCGGGCGGGGCGGTGCTGCCGATCTATGACGCGCTCTATTCGAGCGAGGGCCTGCGCCACATCCTCGTGCGTCACGAGCAGGGCGCGGGACATGCCGCGGAAGGCTATGCGCGTTCGACCGGGAAAGTCGGCGTCGCGCTGGTGACGTCCGGCCCCGGCGCCACCAACACCGTGACGCCGCTCGCCGATGCGCTCTTGGATTCCATTCCCATCGTCGTGCTGACCGGCCAGGTGCCGACCCATCTCATCGGCTCCGACGCTTTCCAGGAATGCGACACCGTCGGCGTCACCCGCGCCTGCACCAAACACAATTGGCTGGTCAAGGACGTGAACGATCTCGCGCGCGTCATCCATGAAGCGTTCGACGTGGCCAAGAGCGGCCGCCCCGGACCGGTCGTCGTCGACATTCCGAAGGACATCCAGTTCGCCAAGGGAACCTATGTCGGCCCGCACGCGGCCGCGAAACCGCGCCCGCGTCTCCATGGCAAAGCGCCGGACGAAGCGAAGATCGCCGCCGCGCTCGAATTGATGGCGAACGCCAAGCGGCCGCTGTTCTACACGGGCGGGGGCGTCATCAATTCCGGCGCGCACGCCAGCTCGGCGCTGCGCGCGCTGGTGACGGAGACCGGTTTTCCGATCACCTCCACGCTGATGGGGCTCGGCGCGTTCGCCGCCAGCGATCCCAAATGGCTGGGCATGGTCGGCATGCACGGCTCATGGGAAGCCAATCACGCCATGCACGATTGCGACGTGATGATCACCATCGGCGCGCGCTTCGACGATCGCGTCACCGGCCGGCTCGATGCGTTCGCGCCGAACTCGAAGAAGATCCACATCGACATCGATCCGAGCTCCATCAACAAGAACGTTCTCGTCGATATTGGAATCATCGCCGACGCCGGCGCGGCTATGGAGGCCCTGCTCGACGGCTGGAAGAAGCGCAACGCCAAGGCCGATCCGCAAGCCCTGCGCGCCTGGTGGGGTGAAATCGAAACCTGGCGCAAGCGGCGCTGCTTCGCCTACAAGCCGGACGGCAAAATCATCAAGCCGCAATACGCCATCGAGCGTCTGTACGAAACGGTGAAGCATCGCGACGTCTACATCACCACCGAAGTCGGCCAGCACCAGATGTGGGCCGCGCAATACTTCCATTTCGAAGAACCGAACCGGTGGATGACCTCGGGCGGTCTGGGGACGATGGGCTACGGGCTTCCCGCCGCCGTCGGCGTGCAGGCCGCGCATCCGGACGCGCTCGTCATCGACATTGCCGGCGAAGCCAGCGTGCAGATGACGATGCAGGAAATTTCCACCGCCATTCAGCACGAGCTGCCGATCAAGGTGTTCATCCTGAACAACGAATGGATGGGCATGGTGCGCCAATGGCAGCAGCTGCTGCACGGCGAGCGCTATTCGCACTCCTATTCCGACGCGCTGCCGGATTTCGTGAAGCTGGCCGAGGCCTATGGCTGCGTCGGCTTGCGCGCCGAGAGCCCGGACGAACTTGACGACAAGATCGCCGAGATGATTGCGGTGAAACGTCCGGTGATCTTCGATTGCCGCGTGGCCAAGGAAGAAAATTGCTTTCCCATGATCCCGTCAGGCAAGGCCCACAACGAGATGATCCTCGCCGAAAGCTTCACCGGCGACGAGATCGACGAAGAGGGGAAGA
Source organism: Caulobacterales bacterium (assembly GCA_035549695.1). Taxonomy (GTDB): domain Bacteria; phylum Pseudomonadota; class Alphaproteobacteria; order Caulobacterales; family Aquidulcibacteraceae; genus Vitreimonas. The sequence continues at coordinate 9,959 of DASZQK010000009.1, read as the reverse complement.
TTTTGGTCTGAGCCCGAAACCGCGCTAATCTTCCGAGCGGGGGTAAGGCGCATGCAGGGCTGGGGTTTCAACGAGTGGGTGGCGGCGGCGTCGGCCGTGGTCGCGGTCGCCTCGTTTCTGTTCAACTGGGTGGTGGTGAGCCGGCAGACGGCGCTGCAGACCGAGGCGCTCAAGGCGCAGATGGATAGCGACGTGATGGCCTGGGGCTCGGAATGCATCCAGGCGTTTACGCGCGCTTCCTGGCTGACCAGGAGCTACGGCAAAATTCCCGCGGACGAGTTCGAGCGCCATCGCACGGTGACGCTCAGCGAAATTTCCGGGCTGGTCGACAAGGGCCGGCTGTTCTTTCCCAACAATTTGCGCAAGGGCGGGCGCGGCGACGGCGTTTCGCGCGCCTTTCGCGGCGGACGTCCCTACGTGCTCAACCCGCTCGTCTTCTGCTGGCACGCGCTCGATCAGATGAAGGCCGAAGACGAGGAGGACGCAAGCGAAGTGCAATTCTTCATTGAATGCCGCCGCGAGTTTGTTTCCGAACTGCAGAACTATCTCGATCCGCGGCGCCGGCACGAGGAACTGCGCCGCCTGGGCTTGGCGACGTCCGCGGCGAAGGACGAGAGTTTCGCCGACAGCCTGAAACTGGCGCAGGCTTTGGAGGATCTCTATCCCGGCGTGCTGAAGCAGAACGGCGACGATGGCTGGGCGCGCAACGTGGCGCGCGCCGCGGGCAAGTAGCGTCCGCGCAAGGCTTGCGCTTTTCGCGGCGTATGATTGAACTGCCCGGCGAGGGGAGAAGGTCATGCGGATTTTTGCGGTGATGGTCGCGCTCGGCTGCGCGGCGAGTTTCGGCGCGATGGCGCAGGAAACCACGGCGCCCGCCGACACGGGAACGCCCGTAACATCGGCGCCCGCGGCCCCCGATCCCGCGACCCAAGCCGCCGCCGAGGCCGAACTCCGCCGCCAAGCGCAAGAATTTTATGACTCGCTGCATCGGCAAACCGGGTCGGTGCTGATCGCCGAAGGCAAGGTGATCCTGCACGTGCCGGCGTCTCACTATTTCCTGGGGGCTGAGGATGCGCGGCGCGTGATCGTGGACGTGTGGCAGAACCCGCCCGAAGCCGCCAACGGCATCGAAGGCATGCTGTTCGAAGACGGCGCCAATCCGATGCTCGGTTCGTGGGGCGCTGTCGTCGAATACAGTCCCGAGGGCTATGTGTCCGACACCGACGCCGCTTCGACCAATTACGCCGATCTGCTGCATCAGATGCAGCAGCAGACCGAAGACCACAATGCCGAACTCCAGCAGCACGGCTTTCCAGCGATGCACCTGGTCGGCTGGGCCGAGCCGCCGCATTACGACGCCCAGGCGCACAAGGTCTATTGGGCCAAGGAGCTGACGACGTCGGACAGCGACGTGCACACGCTCAACTACAATATCCGCGTGCTGGGGCGGAACGGCGTGCTGAGCGTGAATTTCGTCGCCGGCATGGACGAATTGCAGCAGATCAAATCGGTCGCGCCCTCGGTGATGGCGATCCCCGAATTTACGCCCAACAATCGCTACGCGGATTACCAGGAGGGCGTCGACCAGCGCGCGGCCTATGGCATCGCGGGCCTGATCGCCGGCGGCGCGGCTGTGGCGGTGGCGCAAAAGACCGGCCTCATCGCGCTCATCCTGCTGTTCGCGAAGAAGTTCATCGTCGTGATCCTGGCCGGCCTCGCGGGGCTCGGCGGGGCGATCATGCGGTTCTTCAGGGGCAACAAGGCGGCGGGCGGTCCGCCGGACGCGCCGCCCAGCGCCACCTGAGCGCGGAAGGTTCGGCTAGGCCCGCGAAATGAAAATCGTGAACGGGTTTTCGTCGTCTTCCTTGTCGCCCTGCATATGCATCGAGCCGATCGCGACCACCGTGCCAAGCTTCTTGTTCTTGATGGCGCCGTTCAGCTCGTAGGCGACATGCCCGCGCTCAAAGATTTCCCGGTCCGCGTAATCGAAGAAGGCGGCCACGACATCGTCCGCCGGGCGCTTCATCAAATCCTCGCGGTGCTCGAACATGTACGCGCCTTCCGCGCCGGTCATCGAATCCAGCATGCGCACTTGATAGCGAACCATCGGCTGCCTCCCGCAAAGCGATGGCTCAATGGCACGCTTCTGCGACACTCGCGCGACGCTTTTGTTACGAGGAGAGCGCGGCCGCGAGAATGGCTTCGTTGTAATACGTTTCGCCTTCCCGCGGCGCGATGAGCCGGATCCTGGCGGCGAAACGCTCGTTCCAATTCGCCGCCGGGCCGGCCTCCAGCTCGCGCGCGAGCGCTTCGAGCGCGGCGCGGTCCCGCGCGAACGCCGCCGCGGGGAGACGCTCGGCGATGCGCGCGATCGCGGCGCGCGCGGCGAGCCGGAGCGGGCGCTGCGTCGGCGCGTCGGCGTCGCCCAGCGCTGCGACGGCGCGCAGCACGTCCTCGCTCTGGCCCGAAAGCGTGATCGCGGTTTCGCCCCCGCTCGGGCAGGCGCTCGCGTCAAGCGCGCGCAGATAGGCGATGAGGCTGGCGAAGGCTTGGTCGGGAGGCGCCTGGCCCTGAAACTCTTCAACGATCACGCCGCGCACGAATGCGTCGAGTGAGGCCACGTGTTCGAAGCCGAAGCTTGCTTTACCGGCGACGCCCGCCAGATCGGGAATGGGACGCGGGTTCATCACGCCATCGCCGCGCGTCCTGCTGGACCATTCCGAGGTCACGTCCGCCGCGCCCGGCCTGTCCGTGAGCGCTTGCAGGAAGAAATGCGCGTTGGCGCGCCCGTTGGCGTGACAGCTTTCGCAGCTCAGCGCTTCGCGCGCCGCCGGCCCGCCCAGCAGCACGGGCGAGCGAAACAAGGCGCGGCCGATTTCTTCGCGCGCGCGCTGCGCGTCCTCGCGAGCGGGCCGATAACATTCCGGCGGCGCGTGCGTCAGCGCGTGCGCAAGCTCGGGCCCGGCTTGCGTCCACGCCGCCGCGCGAAGCAAGGGCGCGTCGCCGGCATTGAGCGCGAGCAGGAAGAAGACACCCAGCAGCGCAACGCTCATGCCGGGCGCGCGCGCCGGCGGGCCGCGCCTGAGCCTAATTGCTCGCCACCTGAATCCAGCGCTGCAATTCCTCGTGCTCGGCGCAGCCGTAAGGGCACAATTCGTCGAGCCGCGCCAGTTGGCGCTCGGCCTTGGCGCGCTGGCCGATCTCTAAATAGAGTTCGCCCAGATATTCCGTCGCGCCGAGGTGGTCGCGGTCGAGATGCAGCGCGGCGCCGTAATAGCCGACCGCGCTCGCGTAGGCGTGCAGTTTGCGATTGGCGAAGCCCATATAGGTGTAGATGTCCGGGTGCGGTCCGAGCGCGAGGTCGGCGCGCGCCAGTTGGGTCAGCGCTTCGCCGTAGCGCTCGGTGTTGATGAGGCCGACGGCGGCGGCGTAGGCGAGGCGCCCTTCGCGTTCGGTCGGGAAATTCCAGCTGTGCGGCGGTTCGGCCGCCGGCGTCTGCGGATTGAGCGCCGCGGTCAGCGCATCCGACGCCGCCTGCAATTCGCCGCGCCGCGCGTCGCCGCAGGCTGCATCGCAATGCGCCAGCGCGTCCGCCAGCGCGGTCTGCTGCTCAATCGCTTTGTCGCGGTCGTTGAGCTGAATGTAGACGAGCCCGAGCTGCAAGCGTGCGTCCGGCGGCGCTTCCTGTGTGCGAACGGCCCGTTCGAGCGGGCGGCGCGCTTCGCGCGGTTCGTTGTTGCCGACATAGGCGAGGCCGAGCGCGTAGTTGGCGACGCCGTCGTGCGGGCTCGCCTGCACCACTTGGCGCAGCAGCGTGATGGCGGTGTGATAGTCGTGCGCGGCGAGCGCGGCGACGCCTTGCTGATAGGCCTGCTGCGGATCGATGTGCGGCGCCGAGGTGCTCGGCGCGGAGGGGCTCATGCCCGCGCCGCCGCCTCCAGGCGAGGCCGCCAGCGCCGTCGTGGCAAGGCATGCCGCGACAGCGCCCGCCAAAAGGAGATTGAGCTTCGCCATCCTCGTCCTCCCTGTCATCGCGGCGGCATGTTAGACGCAAACCCGCGCGCGGTCTTGCCGGGCCCGCGATCTCTTTTTCGTGATGGCCGGCATGTGACCGCGGGCGCGGCTTTGCCCTTTGCGATCCGCGAGAGCAGGGTGGTTCAAGGATGGAGGTTCATGTGAAGGCGATATTGAGCGCGCTGCTGCTGGCCCTGGCCGCGGCCTGCAGCGCGACCGTGGCGGGAACGCCTGCGCCGCGCGAACCCATCTCCATCACGCTGGAGCGCACGCCGTGCTTCGGCTTCTGCCCGGACTATGCCGTCACGATCACCGGCGATGGCGCGGTGACCTATAACGGGCGCCGCTTCGTCCGCGTCACCGGCGAGCAGCACGCGACGGCCTCGCCCGAAGACGTCGCGCACCTCGTCGAGTTGATCCGCCGCGCCGACTTCTTCAATCTGAAGGACCGTTACGAAGCGCAGGTCACCGACCTGCCGAGCGCGCGCATCACCGTGGTCCAGGGCGACCGCCGCAAAGCGGTTCTCGATTACGCCGGCGAACATGTCGGCATGCCGCATGCGGTGACGGAGATCGAACAGGAAATCGACCGCGTCGCCGGCACCGCGCGCTGGGTCCCCGGCGGACGGCCGGAGGCGAGATAGGCGGCCGCGCCGGCGCTTCCCCGGCGGTGAAGCTTTCGCTACAAGCGCCTGATGCCGCCCCGCACCGACCAAGCCGTCGAATCCCGCACCCTGGCCGTCATCGTCGAGAACGAGCCCGGCGTGCTGGCGCGCGTCGTCGGCCTCTTTTCCGCGCGCGGCTACAACATCGAAAGCCTCACGGTCGCGGAAACGGATCGGGCCGCGCACACCTCGCGCATCACAATCGTCACGTCCGGCCAGCCGATCATCATCGACCAGATCAAGGCGCAGCTCGAACGCATCGTCTCGGTCAATCAGGTGATCGACGTGACGCTCGATCCCGCCGGCGTTCAGCGCGAACTGGCGCTCATCAAAGTGCGCGGCACCGGCGCCGATCGGATCGAGGCGCTGCGGCTCGCCGACATCTTCCGCGCCAAAGTGATCGACACCACGCTCGAGAGCTTCATTTTCGAACTCACCGGCGCCAGCGCCAAGATCGACGGCTTCCTTGAATTGATGCGCCCGTTGGGGCTCGTGGAGGTCAGCCGCACCGGCGTCTTGTCCATCCATCGCGGCCCGGAAGCAGTCACGCGTTCGTAGCCGAGCGTGCGCCGAAGCGGTTGGGGCCCGGGTCTCCGGGAAAGAACAAGAGCGCGATCGCGAAGGCGATATAGACCGCCGCGACAACCGCCGCGGAAATGAACAGAAACACCAGCATGCCGAGCGTCACGTGTTCGCCCGCCACGGTGGCGGCGCTGTAGGCGCCCGCCAGCACGACCGGTCCCAGCGCCCAGAGCCCGCTTTGTCCCAGATCATGCAGCCGGTTCGACAACAGACAGAAGCCGCACCAGGCGACGAGCAGGATCGGCGCGATCAGCAGCGGAAAACGTAGCGAACCGTACACTTGATCGAGAGTATGCGATAACACCGTCGCCACGACCGAAACGACGATCAGCGCGCCGCAGCCCGTGACGAACAAGCTGCGATCGGCGCGTCCGAACGGCGCGAACAATGTCCAAAGCAGGGGCTGCATCAGCGCCTCCTGCAGACAAGGTATCGTGCGACGGTTGAGCGGGAGTTTATGCGGCGCGAGGTTTTCGCGCGCGCGTAGGCGTGTGAAAAGACGTTCGCGAAGCCGAGGAGGGGACATGAAGCGGGGGATTGTGTTGGCGCTGGCGTTGGCGCTGAGTGCGGGTGTCGTCGAAGCGCAGAACCTGAGCTTGCGCGGTCCCGCCTGGGCGCAACCCTTGTTGGCCGCGGACCTTACGCCGACAACCGGCGGGCGCCTCACGCTCAACGAGGCCGGCGTCGATCTCGCCGCGCGGGTCACGCTCGCGCCCAATCAGGGCGGCGTCGCGCGCGTCATCCGTTACGAGGCGCACGGAAACGAAGCGACCATTTCGCTTCGCCGGTTCACCGGCCATCCCGCCACCGGCTGGTGGCTTTGGGGACCGGACACGCCGACGGTCTCGCATCCCAGCGCCGCCGTGCGCACGGAATTGGCCGGGCTCATTCGCACCGCCATGGGCGTCGCGGCTTCGCTCGGCTCGTCGGTGTCGCAGGCCTGCCCGAGCGGCGAGCAAGCCTTTGTCGAAGTCTCGCTCGGCGGGCGCGCGACCAGCTCCTCGCGCATGTGCGTGTCGCCCGACGATCCGGTGGGGCGCCTGGCGGGCCGGCTCTCGGCCATCGCCGGCTCGCGCAACGAGGAAGAACTGGCCGCCGCGGCGCAGGAGGAATTGCTCGCCGCCGACCGCGACTTCAACGCCATGGCTCAGCGCGAAGGCGCGCCGGCGGCGTTCGAACACTACGCTGCCTCCGACGCCATCATGATGAGCCCCGACGGTCCGGTCACGGGCGAGAACGTCGTACAGCGCCAATTCGTCGGTTGGCCGCAGGGCGCCAAGCTCGAATGGGCGCCGACGATCGGGCGCGTCTCCGCGCGCGGCGACATCGGCTGGACCACCGGCGACTCCACCTACACCGCGCCCGACGGCGCCCAACGCCGCGGCCGCTACGTGACGATGTGGAAGCGCGATTTCGAGGGCAATTGGCGCTTCGCCTTTGACGCCGCCCTGCGCGACGCGCCGCCGTCGCCGCCCCCCGCGCGCCACTGAGCACGGCGCCCCGCGCGTCTCCGGAATGAACTGAAGTTTGTCGCGCTAGCCCGCGAACCCGCCGCTTTCCAGAAACGCCGCTTCCGCCGCCGTCGTCGCCCGGCCCAGGCACGCGTTGCGGTGCGGGAAGCGGCCGAAGCGGGCGATAATGTCGGCGTGCAGCAGCGCCCACTTCACATATTCGGGGTCGCCCATGCTTTCGCAGAGCTCGATGGCGCGCGCCTGGTCGTCGCTGTCCTCCGAATGCTCGAACGGCAGGTAGAAGAACGGGCGCAGTTCTTCGGCGACCACGCGGTCGAAGCCCCGCGCCACCGCATGTTCCGCCACGCGGCGCGCCAGCGGGTCGGTGGCGTAGGCATGCGCCGAGCCGCGGAACATGTTGCGCGGGAATTGGTCGAGCAGCAGAAGCAAGGCGAGCGCGCCGTCGGCGCTGCCTTCCCAATAATCCAGCTCGCCCCGTGCGGCGGCATGGTGTGTCGGTTCGAACTTTTCCTGCACTTCTTCGTCGAAATCGGAATCGCGGCCGAACCAGCGCGGGCGCCCGGCCTCGACCCAGAAGCCGATGACGTCCGCGGGCGTCATGCGGACGCCGCCGCCATGGACGCCTTCGCCAGCGCCACCTTGCCGACGAACATGATCGCGAACAACAGCGTGCCCAACGCCACCATCAGCGCCCCGGGAATGACGATGCCTTCGCCGCCGCCGTGCAGAACCACCCAAATGCCGTAGGGCATCACCAGCGCGCCAAGGATCGCAAGCCCCGCCTGGAAAGGCGCCAGCTTGGCGCTCGCGAGCACGGGATAGGCCCGATGCGCCAGACCGTAGATCGACAGCGTCACCCAGCCGGCGAGATTGAGGTGGGCGTGCACGGGAGCGAAGACGAAAAGCTGCTCGTTGCTGCTCATCCAGAAGCCAAAACCTTCCCCAATCAGCAGACAGAGCACCGCCACCACGATGAAGATCACGTCGAACCGCATCAAACCCTCCCAGGCGGCCATTGGCCGCGACGTTCCGGGGCGAAGCTAAATCCGCTCGTCGCGCCGGGGAAGCACGAAAGCGTTTTTCGCAGGCGCGAACGCTTGCCATAGCGGAAAGGGGGGCTATCAAGCCCCGGGAACGCCTTGCGTTCTTATCCGACGCAATGCGTCAGCCCAGGAGCACCGAGCCAGATTATGCGTGTCTATTACGATCGCGACGCCGACCTCGCCCTCATCCAAGGCAAGAAGGTGGGCATTGTCGGCTATGGCAGCCAGGGCCACGCGCATGCGCTGAACCTCCGGGACTCAGGCGTAAAGGACGTGATGGTGGCGCTGCGCGCCGGTTCGGCTTCGGCCAAGAAGGCGAAGGCGGAAAAGCTCGCGGTCGTCTCGGTCGCCGAAGCCGCCAAGGACGCCGACGTGCTGATGGTCTTGGCGCCCGACGAAGTGCAGGCCGAAATCTACGCCGCCGAAATCGCCCCGCACATGAAGGCCGGCAAGACGCTCTTGTTCGGGCACGGCTTCAACGTGCACTTCAAGCTAATCGAAGCGCCCAAGGACGTCGATGTCGGCATGGTCGCCCCGAAGGGCCCGGGCCACACCGTGCGCGGGGAGTATCTGAAGGGCGGCGGCGTGCCGTGCCTCGTCGCCGTGCATCAGAACCCGAGCGGCAATGCGCTCGAGCTGGCGCTCTCCTACGCCTCAGCCATCGGTGGTGGCCGCTCCGGCGTCATCGAAACCAATTTCCGCGAAGAGTGCGAGACCGATCTGTTCGGCGAACAAGTCGTGCTGTGCGGCGGCCTCGTTGAACTCATCCGCGCCGGCTTTGAGACGCTGACGGAAGCGGGCTACGCGCCGGAGATGGCGTATTTCGAATGCCTGCACGAAGTGAAGCTGATCGTCGACCTCATCTATGAGGGCGGCATCGCCAACATGAATTACTCGATCTCCAACACCGCCGAATACGGCGAATACGTCACCGGCCCGCGCATCGTCACGGCGGAGACGAAGGCCGAAATGAAGCGCGTGCTCGAAGACATCCAGTCCGGCCGCTTCGCCCGCGACTGGATGCTGGAAAACAAGGTCGGCCAACCCAGCTTCAAAGCTCGCCGCCGCATGACGGCGGAGCATCCGATCGAAGACGTCGGCAAACAACTTCGCGGCATGATGCCCTGGATCACCAAGAACAAGCTGGTGGATCACGATAAGAATTGACGGCGAAGCCGTCATCCCGGACGCGCTAAGCGCGATCCGGGATCGCGAAGCGCCGCCGATTTCAGTCATTCCAGACGCGCAAAGCGCGTCGTGGAATCCAGGGATCGTAGAGCGCAGGGTGTTGCTCCTGGATTCCGGATCGCGCTCCGCGCGTCCGGAATGACTGAGTGTGAGGTGGCGCTTATTTTCAGTCATTCCAGACGTGCGGCACGCGCGTCGTGGAATCCAAGGATGGTAGGACTGCGTGCGCGGCTCTGGATTCCACGACGGCCTCCGGCCGTCTGGAATGACTGAGATGGCTGGATCACGAAGAACAAGCTCGTTGGTCGGAGACGAGAACTAAAACACTCGAAACACCGCCCAACCGCACAGCGGCGAACGATCGTCGTAAGTCAGGAGCAGCCAAGCGCGCTCTATATTTGGTGTTGTGGGCCGCGATAGTTGCGGTAGCCATTCCTCGATTGCGCAAGCCGACAGCCAATCATCTGAGTGAACGAGCAGACTGTCGATGAAGACGCTGTTCCTAGCGTACTTCAGTTGCTTATCGTTGATCCGCGCCAGCAACCGATCGAAGAATTTCTGCCTGTCCCAGATTAAGACATCGTCGGCGATGCTTAGACCTGATTGGGCACAACTCAGCGCGGCCTCGTCGACCAGTTCCGTCACCTCGACGCCCACCTCGAGTCCGGCCCTCAAGGCTGTGAAGTCTGGAGCTTTCTTTGGGTCGGCCCCCGGGGCGAAATTCGACAACCCGTGCCCCGGATCGGCTTCAAGCCATCGCTCCAGCACGTATCGTTCGTTGCGCTGGCAGTCTCCGTCCAACGGCTTTGCAAAAAAGGACGCATAGAACGGACGATCACGTTGTTCGGCTTCGTTGCGTTCCTTGAGCAATCGCAAGAACTCATTCTCGTCCATAACTTGAACCCCGCCCTTGGCGATGTAAGGTTTAGATAGGATCGTGTTTCCCTCAAATGAAGGCTTGATTGCCCAAATGCGCATCGGCACGCCGCTGTCAC